>LNFB01000112.1 GCA_001464385.1 Deltaproteobacteria bacterium Ga0077550 | reverse complement strand
AGCCCGTCGCCGACCGTCAGGATCGTGTAGGTCTTCGCGGCGTCGCCGAACGACAGGTCCTGCTGCGCGACGCCGATGATGATGCCGCCGATGATGTTGATCGCGGTGATGATGAGGCCCGCGACCGCGTCGCCCTTGACGAACTTGTTGGCGCCGTCCATCGCGCCGTAGAAGTCCGCCTCGTCGGCGATCGCCTTGCGGCGCTTGCGGGCGTCGACCTCGCTGATGTGGCCGTTGGCGAGATCGTTGTCGATCGCCATCTGCTTGCCGGGCATCGCGTCCAAGGTGAAGCGCGCCGCGACCTCGGCGATGCGCCCGGCGCCGGCCGTGATCACCTTGAAGTTGATGATCACCAGGATGACGAAGAGGATGATTCCGACCAGGTAGCTGCCGCCGACGACGAAGGCGCCGAACGCCTGGATCACGTGGCCGGCGGCGTCGGGGCCCTCGTGGCCGCGGAGCAGGATCAGCCGGGTCGAGGCGATGTTCAGCGACAGCCGGAGCATCGTCGACACCAGGAGCACCGACGGGAAGCTCGAGAACTCGGCGGGGTCGCCGAAGTTCACCGCGAGCAGGAACACCAGCAGGCCGACGGTGATGCTGAACGTCAGCAGCACGTCGAGCAGCACCGGCGGCAGCGGGATGATCAGCATCATCACGATGGTGACGAGGCCGAGGGCGACCGTGCGGCCGGTCCGGTCGACGACAGGCGCGCTCATCCGGCGTTCCTCCAGCGGGTCATGCGGTAGACGTAGGCGAGCACGCGGGCGACCACCTCGTAGAGCTCGGCGGGGATCTCCCGACCGACCTTGCCGGCGGCATGGATGGCGCGCGCGACCGGTGGGTTGGCGACGATCGGCACCTGGTGCTTGCGCGCCACCTCGCGAATCTTCGCGGCGACGTGGTCGACGCCCTTGGCCACCAGCATCGGCGCGCCGCCGTCCCCGGGCCTGTAGCGCAGCGCCACCGCGTAGTGCGTCGGGTTGACGACGACGACGTCGGCGGTGGAGACCGCGGCGAGCATGCGGTTGCGGCCGATCTGGCGCATGCGCGCGCGCAGCCGCTGGCGCACGTGCGGATCACCTTCTTGCTGCTTCAGCTCGTCCTTGACCTCCTGCTTGGTCATGCGCAGCTGGCTCTGGATCTTGCGGTAGTTGAGCAGGTAGTCGGCGGCCGCGAGCACGCCGGTGACCGCGAGCGCCCACGTGGCGACGCGGAAGAGCAGGGTGCCGATCGCGTGCACGGCCCCGTCGGGCGCGAGGTGGAGCAGGCCCGGCAGCCGCTGGATCTCGTCGTGGAGGATGACCCACAGCGCGGCGCTGATCGCCGCGGCCTTGGCGATCGTCAGCCCGAGCTGGGTGAGCATCTCGCCGCTGGCGAAGGCCCGCTGCAGGCCGCTCCACAGGCCGAGTCGATCGAGCTTGAACTCGAGCAGCTTGCCCGACCACAGGCCGCCGGTCTGGGCCACGCCGATGATGGCGCTGCAGCCCGCGAGCGACACCCCGGTCCCGATCACGACGAGCGCCATGACGGCGCTCGCGTCGTGGGCGACCTCCCACAGCACGCCGATGCCGCCCTCGGGGACGTCGGCGATCCGCTTCAGCGCGCGGGTCATGACGCCGAAGGCCTCGCGCGCCATCGGCGGGCCGACCCAAGCGACGCCGGCGAGCACGATCGCGCCGAGGACGGCCGCGGGGACGTCGCGGCTCTGCGGGACGCGACCCTCCTCGCGGAACTCCTTGCGCCGCTTGGCGGTCGGGTCCTCCGTGCGGTCGCCGCTGTGGTCGTCGTCGGACACCGCGGCGCTTGGAGTGCAACGTTCGGGCCGTCCGCAGCGCGCGGGCCGTCCGTCGCGCGCGGGCCGCTCTCACGGGCGGTCGAGCGACGCGATGGTGCGATCGAACGCGACGACGGCGTCCCGCAGGTGGCCGATCACCGCCTCGCCGAGCCCGGGCAGGGCCTGCTGCAGCGCGGCGAGGCCACCCGCGAGGGTGATGCCGAAGGCGAGCCCGAAGATCTGCAGCTTGGGCACGAAGCGGGCGAGCACCGCGAGCGCCAACTTCACGGCGAGTCCGGTCGCGAGGATCGGCAGCGCCAGGTGCAGCGCCACCATGAAGGCGCCCGAGGCCTGCTCCGTCAAGGCCGCGACGGTGGCCCCACCGACGCGGCCGCCGCCCAGCGGCACCTTGCGCAGGCTGTGGGCGAGCCCCGCGAGCATGAGCCGATCGATGCCGAGGGCGAAGAAGAGCTGGATGCCGAGGTGGCCGAGCAGCGACGCGGTGGCGGTCGAAGCACCTGGGTTCGCCGGATCCGCCACCGCCGAGAACGACAGGCCGATCTCGACGCCGATGAGCTCGCCGCCCATGCGGAACCCCGCGAACGCGAGGTGGACGACGAAGCCCAGGGCGAGCCCGACGACGACCTCGAGGACGATCGCGACGACCAGCGAGACGATGTCGCCGTACGCGATCGCCGGTGGCGCTGCGATGCCGATCATCGACAGCGACAGGGCGACCAGCACGATCGCGCGGACCTGCCCGGGGACCGCCGTGCTCGCGCCGGCGGGCAGCGCCAGCAGCAGGCCGCCTGCGCGCGCCATCGTCAGCATCGCGAGGATCGCGAAGGGCTCGAGGACGGGCAGCAGCGCCGCGAGGTCCATGGCGGCCGCCTAGGGCTGGATCTGCCCGATGGCCCCGAGCATCTCGCGGCCGAACGAGGTCAGTCGCTCGAGCAGCCAGCCGCCCATGAACACCAGGGTGCCGCCCATCGCCAGGAGCTTGGGCACGAACCCGATCGCGGGCTCCGACAGCTGCGTCGCCGCCTGGACCAGACCCATGACGAGGCCGATCGCCAGGCCCACGGTCAGCAGCGGACCGGCGACCTCGAGGGTCACCGTCATCGCCCGCATCATCACGTCCATCACGCCTTCGGGGGTCATGACGTGAGGCTCCGGACCAGCGACTGGACGATGAGACCCCAGCCGTCGGCGAGGATGAAGACGAGCACCTTGAGCGGCAACGTGACGAGCGCAGGGGGGAGCATGACCATGCCCATGGCCATGAGCACGCTCGACACGACGAGGTCGATCACGAGGAACGGGATGAGCACGAGGAAGCCCATCGTGAACGCGGTGCGGACCTCGCTCAAGGTGTACGCCGGGATGAGCACGACGAGCGAGACCTCGTCGCGCGTCGCGGGGCGCGGGCGCTGGGCGATCTCGTACATCATCCGCAGATCGTCGTCGGAGGTCTGACGGAGCATGAACTGCGCGAGCGGCTGGCTGCCGCGGGCGAGCGCCTCGGTGGTGCTGATCTCGTCGCGCTGCAGCGGCTCGATCGCGCGGGTGTTGATCTCTCCGAACACCGGCGCCATCACGAACAGCGTCAAGAAGATCGCCATGCCGGTGAGCACCTGGTTGGGTGGCGCACCGGGCAAGCCCAGGGCCTGCCGCAGGAACGAGAACACGATGATGATGCGGGTGAAGCACGTCATCGTGAGGGCGATCGCCGGCAGCAGCGACAGCACCGTCATCAAGACGAGGATCTGCAGCGCCGATCGGGCGCCCGAGGCCGGGGCCGCGTCGGCGCTCGGGGCCGGCGCGCTCGGATCGAGGGCCGCGACGATGGCGTCGCCCAGCGGCGCGGCGGCCTGGTCCTGGGCTCGGTCCTGGGCCGCGGCCATGCGCGTGGCGTCGTTGGCCGTCAGCGCCGGCGCCGTGGCGCTGGCCCGATCCGGTGCGGGCGCGGCGACGGCCGAGGGCGTCGCCGCGAGCGTGCCGAGCAGGCCGAGCGCCATCACGGTGCGCCGGACCCACGGGCGCGCGGCTCGGCGTCCGGCGCTCACGCCGATTCCTTCCGGCCGACCCAGCGCGGATCGCCGGTGAGCATCTCGAGGTGCGGCGGGAGCACCGGCTCCTCGTTGCGACCCGCGAGCTCGTCGCCGAGGGCGGCGCGCAGGCGCTGCTTGAACGCGGCGATGCGGCCGTCGGGCGCGGGCGTCGGCGCGGGCGTGGCCGCCGTCGCGGCGAATGGCGCCTCGATCGGCGCCGGCGCGGTGACGCCGGGCGCCGACAGATCCGCGAGCAGGTCGATGCGCTGCTCGGTCGCGCCGACCAGGAGCGAGCGACCACCCGCCGAGATCCAGACGATCTGCTGCTTGGGCCCGATCCCGACCCGCGCGAGCACGCGCAGCGGCTGCGGTGTCTCGAGCATCGGCCGACGCCGGCGCCACCACAGCAGGCCGAGGCCCGAGAAGGCGAGCATCGCCGTGGCGAGCCACGCGAGGCCGATCTGCGGCGCGCTGCGGGCCAGATCGATCGGCGCCTGCTGGGTCGCGGCGGCGGCCCACCGCGGGTTCGCGTCGTCCGCCGCGCCATCGACGGTGTCGACCACCGGTCGCGGCGCGGGGGCCGGTGCGGCCCCGTCGATCGCGACGTCCCCGAGGGCGGGCGTCTGCGCCCCGAGGGCGACGTGGGGCAGGGGTGCGGCGGCGACGTGGGGCAGGGGCGCCACGGCGGTGACGGCGGGGGCAGCTGCGGCCGGCGCCACTGCGGCGGCGACGGGGGCCGGCAGCGGGACGGGCTCGCCGACGATCTTCGACAGCGCGGCGCCGCGGTCGAAGTTCGCGGTCGCGGCGGCGCTCGGGGCCACGGTCGTGACCCCGGCGTTGTCCTCGATGCGCACGTCGAAGCCGCCGGGGACCGGCGTGGTGCGCATCGACTTCGTGAGGGTGCCCTTGGCCTTCTTGCGCTGGACGACGCGCACCGCCACGCGCTCGCCGGCGCGGCCGATCTGCACGTAGTCGAGGCGGTGACGCTCGAGCGGTCGCAGCCGCTGCGGCATCGCCTCGTCGCCGGGCACGAACAGCAGCGCGCCGGTCTTCGAGGTCACGATGTGGTCGGCGCTCGCGTCGGGCGCGACGCCGCGGATGCGGACCGTCACGCCGCCCGGATCCTCGGCCAACGTGACGCTCACCTCGCCGGCCTGGGCCTCGGCGATCGGCGGGATCGCGAGCGCACCGACGAACGCGAGGCTCGCAGAGAGGCCCGAGAAGAGGTTGGACTCACGCAGCATTGTTCACCTGACCCTTCTTGCTCCCGCCGTCGTTCGCGGCGTTGCCCGATTCGCTGCCGCTCACCACCTCGGTGATGCGGATGCCGTACTTCTCGCCGACCACGACGGCCTCGCCGCGGGCGACCAACTTGCCGTTGACGAGGACGTCGAGGCTATCGCCTGCGGCCTTGCCGAGCTCGATCACCGCGCCGGGACCGAGCTGCATGAGCATCCCGATCGGCAGGGTCTTGCGCCCGAGCTCGACGGTCACCTGGACGGGAACGTCGAGCACGAGGCTGAGGTCGTCGACTGAATGGCTCATGGGTCTCTCCGCGTGATCTCGACGGCGACCATGCCGTCTTGTTGAACCGGTGTGCCGTGCCACTTGACGACACCCTCGACGGCCACCGGCAGCTCGTCGTTGCGACCCTGACTCAATGCGAGGACCGTGCCTGGTTGCAGGCGGAGAAGTTGACGCAGGGTCATCTCGACGTGGCCGAGGACGACCGAGACCGACACCGGCACCTCGGCGACGAGCCGCGGCATGTCGGCGCTGCACGCCGCGTCGCTCACCGGGACGCCGAGCTTCCCGCGCAGGGGCTCGAGCACGGTCGCCGGCAGGGCGAGCGAGAAGCTCGCGAGCTGCTCGCCGATCTCGAGGGTGAACGGCACGTGCAGCGCGGTGGTGTCGGGGCCGAAGCCCGGGATGAGCTCGAGGCGGCTCTCGACGCTGTGGACCTCGAAGGTGAAGTAGCCCGCGGGCTCGAGCGTGGCGTTCAGCGCCTCGAACACCGGGCCGAGGGCGCGGGTGAGCATGCGGCGCTCGAGCGCGGTCGGGCTGCGGCCGTCGGGCGTCTTGGGCGGGCCGCCGCCGCCGCCGAACAGGCGCTCGATGACGCTGAACGTGAAGATCGGATCGAGGGCGAGCACCGCCGTGGCCAGGCTCGCGCCCGGGCAGCGCACGCGCAGGGCGATGATGCAGGCCGCGCGCGAGGCGATGTCGAGCATCCCGCGGCCGGTCACGACCTCGGCGGACTCGTCGTGGATCTGGACCTCGGCGCGCAGCACCGAGGTGAGGATGCGGCGCAGCCCCTCGGCGAGGCGGGCGAAGCCCACCTGCAGCGTCGGCATGAGCGCCCGCAGGTGGCGGTCCTCGGCGAGCAGGTCGATGCCGACCGCCTGCATCCGAGATCCACCCGGTCGCCCGCCGTCACGGCCGGCCTCGCCGAGGAGCGTGGCAATCTCCTCGCGGCTGAGAATCGGTTCGAGGTGCGCCATGGGCCTACTGGACGATGAACTCGGTGAGGAAGATGTCGGTGCCGGCGTCGGGGCCGAGCAGCTCGTTGAACCGCTTGAGCAGGCGTCGCTTGACCGCCAGCTTGTTCTTCGCGCCCATCGTCTGGCGGAAGTTCAGCTCGCTGAGCTCGCGGATGAACTGATCCTTGATGACCGGCTGCAGCCGCTCGACCTCGGCCACGATCTTCTCGTCGGACAGCGCGATGGCGATGACGGTCTTGAGGTAGCGGGTGCCCTCGGGCTCGTTGAGATTGACGATGATCGGCGGGAACTCGGTGATCGGCCCGTTGCCGACCGCCGGTTTGCCGCCACCCTCACCGTTCTCGGCCTTGCCCTCGCCGCCTGCCTCGCCGTGCGCCGCCGGGGCCGCGCCGCCGCCCTTCAGCAGGAAGAACGCCGCCCCACCACCACCGGCCACGACCACCAGCGCGATGATGATGAGCATCATCGGCTTCTTGCCCTTCTTCGGTTCGCTCGCGGGTGCTTCTGACATGGGCCTCGGGGGCACTGCTGCATTCGCCGTGCCCGATTCCACCGTCAGAGTCCCGTCGCGAGCGGCGGCCCGAAGGCGGGCTGAGGGTGCTTCGGTGGCCCGGATCCGGCCAAGGGCGCCGCAACGCACCGGGTGCCGTCATCGCCGCGGCCCGCGACGTCCATGATCAGTTCGTCGGCCCGCTGTGTGGCCGCGGAGGGTGGAGTGGACATGTCGAAGATCTCGCAGAACCTCGCGATTGCGCTCTGCATGGCGGCGTCGCTCGTCGGTTGTGCCCAAGACGACGTATCGCGGGACGAATGGGAAGTGGCGCAGGAGCCTGAAGACCGCCTCGCGCGCGTCGACAACGGCGATGGCACATGGTCGTACGAGCTCCCGGAGGGTTTCGATCCCGAACAGCGGGTCGTCGGTCGCCGGCTGACGTGGCAATACGTCGGTCAGGCACGCTTCTCCCACCAGCCCGAGCACGGCGGCGCGCGGGAGTTCGTCGCGGCCGAACCCGCCGAGCTGGACGCGCTCGGGCGGCTGCAGCGCCTGCGCCGGATCGACGCCCAGGGACGGATGTGGCAGGTCGAGTCGCGCAACGACGACGCACCCGCGAGGGACGAGCAGCCGGCGTCCGAGGCCGCGGCCTCGGCTCCGCCGACCCATCCGCCAGGAACGCGGGTGACTTGGCACCCCTCGGCGTGGGACCACTTCGATTGCGCCCCGGGCGGTGCGCCCTTCGCCGGCAACGAGCTCCATGTGTGGGATGGCGACGGCCGTGAGGCCCAGAGCGGCCTCGTCGGCCGCCAGAAGACCGCGGTGCAGGTGCTGGCGCCGAACTCGGCGTGCAGCGGCGTGATCGTCGACAACGACAAGATCCTGACCGCCGCCCACTGCGTGAGCGACGACAACAACAACCCCGTCTCCGTCGTCGGCGTCTCGGTTTGTCGCGCGGAGCCGGTCGACTGCAAGAACGCGAGTTCGATCACCCTCGCCTCCGGCTATGGCGGAGGCAGCGGGACCGGCGGAGGCACCGACTTCGCCGACGACTGGGCGGTCATCGACCTATCGGGGTCGTACCCCGAGGGGGAGACGCCCCAGGCCGACCACATGCATCTGTCGACAGCGGGGGACGGCACCCTCGCCGCGCTGACCAACGTCTTCAACCTCGCGTTCCCGGCCTGGGCCGAGGAGTGCGACCCGCCGAATCCGGCGATGGTCTATCTCAACCGCGAGATGGAGCCGATCGCCGGAGTCGGTAACCGCGACCTGCGTCTGCGTCTGGACGGGTCGCCGGGGCACTCGGGGAGCCCGATCTACTACTGCCCCGACGGGGACAACAACGCGTGCGGCTCGGGTGACATGGGCCACGTCATCGGTGTCTTCGCCGGCTGGGACTCGGTCGCGAACCGCCACGTCGCGGCGAAGGTCTCAGCTTTCGAGAGCGAAGCCGACGATCTGATCTTCGATTGAGGGCCGTCGTCATCGTATCGCCGCTCGTCCGCAAGGGATCCCTCGATGCGACCCACGACGATCACGATCCGCCTCTTCTCCGCGCTCGCTGCCACGCTCGCTGCCCTGCCGGCGCAGGCGGCCGACATCTCGTCGGCCGTCGGTCCGGTGGGGACCGCGAGCTGGGCCGCGTCATGCCCCGGGCCGCAGTCGGCGCCCGGTGGGACGTCCCAGCTCCCGGCCTGCCCCGGCGGTGGCAGCACGTGCTTGCACCGCGTGGTGATCGATCCGCTGGAGTTCCCCGACGCGACCTGCTCCGACGGTACGCCCGGGGTGTTCTACGTGCGGCCTGGGTCGGGCGGTGACGAGGATCGGTGGGTCATCCACCTGCAAGGCGGCGGCGCCTGCCGCGACTACGACGAGTGCCTCGAGCGATGGTGCGGACAACAGAGCATCTACAGCGCCAACAAGATGAGCTCGGACTGGAACGCGGACGGCACGACCGACTTGGCGAGGCACGTCCATGGCCCGGGCATGGCGTCGGCCTCGGCGACCAACGAGTTCTCCACCTGGACCCACGTCTGGGCCTACTACTGCAGCTCAGACTCGTGGCAAGGCACCGAGAGCGACGTCGAGTTCACCGACGGCGTCGACACCTTCTACCTGGACGCCCAGGGCCACAACGTTCTGCGAGCGATGCGCAACATGTTGCGCAAGCGCAACAGCGACCCGCTGTGGACGGCGGCAGACGGCTACTCCGTGGGCGATCTCGACGACGCGACGGAGATCGTGTTCACCGGGACGTCGGCCGGTGCCCAGGGCGCGGTGGCCAACGCCGATTGGTTCCTCGCGCCGTTTCCCGCCGCCGATCGGTCCCTGGTCGTCGATGCCAACTTCGATCTCGACGACTGGCTCACGCTCGTCGAGGACTTCCGGGTCGACTACGACCTCGACGGCGTCGGTGACGACTGGTGGTCCGACGAGATGATGGCGATCGTCAACGACCAGTGGGCGTCGGGCGGCTATCTCGACCGCATCGGCGGGGTGCACGACGAGACCTGCATGGATCTGTACTACGCCAGTGGTCGCATGGATCGCTGCGAGTTCATGCCCGTGCTCTTCACGTTGAACTCGGGGAACGCCGGCCTGATCGAGACCCCGACCTTCGTCCGTCTCGATCTCGCGGACAACGTGCTGAGCGACGTCTACACGCAGCACCCCAACAAATTCGGGACCTCGGTCGTGATCGGTCCCGGGTTCGCAGCGCCCACGACGACCATCTCCGACTTCATCCGCGTGGCCCGGGCGACGCTGATCGGGGTGTTCGACGACCACGACAGCGTGACCGGCCTGTTCGCGCCGCGTTGCGGTGCCCACGTCGGCCTCGAAGATGGGCCTGCGTTCGGTCTCCACACCACTCCGGACACCGACGAGGCGTTCAGTCCGCCGATGGAGATCGCCGGCACCGACATGACCTTCCACGATGCGCTCTGGGAGTGGCTCAACGTCGGCGGGGGAGGGACGCGCGTCGATCTGCGGCGGGTCGACACCGACGAGCCCGGGGTCGCCTTCTCGGGCTGCTGAGCCCGGGGGCGTTCCAGCGCGCGCCAGCGCGTCGGCCACGCCCCAATCCGACAGCACGCGCGCGGCGGCGCGCCCCGGAGTTGGGTCGCGCCGCCGCTCGGGATGGCGCCGCGCGAGGCCGTACGAAGGCCACGGACGCGGACCACCAGGGGCTGGACTACCGCTTGAGGTTCACCAGCTCCGACAACATCTCGTCGGCGGTGGTGATCGATCGCGAGTTGCTCTGGAACCCGCGCTGCACCGCGATCATCGTCACGAACTCCTGCGCGAGATCGACGTTCGACCCCTCGAGGGTGCCCGCGACGATGTCGCCGTGGCCGTTGGTGCCCGGGATGCCGACCAGGGGGTCGCGCGACTCGCCGGTGGCGCGGAACAGGGCGTTGCCCTGGCGCTCGAGGCCCTCGACGTTGGCGAAGGTCGCGGTCGCGACCTGGCCGAGCGAGCGGGTCTCGCCGTTGGTGTACCGGCCCTCGACCGTGCCGTCGGGGCGGATCTCGAAGTCGGCGAGCTCGCCGGTGCCCGAGCCGTCCTGCTCGAGGAAGCTCGCGGCCGACGCCCCCGCGTAGCTGGTGATGCCGTCGACGCCGTTGCCCCCGGCGCCGGTCGCGTTGCCGAGATCGAGGTTGATGACCGCCGCTGCGGCGCCGGCCCACTGGACGTTGACGCTCCCGAGCGACGAGGCCGACAGCGCACCGGCGGTGTCGAAGTCGAGCGTCCCGGTGCCGAGCTCCGTGAAGTCCTGCGCGACCGCCGGATCGACGTCGGCGCCGGCCGTGGCGACGTGGACCTCCCACTGCCCCGTGGGCGCGTCCTGCAGCTTCTTGAAGAACATCGTCAGCTGGTGGGCGTTGCCCAGCGAGTCGTACACGGTCGCCGAGGTCTGGTAGTCGCTCGTCGCCCCGGGATCGTTGATGTCGAACGGCGTCGGGTCGACGGCCTGCGCGGCGTCGAGGTTGGCGTCGATCCCGACTGAGGTCGTCGCGACCGGCGGCAGGGTGCCGCTGTCGATCTGCAGATCCCCGAGCGTCGAGCCCGGGTTGCCCGACGCGTCCAGGCCGTAGCCCTGCACGCGCAGGCCCGCCGGGTTCACCAGCATGCCGTTCTCGTCCATCTGGAACTGACCGGCCCGCGAGAAGTACGTGCCGTCGATCCCGTTGACCGCGCCGCTGACCATGAAGAAGCCGTTGCCGCTGATCGCGAGATCGGTGGCGTTGCCGGTGCCGAGGAGGGACCCCTCGTTGAACATGGTCTGGACGCTCCCGATCCTGCTGCCGGCGCCGGTGCGCGATCCAGCGAGCATGCCGCCCAGGACGTCGGAGAAGTTCGCCCGCGACGAGCGGAACCCGACGGTGTTGACGTTGGCGATGTTGTCACTGATGACCCCCATCGCTTCGGAGTGGCTGCCGAGTCCGGCTGCGCCGTTGTACATCGCTGAGGTGATCGACATGGTTCGCTTCGCTCTCTTGGGTGGACGATCGAGTGGTTAGCCGCCGAGGCCGCCGCTGGGCTCGGTCGTGGGGGTGGGCGTCGGGTCGGTGGGCGCCGAGGTTGTCGGCCGGCTGGATGCGCCGCGATCCGACGAGGAGCTCGGCGAAGCCGTTCTCGAACGACACACCGGTGATGACGCCGCTGATGAGCGGCGATGCGGTGACGGGCGCGCCCTGGGCGTCCATCGCCTCGACCGAGATGGTGTAGTCGCCTGCGGGCAGGGGCTGGCCGTCGAGCCCGGTCCCCGGCCACGTGATGTCGTATTGCCCTGCGGGTCGCGATCCGGCGTCCATCGTCGACACGATGCTGCCGGCCGAGTCGCGGACGGTGATCTTCACGTTGGCGGCGGCGCCGTCGAGCTGCACGGACAGCGGTGGCACCGGCCCCGAGCCGAGCGTCATCGTGTCGCCGCGGGCGACGACGTTCTCGCCGATGAACCCCGCGAGCTGGGCGTTGCCGGTGCTGAGCTGCGCGAGCTGGAGCTCGCCGAGCCGATCGTTGGCCAGCATCTGCTGCTCGAGACCCGAGAAGGTCGCGAGCTGGGCGACGAACTCGTGGTCGGCCATCGGGCTCATCGGATCCTGGAACTGGATCTGCGCCATCAGCAGCTTGAGGAAGTCGTCCTTCCCCAGTGCGTTGCCGAGCGGAGCGCCGGCGGGTTGGAGTCCTGCGGTGCCGAGGCCCGCGGTGCTGGTGGTCGAGGAGGTGGGATCCATGGCGTCGCGGGCGTTGCCCGAGACCTCGTCACTTCAACCTCCGTGCCAGCATCCCCGCGGTGGCGGCCCGCAGCGGGCTCGTGCAGCGCGCTGCGCCCACCGTCACGCGATGACGTCGACGAGGGAGCGCGACGTCGACGGGGTGGGCACCGCCATCTGGCCCACGCTCCGCTTCGGCGCGGTCGTGATCGCGAGCTCGTCCTCGACGTCGGCCTGTCCCCGCGCCGAGGTGCCGCCGCGTCGATCGTCGGCACCGCAATGCAATTGCAGCTCGACACCCGCGCTCTCCGGCACCGCCTGTCGCGCCGCCGAGCACAGCCCGTCGTGCTCGCGCGCGAACCAGGACATCGCCTCGGGGCCGCCCTGCACGTGGATCCGGATGCGGACCGTCTCGCCCTGCATCGCCACGTGCAGCCGAACCGCCCCGAGCCCCGGGGCCTCGACCTCCACCATCGCGCCGCCCTGGGGGATCGGCCGCATCCGCTCGATCGCCGCCGTCAGATCCTCGGCGCGCGAGAGCTGGACCGGTGCGGTGGCGATCGTGTCGGGCAATGCCGCCGCGTCCGCGGAGGTCCGCGGCGCGACGCTCGGCGCCGTGGGGCCCGCAAGCTCGGGGAGGCCGGGGTCCATGGCGCCCGTCGGTGGCGCAGGAACGGCTCCGTCCATCGAGGCGGCCCCTGGCGGCGCGGTGTCGAGGGGCGGGGCTGTCGCGACGGGCGGCGGCGCGACGGCCTCGAGCGCCGACACGTCGAACCGCCCGCCGCCCGCGTCCGACGGGGGCGCCGTCGGTCCGCGGACCGGACCGTCGTCGCGCGTCTGCCCCTCGGCGGCGTGGCCGGTGATCACGGACGCGATCGCCGTCGCAGGCGCGGGCGTCGACGCGATCGCGGGCATCGACGCGCTCGCGGGCGTCGACGCGGACGCGGGTGTCGAGGTCGGCGCGGGCGCGGGTGTCGACGCCACGGTGGGTGACGACGTCGGCATGCGCGTCGATGCAGCCAGGGGCGTCGACGCGGGCGCCGGCGACGTCGCGACGAGCTCCGCGCTGCTCACCGTCTCCTCCCCGGCCACCGCGGCGACCTGCGTCTCCGCCACCGCTGGCGGTGCCTCGCCGGTGGTCCCCTGCATCGGCATCTCCGCCGAGAGCTCCTCCGCTGCGAGCGCGTCGTCGAAGGAGCGGTCGTCCTCCTCGGCCGGCGCGGGGCGTTCCAGCGCCTCCATCGATCGCTCGAGCACGTCGCCGAACCGTTCGCCGTCGGCCCGCGTCTCCCGGGCGTCCGCGCGCCCATCCGCCCGGGGGTCGAGCTCTGCGCGGCCCGTCGCGCGGAGCACCGGCTCGCTCATGGCGGTGTCTCCTCGGCGGGCGCGGCCGGCTCGGCCGTCGCCTTCGTCGGCTCCGCTGCTGCGCCGGGCGGCCCGTCCGCCGCGGTCGGCACCGGACTTCGGGCAGGCGGCGGTGTCGTCGGCACGAGCGACTCGGGGGACGCGGGATCCCGGGTCAGGTACCGCTGCCCGATCGCCGCGGCGCGCCCCGGTGGCATCGTCGCGATCAGCTTCGCCGCCTTGCGCTTGTCCGTCTGCGCCACCGAGAACAGCAGATCCTGGGCCTGTGCATCCGACATCTGGGCGAGCATCGTCGCGGCCGCCTGCGGCGACATCGTGGCGATCAGGTTCGCCAAGAGATCGATCCGCTCGCGCTTGTGCTCGCGCTCGACCTTGCCGGCGCCGAGCAGCTCGTCGATGCGCCCCTCGAGCGTCGTGATCGAGGCGAGGCGCGCGTCGAGCTCGGCGCTCGTGGCGGTCAGCTCGTTGCGCTGCTGCGCGATCGCCAGGCGCTCGAGCTCGCCGCGGTCCTTGGCCGCTGCGATCGCAGCGTCGACCTTCGCCGCGGCGGCCGCCTGCTCCTCGGCGTCGCGATCCGTCGGGGCCGCGCCCTCGAGCTCGTCGTCCCCGAGCTCACCGTCGGCCGACGGACCGCCGCTCGACTCGCCCTCCGCCTCGGCGGCGGGGCTCGGCTCCTCCTTTGCGCCCGCGTCGTCCTGGGCGCGCGCGCTTTGATTGCACCCCGCGGCGAGGAAGATCCACAGCAGTCGTCTCATCGTTTCCTCCGTGCAGCGTGTTCGTCGTGCTCGCGCGCCTCGTTGCGCCGCGCCTGGGCCTCGCGGAGCGCCCGCGCCTGGGCGAGCGCAACGTCGGCCCGTTGCCACGCGCGCGAGGCGACCTCGACCCGGCCCCGCGCGGCGCGGAGGCCCGCGTCGGCGCTGCTCACCGCGTCGACCGATCCGTCGACGACGGCCATCGCCTGCTCGAGCTCCGGGGCCGTCGCGCCTGCGAGCGCGACGGCGACGTACGCCTGCTCCGCCTCGCCCTGCGCACGGGCGGCGAGCCCGACCGCCCCCTGGGCCCGGATCGCCGCCGCGCGGGCCTCGTCGCGCTGGCGACTGCGCACGCGCTCGAGCCGTCGTCGCCGCGCGATCATGTGATCCCCTCGACGAGCTTGGCCATGAGACCGGCGGTCTGCTCGACGGCGGCCGCCTGCCCGGGCGCCTGGCGCAGGAAGGCGAGGATGTCGGGCTTGCGGGCCAGCGCGCGGTCGAGGGCCGGGTTGCTCCCGGGCACGAAGGCCCCGAGCGCCACGAGCTCCTCGACCTCGGCGAGGTCGGCCAGCAGGCGCCGCAGCGACGCCGCCTGGGCCGCGCGCTGCGGCGGGACCACGGAATCGATGACGCGCGAGACCGACGCGAGCACGTCGATCGCGGGGAAGTGCCCGCGCGACGCCAGGTTGCGCGACAGCACGATGTGCCCGTCGAGGATCGATCGCGCGGCGTCGCCGACGGGATCCGACAGATCGTCGCCCTCGACCAGCACCGTGTAGATCCCCGTGATCGAGCCGCGCTCGAACCGTCCGGCCCGCTCGAGCAGCCGCGGCAGCAGGGCGAACACCGACGGCGTGTAGCCGCGCGTCGCGGGGGGCTCGCCGGCCGACAGGCCGATCTCGCGCTGGGCCATGGCGAAGCGCGTCAGGCTGTCCATGACGAGCAGCACGTCGGCGCCGCGCTGACAGAAGTGCTCCGCCACCGCGGTGGCGGCGAACGCCCCGCGCATGCGCAGCAGCGGCGACTGATCCGAGGTCGCGACCACCGCGACGGTGCGCGCGCGCGCCTCGGCGTCGAGCGTGCGCTCGAGGAACTCGCCCACCTCGCGGCCGCGCTCGCCGATGAGCGCGACGACGGCGATGTCGGCCTTGCAGCCCGTGACCATGTCGGCGAGCAGTCGGCTCTTACCGACGCCGGCGCCCGCCATGATGCCGATGCGTTGCCCGCGGCCGAGCGCCAGGGGGCCGTCGATGGCGCGGATGCCCACCGGGCACGCCTCGTCGAGCAGGCGCCGCCGCAGCGGGTTGCCGGCGTCGGCGTACAGGGCCTGCCCGGCGAGCGCGCCGAGGATCGGGCCGCGGTCGTCGATCGGCAGCCCGCGCGGATCGATCACGCGCCCCAGCAGCCCATCGCCGCACAGCAGGTGCGCGTTGCCGCGGCGCGCGACGATCGCATCGCCGATGCCGATACCACGCACGTCCCCCAGCGGGATCGCCAGGACCTTGCCGTCGCGCAGGCCGATGACCTCGGCCGGCAGCTCGCCGTGGGCGGTGCGGATCTCGACGAGGTGACCGACGCTGGCCTGGGCGCACGTGCCCTCGACCACCAGGCCGATGACGGCCGTGACGCAGCCCTGCACCCGCACCCGGAGGTGCTCGCGCAGCGCCGCGGGATCGGTGCGCGACAGCGGTCCGAAGCCGGCGTTCACGGGCCCTCGCCTCCGCCGAGCACGAGCCGCCGGATCCGCTCGAGCCGCTTGGCGTGGGAGACCTCGATGTTGCCGGTCTGGGCCTCGACGCGCAGCTCGCCGGCGCGCAGCGAGGGGTCCGCGCGCACCAGCGCCCCGGGCCAGGCCGACGCGGCCCACTCGCCGAGCGTCGCCGCGTCGGACGCAGCGACCGAGATGGTGCAGCGCTCGTGGGGATCCATCTCGAGCAGGGCCTGCCCGAGGAACACCTCGACGCCGCCGCGCCCGCCTTCGACCTCGCGCTGCACGATCGCCTCGGCGATCGCGAGCGCGAGCTCGGTGAGCTCGCCGCGACACGCCTCGATCATCGCCGCGCGCACCCCCGCCAGCTCGCCGAGCGAGGTCCGGGCGTCGTCGAGGAACGCCTCGCGGAGGGTCGCGAGCTCGCGCTCGGCCTCGGCTCGGCCTGCGGCCACGCCCTCGCGCTGCGCCGCGGCGCGCAGCTCGGCCAGCTCCTCGTCGGAGGGCGCCTGGGTCGGCGGCATGGAATTCGCGGCGGCTTCGCCGAGGACCCACGGCAGGATCTCGCCGTGCGTCGCCCGCTTGAACGCGAACGGAGCCGCGCCGCTCGGGGCGGCCTCGATCGTCGGTGTGGACGCCGACGGCGGCTCGTAGCGCCCGCGCGTCACACCATCTCCTCACCGCCGGCGCCGGCGATGGTGATCTTGCCGTCGCGCTGCAGCGCCAGCGCGACCTCGACGACCGCCGACTGGGCCTCCTCGACCGCGGAGAGCTTGACCGGCCCCATGCTGTCGAGGTCGTCCATCAGCATCTCGGCGGCGCGTCGACTCATGGCGCCGAGGATGTGCGCGCGCAGCTCGGGCGTCGCGGTCTTGAGCGCCGCGCGGAGCTGCTCCGTCGAGACCTCCTTGAGGACGGTCTGCATGTCGCGGCTCTCGACCTTGATGAGGTCCTCGAAGGTGAACATCGCCCGCTTGATCGCGACCGCGAGCTCCTCGTCGCCCTCGTCGATCGCCTCGATGAGCTTCTCGCCGATCGCGCCCTTCAGCCGCGAGACCAGCTCGGCGGCGCGCTTCATGCCGTCGACGTTCGCGACCTTGGCCTCGCTGACGAGCGCGAGCTCGTCGCGCAGCGCTCGCTCGGCCTCCTGGATGGTGGTGTGCGGGATCGACTCGAGGTTGGCCATGCGTCGCACCACGTCGACCTGCACGTCCTGGGGCAGGTGGCCGAGGACGGCCGCGGCCTTGTCGACGTCGACGTGCGCGAGCAGGGCCGCGAGCGACTGCGTGTGCTCCTTGCCCAGCAGGCTCGCGAGCGTCTCGGGGTCGATGCGGTTGAGCAGGCGCAGCGGCTGCGGGGCCTCGACCTCCTTCGCGAGCAGGTCCTCGGCCTTCTCCTGGCCGAGCACGCGGCTGGCGATGCGACGCATGCGACGCGCGCCCGAGCCCAGGGCGATGGCGTTGCCGCGGTGCTCGGCGTCGAACGCCGCGAACACGGCCTCCGCCTGACCGAGCGACACGGCGCTCATCTTCTCGATGCACTCCGACAGCTGCCGGACGTTCGACTCGTCGAGGAAGTGCAGGATGCTCGCGGCCTGATCCTCGCCGAGGCTCAGCAGGAGCACGACGCTCTTCTCGGTTCCAGTGAGCTGACGTTCCGGCACGGGTCTCCCTCGAGGGCAGCGGGGTCACGAACGGCGGTTCAGGCGGGCTGATCGGTGCGGAGCCAGCCGCGGATGATGTCGGCGGTGCGCTCGGGGTCAGCCGAGGCGAGGGCGAGCGCGCGCTCCCGGGCGGCGTCGCGCCCCTCGGGCAGCGCTGCTGCGGCGGCTTGGCCGGGCAGCGCCGCGGGCTGGCCGGCGTCGCCGCGGGCGAGCGCGCCCTCGACCTCGCTCACGCGCGCCGGGAGGCTCAGCACCTCGGGCGTCAGCGCGCGGGAGCGCTTGCGTCGCAGGAACATCCACGCCGCGAGGCCGAGGACCGCGGCACCGCCGGCCGCGGCCGCGAACATCCACGTCGGGGTGGCGACCGGCGACGCCGAGACCGACTCCGGATCGAGTCGGTCGCGGAACGGCGCGCTCGAGATCTTCACCCGATCGCCGCGCGACGAGTTGAAGCCCATGGCGTTCTCGACGACGGCCTGCAGCTCGGCGAGCTCCGCCTCGGTGCGCGGTGCATACACGGGTTCGGTCGCGCCCTCCGGCGTCGTGTAGTGTCCGTCGACGAGCACGGCAACCGTCAGGCGCTTGACCGTCGCCTTGGCGCCGACCGTGTGGACGACCGTCCGGTTGATCTCGAAGTTGCGCGAGCGGACGGTGCGGCTCCCGCCGCTGGGCCCGGCGTCGCCCCAGGGCCGTTCGACGCGGCGCCGGCGACCCCGGAGGCCGCCCCGCTGCCCGCGCCCGCGCCCTCGAAGGACTCCTGCAGCGCCTCGCTGCGGATCGCGGTCTGCTCGGGATCGTAGCTCTCCTCGGTCGTGTCGGTCTGCGAGAAGTCCATCTCGGCGGCGACCGTGACCTCGACGCCGTCGATGCCGACGGTGCGCTCGAGCAGACGCGCGATGCGGCGCTCGAGATCGCGTTCGAGGTCGACCTCGTGGTCGAGCGCCGCGGCCGCGCCCTCGTCGGCGCCGCCGCGGCTCAGCAGCGTGCCGTCGGTGGTGACGACCGTGACGTCGCCGGGATCGAGCCCCTCGACCGCCGCCGCGACGAGGTGACGGATCGCCCCGACCTGACGCTCGCCGAGCGGCCGACCCGGCCGCAGGTCGACGGTGACCGAGGCGGTCGGCGCCTGCTTCTCGTCCTCGAACACCGCGCGATCGGGCTGGGTGATGTGCACGCGCACGCCAGCGATCGGATCGAGCGCGCCGATCGTGCGCTCGAGCTCGCCCTGCAGCGCGCGGCGGTAGTTCACCTTCTGCGCGAACTCGGTGAGCCCGAAGCTCTGCTCGGCGAACAGCTCGAAGCCGACGTTGCCGGTGGCGGGGAGGTTCTGCTCGGCGAGCATGAGGCGCGCCCGGTCCACGTCGGCGCCGGGGACCTCGACCATCGTCCCGCCCGCGCCGAGCTCGTAGGGGATCTTCGCCGCTTCGAGCGCCGCGACCACGGCGGCCGCATCCTTGGGGTCGAGCCCCGAGAACAGCACCCGCTTGGGTGCGCCGCCGATCAGCGCGACGACGCCGGCCGCGACGACGCCCAGGACGGCCACCGACACCAACGCCGCGCGGGCCCGGGCGCCCAGGCGCCCCCACAGCTCGCGGATCTGCGTCAACGTGTTGGTCAGTGCTCCCATCGCGCGCTAGCCCCCACCGGCCTGCATCAGCTGTTGATAGGCCTCGATCACCTTGTTGCGGACCGTGCCCGCGACGCGCAACACGAGGTCGGCCTTCTCCATCGCGACCATCGCCTCGTGGATGTCGACCTCGCCGGTGACCAGGCCCTCGCTCGTGACGTCCGCGCTGGTCGCCGTCGTCTCGAGGTCGGCGATCGCGGCGTGCAACCGCGCGCCGAAGTCACCCGAGAGCTCGCGGGAGGCCGCGGGGGATTCGGTGTCGACGGCCTGGGCCGCCACGTCGCGCACGCCCTCGAGTCTCATCGGCCGATCCTCAGCGCCTGCTCGGCCATCTGGCGCACCGTCGAGAGCACGCTGGTGCCGGCCTCGTAGGCCCGCGCGGCGCCCATGAGATCGACCATCTCCGCGATCCCGTCGACCTTGGGCATCGACACGTAGCCCGCGGCGTCGGCGTCGGGGTGGCCGGGGTCGTACACCAGCATCGGCGGATCGTTGCTCTCGACGATGTCCTGGACGCGCACCCCGAGTGCGGCGCTGTCCTTGCCGCCGGGCTTCATCGCGCCCTCGAGCGCGGCGCCGAAGCCCCCCTCCATCGGGACGGTCTCCAGCACCACCTCGCGACGTCGGTACGGCCCGCCCTCGGCGGTGCGCGTCGTCGAGCGGTTGGCCAGGTTCATCGCCGCGACGTTCATGCGCGTGCGCTGGGCGGTCATGCCGGTGGCCGTGAGATCCATGGTGCGGAGCAGGGTCATCGTCGTCTCATCCTCGGCCGTCGTTGGCCGCGTATCGGAGCAGGCCGATGCGTCGCGACAGCAGCTCGGCGATCGAGCGGTACTGCAGGTTGTTCTCGTCCATGTGCGCCATCTGGCCCTCGAGCGACACCGAGTTGCCGTCGGCGTCCGGGACCTCGTCGTCGCGGGTCAGGGTCTCGGTCTCGAACGACATCGAGCGCTGCACGCCGCCATCGGCGACGACGCGATCGAACCGCTCCTTGAACTCGAGGTCGCGCGGCCGGAACCCGGGCGTGTCGAGGTTGGCGAGGTTGCCGGCGAGCACGGCCTGACGCTCGCCGTGGAACGCGAGGTGCCGCGACAGCCGATCGAGCCCCGACAGCGGCGTCGCGTCGATCGCCAGCGTCCGACGGTCGCTCATGGCGTGACGCTCCCCTCGGTGGTCGACAGGACCTTGACGGTGCTCACCAGCCGCTGCTCCTGCAGGCGCGTGATCGCGAGCTGCCCGAAGGTCGTGCCGTGCGTCGAGATGTGGCGGAAGATCGCCTGCGCGTCGTCGACGTGGCCGAGGCCCTGCTCGGCGACCCCGAGGTAGTACGACAGACGGTCGCGCTCGCCGGGGTCCTCGGTGCGGCCGGCGAGGTTGCGGAGCATCTCGACGGCAGGCGCGTTCCGACCGACCCGGACGAGCGCCACGGCGAGCGCACGGGCGTTGCGGATGTCGAGCGCGGACTCGGGGGTGGCGGGGTTCATGGTCGTGGTGCCGTCGCTCGAACCGAGGGAGTGCACGATCTGAGCCGGCGTCCCCCAACCCAGGACCAGCTCGTCGTCGATCGCGTCGATCGCCCGCGACGTGGCCGCCGAGGTGGTCCGCTTGCGGACGGCGGCGAGCCACGCCCGCGCGGCAGGCAGGCCGTCGGTCACGCACTTCGTGACGGCGAGCGCTTCGATCTCGGCGCGGAGTCCCGGTGCGCCCGCGTGGGCGCCGAGCTGGAAGTCGACGGCGAAGCTCGCCCGCTCGACGTCGCCGAGCATGCGGTAGGCGTGGGCGACGCGACCGACCAGATCGGCCTCGTCCGTCGGGCTCACGATCTTGCGCAGGTGCTCCTGCAGCATCGGCAGGGCGATCTCGAACAGGCCGAGGCGCTCGTGGGCCTCGCTGACGACGTTGGTGACGACGTCGCGATCGTCGAGGTTCGCGGCCTGGGCGGACC
Source organism: Deltaproteobacteria bacterium Ga0077550 (assembly GCA_001464385.1). Taxonomy (GTDB): domain Bacteria; phylum Myxococcota_A; class Polyangia; order Nannocystales; family Nannocystaceae; genus Xiheibacterium; species Xiheibacterium aquaticum. Next base: position 3,110 of record LNFB01000112.1, on the reverse strand, counting down.
AGCGCTCCCACGCGATCGCGGTGCCGCGGGGATCGCCGCGCAGCGCGGGGCCGATGAGGGCATCGGCGACGAGATCCTGGCGCAGGGACTCGGCGGTGACCCGCCAGATCTCGGGCAGCGGCGCGATGTCGGGGATCCGCGACAGCGCCGCCGGGGAATCCCCGAGATCGCGGAGCACCATCGAGGCCCGCAGCGCCGCGAACTCGTCGAAGCCCGCGCGATCGATGACGGCGGCGGCGATGTCGATCTGCGCGAGCGTCGGCTTGCCGAGGCCGGTCAGCGTCTCGAGGTGGAGCACGTCGAGCCGGGCGAGGGCGGCGCCCGCGGAGCGCGGGTGGTTGCGCGACACGCTGCGCAGCTGCGAGATCGCCTCGTTGATGTGGCCGCTGGCGATGTACAGCTCGGCGACGCGCAGCGCGGCGAGGTCGGCGAGGCGCGGCACCTCGGCGAGGCGCTCCCACAAGCGCTTGGCCTCGGGGAGATCGCCGCTCGCCATCTGCCGCTCCGCGTCCTGCCACACCTCGAGCTCGGCGCCGAGATCCTCGGGCTCGGGCAACGGCAGGCGGACCATCGTCGCGAACGCCCGCAGGCGGGTCTGCTCGTCGGCGACGCCGTAGGCGATGCGGAGCGTCGCGCCGCTGCGCGTCGCTGCGAACGCCACGCCCGGTCGGGTGTGCGCGACGCGGATGCGCACGGCGCCGTCGAGCGGCCGGACGTCGACGTGCCACGGCGACGGCACCGCGTCGAGTGCGGCCGCGACGTCGTCGGGTGCCACGGCCAGCTCGATCTCGAAGCCGAGGGTGCCCGGCAGCGCACGGACGACGTGGTCTGCCGGTGTCGCGCCCAGGGGCAGCTCGAGCACCTCCTCGCGCAGCACGCCCTCGACGTGGGCGCTGACGGGGGCGCTGATTCGGGCGCTCGCGCGCCCCTGGCCGGGCGTGCGCGCCGCGACCGGCGAGGAGACGACGAGCAGCAGCGCGAGGGTTTTGACGCCGAGGCCCACGCGGGCCGTTAGAGCAACCTCCGTGCCGACGGGCGGCCGCGGTCCGGTGCGCTCAGGGGGCCGGGTCGCCGGTGGCGTCGCCTCGTCGTGTCCGCTTGCGGAGCTTCTCGACCAACGTGGTCCGGTTCAGGCCGAGCAGCATCGACGCTTGGTTCTTGTTGCCGCCGGTGCGGGCGAGCGCCTGATCGATGAGGTTGTTCTCGAACGCCTCGACGCTGCGGCGGAGGTCGAGCCCCTCGTCGGGCAGCAGGAAGTCCTCGGGCGCCGCGAGCACCCGCGGGTGGGGCGAGAGGACGATCGGCACCGAGTCGACCAGATCGATCGGGCTCGGCACCGCGGGCGCGACCGGCCCATCGTCGGCCAGGCGCATCCGCGGGCTGCTGGCGCTGGGCTCGATGCGGCCCTCGGGGGACGACGCGGCGGGATCGAGATCGACCGCCGTGAGCGCGACGAGGTCGCGCCGGGCCTCGCGGAGGATCTTCGCCGGGAGATCCGCGACCGTGAGCACGCCGTTGCCGGAGTGCAGCAGCGTCATCCGCTCGATCGCGTTCTCGAGCTCGCGGACGTTGCCGGGCCACGCGTAGCGGCACAGCGCGTCCATCGCCTCGTCGCCGATCGCCCCCACCCGCGAGTTGCGGCGCTTGGTCTGCAGATCGAGGAAGTGGCGCAGCAGGGCAGGGATGTCGTCCCGACGCTCGCGCAGCGGCGGCAGGTGCAGCGGGATGAGGTTGAGCCGGTAGTACAGATCCTCGCGGAACGTCCCGGCCTCGGCCATCTCCTCGAGGTTCCGGTTCGTCGCCGCGACGATGCGGACGTCGCACTTGCGTGGGCGCGTCTCGCCGACGGGCACGTACTCCTGCTCCTGCAGCACGCGCAGGAACTTCACCTGGACCGCGAGCGACATCTCGCCGATTTCGTCGAGGAACAGCGTGCCGCCGTCGGCGACCGCGAAGCGCCCGTCGCGGGACGAGCTCGCGCCCGAGAACGCCCCCTTGGCGTGGCCGAACAGCTCGCTCTCGATCAGGGTCTCCGGGATCGCCCCGCAGTTCACCGGGACGAACGCCTTCTTCACCCGCTGCGAGGCCTCGTGCAGCGCGCGGGCGACGAGCTCCTTGCCGGTGCCGCTCTCGCCGAGGATGAGGACCGTGCAATCGGTGTGGGCGATGCGCTCGAGCACGAGGAACACCTCGCGCAGCACCGCGGCCTCCCCGATGAGGTCGGGGGCGAACTTGTCGCGCCACAGCAGGCGGGGGTCCCGCTCGTTGCGGGCGGCGGGCGACCGGGCGCCAAGGACCCGACGCACCAGCTCGTGGAGCTGGTCGAGCTCGAACGGCTTGACCAGGAAGTCCGTGGCGCCGAGCCGGATCGCCTCGACCGCGTGGGAGATGGTCCCCTCGGCGGACATCATGATGCAGTCGCGGCTGAACCCGGAGGCGCGGGCCCGCTTGAGGACCTCCATGCCGTCGAGGTCGTCCATGCGCAGGTCGAGCAGGATGAGGTCGAAGGCGTGCTGCGCGATCGAAGCCAGGGCCTCGTTCCCGCCGCCGGCCGTCTTGCACGCGCATCCCAGGGCGCCGAGGTAGTTCGCGAGCAGGGTCCGGTGCGGCTCGTGATCGTCGACGATCAGCACCGAGGCCCCGCGCAGCATGTGATCGGCGGCGAGTCCCATTGCGAGCTACTATTCGATGGTCGGACCGGGGGGTCAATGGTCTGACGCCAGCGATCGTGCGGTCCGTGTCGGGCCTGTTGTGCGCCGCCGTGCCGTCCGCACTCACCTGCGTCCGTCGGAATTCTGGCGCGAGTCAGCGCCAGGCGATGGGCCGAGGCTCACCCGGCGTCGGTGATCGCGAGCGCGCCCGAGTCGCTCGACGCGCCCGTGTCGCTGCCCGTCGTCGCATCGGTCGAGGAGCCGGTGTCGGTGCCGGTGTCGGTGTCCGAAAGGCCGGTGCTGTCGGTCCCGTCGGAGCTCGTGCCGTCGGAGGTCCCCGTGTCAGAACCGCCCGTCGTGCCGTCCGTCGACGGATCCCCGGACGTCCCGTCGGAGCCCGACGAGGTGTCGCCGGTGGTCGAGGTGTCGCCGGTGGTCGAGGTGTCGCCGGTGGTCGAG
>LNFB01000111.1 GCA_001464385.1 Deltaproteobacteria bacterium Ga0077550 | reverse complement strand
CGGATCATCACCTTCTCGAGGAGCGTGGGGCCGAGGCGGCCGTAGCCGCCGATGACGCGGAAGGCGAGGCGCGTCACGAGCGGGGCCCCGCGACCGAGGTTGAAGGCGAGATCGCACAGCAGCAGCGTCCGGCTCGCGCGGTGGTGGAACACGACCTCGTTCGTCATCGGGAGGCCCGCGAAACACTCTACGTCGAGGTGCTCGGCCCACGCCGGCGGCGCGCCGTCGCCGAGCACGGCATCGAAGCGCAGATCGGGGCGCTTCTCCGGCAGACCGGGCGCGGCGAACAGCTCGATCTCCGGGAACGCGTCGCGGTACTGCCCGATGTACAGGTGATGGAAGCGGTTCGGCGCCACCGCCCACCGCGGCGTGCCGACGGCGAGCAGCGCATCGCGAAGCGCATCGTCGAGGGCCACGGGCGAGTGCAGGAACAGCCCGCCGTCCGGCAGGCGCACCACCGTCATCCGCGTGCCCAGCGGGAGCCCGCCGAACCGCAGCGGCCGCTCCACGACCCAGAGATCCTCCGCGAGCTGTCGCATGGGTTCCACGTAGCACGAACGGACGCGCCGGGTGATTTGTCACCGCCTGCGCGACCGACCGCCACGCGCCGCGTCGAGGGACTTCGTGCGGCCGGGCGCCCGCGGCGTCGCCTCCTGGGCCGCGTCGACGATGCGCTCGCGGAGCCACCGCTGCCCCGGCTCGTCGTGCACGCGGTCGTGCCACAGCAACATCATCGAGAAGCCCGCGACCTCGAGCGGGGGCGGGACGATCACGAGGGGGAGCGAGGCCGCGAACGCCCGCGCGACGCGCTCGGGCAGCGTGAGCACGAGGTCGGTCTGCGCGATGACGAAGGGCGCCGCGAGGAAGTCCGGGACCATGAGCGCGACGCGGCGGGTGAGACCGAGACGCGCGAGCGCGTCGTCGACGATGCCGCCGGGCTGGCCGCGCGGGGCGATGAAGGCGTGGGCGAAACCCGCGAAGCGCTCCGGGGTCCAGCGCCGCCCGAGCGCCGGGTGGTCGCGGCGCACGACGCAGACGAACGCGTCGTCGAACAGCGCGCGCGAGCGGATCCCCGGCCGATCGTTGGTCGACACGGCGGGGCCGATGCCGACGTCGCAGTCGCCCCGCGTGAGCTCGCCGATGAGCTCGGCCCCCGTGTTGCGCATCACGAGATCGACGTGCGGGGCCGAATCGGCGAGCCGCCGCATGAGCGGGGGCAACAGCAGGAACTCGGTGTAGTCGGCGCTCGCGATGCGGAACGTCCGCCGCGCGGTCGAGGGCTCGAACGGCTCGGGTCGGGCGACGACGCGCTGCATCGCCGCCAGCGCATCCGCCAGGTCGCCGCGCATCGCCTCGGCCCTCGCGGTCGGGACCAATCCGCCACGACCGCGCACCAGCAGGGCATCGCCCATCGCGTCCCGCAACCGCGCCAACGCGTGGCTGGTCGCCGACTGCGACAGGCCGAGGCGCTCGGCCGCCGCGGTCACGCTGCGTGTCGCCAGCAGCGCATCGAGGACCCGGAGCAGGTTGAGATCGATCGCGTCGTCGGCCATGGCGACGAGAACTATGCGCCGACGGCCGTGCGACCGATCGGCATCACGTCGTCGTCGTCGTCCATGATGCGGCTGAGGAAGATCGTCTCGGGCTCGTCGTTCGCCGGCGTCGCGCCGCGTCGACCCATCGAGCAGCTGCCGCTGACGACCGCGCCCTCCTCGATCGACACCGCGCGGGCCGAGGCGTCGCCGATGAGTCGCCCTTCGCTGCCGATCGCGAGCCGTCCCGAGACCTCGACGTCGCCCTGCACGAGCCCGTGCAGGACGAGCTCGCGCGCGGTGACCTGGCCGTGGATCTCACCGCCGGCGGCGACGACCAGCCGCGCGTGGCACTCGACGTCGCCGCGCACGATGCCGGCGATCTCGAGGTCCTGCACCGCGACGATCGAGCCCTTGATCCGCGCGTCGCTGGCGATGACGTTCGCGCACCGCGGCGGCTCGGGCTCCGGCTCGGGCGCCGGTGCGGCGACGACGGACGCCGGGGCGCTCGCGACGACGGGCGGCGCCGTCGGTGCCTCCGCGAGGGCCTTCATCTCGGAGACGGGGGGCTTGCGGCGCTTGTTGAACATCGGACCGCGATCATTGCCACGCCAAGAAGTAACCCGCAATACCTATCATTCACAGCACGATCATGGTCGCCAATGGCCCTGAAACGCCGCTTCGAGCCCCGGTGGAGGCACCGGCGGGCGACGCGCGTCACGGTCGCGCGAGCCAGGCATCGATCGCAGCCAGCGGGTTGTCGGTGATCCCAGGCGACGCCGCGAAGGCCACGCGCGCCTGCAGGGCGAGGCCACGCGCGCGCGCAGGATCACGCAGGCGACCGTGCGGGACCTCGCTCAGCGCCCGCGCCAAGGACCACCGCGTCTGCGCGAGGTCGGCCGCGGCGATCTCTTTGCCCTCGCGCAGCTGCAGCGCCCGCTCGAGCAGGCGCAGCGCCTCCTCGGCCTTGCCCTGCGCGAGCAGATCGTCGCCGAGGGCGGTCAACGTCAGCGCGATGTCGTCGTGGCTGGGATCGAGCTTCTTCTCGTAGATCGCCAGGGCGCGCTGGTGCAGCGCCAACGCCTCGTCCACGCGGCCGAGTCGATACAGATCGGTGCCGAGGTTGGAGAAGTTCTGCGCGAGCGCGGGGTGATCGGACGGCATGGTCTTCTCGCGGATCGCGAGGGCCTTCTCGTCGTACTCGCGCGCCTGCTCGAACTCGCCGCGCGCCGCAGCCACGACCGCCAGGTTGTTGAGCGCGTCGGCCACCAGCGGGTGCTCCGGCCCCAGGGCCTCGCGCCAGATCGCGAGCGCCCGGAGGAAGCGCTCCCCCGCCTCCTCGTGATCGCCGGTCGACATCGCGACGGCCGCGAGGTTGTTCTCGAGCTGCGCGACGTTGCGGTGGCCCTCGCCCAGCGCCGCGCGCTGCAGCGCGAGCGCCCGCTCGAACGCGGCCTTCGCCTCGGCGTACTTCCCCTGGCGCCACGCGATGTTCGCGAGGTTGTTGATCGGCTTGGCCAGCTCGGGGTGGTCTGGCCCGAGCTTGCGCGTGGCGATCCCGAGCGCCCGCTCGAAGTAGGCCCTCGCCTCGTCGTAACGACCCGTCTCGATCGCGATCAGCCCGAGCATGTTGATCGACGACAGCACGGTGTCGTGCTCGGGCCCCAGCAAGGACTCGCGCAGCGCGAGGCCGCGGGCGGCGAGCTCGCGGGCCTCGGCGTACTCGCCCTGTCGCAGCGCGACACCGGCGAGGGCGTGGGGCACCGCGGCCTGCAGCAATCCGTCGCCCTCGGCGTCGGCGTGCGCGGCCGCGTGCTCGGCCCATCGACGGGCGTCGACGGGGCGCTGCAGCACCTCGCCCACCACGGTCACGAGCTCCGCGGCGGCCTGGGCGGCGAGGTCGTCGTCGTCGTTGCGCACGGCGAGGAAGTAGGCGGCGGCGAGGGTCTGCTCGGCCTCGGCGTCGAGGCCGTTGGTGTGCTCGAGGGCGCCGCGACGACGCAACGCGCGGACGTCCATCGGCGCGTAGCCGATCGCCGCGGCCTCGTCGAACACCGCACGGGCCAGCGCGAGCGCCTCCGGATACTTGCCGGCCTTGCCGTACTGCTCGGCCTCGGCGAGGCGCTGCTCCGCGAGCTCGAGGGCCGCCAGCGCGCTCGGATCGTCGGGTCGCGGGATCGCGGCGCCGAGGCCCTGGGCGTCGGCGCACGGGCCCAACGGCGGCAGCGCGGCGACGACCGCGACCGCGTTCGCGACGACCGTCTGATCGGCGTCCGCGAGCACGCCGACCATCGCGCGGACGTCGTGCAGGCGACCATCGAGGCACGCCATCCGGAGATCGAGCAACGCCTCGGACTGATCGCCGCGGATCCGCGTCGCGGCGCAGGCATCCTCCCGCGCGGCGGTCCACGCCTCGGCGTACGCGTCGACGCCCTGCTCGACGCGCTCCCACGTGCTGGCCGCGAAGCCGACGCCGGTGGCGAACAGCGCGTCGCGGACGCGCTCGCGGACCTCGCCGTCCCAGACGCCGACGAGGTGCCGGCCCATGTCGCTGCACGGCGCTTCGCCCCGCGCGAGCAGCTGGACCCCGAGCACGGCCCCGAGCACGCCGGTGGCGCCGAGCCCGAACATCCACGTGCGGCGCGCCGCGTTGGGATCGCGCTCGAGCTGGGCGATGATCGCCGCCATCGACGGATGGCGACGCTCCGGGTCGGGCTCGAGCCCGCGTACCAGCAGCTCGCGCAGCCACGTCGGGACCTTCGTGCCGGCGGGCGGCTCGGGCAGCCGGCCCTCGACGATGTCCATGGCCAGCGCCGACGGGGCCGCCGCGGTGAACGGGCGCTTGCCGTACAGCGCCTCGTACAGCGCGATGCAGAAGCTGAACTGATCGCTGCGCGCGTCGATCGGCAGCCCCAGGTGCTGCTCGGGGGCCATGTACGCGGGCGTGCCCATCACCGCGCCGGCCTGCGTCGGCGCCGAGCCCAACCGCCCCGTCGAGGCCGCAGCGACCGCCGCCGCGACGTCGTCGGTGGGCTCGCGCGCAGGATCTCCGCGCCACCGCGCGAGGCCGAAGTCCGTGACCTTCACCGCTCCGTCGGCGCTGAGCAGCACGTTCGCGGGCTTGAAGTCGCGGTGCACGAGGCCGGCCGCGTGGGCCGCTTCGAGCCCTCGCGCCGCGGCGACGAACACCTCGACCGCCGCCCGCCACGGCCGGGCTTCGGCGGCGATCCACTCGGCCACCGTCCTGCCCTGCACGAATTCCATCGCGACGAACACGACCCCGTCGTGGACGCCGACGTCGTGCACAGCGACGACGTTGGGGTGCGAGAGCTTCGCCATCGCCTGGGCCTCGCGCAGCAGCATGGCGTGGCCACCGCTCAGCGATCCCGGCCGCGAGATGTCGTGGTGCAGGAGCTTGATCGCGACCCGCCGATCGAGATCGGGATCGTACGCGGCGTACACGACACCCATGCCGCCCGCGCCCACGCGCTCGAGCACCAGGTAGCGACCGATCTTCGCGCCGCGCTCGAGGGGATTCGCCTGCGGCACACCCGCGTCGTCCCCCGAGGGATCGACCAGCGTCTGCGTCAGGAGCGAGTCACGCCCGCCACGCGACGGCGTCCCGGGCGTCGGTCGAGGACCCGACCCATCTCCGGCTGCGCGCTCCTGCGTGCCTCCCTCACTCACCGCGCCATGCTACCCGGATTCCGGCGACAGCGCCCGCGCCCGGCTACTCGCACGACTGCTGCGCGCTCTCCCCGAAGTGCTCGTCCCACCACCGGGTCCAGCGGGCGCGCAGCGACTCGAACGCCGCGTCGTCCAGGCCGTACGTGGTGAGGATCGCCTGGCTGCCGCCGCGCGGCCAGCGGTCGTTGGCCGGTCGATCCATCACGAGCAGCAGTCCGTCGCCCCACGCTTCGACGCTCACGCCGAGCTGGTGGCGCCCGCGGTGCCACACGGTGCCCGCGAGCGGCTCGCCGGACACCGGCGTGATCGCGTAGCGCTCGCCCGCGCGAGCGTCGTCGAGGCCGAGCGCCGCGGCGCCAAGCGTCGCCTCGCGCTCGCGCGGCGAGCCCGAGAAGTACAACGTGCGGCGGTGCTCGCCGCGGTGCCGGGCGAAGGCGAACGCGAGCTGCTGGGTGAACGCGATCCAGCCCTGGGTCATGTCCTCGAACACGTCGTCCCAGTCGGTGTCGGCGGTCGGCGCGGGGCGGACGACGCGGACGATGCACGTCGAGCCGCGATCCTCGACCTCGAACCGATCGCCCAGGCCGAAGCGCAGGACGCGGGCGTCGTCGTCGGCCGCTGCGTGTTCGTCGAAGATGTAGGCGATCTCGGCCTCGAGCGAGTCGGTGTCCCAGCCGAACCACTCGCGGATCGCGGCGGGATCCCGCAGCGCTCGCCACACATCGGCGGCGGGCGCACTGATGGTGACCTCCACGAGGGGACGATCGAACGACGGGGATGCGGGCGGATCGCTGGATGCGGGCATGGGTGCGTCCTCACTGCACGGCGGGGCTGACCTTGCCCGCCACCGCCGGATGGGCGGCTGCGAGCAGGCGAAAGCGCCGTGCGCCCCGGCGCGGGGCGAACTGGCGCGCGAGCTCGGCCACCGCGTCCGTGAGCGCGGCGGTGAACCGATCGAAATCCTCGGGCGACGCGAAGCCGAGATCGGCCTCGAGCGTGAGCGTCAGCAGGCGCTTGCCGGCCTCGTCGGCCGCCGCCCGCATGCGCGCCACCTCGCGCACGACGCCCGCGGCCGTGCGCACCAGGTGATCCGACGCGAAGCGATCCTGCGCGTCGACGGCGGCCGGCCGCGGCGCGCCCATCATCGATGGGTCGAGCACGAACGCGTCGGCGCACGCGACCAGCACGCGCTCGGTGCAGCCGCGACGCTGTCGCTCCTCGACGAGCCGCACCAACCCCGCGGCCTCGAGCGCCCGCAGGTGATAGCCGAGCTTCTGCCGCGCGACGCCGAGTTCCTGCGCCAGCGAGGCCGCCGAGCCGGGCTTGCGCAGGTGCTCGAGGAGCTGCCGACGGATCGGCGTCAGCGCGGCCCGGGCCTGCGCGCTGTCCGACACGAGGGCGATCGCGGCGTCGCTCATGGGCTTGGTCTACAATGGACAAGATTTGTTGTCAAATCGAGATCGACGGCGGTGGAGGCGTCGCCTTGCGGAAGCAGTCCTCGCTCGCTAGCCTTCCTCGGGCCATGCTGAAGCGGCTCTACGTCGACAACTACAAGTGCTTCGTGAACTTCACGCTGCATTTCGAGCCCGTGATGGCGCTCGTCGGCGCGAACGGCAGCGGCAAGTCCACGTTGATGGAGGTGATCGCGTTCATCCCTGCGATCATCCTCGGGTCGAAGCCGATCGCGATGTTCTTCGGCGACGAAACCAGGAACCACTGGAACCCACGAACATCGCAGGTCCTCGAAATGGACCTCGAGGTCGATGGGGAGACGTTCAGCTACCGGCTCGAGGTGGACCAGCACGCCGACGCCGACCTCTCCGTCATCGTCGCGGAGCGCCTCTTCGTAGGTAGTCGCATCCTCTTCGAGTACGCAGACGGAGAAGCACGCGTCTTCCCCGACGACGACGGCGAGCTGGCCCGATTTCCTGCGGCCGCTCTGACGTCAGCGCTTTCGTTGATCGGTGGAGACCGCCCCGCGTTCGCCCGCTTGGAGACGTTCAAGGCCCACATCGCCCGGCTCCGGGTGGTCCGTCCCGACCCCGAGGGCATTGACCCCGAGACCCGCCGGGAGAGCTCGACCCTGGACCCCGACCTCGCGAACTTCGCGTCGTGGTATCGGTTCGCGCTGCAGGAGGACACCGCGGCGGGCCACGGCCTGACGACGGAGCTTGCGAGCGTCATCCCCGGCTTCCGCGGCCTGAGGTTTCGCGCAGAGGGTCGGTCGAAGGTGCTCGTGGCCTCGCTCGAAGGCCCGGGCGGCCCCAGAGAGTTCGACCTCGACGAGCTATCGACCGGCCAGCGGCTGCTGGTCGCCCTCTACGCGGTCTTACACTTCGGGAAGCAGTGGACCACGTGCTTCTTCGACGAGCCGGACAACTTCCTGGCGCTCGGAGAGATTCAGCCCTGGATGCAGCGCCTCCTCGAGGAGGTCGAGGACGGGAGGCGGCAGGTCGTGATTGCCACGCACCACCCGGAGCTCCTCGACATGCTGCCGATCACACGAATGTGGCGGGAAGACAATGGCCCCGTTCGAACGGCCCGCATGCGTCTCGACGACGACGAGCCGCTGACACCGAGCGAACTCATCGCACGGGGCCTGGAAGGTACGGGTCATGGGTGACCGCCGAGTTGCTTTCGCGGTCGTGCTCTGTGAGGATCAGGCCCATGCGACGCTGGCGATCCGCTACCTTCGGACCCGCTTCGACCTCGCTCCGCGGTGCATCCGTGTACAACAGGCACCGCCGTCGGGCGGTTCGGCGGAGCAGTATGTCCGCCAACGGTTCGAGAAGGAGGTTCTCGCATACCGCAAGCGAGCCAACAGCCTCGCGCTCTGCCTTCTCGTCGTGACCGACGCCGACACCCGCACGGTCCACGACCGCGTCGCCTCGCTCGAGGATGAGGCGCCGCGCCTTCCCACGGACCGAGTGGCTCTCTTCGTACCCAAGCGCAACGTCGAGACGTGGGCGGTGGCGTACGCCGAAGGCGGAGTGAACGAGGAGGTGGACTACGGTCCTCAGCCCGCACAGCGCATCCGAGAGGCGGCGGATCGCCTCGCGGGTTGGGACTCCCTGGGGCTCGAGAGCATCGAGCACGCCCTCTTCGAAGCGACGAACCTCGACCGGTTCTGATCACGTCCGCGTGATGCTACGTTCGTCCCGTGCTTCCCCACGTCCCCCGGGCGATCGTCGCGCTCACCCGTGACGCCGACGAGCACGGCGAGGTGTGGATCGCCGCGCTCGACTGCGGGCACCGCCGCCACGTCCGACACCGCCCGCCGCAGTCGTCGTACCCCTGGCTCACGACCGAAGCCGCCCGCGCCGCGAAGATCGGCGCGCCGCTCGAGTGCACGCGCTGCGCTGCCTCCGAGCTGCCCGACGGGGCGAGCGTCTACAAGACGACCGCCGAGTTCGACGAGCACACCCTGCCCGCCGGTCTGCGGCGCGAGCACACCACGCGCGGCGGGGTGTGGGGCCGCGCCGAGGTGCTCGCGGGCACCATGCGCTTCGTGATGCCGGCGCTCGGCATCGATCGCGAGCTCACCGCCGGTGAGCACGCGATCATCCCGCCGGAGCTCGAGCACCACGTCGAGGCGCGGCCAGGCCTGCGGATGCGCGTCGCGTTCCTGCGGGTCGCGCCCGACTGACCGAAGCGCCGACCGGCGCCTCGACCCGAGGTCGCGTCGTCGACCCGATCAGCGCTGGTTCTGCGGCAGGCCGTCGGCGATCTCGTAGTAGTCGCCCTTCTGCGACACGAAGATGTGGATCTTGAGCGCGGTCTCGGTGGGCCCGTCGAAGGCCCCCATCGCGACGCCGATCCAGTCGTGGTGCAGCGGATCCCAGAACAGCGACGACCCGCACGTCGAGCAGAAGCCGCGCCGCGCCTTCTCGGAGGACTGGAACCACTTGACGTGCTCGGCGCCGTGGATCGTCACGGCGGTGCGGGGCACGTCGGTGGACGCGAACACGTGCCCGGAGTGCTTGCGACACGCGGTGCAGTGGCAGGCGTCGGGCGGCGGCAAGGCGCAGGCGACTTCGAAGCGCACCGCGCCGCAGAGGCAAGATCCGTCGGGCATGGTCGCTCCCTACAGCAGGCCGCACTGGCGGAAGGGCCCGACGGCGTCGATCGGGTACACCAGCGCGAAGTTGAAGCACATCTCGTCACCGGTGCCCTCACCGATGCTGACGCCGTGGTCGGTGGGATTGTCGTAGGTGCAGGTCGTGCGCAGCACGTCGCCGGGATCGATCTGCACCGCGGGCGTGTGCGGGTAGTAGATCTGGTTGTTGAAGTTCCAGTCGTCGACGGCCACCAGCACCTCGGCGTCCGCCGGGTCGCCGCCGCGGAGGATCGTCGTGGTGAGGCTCTCGCCGAACTCGTGCATGTGCGGCCAGCTCGACAGGATGTGCAGCGGCTCCTGCAGTAGCGCGGTGTCGCAGTCGCCGCTCGTGGAGTAGCCCTCGGCGCCGGGCGGGATGTCGATGTTCAGCGTGCCAAGCCACACCGTGGCCGCCGTGTTCGCCCGCGCGGGCCCGGCACACAGCGCGACGCCGCTCGCGTCGCTGGCGTCGGTGTAGCCGGCGATGTTGTTGTAGTGGATCTGCAGCGTGAGGACCTCGCCGGGGCCCGGCAGCTCGAGGCCGACGTCGTCGGGCAGCGTGAACGACGGCGCGCCGGGGGCCCAGCCCATGAGCAGGGCGCCGTTGCCGGCGAATGGGTCGCCGCACGGCACCGACTGGCCGGGCTCGGTGCCCTCGGGCGAGCGCAGCAGCAACCAGTGGTGGATCACCCGCGCGTCGTCGATCACCGGAGACCACGCGATGCCGTGCTCGTCGCCCGAGAACGGCGACTCGAACGTGAAGCACTGGTACAGATCGTCGACGAGCGGCACGTCGAACTTCGTGCCGTCACCGCCGCCGTTCGCTGCGAGCACGACCGGGTCGTCGCAGGGCAGCTCGGGCGGCGGCTCGCCGGTGTCGCCGGTGGTCCCGCCCGGCGGATCACAGGTCTCGCTCGACGCGGGCATGCCGGCGTCGATCCACGCGCGCACGGTGGCGACGTCGGCCGCGGGCACGTCGTCGGTCGGCGGCATCGGCAGCTGCTCGGCGACCATGCGCTCGGACACCACCGCGCCGACGGTGCGCGTCGGATCGGTGACCGAGGGCACCATGAGGTCCGCGTAGTCGACCAGCGACATCGGCGCGCCGAACATCGGCGTCGCGCCGTGACAGGTGCCGCAGTGTGCCGCGAGGATCTCGGCGACGTCACAGGGCAGCGCGCCCGCAGGCGCCCCCGTGTCGCCGTCGCTCGTGTCGCCACACCCCGCGTCGACGCAGCCGCCGCTCGTGTCCGCGGGCGCACCGGTGCTGCCGTCGTCCTGCGCCCCCGCGCCGGAGCCCGTGCACGCGATCGACAGGAGCACGGGGGCGACGCGGGCATGGGAGCGCATGGCAGCTCTTTTTAGCAAGGCAGGCGCCGCCCGCCAAGAGGCGCACGCCACAGGTTGTCACCGACGCGTCGCCCTCGCACCGCGTCGCCGTTGCGTTGGCCGCCTAGGGTGCCCGCCGATGTCCAAGCACGCCGTCGTCGCCGTGTCCCTCGCCATCGTCGCGTCACTCGGATGCTCCCCCGCCGACGCCGTCGAGGAGCCGGCGCGGATGGGCACGTGCCTGGATCGACCGACGGCGTGGGTGTTCGCGCCCGGATCCAGCGCCGCCGACGAACATCTCACGGCGGCCGGGTTCGACGTCGCGCCGCTGCCCCTCGATCGCTCGCCGTTCGGACTCGAGGGCGTGATCGTGATCGGGTCCGACGCGGCGACGCTGCCCACCTACGCGCCGTACATGCAGGCGTATGCCGACGACCTCTACTCGTTCGTGGACGCGGCGAACGTGCTCGTCCAGCTCCCGCAGTCCGCAGAGGCCGAGCCCGAGCCGCCGTTCCTCCCGAGCACGCACACGGCCCACCGATCCGGGGGCGCGCTGGACGAGCTGCGGGTGCTCGCGCCCGACCACCCCCTGCTCGACGGGATCGAGGTCGACGGCGGGTCGCTCGCGTGGCGTGGCGCGATCGGCCGCGACAGCTTCGACGCCCAGGACGGCTTCGAGATCGTCCTCGCCGCGGGCGACGACGGCACGAAGGCGGGGCTGCTCGAGGGCGCCTATGGTCAGGGCCGGATCCTGCTCTCGGCCCTGCCGGTCGATGCCCCACACGGGGCAGACCCCGAGGCGTCGGCCTTCTCGACCGAGTTCTTCGCCAACCTCGCCGATCCGATCTCGCCCACACCGCCGCCCGAGCCACGTCCGTACACCCCCGGGTCGAGCGTGATCGTGGCGCTGCCGGACACGCAGGTCTACGCGCTGCGCAACCCCGGCATCTTCGACAGCCAGACGGCGTGGATCCGCGCCAACGTCGACGAGCTCGACGTCCGCTACGTCTTCCACCTCGGCGACATCGTCAACAACAACACCGACCTCGAGTGGTCGCACGCGCGCGCGTCGATGGGGCTGCTCGACGGCGTGGTCTCGTACGGCCTGGCCGCGGGCAATCACGACTACGGGCCGTCGGGAGACGCATCGACGCGGGACACCGGGCTCAACCGGTTCTTCTCCTACGAGGCACAGACCCGCATGCCCGGCTTCGGCGGCGCGTTCGAGCCGGGCAAGCTCGACAACCCCTTCCACCTCTTCGAGTTCGGCGAC
>LNFB01000110.1 GCA_001464385.1 Deltaproteobacteria bacterium Ga0077550 | reverse complement strand
TCGTCGCAGGACGAGCCGCCGATGAAGCTGCCGGTGCCGCCGCACGCGTCGGGGCCGTCGGCGTTGATCACGACGAACTTGTCGGCCATGTGCGCGGTGTAGATCCGACCGCTCGGATCCTCCACGTCGACGCGGAGCATGCCGAACTCGCCGAACAGCGCCTCGGGCGGGGCGAACTCGATCTCGAAGCCGTCGCCCTCGAGGGCCTGCGCGGGCCCCAGCGCGACCCACTCGGGCTCGGCGAGATCGGACGCGTACTTGGCCCAGTACACCGTGAACGTGCTGTCGGCCGGCGCGTCGGCGCAGCCCTCGACCATCGCGATCTGGTTGCGGTGCACCGAGAACTCGCGGGTGCTCACCGCCGCCGCGGGACCGACCGCGTCCGGATCGCCGTCGTGCAGCTTGACCACGCCGGGCCGCAGCACCCAGAAGTTGAGCGCCGGCTCGTACGTGTACGCGTCGATGGCGTAGACCCCCGCCGGCACCGCGGAGGCGTCCCAGTCGACGCCCTGCTCCGCCATCTCGCAGGTGATCGGGCGGCGGTCGGCGTCGTCGACGATGCGGACCCAGCAATCGTCCCAGTCGTCGCGCAGCTCGAGGATGTCGCTGGTCGGCACCTCGCCCGGCATCACCTGGCCCACCACCTCGGAGGCGGTGACGTCGGCCGCCGTCATCCAGCTCGGGATCGCCTCGGAGAACGGGTGCTGGCGGCAGAACGCGACGAACTGGTGCGTGCGGCTCTGCGGCGCCTCGTCGGCCCCGACGTCGGTGTCCTCGTACGGGATGCCGTAGGGGATGTGCAGCGGGCCGTCGCCGCGATCGTGCAGCGTCATGCACGGCGACTCGATCTCGGGCACGCCGCACGCCGCGACGCCCTCCCAGATCACCGGCGTCCGCGGGTGCCGGGTGTTGCTCGCGTGCGCGAGGCTCGGCGTGCCCAGGGCGAGCAGGCACGCCGCGAGCGACCACCGGTGCGTCTTCGTCACCGACCGACCCTAGCGGCTGCCGCCGAGCGCCGCAACGATCGCCCGTGTCGCGCCGCGCCGTGACCTCGCGCGGACGTTGCGCCCGCGCGGTCGCCTCCCCGGCCCGGAAGCGCGATAGGCTCGCGGCGTCGCCATGTCCCGCGCCGCGAGCTACTACCGCAGGCCGCTGCCCGCGGGCCAGATCGCGTTCTCCAGCGACGAGGGCAAGCGGCTGTTCCGCGAGGCGCTGGCGGCGGGCTCGCTCGAGGGCTTCTTCTCGCTCTCCGAGCAGTTCCACACCCAGGCCGAGCCGGCGTACTGCGGGCTCGGCTCCCTCGTGATGGGGCTCAACGCCCTCGGCATCGATCCGGGGCGGCTGTGGAAGGGGCCGTGGCGGTGGTTCGACGAGTCGCTGCTCGACTGCTGCGTCCCGCTCGACGAGGTCCGCGCGCGTGGCCTCACGCTCGGCGAGCTCGGCTGCCTCGCAGCGTGCAACGGTGCGAGCGCCACGGTGGTGCGGGCGGCGGAGTCCGACGTCGAGGCGCTGCGGGCGGCGCTGCTCCGGGCCGCGCGCTCGACCGACCGCGTGGTCATCGCGGCGTATGATCGCGCCGCCCTCGGGCAGACGGGCGAGGGCCACTTCTCGCCCGTCGGCGGCGTGCACGTCGAGCGCGACCTGGCCCTGCTCCTCGACGTCGCGCGGTTCAAGTATCCGCCGCACTGGGTGGGGATCGAGGAGCTGTTCGCGGCGATGCTCCCGATCGACGCCGCGACCCAGCGCTCGCGCGGGTGGATCGAGCTCGTCGCCGCCGCGCGCCCGCGACCGATCTTCTTGCAGCTCGGCCTGCCCGTGCGCGGGTGGGCCCCGATCCTCGCCCGGCTCGCGGACGAGGCGGGCGATCACGGCGCGTCGATCGAGGCGTGGACCGCCTCGCTCGCGCAGCGCCTCCCCGAGCTCGGCGAGATCGCCCGCACCCTCGCGCACACGTTCGGCAGCGAGCTCGAGCCCGAGCACCAGCGCATCGTCGACGTGTTGATCGAGCAGGTCCGCGCCACGCGGGCGTATCGCGCCGTCGTCGCGGCGGGCTGGGAAGACGCGCCAGAGTTCGTCCGAGAGGCGATCGCCGTGCTCGCCCTCGTGCTCGCGCCCGAGAGCGCGGGCGCGGAGGACCTCGGCCCGCCGCTCGGCGACGAGATCGCCGCGCTGCGGGGCCAGGTCGCGGCGCTCTGCGATGCTGGACGCGGCGCGACAATGCCGGGATGATCCCGCGATGCGACGCCGCGCGCTGACCTTCGTGCTGGCCTGCGCCACGTGCGGCGACGAGGCGAGCGATTCGGGCGATTCGGGCGGTGCATCGTCGAGCTCCGGCGCCTCGTCGACGATCTCGACGACCAGCACGCCCGATCCCGACACGAGCGCGTCGACCTCGTCGAGCGCGACCGCTGCGTCGAGCACCGGCGACCCCGACACCACCGCGGACAGCTCCGGCACCACCGGGCCCGAGCTGCCCACCGCGCTCGCGCTGTTCGTGTCGAGCGGCACCACGGTCATGCGCTTCGCCGTCGACCTCGACACCGGCGCGGCCACGGCGGTCGAGACCCTCGAGCTCGGCGCCGACGTCGGGCCGATGGTCCAGGACGAGGCAGGGACGCGGCTGTGGGTCGCGCGCTACGGCGACCGCCGGGTGCTCGGCTACGCGATCGCGCCCGACGGCACCCCGAGCCCCATCGCCGAGACCGACGTCGGCCTCGCGATCGTGTACCTGTCGCGCTCCGAGGCCGGCCCGCACCTGCTCGCCGCCGACTTCAACGGCGGCGAGATCGCGAGCTTCGGCCTGCAGCCCGACGGCGCGGTGATCCCAGGTGCCATCAGCTCGCTCGACGTCGCGATGCAACCCCACGCGATCGTGCTCGCGCCCGATCGACGCTTCGCGTTCGTGCCCCACCTCGGCGGCGATCAGATCCGCCAGTTCACGTTCGACGCGACGTCCGGTGTGCTCGCGCCCAACGATCCATTGCAGGTCGACGCGGCGCCGGGCGACGGCCCGCGGCACATGATCTTCTCGGCGGACGCACCGGTCGCGTGGGTGTCGAACGAGAACGGCGACTCGGTGACGACGTGGGCCTACGACGCCGAGGCCGGCTGGCTCGGCGCGCCGCAGACGATCTCGACGCTGCCCGCGGGCGTCGACGGCGGCGACAACTACGTCGCCGATCTCCACTTCACGCCCGACGGTCGCTTCGTCTACGTCAGCAACCGCGGCCACGACACGCTCGCGATCTTCGCGGTGCAGCCCGATGGCAGCCTCGTCGCCGCCGGGCACGCGCCGACCGAGGCCTACGTCCGCGACTTCGCGATCGAGCCCGGGGGTCGGTTCCTGTTCGCGGCCGGCCAGAACTCGGGCACGCTCGCGACCCATCGCATCGGCGCCGACGGTCAGCTCCAGCACCTCGGAGCGGTGGCCGCAGGCCCCTCGCCGGTGTGGGTCGAGATCATCGCGATCGCGCCGCAATAATCCCCGGAGGGCCTGGGTTGGCGACCGACGGCCGTGCGGCGGATCTCGCCTCGCTGCGGCCCAACACCCGCCCGGAGGCACTTCGCATGGCATCCCCGAACCGCTGGATGGCGCTCGTCCGATCGAACCTCAACGACCGCATCGATCGCGCCGAGGACCCGGCGAAGATGCTCGATCAGATCGTCTACGAGATGAAGGAGCAGCTGATCGAGGCGAAGAAGCTGGTCTGCGTCGCGATCGCCGACGAGCGGGCGCTGCGCCACCGCGTCGATCGCCACGCAGCCGACGCCGAGCTGTGGGAGAAGCGGGCCATGCTCGCGATCCGCTCGGGGCACGACGAGCTCGCGCGCGCGGCGTTGGTGCGCAAGTCCGAACAGGACGAGCTCGCCGCGACGTACGGGGCGCAGTGGCACGATCAGAAGCAGGCGGTCGACAACCTCCGCAGCGCGCTGTCCGCCCTGAGCCAGCGCATCGACGACGCGTCGCGTCAGCGCACGATGCTCGTCGCCCGCGTCGCGCGCGCTCAGGCCCAGCGCACGATCGCGAGCACGTTGTCCCACCTCGACGGCCTCTCGCCGTGGAGCACGCTCGAGCGGATGGAGCAGCGCGTCGAGCAGATCGAGGCCTCGGCCGAGGCCGCGGCGGAGATCGGCGATCTGCACCACGGCGCGTCGCTCGAGGCCCAGTTCCGCGCCCTCGCGGCGAGCTCGGTGGACGACGAGCTCGCGGCGCTCAAGCGACGGATGGCGCTCGATGCCCCGCGCGAGCGCAAGGCCCTGCCGGCGTAGGCCCAGCTCGCACTCGAGACGAAAGAGGACCGAAGCGAGGGAGGAAATTCTTCGGGGACACCAAAAAGTCCTCAGGTGATCGGTGTCGAAGCCGATGCGGCCGAGGGGCCGAAGGTGTTCCTTGTCGCACGACCGAACTCGAATCCTCGCCGCGTTCACCGCCTCCACCGCTTCGCTCGTGTTGCTCGCCGCGTGCGGCACCGAGAGCGCCCCTGATCAGGCCACCGGCACCACGGGCGACGGCATCGGCTCGTTGAGCAACGCGACGAGCGCGGGCACGTCGAGCGCCGAGGGCACGACCGCGGGTTCTGTCGACGCGAGTGCCGACGGCACCGACACCGCGTCCGCCTCCGCGACGGACGCGACCAGCTCGACGGGCGCGCCGGGCACGACCGGCACCGCGACCGATCCGGGCTCGAGCTCCGAGGCCGGCGAGGAGGACGACGACGGCACGACGGGCTGCGGCGGCAACCCGACCGTCGTCGAGTTCTCGTACATCTGGATCGCCAACAGCACGCAGGGCACGGTGTCGAAGATCGACACGCAGACCGCCACCGAGGTCGGCCGCTACCTCGTCGACGACTACGAGGGCGTGGGCATCAGCACCTGTCAGGGTCCGTCGCGCACCTCGGTCAACCTCGACGGTGACGTCGCGGTGCTCGACCGCAGCGGTGGCCTCGCGAAGTTCATCGCCGATCCGGACAACTGCCCCGACGTCGACGGCGACGGCGTGGTCGAGACGGCCTCCGACGCCAACTACCTGCCGTGGACCACCGACGAGTGCCTCGCGTGGCAGATCGACGTGCCGCACATCGACGGCGGCTGCGATGGCCCGCGCGCGGTGCAGTGGACCGCGCCCGAGCAACTCGACGCGTGCACGCTCGACGATCCGCGGCTGTGGGTCGCGTTCTGCAACGAGGAGAATGCCGACGTCACGGTGTGGATGATCAACGGCGCCGACGGGACCATCGAGGTCGAGATCCCGGTCGAGGGCTACGACTGCAACACCTACGGCCCGTACGGCGGCGTCGTGGACGCGAACAACGACTTCTGGTTCGTCGATCGCTCGGCCGGCCAGGCGCTGTACCGCGTCGAGTACGGCTGCGTGCCGGTCGCCCCCGGCGACTGCTGGGAATCCTTCGCGCAGCCGGGGGGCGAGGACGCGTACGGCATCACCATCGACGCGACCGGGCGCATCTGGGTCGCCGGCGGCAGCAACAGCCTGTACGCGTACGACCCCGGCACGGCGAGCTTCACCAGCCTGCAGGCGGACCTCGACGACTTCTTCGCCAACGCCGGCCCACCCGACTCGAACGCGGACAACATCCTGCGCGGGCTCATGTCGGACGAGCAGGGCGTGCTGTGGATCGCGAGCATCGCCGCCGGGGCGTGGAGCGGCGGGGCGAACCCGGGGCTGCTGCGGGTCGATCCCAACACCGATCCGATCGAGATCGACTTCTTCGGCCCCGAGACCCTCGGCGGCATCGAGCACGCCGCGGGCGTCAGCATCGACGTCGAGGGCTACGTGTGGCTCGTCGACACGCTCGGCGACCAGGCGTTCAAGATCGATCCGACCGCGCCCGAGATGCACGAGGTCGTGGGCGGGCTGCAGTACCCGTACACGTACAGCGACATGACCGGCTTCGCGCTGACGCAGATCGTGCCCGGGTGATCGCGGGGCGACGCGGCCAGCGGGCCGTGATGCCTCATTCGTGGGACGACGAGGTATCGACGTCGAGCCGCATGACCCGGTTCGCCGATGCATGCGACCGATCGAGCGCCACATCGAACTTCATCGGAAACGACATCGTCGTATCCTCACCGTCGCGACCGACGGACACAGACGCAGCGCCGGCGACACGAACGCCGCCTCGCTGGACGTCGACGCGTTCGATCTCGACGTCTTCAATCGAGTGGATCGACGTCCCGGATGACAGGGTATCGAGGGCAGCCGGCATCTCCTCGGAGAGAACGGTGTACAGCGCCAGTTCGACCTCCTTGCGGAAGGCGTCGTCGTCGGTGACTCCACTGGCCCGCAGTAACGCAGTTGCCAAGACCTCGTGTTGCCGCCGAAGATCCGCGACCGCTGCGAGCTGTGACACGTTCACACCGTCGGCCATGGTGAGCGCGACATCCGCCTTCTGCGCCGCGCTGGCGGTCGCCGACAAGCTCGGGAACTCCTTCAGACTCCCCATGACCGCGCCGCCGAGCCTCTCCTGGAACCGAGCCGCAGCGATCCGGGCGTTCTCGGCGTCATGGCCGGAGTGGACCTCGATCCAAGAGAAGCGATCGCGGAAAGGCACTCCTTCGCCGCGCCACGACCCCCAACTCGCCTCGAGCCCCTCCGCGACGTAGCTCTCGAGCTTTCGGCCGGAGACGGGCACGCAGATGACGTTCGAGCATTCGATAGCGGCGCGCACCATGTGGCCCAACCCCGCGGGCAGGTCGCACAGCACGAAACTTGCGTCGACCTCAGCTGCGGCCGCGTCGATCATCGATCTCAGCGCGTCGCCAAGAGGTGGCGCTGCCGGATCGGCGGCGACTGCCGCGTCGAGGATGGCGAGCCTGGGATCGGCTTTTGCGATCCAGATCGATTCTCCGATCTCCGCGAGCGCAGGCGTAGGAACGGCGAGCGCAGGAACGGCAACTTTTCGCCGAGTGAGTTCGTCGAACACGGTGCGACCGGCCCGCTCGAGAGCACCGCTGAGCCCTGTGAGCGTCGCGGAGGGATCGAGGTCCACCAGGACAACGCGAAAACCCGAGTCGGCGAGGACCCACCCGAGGTTGAGGACGAGGCGCGAGCGCGAGCGGCTCGCGAGCGGGTTGAAGAACCCAACCGTGGTCATGACGCTGCCATCCGGAGGATCACCCGAACCGTTCCAGGATCGTCGAAGGCGAATTCGGGCGGTGGATTACCGTTCTTGCGCAGCTCCTCCTGCGCACGCACGACACCGCGGCCGAATCGGTTGACGAAACCGAGGACCTTCATCGCCTCCGCGAGGACGGGGTTACGATAGTCGTTGCGACTCGGAAAGTTCTCGGGTCGCGCCGCACCATAGAGCCCGCCGGGATTATCGATCTCGATACGATCGGTGAACCAGTAGAAGCGCACCGGCGCGTTGCTGTCGTAGCTCCGGTGCATGACTGCATTGAGGAGCAACTCGCGGAGAGCCGTGGGCGGGTAGGTCTGCGCAGTTCGCTCGGCGAGCATGGAGCCTGGCAGAGCCACAGGCCTGCGTTGCAGGTGAGCGGAGGTCACGTCGTCGAGCCGACGTAACACCGCTACCAAGTCCCCGGAGATCTCCTGCTCGGTGACGATGTCGTCCGCGATGCTCGTCCCCTCGACGCGCAGGAATTGAACGTACGCACCGGGCAGCCACGCACGCGGGTCCTTGCCAAACAGAAGAATCCCGGCATGGGTCGGCGATTGGGTGCGCAGATCGAAGAACCGCAGTGCTGCGAGCTGCTGCTCGATCGGTCGGCCGTTCTCCGCGATCACCTCGGCGCTGACGGCCTGGGGTCGGTAGCCGGCCACAAAGAGCTCGATCGCGAGGTCCTCGAGTGTCGCACCGCGGCATGGCTGGAGATCGAACGTGCGCGCACTCGAAACGCGACGCTCGGTGAGGACCCGCTCCTCCTGCTCCGACGCGATTGCGCGGCGGGGGCCAACCCTGATGTGCACGCGACCATCGAAGCGGACCGGCGGCATGTCGGACGGCAGGACCTTCACCACGGCCAGTTCGCCCTCGGGGAGCACCACGCGCTCGACGGTCATCGCCGGGATCGGCTGAATCCGCCCCTCGCTCCGCAAGCCGGCAAGCTCCAGCAGGAGCTGATCCGTGACCGTGAGCCCCGACGGCGTCCCATCGTCGTTCGCGCCGACGAGCAGAAAACCCGGCCGTCCGCTGCCTGGGAAGTCGTTCGCGAACGCACAGATCGCGAGACGGAACTTGTCATGGTTCTTGGTGGAGATCGTGCGCTCGACGCGATCACTCTCGAGGTCGCTCAGGAGCGCCCGGACCTCCGCTGCGATGGCGTCGCTCACCAAGGGGCACGATATCTCGCTTTCGGGGGGGCGTCGACTTGCGCGACAGAGCCAGGCGAGCGAGCCTACGCGCGTGCGTGCGCCCTCGCTCGCCGTGGCGGTCAGCGACGGCCCGCCGGCGCGACGCGCAGCCGGCGGCCCACGGATGAAGGCAACCTCGTGAGCCGAAGCGGCGGGCACGTGCCGTCTCACCGACCATGACGTTGCACAGACGGCTCGGGGGTTTGGCACTGCTCGGGTTGCTCGCGTGTGGACCGTCGGTCGACGACGACTCGCCCGCGTCGGCGAGCAGCACCGCGGGCGGTGACGGATCCTCCTCGGGGGGCCCGTCGACGCTGACGGTCGGCGCGAGCACGGGCACCGCGGGCGCGGACACTTCGGTCGGCTCGACGGCGGGCACGACCGACGCGGAGTGCCCCCCGGACGAGACCGAGGAGCCGCCGAAGTTCGACGTCGGCGTGGCGCTGCCGTGCGATATCTGGGAGCAGGACTGCGAGGACGGGGGCAAGTGCGTGCCGGTCGAGCACGCGACGCTCGAGTGCGTGACGCAGGACCCGGAGCCGCTCGCCGACGGTGACGCGTGCGAGCCAGCGGCGGGATCGGATCCCTGCGGCCCGACGTCGTGGTGCGCCCTGGATCCGGGCGGGGCGACGGCCTCGTGCACGCCGATGTGCACGGGCTCGCCGAGTGATCCGATCTGCCCCGCCGATCGCGTGTGCATCATCGACGACGAGGGCATCGTCGCGGAGTGCCAGATCCCGTGCGACCCGTTCGATCCGAACGCGTGCGGCGAGGGCACGTGTCAGCGGACGGACCGCGGCTTCGGCTGCCTGGAATCGGGCGGCAGGGCCGATGGGGTGGGCTGCGCCCAGGACGATTCATGCGGCGGCGGCCTGCTGTGCGCGCCCGCGGACGAGGTCGCCGGCTGTTGCGACGAATCGTGCTGCGCCGCGTACTGCTCGCCGGCGCACCCGTGCGCCGCGGGGACCTGCACGCCGATCGAACCACCGATCCCGGGCGCGCCCGACGTGGGCTCCTGCGTCACCGGGTGACGCGGCGCGCTACGGGCTGCCCGCCAACCGCACCGACGCCGGGCTGTGCGGTCGGGCGTAGGGCACGGATGCCGCGGCGATCTGCGCCTCGACGAAGATCTTCCCGCTCGGCGGATCGACCTCGGGCGCGACGTCGCGGACCGTCGCCGCCAGCGTGACGCCGACGCCGTCGAGCACGACCTCGACCGCTGCGCCGGCGCGGAACGCCGCGACGTCGACCGGCGGCACCGCGAAGCGCACGAAGCTCGACGAGGTGTCGACCAGGCGCACGACCGGCTTGCTCGGGCCGGCCTGCGCCCCGGCCTCGCGGTAGACCAGCGAGATCTGGCCGCGGAACGGCGCGACCAGGCTCGTCTGCGCCAGCTCGCGCTCGAGCTGCAGCACGCGGGCCTTCGCGCCGGCGATGCGACCCGCCGCGCTCGAGCTCGCCGCGCCGTGGCGGGCGCGCTCGGCCTGGGCGTCGTCGATCTCGTGCGCCGCGCTGATGCCCTGCTCGACCAGCACGCGCTCGGTCGCGAGGCGACGGCCGGCGTGCCGCGCCATCGCCGACGCCTGCGCGGCCTCGCCCTGGGCCACGCGCACCTCGGCCTGCGCCATCGCGAGGGCCTCGCGCGCCGCGGCGGGATCGAAGCGCGCCACCTCGGCGCCCGCCTCGACCCACTGACCGACCGCGACGGCGATGCGCTCGATCTCGCCGTCGTAGGTCGGCGCCAGATCGACGGCGGCCGCGGGGATGACGACGCCGACGTAGCCGGGGTCCGCGGCCGGCTGCGCGAGCGCTGGCGCCGGCGTCGACGCGGGCACGACCGCGGTCGTCGGCGTGACCTCCGGCGCCGCGCAGCCCACGAGCGCCGCCACGAGCGCCACGACCATCGCCACGCGAGGCGATCGAATCATCGCGCCACCTCCGTCGCGCCGCGCCCAGCCCCCGCCGCGAGCCGCAGCGGTGGGGCCTGCGTCGCGCTGCCCTGCATCGCCTGGGCCTCGACCAAGCGCCGATAGTGCCCGCCCCGCGCGAGCAGATCGGCGTGGCTGCCGGCCTCGAGGATCTGCCCGCCGTCGACGACGACGATCGCGTCGGCCGACATGATCGTGCTCAAGCGGTGGGCAATGATGATCTGGGTGCACTGCAGCTGCGACAGGTTGCGGGCGATCTCCGCCTCGGTCACCGCGTCCAGGGCGCTGGTCGCCTCGTCGAGCAGCAGCACCGCCGGCGCGTTCACGAGGGCGCGGGCCAGCGCGAGCCGCTGCCGCTGTCCGCCCGACAGCGACGCCCCGCCCTCGGCGACCGGCGTCTGGTAGCCCATCGGCATCGCCATGACATCCTCGTGGATCCGCGCGATCTGGGCGGCGCGCATCATCTGGTGCGGCGAGGCATCGGGCGCGTTGAGCAGCAGGTTGTCCTTGATCGAGCCGGCGAAGATGTACGGATCCTGGGTGACGATGCCCATCTGCTGCCGCACCGTCCGCACGTCGAGCTGCCGCAGATCGCGGCCGTCGAACTCGATGCTACCCTGCTCGGGCCAGTAGAGCCCCAGCATCAGCGACGCGAGCGTCGACTTGCCCGAGCCCGAGCGGCCGACGAGCGCGACCTTCATGCCCGGCACGATCTCGAGGCTCGCGCCGCGCACCACCAAGGGCGCTCCGCCGGCGTAGCGGAACGAGACGTTCGACAGGCGGATGTGGCCGGTGAGCCGCGGCGCCGGCTGGACCCGCGCGGCGTCCTGCTCGGGCGCCTCGCCCATCACGTCGTCGATGCGCTCGATGTAGCTGGTGAGACCCTGCAGCGTGACGAGGTTGTCGACCAAGGTGCCGAGCGGCGTGAGGAACCCGGCCGCCAGGGCGTTGAGCGCCAGCATGACCCCCAGCGTGATCTCGCCGCGCATCGTCATCACCGCGCCGGTGCACAGCACCACCAGCGGCGCCGCGGCCTTGACCGCGGCGAGCAGCGCGTTGACCAGGGCCTCGAGCCGCCCGCGCTCGAGCCCGACGTTGAGCGAGCTCGCGAACAGGTTGGACCACCGCACCACGGCGTTGCGCTCGGCGCCCGCGGCCTTCAGCGTCTCGATCCCCGCGATGAGCTGCACGAGGTAGCCGTGGGTCTGCGCCTGGGCCTCGAGCTGCTGCGACGACAGCTCGCGGTAGCGGGTCTTGGTCAGCCAGAAGAGGACGATCTGGATCGCGGCGAGCACCGTGACCACCGCGCCGAGCAGCGGGCTCATCACGAGGATCATCGCCAGGTAGACGATGACCAGCGTGCCGTCGAGCAGGGCCGACAGCGTGTTCGAGGTCAGCAGCTCGCGCATCTGCGTGTTGCTGTTGACCCGCATCATGAGATCGCCGGCGCTGCGGGTCTGGAAGAACACGAACGGCAGGCTGACCATGTGCTCGAGGAAGCCGAGCGTGAGCCGGACGTCGAGGTTGGTCCGCAGCTCGAGCAGCAGGTGCGCCCGGATCAGCTGCGACACGAACTGGAACGCGATGACCGCGACGAGCCCGACGCTCGTGACCATCAGCAGGTTGGTGTCCGAGCGAGGGATCACCCGATCGACGACCAGCGCGGTGAGCAGCGGCAGGCTGATCGCGAGCACCCGCAGCAGCACCGACATCGTCAGGACGCGCGTGAGCGTGCCGCGGTGGCCGAGCAGCGCAGCGAGGTACGCGAACAGCCGGTTGCCGCCCTTGGCCATCGGCGCGAAGGCCTCGGTCGGCTCGAGCACCAGCGCGACGCCGGTGTAGCTCTTGCCGAACTGCTCCCACGACACCAATCGCGGGCCGTTGGCGGGATCGACGATCTGCACGCCCTTGGGCGTCGCGCGATCGAGGACCACGAAGTGGGCGAGGTTCCAGTGCAGGATCGTCGCGCGCGGCAGGGCCCGCACGTCGGCGAGCTCGGTCCGCACGCCGCGGGCGCGCAGGCCGAAGTGCTCGGCGGCGCGGCGCATGCCTCCGAGCGTCGCGCCGTCGCGGCCGACGCCGAGCACCGCGCGGACGTCGTCGAGCCGCGCGTGCCGGCCGAAGTAGCGCAGCGCGCAGGTGAGGCTCGCCGCGCCGCAGTCGGCGACCTGCATCTGCGGCACGTACTCGAGCCGCTTGCGGCGGTTCACGTCGAGCCGGTGCAGGGCCGGGTACGCGCCGGCCGACGGTGACTGGGGCAGCGGTGCGTCGGTCATAGCTCCTCGAATCCTGGGATGAGCACCTCGAGGATCGTCTGGTCGCGCATGCGGACCTCGGCGACGCCCCCCATGCCGTCGTGGTAGCCGAACGTGCGATCGCCCGAGGTGAAGCTCGTCGTCGGCAGGCTCGCGCGCACCATCACGAGGCCACCGCCGAGCGGCAGCGTGTCGGCGAGCTGCGCCCCGAGCATGCGCTTGGCCTCGGCGGGCCCGACGATGCCCTCGGTGATCGACTCGACGACGACGTCTTGGTACGCGTAGTCGAAGCCGGTGAGCTCGAGGCGCAGCGGCATGCCGACCTCGATCTGCGGGCGGTCGCCGCCGGGGAGGAACGCGACCACCTCGAGGGCGGCCTCGTGATCGTCGACCACGGCCATCACGGCGTCCCCCGCGTCGACGTGCTGACCCACGGTCGCGCCGACGTCGGTGACGACGCCGTCGTGCGGCGATCGGATCACGCGCTGCTCGAGGGCGGCCTCGGCGACGTCGCGCTGGCGCCCGAGCAGGCGGAGCTGGCCCGCGGCGCCCTCGTCGGTGGGATCGAGCAGGCGATTGCGGAGCTGGGCGTCGTAGTCGGCGCGGGCCGACTCGTACTCGGTGCGCTCGGCGACGTCGCGCAGACGCGCGAGCACCTGGCCGCGGCGCACGCGTTGGCCGGGCTCGACGTCGATCGTCGCGATCGCCCCGGCCCCGAGCGCGGTGACCTCGGCGCGGCCGCGCTGGCGCACGACGGCGGGGCCGGTGCTGTACTGGCTGATCTCGCCGAGGGCGAGGCCGAGCACACCGAGCACGAGCAGGCCGAGCAGCGCCCAGTACAGCGTGCGACTCCACGACGGCGCGACGCGGATCACCTCGCCGTCGTCGCGCGTGGCCGCCTGCGCCGCGATCGCCTCGGGGCGGAACAGCTGCATTCCCGCGGGCCGCACCAGCCGCGCGATGTGGCCCTCGGCGAGGATCGCGGTGCCGAGGCGATGCAGGATCGGGCCGAGCTCGGTGCCGAGGTACGCGAGCGCCTCGCCGATCCGCGGCTCGAACGGGCCCTGCGTCGGCTCGCGGGCGGCGACGAGCACCGCATGCACCTCACCGTGCGAGCGGGCCGCGACCGCGAGGATCGACTGCGCGCCGCCGCCGGCCGGATCGTCGACGCGGCGATCGTAGCGCGCGTCGGCCGACGCGACCGGCACCATCACCGGGCAGCCCGTGCGCGCGACGAAGCCGACGATGCCGCCCGACGCGTGGCCCTCGATCGGCTCGTCGCTCGACTCGGTCCACAGCGCGCCCGTGGCCCCGTCGTGGAAGATGCACGCGGCGCGGGCACAGCCGACGAGCTGCGCGATGCCGGCCTCGATCGCCGCGGCGGCGCTGGCCGCATCGGGGCGCGCGCTGGCGGCCGCGCAGATCTCGAACACCAGGCGATCGGCCCACGCCCGCGTCGACGACGACGGCGGGGCGAGGCCCGGGCCGCGGGGACGCGCCGCGCTGCCGACGACCTGACGCAGGGCCGCGGGCGCGAGGCCCCCGCGGATGCGGTAGTAGACGCCGGGGTCGTCGTCGCCGATCCCCGCGGCGACGATGCGGACCACGCGATCGGACCACGGCGGCTTCGCGAGCGCGCGCGCGAGGTCATCGGCGCTGCCCTCGGCGAGGCGACGACCGAGCACGACGACGACTCGCGGGTGCGCGCCGGCGTGGGCGAGCAGCTCGGCGGCGCTGGTGACCCACGTGCACGGCACGCCCTCGGCGAGGGCCTGACGCAGCCACGTCGCGGCGGCGGGATCCTGCTCGGCGACGACGACCGGCAGCGGCGCCGCGCCCTGGGGACCCGCGGGCCGACGCGGCACCATCGCCCGCGACGGCTCGCGCGGCGGCTCGCGGACGACGGCGGCGTCGATCGGCGGCGGCGGCGACTTGGGCGTCGGCACCACCGCGATCGCGCCCGCGATCGACTCGGGCCGCGCGCCGAGGCCTCCGGTGGCCGACCACAGCTGGGTCTGCAGCGGATCGGCCATGCGACCGGGCGCGCCGGCGTCGATCTCGACGAGCTCGAACGTGGTGTGGCCGACGCGGAACCACCGGCCGGGCCCGAGCACCGCGCGATCGACCCGGCGACCGCACACCCAGGTGCCGCGGCGACTGCCGAGATCGCGGACGCCGACGAGGCCGTCGCGGAACACCAGCTCGGCGTGCAGCGGGCACACGCCGCCGTCCGTGAGCACGAGCTCCGCGTCGCGGGTGCCGATGCGCGTGCGCGGGCGATCGAGCCGCAGCAGCGCGCTCTTCCCATCGTGGTAACGCGCGCGCAGGACGTACGACGGCGCCGCGGTGTCCGGGCGCTCGGCGCTCGCCTCCGCCATGCCCTGCCGCACCGCCACGGATCCCACGTTGCCCGCGCGGGCCCGAAGGTTCCGCGATCGGGTGGGTGAACGGGCGCGGGAACCTCCGGCCCCGGTCGGACAACTCCCGTCGGTCAGCCAGCCGTCAGGCTTGGGCGAGCAGGTCGTCGACGTCCACGCACGCGATGGCGGCGATGTGCCAGCGCTCGAGGGTCGCGAGATCGTCCGTGCTCGCGATCGTGCGGCGTTGCGCGTCGGTCGGCGCCAAGCCACGGGCCTCCAGGACCGCCACGACGGCGCGCGCGGTGGCTTCGACGGTCGCTTCCAGCCTCGCTCGCGACGCGGCGGCGCTCGCCGCCTCAGCGCGCTCGCGGGCGATGTTCGCGACCAGCACCGGGTTGTCCTTCGCCAGCAGTGCCCGCGCCACCGCGTCATCGCTGTGCGCCGCCGCGACGAGATCGTGCACCGGCAGCGGGATCACCAGCGCGGGGTCATCGATCACCGCGTCGGGGCCGAGGATCTCCCAGCCGCCGGTCCGCGGCGACCACTCGAGCCCCCGCTGCCGCTCGACGTCGATCGCGAACACCCGACGAACCCCACGTCGCACCAGCTCGGCCGCCTTGCGCCCGGCGTGGGCGAGCGACTCGGCGCTCGTGACCTCGAACGCGAGCTGCTCGAGCTGCCGACCGCCGGTGACCGGATCGCGCGCGACGGGGTAGACGCTGCCGTCGGGTGCGAAGTCGTCCATGCGACTGGTCCGCGTCAGCATGTCCGTCGCGGCGTTGAACCCGGGTGCAACGTACGCCTCGAGCAGCGCCGACAACTTCGAGTGCCGACTGCCATGGGGCTCGTGCGCGGGGCTCACGGCGAACACCTCGCCGCCGACCACCTCGAACCCGGACTCGGGCATGACCAGTCGCTCGTCCACTGCGGGTTGCTGGGGCATGATCGATCGCGTGGCCGGATCGGGCTGACCCAGCGTAGCGCGTCCTCAACCGCCCGTCAGCCCGTACACCACGAGGATCTCCCCCGTCAGCAGCTGCAGCTCCGCCAACGCCGCGAGATACTCCACCCTCGCCGCGAGCGCCAACCCAGCCGCCGCGTCGACCTCGTCCAACCGCAGCAACACATCATAGTTCGTCGCGCGCCCCAGCTCGAACTTCGATTGCTCGGCCGCCAGATTCTCCCGCGCGAGCTCCTCGCTCAGCTCCGCCGCCACGATCGTCTTGCCCGCCGCGCGCAGGGCACTCGCGGCGCCGATCACCTGCGCGCTGACGTCCTCGCGCGCCGCGGCGAGCCGCAGCCGCGCCTGCTCCACGGTGAGCTTCGCCTCCTGGTGCGCGCCGCGGGCCGCCCGGTTCTGCACGTCCCACGTCAGCGTGATGCTGCCGTTGAGCGACCAATCCGCGAGCACACCGTCGGCGCGCACGTCGTCGCCGAACATGTTGCCGAAGGCCTGGCCCCACGTGGCGCGCCGCGGCGCGACGCCGTTCGCCGCGTCGCCGCGCGTGTCGATCGAGCGCCCCTGCGGGGAGAAGCTCGCGGCGACGTCGAGCCGGGGCAGCCGCGCGTTGGCGGCGACCTTCACGTCGATCCCCAGCGCGGCCTGCTCGAGCTCGAGCTGCTGCAGCGTGGCGTTGCCCTCGAGCGCCCGGGCGATCTCGTCCTCGATCACGAGCGCCCGCGGCTGCACCTGCGGATCGGTGCTCGGCTGGAGTCCGAGCGTGTCGCGGCCGCCGATGCTCTGGCCCATCGCGCGGCGCACCGCGAGGCTCGCGACCAACAGCGCATTCTCGGCCCGGCTCACGTCGGCCTCGCGCGCCGCGAGGGCCTGCTCGATCGCGCGGGTGTCGAGGCGCGAGCGCTTGCCGGCGCGGACCAGCTTCGCGGTGCGATCGATCTGCGCGCGGACCAGCGCCGCGCTGCGCTGCTTGTTCGCGAGATCGCGGTGGGCGAACAGCAGGTCCCAGTACCCACGCACCAGATCGCGGGTGACCTGCTGCGCCGCGGCCTGCTGCGCCGCCTCGGCCGCGGTCCGGGCCAGCTTGGCCCTGGCGATCCCGGCGCGGTTGACCTTCAGGCCCGCGCCGCGCAGCAGCGCGTGGTTCAGCGTCAGCGTCGGCACCACGGCGAACGCGGTCAGCGACGATCGGCCCGCGGCCGCGTTCGTCGGATCGTTGGGCTGATCGATGCGCAGCCGCTGGGTGTCGAACTGCAGCGCGATCGCGCCGCCGGTCTCGAGGGCGCGGCGCACCCCGAACCCACCGCCGATGCTGCGGCGACCGACGTCGAAGGCGAACTGCGAGCCGCGCTGCGGTCGTCGGCTCGTGCTGCCGGTGACATTCGCCGTGACCTCCACGTCGAACGCCCCCTGGGCGGCGAGCACGCGGGCCTCGGAGATCCGCACGTCCTGCGCCGCGGCCCCGAGCTCGGGGTTGTGCCGCGCGGCCTGGCCGAGGGCCTCGGCGAGCCCGAGTGGCTCGGATCGGAACGGCGCGGGCGCGTCGACGACCCACGCCTCCGGGGCGTCGAGCGCAGGCGGTGGCGGTGGCGGCTCGGCCGCATGCGCGGCGAGGGCGGACACCGCGAGCCGAGCGCACCACGAGATCCCTGCGAACAACCCCGCCTCCCTCCGGATCGACGTTGCTCCGCCGGGCTCCGAGGTTCCCCCGCGGGTCCCGCGGGGCTACGCTCGTGCCATGAGACGCGCGCTGGGGTGGATGCCGAGCTGCTGGATGTTCGTGGTCGCAGGCTGTGGTCCGGCAGTGCCGACCGACGAGACCGGGGGCGGCGACGCGACCGAGTCCGCCGACGCGGGCAGCGACGAGGTGTCCGGCCCCGACGCCACCGCGACGATGACGATGACGATGACCGGCGTCGACACGGCGACGGACGCCACCGTCGGCACGACGGTCGGGACCACCGTCGAGCCGGTCGGCTGCGCGACGGAGTTCGTCAGCGCGTGCCAGGCCTACTGCGCGACGGTCATCACCTGCGATCCCGAGTCGGGGATCTACGAGGAGTGCGTCACCGGGTGCGGCGAGGAGCTGGCGACCGAGACGCCCGACTGCGCGCTGGCCCGCTGCGAGCTCTACGCGTGCTTCGGCACGCTGAGCTGCGACCAGCTGGCGACCGGCGCTGCCGAGTGCGACGCGCTCGCGGGCGAGGTCGCCGGGCTGTGCGGCAACGACGACGACGTCGGCTGCTTCTTCGATGCAGGCCCCACCAGCTGCGAGTACGGCTGCAGCGGCACGCCGAGCCTGCGCATCGCCTGCGACCAGGTGACGTGCACCTGCTTCGAGAACGAGATCGAGACCGGCAGCTGCGACGCGGGGGACGCCTGTGCCACCAGCGACGTCCTCGAGGAGTACGGCAAGACCTGCTGCGGCTGGTGAGCGCCGCAGCAGGCGGCCCGCGGGTCGTCACGCCGGTCCGGGCACGACCATCGAGTAGCCGAACCACTGCGCGGTCGGGCGATCGCACTCGCCGTCGCCGCGGCGCGCCTCGAACACGCTGAGCACCGGCGCGGCGCCGCCGAACTCACCCGGCACCGCGGCCGATTGCCCCGGGGCCACGTCGATCTGCTGCTCGCCCTGGCTGGCGCGCAGCACCGCGCCGTAGTCGCCGCACGCCGAGACCGGGCAGCCGATCGCCGCGATCTCCACCGCATCGACGCCGGTGGGCCACGGCGGCGTGCTGCCGTCGAGGCTGAGCCCCTGGCCGTCGCCGGCCACGACCACGCGCTCGCCGGCAGCGTCGGCGATCACCACCGTCCACTCACGGATGTCCCCGAGCGTGTCGTTCGCCAGCGTCACGTCGACGGCGTCGTCGACCGCGAGCGCCAGGGACGGCGCGCCGGTGCCGATGCCCAGCGTGAGCGCGCCGGTGAACTCACCCGCCGCGCAGTCGAGGTCGATCGTCGTATCGACGACCTGCGTGACGACGCAGCTCGCGGTGCCGACCATCGCCGAATCGTCGGGCGTCACGGTGAGCGCGTCACCCATCGACTCCGTCGTGCACTGCCCCGGCAGCGGCGCGGGCCCGGCGTCCTCGACCAACACGCACACCGCCGCGTTCGGATCACCGTCGGCCGTGCCGCCGCAGCCGCACACGTCACCGTCGGGCACGCACTCGGTCGACGACGCCGCGCCCTCGCCCCACCCCTTCATCACCACGCACACGCGGCCGTCCGGGCACTCGCCGTCGAGGTCGCAGCGCGGCCGCAGGCAGCAATCGGCGTCGAACTCATCGGCCGGCCCACCCGCGCCGTCGCCACAGAAGTTGCCATCGACGTCGGCGCACATGCCCGGGTTGTCCGGGCACATGAGGAGCGTCCCGGGATCGCCGGTCGACTCCGCCGTCGGATCGTCGGTGTCCTCACCGCTCGACGCCGTCGGATCGCCCTCCGTGTCCGGCGTCTGACCGACCGCCTTCGGGCTCACGCAACCACCCATTCCCACCATCCCGGTGACCACCAACAAGAAACGTGTACCAACCATCATGACCTCGGTTCTCCGGCCGCCCGGCGATCCGTCACGTGCCCTCGCAGCGCGACGCGGCCGCGACGCGCGAGGCGGGGAAGGCCTTGCGCAGGGCCTCGGCCTCGCGCGCGGCCGCGGCGACGCGGCCGAGGTCACACAGCGCGCGCACCCGCAGCGCGCCGCGGGCATCGGCGAGCTGACCTTCGGGATCGGCCCCGCGCGTGGCGTCGAGGATCGCCAGCCCGCCCGCCGGATCGTCGGCCTGCAGCCGCGCGTCGGCCCGCTCGAGCGCCGCGAGCTCGGCGTCGACGCCCCCCACGGCGCTCGAGGACGGCTCGGACGGAGGGGTCGTTGGTGACACGCTCGGCTTCGCCGGGACGACCGGCGCGCGCCCGACGATCGGCGTCGGCTCGGGCGCGGGCGGCAGGGCGGCAGGCTCCACCGACGTGGTCGCGATCGTCGGCGTCGTCGCGATCGTCGGCGCCGTCGCGATCGTCGGCGTCGTCGCGATCGCAGGCGCGGCCGATGTCGACACCTCCGGCGATCGCGGCGGCGCGGCGACCCACGCGATCACGGCGACGATCGCCGCGGCCGAGACGCCGAGCTTCGCCAGGCCCAGCCCACCGATCGTCGCGGCGACCGTCGGCGACAACGCCGGCACGATCGCCAGCCAGCACCGCGCCCGCGCGCCGTCGGGCACGCGCCTCAGCTCGCCCGCGGCGGCCTCGAGCGCGTTGGCGCGGGCGAGCCGCTGCATGCGTCCCCGCGCGAGCCGCAGCCGCGAGTACACGGTGTCGAGCGGCGCCCCGATCTGCGTCGCCATCTCGGGCCCGCTCATGCCGAGCAGGTCCGCCATGACCAGCACCTCGCGCTGCGGCGCGTCGAGCCCATCGAGCAGCCGCGCGAGATCGACGGCCGCATCCCCCGAGGCGTGCGGCTCGGCGACGTCGTCGGGCAGCCGACGCAGCGCGAGCTCGCGTCGGGTGGCGCGCGCCGCCGTGCGACGCACGCGGAACACCATGCGACGCGTGACCGCGTACAACCACCCGCGCGGCCCGACGCCCTTGGCCCCGGGCCGGTGGAGATCGATCTCGTCCAGGCGTCGATACGCGGTGATGAACACCTCCTGCACGACGTCCGGCAGCGCGGCCTCGGGCGCCCCCAGGCCGCGCGCCGCCGCCCACACGAACCCGAAGTGATCGCGATACAGCGCCTCGAACCGCGTGATCCGTGGGTCAGTCACCACCGTTGCCCGGTTCTCCATCATGGCCGGCATCCGTCACCGCAGGATCCGAAATTCCACGCCGAGCCAGAGCCTCGCCGAGACCGCCTCGGGGGTGAAGACCTCGAGCGGGTCCCCGGGATCGCGCAGCTCGAAGGCGGGACGCGCGGCGGCGACCGCGACCTCGGCCCGCGCGAGCACGCCGAACGCCCCGCGACCCAGGCGCACGCCCGCGCTCGCGGTGGGCGCGACCCACAGCGCGTGGACGGTGCGGGCGGCCGGCGCGTCTCGACCATCGCCCCGCATCGCCCCGAGCTCGACGCCGAGGCACAGCGGCACGCTCGCGCGGCGCAACACCAGCTCGGGGCAGCCGCGCACCGTCACGACCCCGAGCTGCACGCGCACGCCACCGACGTCGATGCCCGCGTCGCGCGGCCCCAGCCACGCGCCCCCGAGCTCGAGCCGCAGGCCGCGACGACGCGCGACGAGGGCTGCCGCCGCGCCGCCGGTCGTCCCCGGTACGGCGCCGCGCTCGACGCCACCGCCCAGGGAGAGCCAGCCGTGCCACCGCGATCGCGGCGGCGAGGGTCGCGGTGACGGATCGCGCCGTGCATCGTCGCCCCGCCGTGGTGGCGACGTCGGTACCGGCGGCGCCGCGAGGCTCCGCGGAGCGGGCACCCGATCGATCGGCACGCCCAGGCGCTCGACCTCCGCGACCGGATCGACGCCGAGCGCGACGACGAGCGCCGCGGCCCGGACCAGCGACGCGCACTCGCGGGCGTCGATCGATCGCGCCTCGCGGGCGCCTGCGTGCACGACCTCGAGCGCGAGGCGATAGCCCGTGTTCGCGGCGCCGGTGACCTCGCCGCGGATCTCGACGCCGTCGAGCGCGACGCCGTGCGCGTCGAGCTGCGCGAGGAGCCCCGTGACGTCGGGGCACTCGGGCGGCGCCCGCCAATGCGGCTCGGCCAGCGGAGCGACCGCGACCGCGAACGACCATGCGAGCAACACGGGCGCGCGAGCCTACCAAGATCCTCGCCGGCCCGCGGTCGTCGCCCGCGTCGCCCTCAGCCCGCGGTTCCGCTGCTGCTGCTGCTACTGCCGTCGCTCCCGCCGACGGAGGTCGTGCCGTCGTCGCTGCTGCCTCCGGCTGACGTCGTCGCGTCGTCGCTGCCCCCGCTGCTCTCCGGACTCGAGCTCCCCGAGGTGTCCGTGTCGGTGGCCGCGCTGCTCGTTTCGCCTGGCCCAGTGTCCTCGGACGACGTCGTCGGATCGCTGGTCACCGCGTCGCTGGTCGGTTCGCTGGTCGCGTCGGTGGTCACCGCAACGCTGGTCGCGGTCGCGGAGGTGGCGGAGGCGAACGTGATGTCGCCCGGAGCGTCGCCGATCGGATGCGCGATCTCGCAGGCACCAGCGCCCGCGATGCAGACCGTCATCGCGACGCGCCGCGCGAGCCCCCGTGTGCGCGCCCCCATCGGCCTGCAGCCTACCATTCGCGGGGGACCCGGCGTCATGGCTCGCGGCACACGTCGCGCACCGCGAGCACCGCTGGCGCGCGCCGGTGTTCGCGGCCCAGGCTCGCCGCGAGCTCGCGCGCCGCCGCGGCCTCGCCAGCGGCGCACAGCATGCGAGCCCACGCCGCCTGGCGATCGAGCGCGAGCTCGCCGTCGGGGAATCGATCGGCGTGCTCCTGCAGCAGCGATCGCGCGCGGGCGGGATCATGGTCCGCCAGCGCGCGCCGGGCCTGCCCGAGCAGCGCCGCCTCGGCGGCGAGCGTGGCCGGACTCGACGTCGGCGACGCGGTGGGTGACGTCGATGCTGCCGCCGACGCACGCGCCGGGGCCTTCGCACGCGGGGCCGCTCGCGTCGGCGCGATCACCCGCGGGCGCACCGGCGCGATCGCGGGCGCGGCGATCATCGTCGCGGCCACCGGGAGCACCGGCGCGTCGACGACCTGGGTCGGCGACGACGCGCGCACCGGGGACGACCGGCGAGGCGACGCGGGAGCGTCGGGCGCCGCTGCGGCCGCGATCGACGGGTGCGCGTGGGCGCTGCGGTCCCCGTGACCGCCGAGCGCCGCCGTCCCCACCACCGTGGTCATCGCGCTCACGGCGACCACCGCGAGCTTCGCCGTCCACGTCGAGGCCAACGTCATCGGCGCGGCAGCGCGCCAGCCGAGGTCCATCGTGAGCGCGAACCACATGCGATTCGCTGCAGCCCGCGAGGGCGGCTCGCTGCGCAGGGCCGTCGCGGCGTCGCGCTCGTCGATCTCGTTCACCGCCGCGGCCAGCCGCGCGCGGGCCAGTCGCAGCCGCGAGTACACGGTGTTGAGCGGGATGCCCAGGGTCGCGGCGACCTCGGGGCCGCTCAGCTCCTCGACCGCGATCAAGAGGAACACCTCGCGCTGCGCGGGATCCATCCGCTGCAGCACCACCTCGAGCGTCGCGATCGCATCCGTCGACGGCGGCGGCTCGACGATGTCGGCGACCACGGTGAGCGCCGCGTGCTTGCGCAACCGTCGGCCCTGCGCGCGGTGGTGGTGGAGCGCGACGTTGCGGGCGATCGAGGCGACCCATGCCCGACTCGACGCGTCGGGGCGCAGCGCGTCGATCCGCCGATGGATCGCGAGCCAGACATCCTGCGCCACGTCCTCACGCGCCGCCGGGGGCACGCCGAAGTGGGCGGTCAGCGACCACACGAAGCCGAAGTGGCGCCGGTACAGCGACGCGAACGTCTGTCGGTCGCCCCCGAGCTCTGCTTGACCCAATGACCCCATGTGCCCCACGGATTCCCGGATGTCGCCGCATCCGTCACGCTGGAGATCGAGATCTCCGCCGCCTCGTGTCCGTCCCCGGACAACGCACGCCCCACCCCAGGATGACACGTCAGCGACCCCGGGCGGTTCCCGGCCCGAGCCATCGGAGGTCGATCCCCGCCAACACGCGTCCGGAGGCCGTCCGCGTGGTCCACAGGCGATCGGCGCCGCCGACGTCGATCGCGTCGCGGACGAACGGCGCCCCACCCTCGAGCGCGAGCACGACCCCGACCCGCTCCCTCAGCCGCACGCGCATCCCCAGCCGCGCCACCGCGCCGACCCACGGGTATCGCTGGGTCTGGCCGTCGGTCAGGCCGCGCGGCGCGGCCGACAGCGCGCCGGCCTCGAGCCCGGCACACAGCGGGAACTCGACGCGCATGCCTGGCCGCGCGCGCAGGCACCCGAGCAGCGAGCCCGTGCCCATCACGACGCGCGCGCCGTAGGTGCCGTTGGGCTCGTCGAAGCTCCGCGGCGCCCACAGCCGCCCGATCGCCTCGATCGAGCCGCGGTGACGGCCGACGATGAACGCCAGTCCGAACACGCCGCTGCCGATCGGCGCCACACCGCTGCCGTAGCCGCCGTCGAGGCGGAACCCGACGTCCCACGCGCGGCCGTCCAAGGCGGCGACGGGCGGCGCATCGCGGACGCCCCGCAGGTTCGAGGGCGGCGCGACCGGCAGCACCACGGCCCCGGACGGCGGCGGCTCGGGTTCGGGTTCGGGCTCGGGTTCGGGCGCGCCGGCGGCGGGATCGATCGCCAGCGCGACGACCACCGCCACCGCATCGGCGAGCACCTCGCAGTCGGGGGCCGCGAGCGTGCGCCGCTGCGGCTCGCCGTCGATGACGCTCACGAGCTCGACCTCGAAGCCCGCTGCGACCGCGCGCACCGTCGCCTGCGTCGTCGTCGCGCCGTCCGCCGTGTCGACGTAGGCGGCGATGCGGGCCTCGAGCGCGGCGTCGTCGGGGCAGGCCGGCGGCGCTGTCCATTCGATCGCGTCGGTGGTGGGCGCAGGGGGGCCGAGCAGCAGCGCCATCACGGAGCGAGCGAGCACGCGGGGGGGAGTGTGTCGCAAGTGGACGCGGGAGGCCAACGCGATCGAACGGCGCACGTCGGCCCACGGCACGTCGGTGCGATCGATGACGATGACGATACGACCGAGCCGCGTGACGAGCTGAGGACGCAGGACCATCCGAGCTGCGTCGTTCGTCGTAGCCCTCGTACGGCAGCGCTGCGCGGTAGCCCGAACGCATCAGCCGACGCCCCACGACCCCGGCCTGCGCCCCTCGGTGCCACGCTGGACCGAGGGCCTCGGCGGCCTGCACGCGGGCCTGCAGCACCTCGTTGCGGCCGGGGACGAGGGCCGCCAGCGAGACCCGGTCGCGCGCGAGGACGTCGTGGAACCTGTCGGCCCGCCGCACTCACGACGGAACGCAGTGCGCTTCGCCGGGTCGTGCGACCCGCTCGTCGAAGTACGCCCCGGGTGTGAGCCCAGCGAGCGCGCGGAACTCGTCGATGAGGTGCGCCTGATCGCAGTAGCCATTCTCTGCGGCGATGCTCGCCCAGTCCCTGGACTTCGCGGCGCTCCGCACGGCCCGCCGCAAACGGACCCCGCGGGCGAAGTCCTTGGGCCCGACGCCGACGCTCTCGGAGAACGCGCGGCGCAGGTGTCTCGTCGTGACGCCGAGTCGCTCGGCGACGCGCGCCATCCGTACGTCGCCCGCCTCCATCAGGCGGACGGCCTCGCGCGCGAGGCGGGCGGACGCCAGCTCGTCCGCTGCTCTCGCACGGGTCTCGAGCAGCAGCGTGAGGCTCGCGCCCACCCGTCGTGCCGCCCCCGCGTCGGGCGATGCCACGAGCTCGTCGCCGAGGTCGCGCGCCGCTCGACCCCAGAGATCCTCGAGGGGAAGGAACCTGTCGCGGAGCGCGTGCGGGGGCACGCCGAGCGACGCCGAGGACCAGCCGGGACGGAACGGCAAGACGAGCGACCACTGGACGCGCAACGCCGTCTTGTAGAACGCGCGCGACTGCGGACCCGCGATCCGCAGGTCGCCGTGCTCGCAGCCCTCGATCGCGGAGTAGACCAGCCGCGTCCTGCCATCGGGAAGCCACGCCACGCGCAGCGGCTCACCGTCCGCGGGCACGAGGAGCTCGCCGCCCTCGACGACGCGCGATGTCGTCGCGATCGCGAGGGAAGCAGCCGGAGGGCGAACGCTGATCTCGCGAAGCATGGGCCGAGGCCCACTCTGGCAGGTCCGCCGAGGCGGTCAAGGCGAGTCGATTGTCCGATTTCGCCAATCATGCGCAGGACGTCCGCGCTAGGACGAGCCCGAGAGAGGTGGGGCGCGCCATGGATCCGAAGGGAAAGACCGTGCTGCTGACCGGGGGGACCGACGGCATCGGCAAGGAGCTGGCGATGCAGCTCCGCGAACGCGGCGCCGCCGTGCTGATCGTCGGACGCGACGCCGAGCGATGCGAAGCCATGCGCTCGCTCGGCTTCGAGGTCACCCAGGCCGATCTCGTGGATCGAGCGGGGCTCGATGCCGTCGTCGCAGTCGGTCGCGCGCGGGGCGTGGACGTGCTCGTCAACAACGCGGCGGTCTACGACGGCTACGATCCGGACGACCCCGCGACCATCGACGCCGCCGACCGCCTCCTGACGCTGAACCTCCTGCGACCGATCGCGCTGACCACGGCGCTGCTCCCCCAGATGCGTCGCCTGCCCGAGGCGATGGTCGTCAACGTCACGTCTGGACTCGCCATCGCCCCCAATGACCACTCGGTCTACTGCGCGAGCAAGTCCGGCCTTCGTGCCTACTCGATGTCGCTGCGCCATCACCTGCGCGGCACCGGCGTGCACGTCCTCGAGGCGCTCCCCCCGAATGTCGCGACGCGGATGAACACGAGCACCGGCAAGAGGATGGCGCCGCAGGAGTGCGCGCGGCAGATCCTCCGCGCGATGGTGTGCGGCGCCGACGAGGCGAACATCGGGATGGTGAAGGTCTTGCGCGCGATCTACAGCGTCTCGCCGGCGTTGGCCCGCAGGGTGATGCGCGACTCGTAGCGCGCGGGGCAGCCCCGTTCATGTCGTGCGTCGCAGGCCGGTCGCGCTCGCGAGCAGCATGTCGCGCAGCTGCGGCGCGCGCTCTCGGGCGACCGGCACGTGGATCCCGCGCGGGTCGGTCGGGAGCCCCTCACCCACCCATACGCGCGTCTCGCTGTCGCGCTCGAGCTCCTTGATGTGCGCGACGTTGACCAGCCAGTTGCGGTGCACCCGGACGAACGCCCGCCCGATCGACGCCTCGATCGCCGACAGCGAGAGATCGACGTCGAAGACACCCCGGGCGGTGTGGACCCGCGTGAGGCGCTCGGCCGCCTCGAACGCCCACACCTCGTCGCGATCGAAGAACACCAGGCTCTTGTGCCGCCGCGCAGCGATGCGCAGCGGACCCGCTGGTTCGAGCCGCGGACGACGGGCGCGCAGGCGCTGCAGGCACTGCTCGACGCGCTGCTCCGTGAAGGGCTTGAGCAGGTAGTCGGCGACGCCGAGGTCATAGGCCTCGATCGCGTGGGCGTTGAACGCAGTCGCGAGCACCACGAGCGGCGCGTGCGGTAACGCGGCCATCTCCCGCGCGATCTCGAGGCCCTCGTCGCGGCGGCCCGAGAGCCGTACATCGAGGAACACGACGTCGAGCGCGCTGCGCCCGTCGCCGAAGAGGATCGCCCGCGCCTCGTCTGCGCTGGCCACCCCACCGGTGACCTCCGCGAGGCCGGAGCCGTCCAGCAGTTCGACCAAGTAGTTGCGCGCCGCCCACTCGTCCTCGACGACCAGCGCCCGGAGCTTCCCGCCTGCGTCGCTCATGCCGCCACCACCATGTCGACGGGGATCTCCACGATCGCCGAGGTGCCCTCGTCCGAAGACACCAGTCGCAACGTCGACCCCGGGCACCGCAGCGCGAGCCGGCGCCGTACGGTGTGCAACCCGAGCGCGCCTGCGCGCGGCGGGCCACTCGGCATGCCCGGGCCGTTGTCGCTGACCGTGCACACCAGCGTCGCGTCACCGCCATCGGCGGCCGTCCGCAGCGCCGCATGCACGCGCACGCGGCCACCCCCCGCGAGGCCGAGCGCACCGTGCTGCACCGCGTTCTCGACCAGCGGCTGCAGCAACAGCGTCGGGAGCAACACACCGCGCGCGTCGGCGGCGACGTCCCACTGGAACTGCAGCGCATCGCCGTGCCGCGACTCGAGGATCGCAGCGTAGCCATGCAGCCACGTGATCTCGTGCCCGAGTGTGCGCAGCTCGTCCTGCCCCTGCAGGGCGTCGCGCAGCAGGTCGCCGAGGCACCCGAGCAGGCGCCGGGCCTCGCGGGGATCCTGCGTCGTCAGGCCCGCGATGGTGTTCAGCGTGTTGAGCAGGAAGTGCGGCTCGAGCTGCGAGCGCAGCCGCGCC
>LNFB01000109.1 GCA_001464385.1 Deltaproteobacteria bacterium Ga0077550 | reverse complement strand
CCGGGGATCGTCGGGCGCTGGTAGTTCGAGCCGCCGGACACCGGCACGCCGCCGAGCGCGGACGAGACCGCAGCGAGGAGACGATCGGCCTGGCCGACCGTGCAGCCCTCGAGCATCACCGTGGCGCCCGGGGCGAAGCGCGGTCGCAGCGGCGCGAGCACCTGCGCCAGCTTGCTCGGACCGACGGTGTTGCCGCCGGCGTCCCACGAATAGATCTCGGTCTTGCCCACCGCCTGCAGGCCGTGGCCCGCGATGCCCTTCTTCTGGTCCTCAGCGGTGTGGTACGAGAAACCATGATCGGTGATCTGCAGGCT
Source organism: Deltaproteobacteria bacterium Ga0077550 (assembly GCA_001464385.1). Taxonomy (GTDB): domain Bacteria; phylum Myxococcota_A; class Polyangia; order Nannocystales; family Nannocystaceae; genus Xiheibacterium; species Xiheibacterium aquaticum. The sequence goes on along the minus strand of LNFB01000109.1, from coordinate 58,745 downwards.
GCGGATCCGATTCGACGGGCCGAGCCGCGGGAGGATCACCGTCACCATCTGATCGAGATCGTTGACGCGGAGGTAGTCCTGACGACCGATCGTGCCGAAGGTGGCCGCCAGGCCGCCGACCGCACCGCCCGGGTCACCGATGATCCACAGATCGAGGTCTGCCATGCGTCGCTCGAGCCCCGCGCGCGGGGTCCCTGCCCTTGGAGTGATGCGCGCGCGCCTTTGGTTGCTGGGGCAATCGCGCCCGCGTCGCGTTGGCCACCTCGCGCACGACGGCGCGCAGCCAGAGCCCGCGAGGATCGGCGTCGTGGGCAGGATCCCACACCAGCTGCATCTGGATCGGCGGCAGCGGCACGGGCAGCGCCCGCACCACGAGCCCCTGGGCCCGGACCTGCGCGAGGGCGAAGCTCCGCGGTAGCGTCGAGATCCGATCCGACGCCACGAGCAGCGGCGCGACCAACGAGAACGACGTCACCAACCGCGTCACCCGGCGCGACAGGCCGTGCGCAGCGAGCAGCTCGTCGCCTGCAGCGCGCCGCAGGGAATCGAGCGGCGCCACGACGACGTGCTCCGCGGCGGCGTAGCGCGCCAGCGTCCACGGGCCCCGGCTCAGCGGGTGACCGCGACGCATCAGGCACACGAACTCGTCGACGAACAGGTCCTCGCCCCGCAGTCCCCGCTCGCGCGCGACCCGGGGCACGATCGCGACCCCGCCGTGCTCGCGGAGGTGGGCGGCGACGTCCACGGTCACCGTGCGCATCAGCAGCGTCGCCCGCGGCGCCCGCTCGCGCAGCAACGCGTCGAGCGCGGGCAACAGCAGCTCCGCGACGCGGTCGGACGTGGTCAGCACGAAGTCACCCACGTCGGTCGCCGGATCGAACGCGGTCCCCACCTCGAACAGGCGCTCGGCCGCCGCGAGCACCTCGCGAGCCGGCGCGCGCAGCTGCTCGGCCCGGGGCGTCCGCACAAGCGCGCGGCCCGAGCGGACGAGCAGCGGATCGTCGAAGTCGGCGCGGAGCCGCCGCAGCGCGTTGCTGGCCGCGGCCGGCGTGATCCCGAGGCGCCGCGCGGCCCGGGCCACATGGGCCTCGTCGAGCAGGAAGTGCAGCGCACGGAGGTGATTGAGGTCGTACGCGGCGACATTCATGACGTGAAGCATACCGCTGTCGAACATCGACTTCCGTGAATCCCACGGGCGCGCTACCCCTTGCGGCATGACCAAGCCCATCATCGGTGTCATCGGCGGGACCGGCCTGCAGGGCGGAGGCGTCGTGGACGCCCTGCTCGCCGCAGGTGAGTTCCACGTCCGCGTCGCGAGCCGCAACCCCGCCAGCGAGGCCGGCCGAGCTCTCGCCGCCCGCGGCGTCGAGGTCGTCGCCGCCGATCTCCTCGACGCCAAGACCCTCGGTGCCGCGCTCGCCGGCGCCCACGGGGCGTTCCTCGTCACCAACTTCTGGGATCCGACCCAGGGCCCGCGCGAGACCGAGATCGGGACCGCGGCCGTGCACGCCGCCCGGGCCGCCGGCGTGGAGCACATGATCTGGTCGACGCTGCCCGACGCCACCCTGCTCACCGGCGGTCGCAACGTGGTCGAGCACTTCAGCAGCAAGGCGAAGGTCGACGCGGTGGTCAGCGCCGCCGGCTTCGCGCGGCACACGTTCGTGCAGGCGCCGATGTACTTCCAGAACTTCACGACGATGATGGGCCCGCAGCCCCTGCCCACCGGCGGGCGCGGCTGGGCCGTGCCCATGGATCCGGCCCTGCGCGTGATCCATGCCGGCGACGTGCGCGAGCTCGGTCGCGCGGTCGCGGCGGCCTTCACTGCGGGCGATCGCCTGGCGAACGGCAGCGTGCTGTCGGTGTGCGGCGGGACGTACTCGTGGAACGACTTCGTCGCGACGCTGAACGCACAGGGTCACCACCTCGAGGTGCTCCAGGTGCCGGGCGAGGTCTACGACGGCTTCTACCCGGGCGCGCACGAGATGCGCGAGATGTTCGAGTACTTCGCGGAGTGCACCTACTTCGGGCCGGATCACGCCCAGCACATCGCGGCCGCAAACGCGCTGGTGCCCGGGGGCTTCACGGCCTTCGCGGACTGGGCGAAGCTGAACATGCGGCCCTAGCTGACCGCGTCCGGCTTTGACGCGGCGGTGGGCGTGGGCTACCTAGTCGCCCATGATCCACCGCCACGTCGCCCTCCTCGCGCTGCTGCTCGCCGCCGCCTGCACCAAGCCCGACACCGCCGCCACCACGACGCCGGCCGCACCGACCACGCCCGGCACCGACACGCAGATCGCCAACCCGGCGTCGACGAACTGCGTCGACAAGGGCGGCAAGCTCGAGATCGTCGACGGCCCCGGCGGGCAGCAGGGCATCTGCACCCTCGCCGACGGCACGCAGTGCGAGGAGTGGGCGTACATGCGCGGCGAGTGTCCGGCCGCGGCCTCGGGCAAGGAGACCGCGCCCGCGCCGACGCCGGGCAAGGAGACCGCGCCCGCGCCCGCGCCGCAGTGACGCGTCACCGGGCGGCATCACCCCGCGGCGTCGCGGCTCGTCACGCGACGTCGTCGATCATCGTCGCGGTGCCCTCGGGGTGGCCCGACGACGCCGCCGACTCGACGAGCTTCAGCATCGCGGCGCCCTGGATCTCCGTCTGTTCCTTCACCTTGCGCAGCATCGCCCCCTCGTAGGTGCGGGGCGGTGGCGCGGACGATGGGCCGGAGACGCTGGACACGCAGGGAGCATCGGACCGCCGCGCGCCGGCCTTGAGCGCGCCGCCGCGCCCGCGTCGCCCCAGGCTGACCATTGCACGCGGTGCAATCATGGCTTGCACTGGCGTTCGTTGTCCGCAACCGGGTCGGTCCCATGCTCCGGGCTCGAGAGGGAACACCCATGAGCCTCCAAGACCCGAACGTCGCCACCGCCACGCCCAAGCGCGTCGCCATCGTCCTCGCCAACCCGACCACCTCCACCACCACCGGCTGGCCCGTGGGCTTTTGGTGGTCGGAGCTCACCCACCCCTACGCCGCCTTCCGCGAGGTCGGCTACGAGGTCGAGATCTTCAGCCCCGCGGGTGGCCGCTGCGAGGGCGACGCCCTCAGCGATCCACGGGATCCGAGCGGCTACTCGGCCCACGACCTGACGAGCATGGGCTTCCTCTCGACGCCGAGCCTCGCGGCGCTCGTCGAGCGGACCCGCCCCGTGGCGGAGATCGACGTCGCGCGCTTCGACGCGATCGTCGTCGCCGGCGGCCAGGCGCCGATGTTCGCGTACGACCGCGCGACCGCCCTGCAGCGCAAGTTCGTCGAGTTCTACGAGGCTGGCAAGATCGCCGCCGCGCTCTGCCACGGCGTCGCCCTGCTGCGCTACGCCGTGCTCGCCGACGGCACGCCACTGGCCAAGGGCAAGACGATCACGGGCTTCGCCAACGTCGAGGAGGACTTCGCCGACGACGCGGTCCGCCGCATGGGCGCGCTGGCCGAAGGCAAGCACCTCATGCCGTGGCGCATCCAGGACGAGCTCGTCGCCATGGGCGCCAACTTCGTGCAGGCGGGCCTGTGGCGCGCCTTCGCGATCCGCGACGGCAACCTCGTCACCGGCCAGCAGAACTACTCCGGCGCCGAGACGGCGCGCGTGGTGATCGAGGCGCTCGGGCGCTAGCGGTTCGCCCGGGCCTCGCCCTGGTCGAGCAGCTCGCCGATGTCGAACATGTACATCTGCCGCCCCTCGGACTGGGCCGAGTCGACGACGATCCGTCGGCCGTCGCGGCTCACCCGGGGGTGGTTGTCACAGCGATCCGACCCGCTGTACTCGGTGGGCGAGTGCATGTGGCCCAGCGCGTAGATCTCGTCGCCGACGAGGTGATAGAGGAACGGATGCTGCTCGCGGAACACGTCCGCGTAGGTGTCGCTCACCATCCATTCGTTGCCGGGCAGGAAGGTCTGGTGTCCGTTGACAGGGTAGTCGAGGACGTTCCCGACATGGCCGAGGCCGTCTTGGATCGTCGCATAACCATCATAGTGGGGCGAGTAGAACACCACTCGCTCGTCGTCGAGCCAGTCGATATGACTGGCATCGCCGGCGTCATCGACAAGCACGAGGTCAGAGCCGTCGAGATCGGCCATGAAGACCCGGGTATGGGAGTAGCCCCCGCCCGCGGGGACGATCCGCTCGTAGAAGACGAAGCGCGTACCGGCCGGGTTCACGAGCACGGCGTAGAAGAAGCGCTTGCCCTCCGCGTCGCTGGGGAACGCAGCGGTGTCCGCGTAGGTGATGATGAGCTGGGATTCGCCCGATGCGATGTCGATGGCGTAGATGCCCATGTCGTCGGGCGCCCAGTTCGCGGCGTTGGGGTCGGTGATTCCGGGGTACCCGTAGCCCGAGACCATGTCCTTGTAGCGCTCGAAGTCGATGCCGAGGCCAATCGCGCCGTCGGGCGATACGGTGAAGATCGGCCGTGACAGGGATCGGCTGACGCCGGTCTCGACGTTGTGGACCCGCGCGACATAGTGCGGGGTGCCCTCGGGATCTTCGCGATCGTTGTAGATGATCTCGTCGTTGGACCCCGGGAGCCACTGGAGCATGCAGCCCTGCTGCCAGTTGAACGCTCGCGACTGCGCGAGCGGGATCCACTCGTTGTCCGCGTCGAGATCGATCATCCCGAGTTCGGCGACGTCGGAGGCCTTGACCGCACGATCTTCGAAGTCGACCGACATGCCCAGGACGTAGCGGTCGGTCGGATCGAACTGGAACTTGTCGTAGTACCCGAACCAGTGGAACCGCGGTCCCTGGGTGAGCGGCACGACCTCGGGCAGGGTCTGCAGCTCGCTACAGTGGTCGTGGGCGGTCGCGATCGCGTGGACCTCGTCGCCCGTCAGCGCCCGATCGAACAAACGCACGCGTCGCATCGCGCCGTCGAGCGGGCCATCCGACTCGCCCGCGCGCCGTCCGATCGCGAGCTCGGCGCTCCCCTGGTGGAGCGCGTCGAGGATGTCGGGCTGCTCGCGGATCTGCTGGCCATCGAGGTAGATCGCCACGCGAACCCCGGGCTCGACGACGACGGCGACCTCGTAGGCCGCGCCGATGCGCAGCTGGACCTCGCCGCGGGCATAGGTCGCGCTCGACGGCGCGTAGCTACCATCGGGGCTCAGCCAGAGGTAGGGCTGCTGGCCGGGCTCGATGCCCACCTCGAAGACGCGCTCGCCCGCGCGATCCCAGCGCGAGACCAGCGGCGCGGGCGACGTCGGGGCGCGTGTCGAGGTCGAACTCGGCGACGACGGTGAACGGCCCCGCGAAGGCAGCCAGCGCCATCGCGTCGCGATCGACCGCGCACGTCCGACCGACCGCGCAATCGACCGAGATGTCAGCGGAGAGCTCGATCTCCTCACCGTTGGTCGCGTCGCCGCACTCGATCGGTTCGGGTCCCGTACTGCCGACCTCGCTGGACGTCTCGTCCTGGCTGCCGGTGCTCGACGTGGCGCCTTCGGACTCCGAGCTGGACGTACGTCCGCTCGTCGAGCTCGTCGAGTTCGTCGAGCTCGAAGCGTCGCCCGTCGTGGAGACCGCCACCGTCGCGTCCTGCCCGCCGCATCCGACGACGTGACGACCAGCACCCTAGCCCAACCAACCATATGCCAGCAGCCTACCCGATGCCGGGCGGCGTCGCTCACGCCACCCGCCGCCGAGGGGGTGATCGACGCGCTCGCGCGCTAACGAATCGCCCGCACATGCGCGACGAGCTGCTCGAGCGCCGTGCCCCACCCCTCGTGGAAGCCCATCTCCTCGTGCCGCGCCCGGCTCGCGGCGTCCTTGTGCTGGACGATCGCGGTGTACCGCGTCCCGCGGTCGGCCGGCTCGAGGAGAACCGTCGCGGTGAACTGGAACGGACAGTGCGGGCCCGCCTCGACCCGTGAGGGTCGGAAGCCGGGTTCGAGCGCGTCCGTCCACACCAGCCGGCGGTGCGGGACGACCTCGAGGTAGCACCCGAGGTTGGGGAACTCCTCGCCCTCGGGCGAGCGCATCGTCGTGCGGAAGATGCCGCCCGGGCGCAGGTCGATCTCGCAGTCGACCGTGGTCCACGGCGCCGGCGTGAACCACCGCTTCAGGTGCTCGGGTTGCGTCCACGCCATCCACACCACGGTGCGCTCGAACACGAGGTCCAACTCGGGGAGGATGCGCTGCAGGGGATCGATCTTCGGCTGGTCGCTCATCGGCTCTTCTCCTTGGCTTGCTTCGGGTGCTTGGCTGGTTTCGCGGGCGCGAGGCCCTCGAGGTAGGCGTCGAGTTGATCGAGTCAGCGCTCCCAGTGGGCGCGCTGCTCGACCATCCACCGCTCGGCCGCCCTCAGCGGCTGCGGCGAGATGCGGTACGTCCGGACGCGGCCCGCCTTCTCGGAGCGGACCAGGCCGCAGCCCTCGAGCACCTTCAGGTGCTGGAGGAACGACGGCAGCGCCATGTCGAACGGCGCGGCGAGGTCGCTGACGGCGGCGCCGTTCGACGCGGCGCACAGCCGCTGGACCACGGCGCGGCGCGTCGGATCGGCCAGCGCCTGGAACACGCGGTCGAGCGGCACGGCATGGTTAGGCATCGACCTAACCATAGGCCGGCACATCGCTTAGGTCAACACCTTAGTTTCAGCCCGACGCCTCGCGGTCGAGCAGCGCCCGCTTGCGCTCGAGCCCCCAGCGGTAGCCCGACAACCCGCCGTCGGTCCGCACCACGCGGTGGCACGGGATCGCCACCGCGAGGGCATTGGCCGCGCACGCCTGCGCGACCACCCGCGCCGATCGGGGCGCGCCGAGGCTCGCGGCGAGCGCGGTGTAGCTGATCGTCGTGCCCGCGGGGATCTTGGTCAGCGCCGCCCACACACGCTGTTGGAAGGCGGTGCCGCGGATGTCGAGCGGCAGCTCGGCCGCGGCGCCGGGCCGCTCGACGAGCGCGAGCACGCGACCGACGAGCGCGTCGAACTCCGCGTCGCCGCCCTGCAGCGCCGCGCCGCCGAAGCGGCGCTCGAGGTCGTGGATCAGCGCCTCGGGATCGTCGCCGAGCAGGATGGCGCAGACGCCCCGCGTCGTCGCGGCGACGAGGCACGAGCCGAGGCTGCACGCGCCGACGGCGAAGCGGATCGGCAGCGCCGCGGCGCCCGATCGGTACTCGCTCGGCGTCATGCCCAGCCGCGCGGTCGACTCCGCGTAGAAGCGGGCCGACGAGTTGTAGCCCGCGCCGTAGATCGCCTCGGTGATGCTGCCGTCGCCCTCGAGCTCCCGTCGCACGCGCTCGGCCCGGTGCGCCGCCGCGTACGCCCGCGGCGTCACGCCGGTCGCCGCCTTGAACATGCGGTGGACGTGGAAGGGGCTGAGCCCGACGTGCGCGGCGAGGGCCTCGAGCGACGGCATCTCGTCGCTCGACTCGAGCAGGCGACACAGCGCGGCGACGACGGCGGCCCGACGCGCATCGGCGGGCGGCTCGTCGGGGCGACAGCGCTTGCACGCCCGGAACCCCGCGCGCTCGGCCGCCGCGGTGGTGTCGTGGAAGGCGACGTGCTCGGGTCGCGCGGGCCGGGCCGCGCACGACGGGCGGCAGTACACGCCGGTGGTCGACACCGAGTAGAAGAACGTCGCGTCGCGATCGCGGGCGCGCACCGCCGCCCAGCGCAGATCGGCGAGCACGGCCGCGGCGCGCGCTTCGGTCGGAGGTCGCTTCACCGTCGGCACCTCGATCTTGTACCGCGCGCTCGGCCCGACACCACCGCGGTTCTTGCTCGGCAATTCTCGCGTCGACGACCGGGGCGTCTCCGCCGCGTGGCGAGGCTTAGGAACCCGATGGCTCGGTCGCCCACGCGCGCATCCACGGCGTGGTGCGGTAGCGATCCCAGCCGTCCGGGAGCACCGTCACCACCGGGCCGTCGAGCCCGCCTTGCGCTGCGACGCGCAGGGCCGCGGCGACGTTGGTGCCCGCGGAGCCTCCGACCAGCAGGCCCTCCTCCTGGATGAGGCGGCGGGCCATCGCGAAGCTGTCGGCGTCGCTGACCCGCACCGCGCCGTCGATGACGCTGCGATCGAGGTTCGCCGGCGGCTCGCTCGCGCCGATGCCCTCGACCGCGTACGAGCCGTCGACGCCGAGCCGACCGGTCTCGACCCAGTCCGCGAGCGCGGAGCCCTCGGGGTCGGCGAGGAGGATGCGGACGTTCGGGAGCGCCGCCTTCAAGCGGCGGCCGACGCCGGTGATCGTGCCGCCGGTGCCCGCCCCGACCACGAAGGCCCCGACGCGGCCGCCGGTCTGCGTGAGGATCTCGGCCGCGGTGACCTCCTCGTGCACGCGGACGTTGGCCGGGTTGGCGAACTGGTCGGTGCAGAACCACCCCCGCTCCGCGGCGAGCCGCGCTGCAACGGCGCGGAAGCTCTGCGGCGACGACGGCGGCGCATTGGCGGTGATGATCACCTCCGCGCCCAGGGCCGCCAGCGCCGCGCGCTTGTCGAGCGACATCTTCTCCGGCATCACGCAGCACAGCCGGTAGCCGCGGACCGCCGCGACCAGGGCCAGGCCGACGCCGGTGTTGCCCGCGGTGGCCTCGACGAGCGTCATGCCGGAGCGCAGCACGCCGCGGCGCTCGGCGTCGTCGACGATCGCCTGGGCGATCCGGTCCTTGATCGAGCCGCCGGGGTTCATGTGCTCGCACTTGACCCGCACGTCGAGCCCGCCCGCGACCCGTGTGAGCGGCAGGAGCGGCGTGCCGCCGATCGTGTCGAGCACGCTCACCATCCCGCGAACACCTCGCCCATCGGGCCGAAGAACAGCGGACCCGTCACGGTCAACCATCCGATGTGCAGCGCGACCGCGAGCGCGCCAGGGAGCGGCCGCTTGCGTCGGCGTCGCAGCGCCATCTCGCCGACGACCGCCGCGCCGTGCAGCGCGAAGAACCCCATCATCCACCCCGCGTGGGTGCCCCGGGCGCCGGTGCACGCGAACACGAAGTACTCGTGCATGAGGCCGCTGCACAGGAACACCGCGAACATCGCCCGCGCGGGGTGACGCCGGCCGCCCAGCGGCAGGAACAGGAAGCGCGACGCGAAGCGGTGCACGAACAGGTTCCACCGTCGACCCCAGAAGTCGCGCGGCGATCGGGCGAGCGGCGGCGCCTCGAAGATCTCCTCGAAATCGACGCCGAACTGCATCACCACCGCGGTGACGCCATCGGCGATCGCGGACACGCCGAGCCAGCACAGCCACAGCGCCCAGAAGGCCTCGACGACGCGGTGCGCGTGGAGCTCGGGGACCCACGCGTGGACGAGGTACAGGGCGCCGAACACCGGCAGCTTCGCCGCGACCCGCACGGCGCGTCGCAGGCCGCGGGCGCGCGCGCGGGCGGTCGCCGTCGGGTCGGCGGGCCACGTCGACTCGGGCGGCATGATCCACCACAGCGCGAAGCGACCGACGTTCGCCGCCATCGCCGGATCGCGGGGCCCACCGTGCGCGGCCATGTGGGCCTTGGCCGCGGTCGTCACCGCGATGACCGATACGATCACCTGCACGGTCGTCCACACCGGTGGCAGCACGAACGGCATCGCGAGGCAGGCCGCGACCGCCGGCCACGCGCCCCAGCGCGACGCCACGCCGCGACGGCTCCACGCATACGCGAACGCCACGCCGGCGAGGACCGGGGCTGCCACGAACCCGAGCCACGCCGTCACCATGCGCGGATCAATACGGCGACTCGCCGACGAAGTTGCCCGGCGGATCGTAGTTGCACACCCAGAGCTCGGCGCCGTCGCAGCGCGCGACGCCGCAGCCGAGCCGCTCGCTGCGCCGCCAGACCACCTGGGTGTAGTGGCCGCACACGCCGCGGCAGCGGTTCTTCGCGTGGTCGTAGCCCGACCGCTCGGCGGTCCACTCGGCGACGACCGAAGCCGGCGTCGCGCCGCCCGAGCTCCAGAAGATGTTCTCGCCGAAGGCGTCGCCGCCGGGCGGTCGGTGCTGCAGGTTGCAGCCGCTCGCCGCGAGGTGGTCCGCCCATTCCTGCGCGTGCGCAGCCAGCTCGCTCGACCACACCAAGGGACCAACGCCGACGCCCTTGCGCACCGCGTTGTGGGCCGCCGTGATCCCGACGAGCGCGCCGGTCTCGCGATCGCGGGAGGCCGCGGGCTCGTCTGGCGCGCGCGGCGTCGGACGTGAACGGATCGCCGCGTGCGTCCCCCTCGAGGGTGACCGCGACGCGGCCACGTCGGGCGACGGGCCCGGCGTCGCGGCGCACGCCAGGGCGGGGAACAGCAGCGCTGCCGCGGCGCGGGGACTCACCCGATCGACTCTACCCCGGCGGCTCGAACTCGTCGCAGGCGCTCTTGATCACCCCGATCGCCTCCACGAACAGCGGCCCGTACGGCTCGCAGATCGGCCCCACGAAGCCGTACGTGAACATCTCGGTGAACTCGAGCACGCGCGTCGCCACCTCGGCGCCGTCGATGCCGCCGTTGCACTTGTCGAGCGCGGGGCACTGCGGCGCCTCACTCGGCCCGACCAGCGACAGCACGACGACCTTGCTCTCGTCGCCGCCCTTGGCCGCGATGACCGCGTTGAACCACCCCACGGGATCGCCGGGCGATCCGGGCTGCGGATCCTGCATGCACCCGTCGAGCTCGTGGTCGTCCTCCTCGTCGGTGATGAGGACGACGACGAGCAGCGCGTCGTCGCGCAGGAAGCCCTCGTTGCACATGCCCGGCCCGGTGAGCCCCGGCGAGAGCGCGGCCGAGAGCGCCGCCATCGGCCGCTCGTTGCCGTCACCCGACGTGCCGATCTGCGCGGCGCAGGCGAACTTGGTCTCGAGGTCGTCGGCCTCGGTCATGAACCGCTTGCCCGACGCGAAGGGCCCGCAGACCCCGTTGCTCGAGTCGACGCCCGCGGTGCGCGTGATGAGCGTGCCGTCCTGAAGCGGCGCGCAGGTGATGTCGCCGACGTAGGTGTCGCTGGAGATGACCCCGACGTTGTAGCCCATCGTGTCGGCGAGCTCGGTCCGCATCCCGTCGATGAGCGCCGGGAAGCTCGACACCAGGTTGATCTGCTCGTCGGCCATGCTCCCGCTGTTGTCGATGACGAACAGCAGGTCGACCTTCTTGCAGCCCGCGTCGGTGCTGCTGTCTCCGCCCATGCTCGCGCCGGTGTCGGCGCCCAGGACGTCGAGCTTGCCCAGCGTGTCGGAGCCATCGGGATCGATTCCGGTCGACCCTGCGCCGACGGAAATCCCCGTCAGCGACACGCCGCTGTCGGACTCGTCGGCGCGGCCACCGTCACCGCAGGCCGCAGTGACCGCGAGGACCGAGGGCCACAGACCTCGACTCGGCGTCGTGGCGCGGAGCGACCGAAGGAATCGCGGCACTCGACCCAACATCCCAACAGGATGGGCGCGCGCGACTGTGCGCGTCAACTCCGGGCGCGCCGCCCACGTTGGGGCGTAGCGTACGTTTGTGGCTTCCCAACGCGGCCGCGGCCTGGGAGCATGAATGCATGGACCGTCGATGCTCCGGTGCGGTCGTGGTGCTGTGGACCATCTCGGCGTGCGCGGGAGCGGCCGGCGTGCCTGGTCAACAGGACACCTCGGTGTTCAGCTCGACCGCGACGCCCAGTGACTCGACCGACGGCGAGGACACCGACGGATCCACCGACGGATCCACCGACGGGATGACGAGCACGCCGAGCTCGACGGCCGACCCGACCGACGCGTCGATGACGTCGGATCCCACCGACGCCGACGGCACCGACACCGACGCCCCACCGCCGGGCTGCGGCAACGCGATCGTCGACCCGGGCGAGGACTGCGACCTCGGCGACGCCAACGCCGACACCGGCCCGTGCAAGACCGACTGCACGAATCAGGTCTGCGGCGACGGCTTCATCGGGCCCGGCGAGGGCTGCGACGACGCCAACGCGGTCGACGACGACACCTGCTCGAACGCGTGCGTGCCGACCTCCTGCGGCGACGGCTCGATCAACGGCGGCGGCGCCGAGCAGTGCGACGACGGCAACGGCGACGACGGCGACGCCTGCCCGGGCACCTGTCAGTCGGCGTTCTGCGGCGACGGCTTCGTGTACGCCGGCGTCGAGACCTGCGACACCGGGGCCACCACCGGGACCTGCGACGGCGACTGCAGCGCGGTCGCCTGCGGCGACGGCTTCACCAACGCCGCGGCCGGCGAGCAGTGCGACGACGGCAACGTCGATCCGAGCGACGCCTGCACGGCGTTCTGCCTCAACGCCTTCTGCGGCGACGGCATCGTGCGCGCTGGCGTCGAGTCGTGCGACGACGGCAACGGCAACGACGGCGACGGCTGCTCGTCGTCGTGCCAGTTCGAGTTCCCGGACGTGTGCGAAGGCGGCAACGACCCCGGCACGGGATCGCCGTGGGTCGTCTGTGCCGCCGACGCGAACTCGGCGTGGGTGTCGGCGAACAGCAGCGGCAACTACCACCCCGAGCTCATCTGCCAGCAGCTCGGCTACGCCACCGTCGGCCAGTGGGGCGGTACGTGCGGCAACGTCTGCGGCTACTGCGAGGGGGCGACGAGCTGCATGGCGACCGGTCAGCAGATCTTCGACTTCGGCGCGTGGCAAGGCGCCGGCAACTGCGGCGCCGACGGCCTCGGCCAGATCATGTGCTTCACGGTGATGTGGACCTGCGTGGGGTGACGCGCGTGTCGGGGTCAGCTCCCGACACGCGCCCGCGCCCTACCGTCCGCGCCCCTCGGGGATCCGCCTAGCTGGCGACCCCGACCACCGCGCCGCCGAGGGCTGCGGCTCCGCTCGCCACGGGCTCGAGTGCACTCGCGAGCACCTCGAGCATGTCGTCGGCGAACAGGATCTCGAGGGCGTCACGGACGTTCTCCGGGATGTCCTCCACGTCACGCACGTTCTTGCCGGGCAGGATCACCCGCTTGATGCCGGCGCGATGCGCCGCGATGACCTTCTCCTTGATGCCGCCGACCGGGAGCACCCGACCGCGCAGCGTCACCTCACCGGTCATCGCGGTGTCGGAGCGAACCTTGCGTCCGGTGAACAGCGACGTCAAGGCCGTGAACATCGTGACGCCGGCCGACGGCCCGTCCTTGGGCACCGCGCCCGCCGGCACGTGGATGTGCACGTCGTGGCGCTCGAGCGCACCGACGTCGACCCCGAGCACGTCGGCGTTGCTGCGCACGAAGGTGAGCGCCGCCTTGGCCGATTCCTGCATGACCTCACCGAGCTGCCCGGTGATCTGCAGCGCGCCCTTGCCCGGCATCTTCGAGGTCTCGATGAAGAGGATGTCGCCGCCCACCGGCGTCCACGCCAACCCCGTCGCGACCCCGGCGACCGCCGTGCGCTCCGCGACCTCGTTGAAGAACCGCACCTTGCCCAGGTACTTCGCCAGATCCGGGGCGTCGATCACCACCTGCGGGGTCTTGCCCGCGAGGCCCCGCACGGTCTCGAGCGCGAGTGACCGGCACAGCTTGGTAATCTCGCGGGTGAGCTGCCGGACCCCCGCCTCGCGGGTGTAGTCGCGGATCATCGCGTCGAGCGCGTCGTCGGTGATGCGCAGCGACTCCTCGTCGAGCGCGTGCTCGCCGAGCTTGCGCGGGACCAGGTGGCCCCGGGCGATGTGCCGCTTCTCGTCGGTCGTGTAGCCCGACAGCTCGATGATCTCGAGCCGATCCCGCAGCGGTGCCGACAGCGGCTCGAGGCTGTTGGCGGTCGCGATGAACATCACCTCGGACATGTCGAACGGCAGCTCGAGGTAGTGATCGGTGAACGTCTTGTTCTGCTCGGGGTCGAGCAGCTCGAGCAGCGCGGCCTCCGGCGAGCCCATCCATCCCTGGGTGAGCTTGTCGACCTCGTCGAGCAGGATGATCGGGTTCTTGACCTTCACCTTGCGCAGCGCGGTGATGAGGCGCCCGGGCAGCGCCCCGACGTACGTGCGACGGTGCCCGCGGATCTCCGCCTCGTCGCGGACGCCGCCCAGGGCGACGCGGATGAACGGCCGGCCGGTCGCGTCGGCGATCGACTGCCCGAGCGAGGTCTTGCCCACGCCGGGCGGGCCCACGAGGCAGAGGATCGAGCCGCGCGCGCTGCCCGACAGCTTGGTCACCGCGAGGTGCTCGAGGATGCGCTGCTTGACCTTGTCGAGGCCGAAGTGATCTTCGTCGAGCTTCTTGGCCACCGCCTCGACGTCGAGACTGACCTCGGCGCGATTGTTCCACGGCAGATCCGAGATCCACTCGAGGTAGTTGCGGGTCACGTTGGCGTCGGGCGCCTGTGGGTTCAGCGACTCGAGCCGTCGCAGCTCGCGCTGCACCAGCTTGTCGGCCTCCTCCGGCAGGGGACCGGCCTCCTCGAGCTTCTTGCGCAGGGCCGCCATCTCGCCGCCGGCCTCGTCGCTCTCGCCGAGCTCCTTCTGGATCGCGCGCAGCTGCTGGCGGAGCATCGCCTCGCGCTGGTCCTTGCCGAGCTCGCGTCGGACCTGCTCGCCGATCTTCTGCTTGAGCTCGAAGCGGGCCTTCGCCTCGCCGATGAGCTCGATGCACAGCCGCAGGCGCTTCACCACGTCGAGCGTGTGCAGCATCTCGATCTCGCGGGTGCGATCGACGTCGAGCCCCGAGACGATGCGATCCGCGAGAAGCCCCGGGTCCTTGACCGAGTCGATGAGCTCGGACAGCTGCGGGTTGGTCTCGGCCGCGAGCGATCGCAGGTGACCGCGGATCTCCTCGGCCAGCACGCCGGCCTCGAGCTCGTCGCCGGTGACGTCGGCGAGCGGAGTGACCGCGACGCGCAGGTATGGATCGGTCTGCAGCACGTCGCCGAGCGAGAAGCGGCCGAGCCCCTCGAGCACCACGCGATAGGTGCTGCCGTCGCGCACGCGCTGGACGCGGGTCACGCGGGCGAAGGTGCCGATGTCGTGGAGGTCGGCACGACTGGGGTCGTCGTCGTCGGGGTCGCGTTGGATCGCGACACCGACGATGGCGCCGACCTCGGCGCGCTCGACGAGGGCGACCGAGCGCTTGCGGCCGACGGGCATGCTCATGGTCGAGCCCGGCAGCAGGACGCCGCTACGCAGCGGCAGGAGGGAGATTTCACGGGGGAACTTCGTGGTGGTCATGGCGGGCTCCAAACGGTGACCGACGTTGTGGTCGGCGGGTGGGTTGGGGTGGCGCGGTCGCGGGCGCTTTCAGGCACGCAGACCCGGTTCGACTTCGACGGTGGTCGGCGCACCGCCACGGATGAGGGAAATCGTGACACGCTGCTTGGCTCGATCTTCCAGCGCCGCGCGCAGCTCGAGCGGCGTCGTGACCGCGTCGTCGTCGACGGCGACGATGACGTCCCCGAGGGAGACGCCCGCACGACTTGCGGGGCCGTCGTCCTCGATCGCGACGACGATGAGCGCTCGACCGCGGCCGAGTCGCGCGGCGTGGTCGGTCGGCAGCCGCGCCGGATGGACGCCGACGCCGATGTAGCCCCGCTGGATGTGACCGTGGCGCTCGAGCTGCCCGAGCACGCGCTCGAGGGTGGTGTCACCCAGCACGATCGACGCGCCGCGCACGACCCCGCGCATCGCGAGTCCCACGACGTGCTGCTTCAGGTCGACGACCAACGATCCCGAGAAGCCCTGCGGCAGCTGGCGATCGATCTCGACGTAGCGATCCAGCGCGCCGCCCGAGCCGAAGCGCACGGCGCCGGCGACGACCCCGAGCACGCCGAAGGCGGCGCGCACGCTGGCGCCGGGGCGACCGAGGCTCAGCACCGGCTCGGCGATCCGCAAGCTCGCGGTGGATCGCCAGGCAAGAGGCAGCGACGGCACTGCGTCGGCCGGCGCGCGGAGCAGCGCCAGATCGAGGGACGGATCGCGGCCGATGACCGCCGCTTCGAACGTCACGCCGTCCGCCCGAGTTACCTCCACCGCGTCGTCGCGCTCGACGGCGTGCAGCGCCGTGACGAGGCTCCCCGGCTGCCGCCACGGCACGCCCGTGGCGCTGCGCCGGCGGCCTCCCTGGACGCGCACGAGGGATTCGCCCACCTTGGTGGCGATGTCGGGGAGATCGTTCAGACTTGGCTCGGAGGTCATCGTGGACCCCAACATGGCGCGGCCCTCGGGGCGGCCAATCGCCCGAACAGGCAGCTGGCGGCCCGGATGATCAGCCAGCATGCTGGAGCTTCCGCCCCGCCCGGTTGACGAAGGGCGCCTCCGGCCCAACCTTGCGAGCTTGCGGGTCGCCCCCGCCGAACGGACGCCCACCATGAACCGCATCGATCCCACCGTAGAGGCACCGAGCATCCTCGCCACCGCCGGCGGCCTCGCGCTCGAGGATGCGACGCCCACGTTGGTGATCGCGGGCCCGGCCCACGAGGCCTCGCGCGCGCTCGTGGTCGCGGACGATCCGTTGGTGCGGCAGAGCCTGCAGGTGCGGCTCGGTCCGATCGCGGCGGGCGAGGCGACGTGCAGCGACGACCTCGCGCTCGCGCTCACGCGCACCGACGCGAACGTCGTGCTCTTCGACCTCGGCCCCGACGCCGCCAACGAGGGCGAGCTGACGAGTCAGGTCTCGGCGCTGCCGGTCCCGGTGGTCGCCCTCGCGCCGGCGGGCCTCGCCCGTGTCGCGCTGCTCGGCGCCGGTGTGGCCGGCGTGATCGGCCGCGAGGTCGACGGCCTCGCGCTCGGCAGCGCGCTGGCGGCCGTGCGTCAGGGTCTACGGGTCACCGATCGCGCGGCGATCGACGAGCTCGAGCGCCCCGCCCCGACCGAGGTCCTCGGCGCCCGCGTCGACGGGCTCACGCACCGCGAGCACGAGGTCGTGCAGCTGATGGCCGAGGGCCTGTCGAACAAGCAGATCGCCGATCGCCTCGGCATCAGCGCCCACACCGCCAAGTTCCACGTCAACGCGGTGCTCGGCAAGCTCCACGCGAGCACGCGCACCGAGGCGGTGGTGCGGGCGGTGCAGCGCGGCGTCGTGATGCTGTAGTCGTCGCGGTGGATCACGCGCTGACGAGCATCATCACGCCGCTCACCGCGACCGCGACGATCACGAACCAGCGCACGAGCGGCGCGCCGTCGCGGACCTGCCACGCCGCGCCGATCCACCCGCCGAGCAGGCCGCCCGCCGCGAGGGCGATCCCCTCTCGCCACTGCACCTGGCCCGCCGCGGCGAAGAGCGGCAGCGACACCAGGGTGAAGCCGAGGACCAGCGCGACCTTGATCGCGTTGCCGCGCACGGCCGGGTGCCCCAGGCCCCCGAGCAGCAGGGCCATCAGCGGAAATCCAACGCCCGCCTGCAGGAACCCACCGTAGATCCCGATGGCCAGGCCCGCGAGCTGGGCGCCCCACCCGGGCGGGCGCGGCTCGGGGACGGGCGGGAAGAAGCGGCCCGGGCGGATCAGCAGCCCCACCGCCCAGAGCACCAGGGCGACGCCGAACAGCGGCTTCAGCACCGCGTTGGACAGGCGCGTGGCCAGGTACGTGCCCGCGATCGCGCCGACGATCATCGCGGGGAGCAGGCGCGCGACCAGGCGCAGATCGCCGATGCCGTGGCGCCGAAACGCGACGACGGCCGCGATGTTCTGGGCGAGGACGCCGACGCGCATGGTGCCGTTGGCCGCGGCAGGCGGCACGCCCATCGCGACCAGGGCCGGCAGCACCAGCAGCCCACCGCCGCCCGCCATCGTGTTGATGATCGACGCGATGGTCGACACCGCCACCAAGATGGCGAGTCCGACGGGCCCGCTCGGGTCGAAGGGCACGCCGCACGGTAGCAAATCCCGCAGCACGCGGCTGTGCGGGCGAAGTATCGTGGCGCCCATGACGGATCCCTACGCGGCGTTGCTCGCCGAGATCCAGCGCGCGGTCCTCGAGGCGCCGGCACACACCTCGATCGAGCGCCGACGCGCTGCGGCCGCGCGCACGGAGACCGCCCCCCTGCTCGCGCGCTACCTCGGACGCGTCCACGACGAAGCGCCGTCGATCGGCGACGCCGACGTCGCCGCGCTGAAGGCCGCGGGCCACGACGAAGAGACCCTCTTCGAGCTCACCGTGGCGGCGGCCGTCGGGGCCGCCAGTCACCGCTGTGCCCGGGCGCTCGCGGCCCTCGAGGCCTGCGAGGCCGAGGACTCCCGACGGAGCGAACCATGAGACTCGCCAACGTCGAGCACGGGCACACGATCGGCACCAAGCTCAAGCTGTCGATGATCCGGCTGGTGTCGCGCCGCCGCGTCCCCGACGTCGTGCGGACCCTGACCTATCGGCCCGCGTTCTTCGGCAAGCCGATGAACGAGCTGTTCCAGGCGGCCCTGCGCGGGCCCTCGCGGTGGACGATCGGCGAGCGCGAGCTGATGGCCGCCTTCGTCGCCAACCTGAGCCGCTGCCGGTTCTGAACCGGTGCCCACGGCGCGGTCGCGTCGATCGAACTCGGCTCCGAGATCACCTCCGCGGTCCTGCGGGACCTGGACTCCGCCCCCGTCCCCGAGGGGCTCCGCGCCACGCTGCGCCTGCTGCAGACGATGACCCTCGACCCCGATGCGCTGGGGCCCGACGACGTGGCGAGGGTCCGCGCCGCAGGGGTCGACGCCGACGCGATCCGTGACGCGATCTACGTCGCGACGGCCTTCCACGTCATCGTGCGCCTCGCCGACGCGTTCGCGTTCGAGCTCCTCGACGCCGCGGGCTACCACGCCTCGGCGCAGTCGCTGCTCCGTTTCGGCTATCGGATCTAGTCCGAGGGACCGCGGTCGATCGAGGCCCCGGGCGACGAGCCTCGTCGGTCGCTTCTTGCTACACTGCGGCCCGACGGATGCGGTGGATCGTCGGTGACATCCAGGGCTGTGCCCGGGAACTCGAGCTGCTCCTGGCGCAGATCCGCTTCGATCCCAGCGTCGACGAGCTGTGGGCCGCGGGTGACCTCATCAACCGCGGGCCCGATTCCCTGGCGGCGGTCCGCCTCTGGCGCGACGTCGGCGGCCGCGGCGTCATCGGCAACCACGAGGTCTATGCCCTGTGTGCGCGCAGCGGCGCGTGGCCGCGCAAGCGCGACACCCTCGACGCCCTGTTCGCCGCCGACGACGCCGACGATCTGCTCGCGCGCCTGCGGGCACTGCCGGCCCTCGTCCACCTGCCGGCGGTCGGGCTCGGCCCCGAGGCGTGGCTCGTCCACGCCGGCCTGCACCCGCAGTGGCACGACCTCCACTCGGTCGCCAAGGCCCTCGACGCCAGCCCGCACGACGACACGTGGCTGACGAGCGACGAGATCAGCTTCGCGACGCGGGTGCGCGTGTGCACGCGCGACGGGACGCGGGGGAAGTTCGAGGGCGCGCCGACCGGCTGCCCGCCGCCGTTCTTCCCCTGGGACACCTTCTACGCCGGCACCGCGCGGGTGGTGCACGGCCACTGGGCGTGGCGCGGCCACTACCGCGCCGGCGAGGTGATGGGCCTCGACTCGGGCTGCGTCTACGGCGGCGCCCTCACGGCGTGGTGCCAGGACGAGGACCGCGTCGTCGCGATCCCCTCGACGACGGGCCGCACCTTCGTCCCGACCTGAGCCGACGGCTCACTCGCGCTCGGCGAGGATGTACGCCATCAACGCGAACGCGGCCGCGTTCGCCTGCAGGTGATCCGGATCGATCTTCTCGACCGTGTCCGCTGGGCTGTGGTGCACGTCGAAGTAGCGGCTCCCCTCCGGTCGCAGCGACAAGCTCAGCACACCGGCCTCGGTGAGCGGCGAGATGTCGGCGCCGCCCCAGCCCTTGTCGATCGCGCCGGCCCCGAGGGCGGTGAAGACGGGCGCGAATCGCTTCACCGCGGCGAGCTTCGCCGCGTCGTCGCCCGCGACCCCGAAGCCCCGCGGCGCGCCGGCGCCCGAGTCGGACTCGATCGCCGCGACGTGCGGCTCCTTGCCGTGGGCCTCGAAGTAGGCCTTGCCGCCGCGCAGCCCGAACTCCTCGTTGGTGAAGAGCACGACGCGGATCGTGCGGCGCGGCACCAGCCCGAGCTCGCGCAGCATGAGCGCGGCCTCCATCGCCATCACGCAGCCGGCCCCGTCGTCGCTCGATCCATCGCCGACATCCCACGAGTCGATGTGCCCGCCGATGACGACGATCTCCTCGGGCTTCTCGCGGCCGCGCAGCTCGGCGATCGCGTTGGCGCTCGCGACGTCGGGCCCGGTCTTGGCCCCGAGCGCGAACGCGAGCTTCACCGGCCCGCGCGCCGCCGAGCGGGCGAGGAACTCGGCGCCCTCGACGGTGACCGCGGCCGCCGGGATCTTCGGCGCATCGTCGGAGTAGCGCATCGCGCCGGTGTGCGGCGTGTCGAGGCTGACCGCCGTCACCGAGCGGATGAGCAGCCCCACCGCGCCGTGCTTCGCGGCCCGCGACGCGCCCTCGCCCCGCGGCCGCACCGCGGTGCCGTACCCCGACTCGTCCTTGTCGTGGTCGTACGGCGGCATCTTCTGGTTCACCAGCACGATCTTGCCCTTGGCCTCCGCCGCCCGCTTGTCGAGCTCGTCGAGGCTACCGACCACGAGCAGCTCGGCGCGCAGCGTGCCGCGGGTGCCGACCGTGCCACCCAGGCCGAGCACGGTGAGCTCGCGGCTCGTGGGCGCGACGACCTGCAGGGATTCCTCGCCGCGGCGCCAGTTGGGCACCATGACCTTCTCGCGGCGCGCCGCCGAGAGGCCGTCGGCGCGCATGGTCTCGACGCTCCAGTCGATCGCGGCCTCGAGCGCCTTCGATCCCGCGGGCCGCGGGCCGAAGCGATCGGCGAGCTCGGCGAGGCGATCCCACGCGCGCCGCTTGCCCTTCGCGTGGGCGGCGAGCTTGGCCGCGGCCTGTTGGGCCCACGCCGGGGGCGCGCCCGAGGCAGCCGGGGTCGCGGGCGACGCCTTGCTCGGCGCCGGCCCGAACCCGTCGTCGGAGACATCCTCGTCGTCGTCGTCCTCGTCGTCCGCGTCGTCCGCCTCCTGGGCGCCCTCGGGCGTCGTCAGCTCGGCGGGCGCGGCCGGTGGGATCGCCCCGGGCTGCACCCGTCGCTTGCCGCAGGCGGGAGAGAAGATCGCGAGCGCGGCGAGGACGAGGACCCGGTGGGCGAGCATCGGTGGCAAGCTTCGCGGCTGTGCCGCCCGTCGGCAAGCCCGCGGCGGACGTTGTAAGTCCGCCCCGTCGGCGAGCGTTCGGGCGCCGAGGACCGAGGACCATCCCCATGCGCCCCACGCCCGTGCGCCCCCTACGAAGGTTGACGCGAACCCTCCTGCTACTGGCCCTCGCCACGACCGGCTGTGCGAAGTCCATGCCGGGGAGTCGAATGGACTACGCCGGCGGAGCCGCGATGAGCCCCCCCAGCCCGGATGGCGAGATGATGAAGGCCGAGCGCGAGTACGCCGACGACGCGCCCACGCCTACGGGCGCGCCGGCGCCGGTGATGCCCAGCGACGAGATGGCGATGCCGGAGCCGCGGCCACCGTCGTCGAGCCCGGCCGAGCCCGCGGTCGAGGACGTGCGCAAGGACCTCGCCGGCCGGATGATCATCTACACCGCGGGCATGCGCATCGCGGTGTTCAACCTCGAGGAGGCGATGACCAAGGCCGAGAGCCTGCCGGAGAAATTCGGCGGCTACGTGCACTCGATGGGCGCCGGCGAGCTGGTGCTCAAGATCCCCGCGCGCAAGCTCCGAGCGGCGATGACCGAGCTCGGCGGGTACGGCGTCGTCGAGCAGAAGTCCCTCAGCACCCAGGACGTCAGCGCCGAGTACGTCGACATCGAGTCGAGGATCCGCGCGCTCGAGAGCACGCACAAGCAGCTCATCGAGCTGCTGTCCAAGGCGCGCACCGTCGACGAGGCGCTGCACGTCCGGCAGGCGCTCGACCAGGTGGGCGCCGAGCTCGAGGTGCTGAAGGGCCGCATGCGCCAGCTCGACAGCCTGATCGCGTTCTCGACCCTGACCGTCTCGCTCTACGAGCGCGGACCCCATACCCCGACCCCGAGCAGCAACGACCCGTTCCCGTGGGTGGACTCGCTGGGCGTCGAAGCCACGGAGTGGAAGTGACATGCGACGCATCACCCTGATCCTCGGATTGTTCGCGGCGACCCTCTCGATCGGCGGCTGCCGCAAGTACAAGCTCGAGCCCCCTGCCGGGTTCGCCCAGGTCGACGACGACGACTCCGGCGCGCGCATGAAGGCGGGCGACGACGTCGGGCTCAACCTGCGGGTGTTCGACAACGTCGACGGCGGCACGCTCGAGTTCTGGAGCGAGGACCTGGTCAAGAAGCTCGGCCGCCGCGGCTACGCGCTGGTCGGCCAGACCGCCGTGAAGAGCAAGAACGGCGTCGCCGGCACGCGGTTCGACTTCGACTACACCGCGCCGGGATCGACCGAGAAGAAGTTCTACTCGGCGAGCCTGTTCGTCAGCGACTCGAGCGTCGTGGTGGTGCAGCTCGCCGGCGACGAGGCCCGGCGCGCCACGTGGGCGCCCAAGCTCGACGGCATCGCGGCGCAGACCGTCGTGCGCGGGTGCAAGCCCGGCAAGAAGACCTGCAAGGGCCCGCAGCCGGGCAAGCTGACCGCGCCGCCGCCGGACCCCATCCCCGGCGTGCCCAGCGTCCTGCCCGAGGACGAGACGACCACCGTCCCGCCGACGTGAGCCGGTCGCGACCACCGTGAGCGCGGCCGGGCCACCGGCCACGCTCAGCGCGGCCGCAGCGTGATCGTCAGCTGCGTGCGCGCGGGGTCGAAGCCCGCCTCGAGGCGCACGGGCCCCGCGGCCGCGAGGCTGCGCGCGCCGTCGAAGGGCACCGGGTCGCCCGTGCGCGCGGGCCCGCCGAGCTCCTGCGGCAGCGGTACGCCGGGCCAGTCGAGGCGCCACGACGACTGATCGCCGCCGATCGCCCCGGGGGCCGCGATCTCGAGCAGCCTCGCGAGCGTCGCGAAGCGGTGCACGCCGTGCAGGCCCCAGCGCTCGGTCGCGGTGCCGCGCAGGACGAACCGCCCCGGCGTCGCGACGCCGTCGCGCAACACGGGCTCGGGCAGCGCGACGTCGGGCTGCAGGCCGAGGCCATCGAGGCCCCCGAGCAGCGGCGCATCGCCGAGGGTCTGCGCCCACGCGAGGCCGTCGACCGACAGGGCGTGCTCGATCCGCAGCACGGCCCCCGACTCGCCGTACGGCGCGACGAAGGCGACGCGATCGAACAGCGCGACCGGGCCCGCGGCGGGGGCGGGAGGATCCTCGAGATCCAGCAGCGCCGCCGTGCCGACCGCGACGCGATCGATCTCCTCGAGCAGCGGCCGATCGAACTCGACCAGGCTGCCCTCCGCGGGATCGACCAGCGACTTGCGCGGCACGCCGGGGGACAGCAGCGCCGTCATCGCGCCGATGCGCGCGGCCTCGATGCGGGCGACCAGCGGCATGCGCTCGGTCGTCGCGAGCGGCTGGCGGAAGTGATCCAGGATCAGCAGGCCATCCTGCTCGCGCGCGACGAGCAGCGCGCGCCCGGCATCCTGCCGCACCACCGCGACGACGTGATCGAGCGCCAGCATCGCGCGCACCACCGCGTCGACCCGCGCGGGGAGCGGATCGCCGGACCGGAAGACCACGCTGCCCCCGCCGTGATTGGCGACCAGCTCGTCGAGGTGACTGGCGAACCATCCGGGGCGATCGGTCGGGCCGACGAGGCGCCAGTGCAACCATGGCAGCGGCGCGTCGGCGAGCGCGGCGAGCAGCGGCGCCACCGCGGCGGCGACCTCGGCGGACTTCGCCTCGGGATCGCAGCCGGGGATCGTCGGCGTCTGCACGCACGCCGCGATGAGCTCGCGGATCCCCTGGGCCCGCGCGACCTCGCAGGTGCATCGGCCCCCCGCCCGCAGCGCGTCGCGGCTGGTGCGATCGTGGAGCGCCACGATCGACGCGAGTTCTGTGGCCGCGTCGACGCCCGCGGTCGGCGGGGCCTCGAGCGTCGCGCACACCGTGGAGTCGCGGCCGTACCCCAGCGCGTCGAGGGCGATCGGGTCGAGCTGCCGCGCGAAGAGTCCGGTCGGGGCCGGCGGCGCGGGCACCCCCGCGATCGCGGGCGCGGGCGGACGCTTGCCCGGCGAGGCGCAACGCACCACCGCGGTGCGCTCGGAGATCCATGCGCGCGGATCACCCTGGTTCGAGCACGCCACGAGGCCCAGCGCCAGCGACGGCAGCACGCGCAGGGGGAGCATCGCGGACGAGGTTATCATCGGCGCCTCGCGTTGCGCTCGGACGGGCGCCGGTGCTTTGGGCTACGCTGTCGCCCGCGGATGGGGACCGGCGACTGGGTGAGGGCGACGCTCGCGGGTTTGCTCCCCGCCTGCGCCGCCTATGCGACCAGCGGCACGCAGGTCCCGTGGTGGCCGCTGCTCCTCGTCGTGCCCGCCGCGTGGTTCACCCGGCCCCCCGTCGCGCCCCGCGGCGCGTGGTGGCTGGCGACCGGGCTGTGCGCGGCCGCGGTGCTCGCGGGTGGCCGCGCGCGCGGCCTCGTCGACGCGGCGACGGGGCGCGACCGCTGGCCGACCTACGATCTCGTCGACACACCGATGCCGAGCACGCCGCCGCCCTACGTCGCGGTCACCGGCTTCCTGCGCGACGGGTGGATCCTCGGCGAGTACGCGGTCGCCGACGGCGACGTGCCGGACCAGTCGCGGCCCGCCGACGCGGTGCTCGTGCCGATGGCCCCGACCCTCGAGGGGACGGTGCGGCAGGGCGGCGCCTTGGTCGTCGCGCGCGTGCCCGCCGACGCCCCGCGATCGCAGGCGCGCGTGACCCTGTACGGGCGCACCGAGCCGCTGCCCCCCGAGCTCGCGTCGACGCTCGTCGAGCTCGCCGGCACGCGCACCGACGAGGTGTCGGCGATCCTGGTCGACACGCTGCGGGTGCCGGCGCCACGCGAGGCATGGACGGCCCTCGCGCTGATGATCGGACTCGCGCTGGGCGCGGTGACGGGCTTCGGCCTCGCCCGCCGTCCGCCTGCGCAGCGCAGCGCCGACGCCTGATAGACTCGCGGCCGTGCGGCCGATCCGTCGAGTTCCCCTCGCCTCGCTCCTGCTGTGCCTGACCCTGGCGTGCCCGGCCGACGACGACCCGGCGCAGGGCACGGGCAGCACGACGGCGCCCGCCTCCACCTCGGGCGCGACGAGCTCGAGCGGCGGCGACACCAGCACCAGCGCGGACGGATCGAGCACCACGGGGCCGGTCGGCGACGGCGTGCTGCAGTGCGTCGAGACCTGCACCGTGCCGCTCGACTGCTGCGTCCCCGGCGAGCCCTGCCCCGGTCCGTACCCCTACAACGTCGACTGCATCGGTGGCCTGTGTCGCCAGGCGGTGTGCGTCGATGATGCGGAGTGCGAGGCATACCTGACCGGCACGCTGTGCCGTGAGGTCCGCGGCCTCGCGACCTGCGTGCTGCCGTGCGCCGACGATGCGCCGTGCACCGCCGCCACGCTGGGCACGTGCACGGGCACCGACGACGCGGGCGCGACCTACTGCCTCGATCGCTGCGACGCGCCCGGGGCGTTCTGCGGCAACCAGACCTGCGACGCCGCGACCGGCCTGTGCACGTGCACCGGCGACGGCCAGTGCCAGTCGGACTGGCGCTGCGTGGACTAGTCGACGTCGACGAGCGCGTACGCGTAGATGCCCCGGGGATCGTTGAGCCCGGCGACCAGGCGCGCCTGCTCCTCGAAGTGGCGGAGCACGGCGGCGTAGGGCGAGCTGGCGAAGCCCGGCGGGGTGACCGAGGCGCCGACGCGCTCGCCGATGGAGGCGTCGCCGAGCAGGCCGTTGACCACGCGGTCCTTGAGGTCGAGCTCCTTCTCGACGTACTCGACCTGGTACTCGGTGCCGAGCTCGGCGCGTGTCGCCGCCGAAGCGATCGCGTCCTGCAGCCCGCCGAGGTGATCCACCAGGCCCGCAGCGTGGGCATCGACGCCGCTCCACACCCGCCCCTGGGCCACGGCGTCGACCTGCTCGGTCGTCATGTTGCGGGCCGCGGCGACCCGGGCGAGGAACTCGCGGTAGCCGTGCTCGATGCCGCTCTGCAGGGCGCGCGCCACCGCGGGATCGAGCGCGCGCTCCGGGGAGACGTCCGCGAACGGCGTGGTCGCGACGCCGTCGACGTGGACCCCGAGGTGCTTGGCCAGGGGTTTCTCGAAGGTCGGGAACATGCCGAAGATCCCGATCGACCCGGTGATCGTCGTCGGGCTCGCCCAGATCTCGTCGGACGCGGTGCTGATCCAGTAGCCGCCCGAGGCCGCGACCGAGCCCATCGACACCACCACCGGCTTGCCGGCGGCGCGCGCCAGCTCGAACTCGCGGCGGATGACCTCGGAGGCGAACGCACTGCCGCCGCCACTGTCGACGCGCAGCACGAGCGCCTTCGTGTCGTCGTCGAGTCGGGCCTTGCGGATGAGCTTCGCCGTCGAGTCGCCGCCGATGGTGCCCGCGGGCGCCTCGCCGTCGACGATCGATCCCCGCGCGACGATGACCGCGACCTTGTCGCCGCGATGTCGCCGCGGCGACTCCTCGCGCACGAACTCGAGGTAGGCCTCGGCGTCGACGCGGTGGAAGTCGTGGGTCTTCTCGTCCTCGCCCACCAGCTCGATCAGCCGGTCGCGCACCGCATCCCGGCCGCCGGTGTGATCGATCAACCCCGCCGCGACGGCGGCCGCAGCCGCGTCCCCGTTCGCCGCGACCACGTGGTCGTCGAAGTTCTGCGCGTAGTCGATGAGGTCGGCCTCGGCGATGCCGCGCGCCGCCGCGACGTCGGCGATCCAGGCCGCCCACAGATCGCCCATCCACTCGAGGTCGGCCTCGCGCGCCGCCGGCGACATCTCGTTGGCGATGTACGGCTCGACGGCGGACTTGTACTTGCCGACGCGGAAGATGTGCCACTGCACCTCGAACCGATCCAGCGCATCCTTGAAGTACATGTGATAGCGGCCGAGGCCCGTGATGCCGACCTCGCCCATCTGGTGCATGTAGACCTCGTCGGCGTGGGCCGCGAGGTAGTACGCCGCCTGCGAGTAATTGTCGGAGGTGGCGATGACCTTCTTGCCGTGGCCGCGGAACACCTTCAGCGCCGCCGCGATCTCCTGCAGCTTGCTCACGCCGGCCCCGTTCAGCTCGGCGAGGTCGAGGACGAGCACGTCGATGCGCTCGTCCTCGCCGGCGCGCTCGATGGTCTCGATGACGTCGCGAAGCAGCGTCTCGGGCCCCGGCCCGCCCATGACGACGGACGACAGCGACGGACCCTCGGCGCCGAGCTGCTCGACGATGGTCCCCTTGGGGGCGAGCACCAGCGCGTTGTCGTCGGCGAAGTCGGGCGAACTGCCGCGCAGCGCGAGCACGAGCACGGTCAGCAGGATCACGAAGAACAGCACGTTCAGGACCGCGATGCGGGCCGCGTTCGACCACTTCCACAGCCGGGCGAGGCCACGGCCCACGCGCGCCAGGGCGGATCGGAACGCGGACGACTTGGGACGCTGTGCTGCCACCACCCGGGGAGTGTGGCGCACGGAGGTCCGCGCCGCGCGTCGTCCGTGGAGTGAGGTCGCTCTCCCCGACGCGGGAGCAGGGGGTGAAACCGCGGGTCTAGGGGGCGGGTCTCATGGGGCCGCGGTCTCTCGCTCACCCGGCTAGATCGCGAAATCCCGCTCCACCGACCCGTCGTCGGCGAGCGCCAGCACCATCGTCGGGTCGAACCACGGATCGCCGTCGTTGAACGGGTCGCCCTCGAAGTAGAGCTGCGTCGTCAGCCGCTGCTCGTCGTCCACCCAGATCTTCACGTGCAGGTGGGCCGGGCGATACTCGGCGCCGTTCAAGTACCAGCCGGGACGCAGGGTGTCGAAGGCGTAGCGACCCCGGGCGTCGGTCGCGACCTGCCCGTAGTAGCGGTACTCGAGCGTCGCGTCGTAGCTGGCGTCGGTGTCGCCGGGCACGCGATCGGGCGCAGCCGGCGACGCGTGCCACAGCTCGACGATCGCGCCGACCACCGGCAGGCAGTCGCCGTCGATCACACGACCGCTCAAGTGGACCGCGATCCCGAGGTCGCCGTAGAGATCGAGGTTCGAGCGGATCGGGATCCCGGGGCGGTAGAACGGCCCCTCGATCGAGCCCGGCGACGCCTCGCACAGATCGACGCCGGTGCTCCCGCCGTCGGTCGAGCCGTCGCCCGACGTCGACGACCCGGTCGACGCCGCCGAGCTGTCCGTGGTGTCCGCGGCGCTGGACGACGACTCGCCGGCGGTCGAGGAGGACCCGCTCGCCTCGAGCGCCCCCGACGTTCCGCCGCCGCCCGTGCTCGAGCCCGGGTCGCCCGACCCACCCGCGTCGGCGGTGCCCGACGGCGCGTCGTCGCCACAGCCGACGAGCCCGACCAGCAGCGCGGCCGAGCCGAGCTCGCAGAAGCTCCGACGCGTCGACGTCATGCGATGCACCTACGCCCGGGCCACGAACACCGGCAGGGTGTCGCGCACGTTCACACCACCGGCCTTGGCCTTGCTGACCACCACGTCGAACGGCGCGTCCTCGGGCACGGCCGTCCACAGGCGCTCGGCGCCGTTGGGCCCGTGCACGATGTCGAGCGCGCCCAGGCGCGCCAGGCACTGTTGCACCGTCGGCAGATCGGTGCGGAGTTCATCGGCGAGCTCGCGTTCCGCCATCGCGGAGCCGGCGAGCTGGTAGAGCAGATCGCTGATCATGACCATGAGAGGCGACCTCGATCTTGCACGAACCCAGCGGGTGCCCCAAGGCGTCGCGGCGTGATCGGACGCTCGCACGCGCCGGCGAGCGAGCGTCGATCGAACCTCACGCACCACGCGTTCACCCGGCCGTCGCGTCGGAATTCGCGTATCCGGCCCCACCGGGCAGGCGCGCCCGGTGACATCGCGGTGACGCGTGCGAACACAGGGCATCGCGAACTCACCCGGCGCCCCGTGCGGGCGCTACGTCCACCAGCAGCGGTGCGCCGCGCCCTCGGGATCGACGTTGGTCGCGGTGCCCTCGAGCTGCTCGAACAGGGCCACCACCGCGTCCCGCCGCGCCGCCGGCACGGCGTCGAGGTCGTCGAGCCACACGCTGTCGAGGCTCACGCGGTAGTCGGGGCGGCTCTGCGGCACCGAGTATCCGCCGACGCGCAGCTCGGGGTGCTCGGTCAACATCGCCAGGAACTCGCCGATCGACGGCGACGCGTTCTGGTTGGTCTGCGGGTTGGCGAAGCCCTCCTCGACGAGGGCCCGCAGCCGCGCGCCGTCGAGCCCGCCGAAGCGCGCGATGCCGAGGGACTCGTCGGTGGTGTCGACGCCGAGGAGCTCGGCCCGCCGGGCGTCGTCCTGGTTGAGCGCGAGGCCCATCCCCATCAGCGCCATCTGCAGCGCAGTGGTCTCCGCCTCGACGAGCGGCCCGCCGAGCTGCGCGAGCACGTTCGCCGCGGCGACGCGCACCGCGGCGACCGGGTGCCCGCGGAAGATCTCGAGCACGCGCGCCGTCGCGGCGGCGACCCGCCGGATCGCGACCGCCCCGAGTCGCGCGAGGGCGCCGTCGAGCGCGGCGTCCCAGCCGGCCGGATCCGCCGCGCGATCGCGACGCGACCACACGGAGGGGTCGAAGGCCGAACCGTCGAGCGCCGCACCGACCAGAGCATCGCCGCCGGGCGCTGCGGATCCGACGAGCGCCGCCTCGCGGGCCATCTGCACGAAGCCCACGCACCGCGGGCCGCCGAACGCGAGCAGCCGCGCGAACGCGGCGTCGCTGGGGATGCGACCCAGGGCGCGCACCGCATGGCGCAGCACGTGGTCGGACGGATCGGCCAGCAGCGCCTCGACGTGCTCCATCGCGGCGGCCGGCTCGAGGATCGCGAGCAGCTCGATCGCCGCGGCGCGGGCCGGCGGCTCTCCCTGCTCGAGCGCGACCCGCAGCGCGGCGGCGTCGGCGTAGCGCTGCGACAGCGGCGCGTCGTGCCGGCCGGTCACGTCCCGCATCGCCGCGTACGCGGCGTCCGGCGCCGCCGCGAGGACCCGCGCGATCACGGCGCGGTGGTGCGGCTGCCCGTCGATCGGCCCGAGGCCGAGGCCGTCCTGCGCCGCGAGGTAGTCGGCCCGACGCAGGGTCGTGTCGCGATCCCACGCCCCGACGAACTCCATCTCGGCGACGAAGCGCCGCGCCTGGGCATCGTCGGCGAACACCTCGTTCGAGCCCATCCACTGGGCCTGTGACCCGCCGCCGTCGCCGATGCGCAGCACGAACGCGACCTGCTCGGTGATCGCGACGAACGCGACCTCGCCGCGCCCGCCGTGGCGACCGACCTGGCGCAGCGCGGTCGCGAGATCCTGGTGGAGGCGGTTCACGGTCTCGGGCAGGAGGAAGCCGCGGACCTCGAGGCTCGCGGGCGGACCGTCGAGCTCGACGTAGTCCGGCGCGCCCTCGAGCGCGGCGAGGGCCGCGAGCAGATCCCCGACGGTGGCGAGCTCGCCCGGCGACTGCCCCTGCATGAGCGGCGGACCCTCCGGCCAGTCGAACGCCGCGGCGTCGAGCCGGGCGCCGTACCAGGCGGCGCGGGCGGTGTCGGGGAGCGTGAGGTGGCCGATGACGACGAGCGGGACCATGGCGTGTCGATCGGTCGATGCGACCCCGCCGCGATGTGACGGACCCCGGGACGGCGCGCGGATCAGTACAGCCCGGGGACGATGCGCCGCGGGACCCGACGGCAGTACTCGTCCCACAGGGCGCCGTACTTCGCCGCACAGCGGCGGTGATCGTCGCGCTCGCGCGGGAACAACAGCACCACGTAGTACAGCGGATACAGCCACGGCCCGATCACGCCCGGCCAGCCGAGGACCAGCGCCAGCCCGGTGGCCATGAGGATCTCACCCAGGTAGTTCACGTGCCGAGAGATGCCCCAGAAGCCGCTGCACAGCAGGCGGTGCGTCCCGTCTTCCACCACGCCCGGCGCGAACAGCCCGAGGAAGCGGTGGTTGGGATCGAGCTTGAAGAAGAACTTCTGCAGGTTCGCGCCGCGGGCGAGGCACCAGCCGGCGAAGAACACCACCACGGCCAGCGCGAGCCACCACGTGGGGCGCCCGGGATCGGGGAGCGCCGCCGTCGTCCACAGGCCCACCGCGTAGAAGAACGGATAGAAGGCCAGGCAGCCCCAGCCGAGCTTGAAGCCGACGCGCTCGGCGAACAGGTCGTACGTGTAGAGGTGCACGCGCTCGAAGAACAGGTAGTCGAGCACGAACCAGCTCAGCATCGCGGTGTACAGCAGCACGCCGGGCGACGACGCGAGCGGGTTGCCGAGCACGTGATGCGCCGCGAACGACAGGAGGTTCAGCTCGAGCATCGTCGCACCGACGAGGTAGAGGAACATCTTGAGATCGACGCGGTCGCCGAGGATCCGCGGGTTCTCGAGCCGGCCGAGGTAGAACTCGGCGAGGAACCCCCGACCGGTGCTCGGCGCCGCGAGCACGATCGCGAGCGAGAACACGAGCCCGAGCGTCACCGCGCCGGCGAGCGCGCCCCAGCGGTGCACCCAGAGGAAGTCCCACGGCAGCAGGCCCTGGGCGCACGCCGTCGCCCACAGCGCGACCGTGACGATCAACACCGGCACGCCGTTGAGCCGGTAGGCCAGCGGCGCACCGTCGGCGCCCCGCACGTAGCCGCGCACGCGCTGCGCCGGCAGGACGAGGTGCAGCGCGAGCACCAGCGCGTAGACGACCCAGGGCGTGCAGAATCCGACGAGGTCCATGCTTCAGGCGAGCTCCCGGGTGGACGATGCCATGATCGCGACCGCCCAGCGACGCGGCAGCAGACGCCCCAGCACCCACGCCGCGACGCGGTTGAGCAGGCCGGGGATCACGCGGGGCCCGCGGCCGATCGCGGCGAGCGTCTGCTCGGCGACGACGGCCGCGTCGAGGATGCCGGGCGCCTCGCGGCGCCGCGACGCGCCCGCATAGCCCGGGGTGCGGATCGCCCCCGCGCACGACGCCAGCACGTCGACGTTGGCTGCGCGCAGCTCGTGCCACAGGCCCTCGGCGAGGATGGTGCAGAACGACTTGCTCGCGGCGTAGGTCGCGACGCGCGGGCTGCCCTGCAGGCCGGCGAGCGACGACATGAGCACCAGGGCTCCGCGGCGACGGGCGACCATCGCGGGCGCCAGGGCGCGGACGAACGCCAGCGGCCCGCGCACGTTGACGTCGACCACGCGCTGCAGATCGTCCGCGGGCACGCCGAGCAGCGGGCCGACCGGGGCGTACGCGGCGTTGTAGATCGCGACGCCGAGCTCGAGCATGACGGTCGCGCGGATCATCGCGTCGAGGCCCTCGGGCTCGGCCAGGTCGACCGCGAGCACCCGCACCTCGACGCCGAACTCCGCGCGCAGCCTCGCGGCGAGCTCGGCCAGCGGCGCCTCGCGGCGGGCGACGAGCAGGAGGTGGAGGCCCCGGCGCGCCAGCGCGGTCGCGAACGCGGCGCCCAGCCCCTCGGACGCCCCAGCGACGAGGCCCCACGCACCGAATCGAGTCGAGAAGGTCGCGGTCACGATCGGGCGATGGTACCCGACGCGATCCCGCGCGGGTCGTCCGTGTGCGTCGTCGAGGGCATCCGGGCGGCCCGACCGGGCCGCAGCGCGACTATCATAACACCCCGAAGTGGCAGACGTCGTCGAGCCAGAAGCACTGATCCTGGTCGTTGCAGGTCGCGCGCTCCTCGATGGCAGCGCAGTCGACGACGCACTCGCCGTCCTCGGGATCCCACGCGCAGCCGGTGCCCGCCTCGCACGACGCCATGTCCTGCAACGCGGGGCAGTCCTCGGGCGCCTCGGCGGGCCCGTCGTCGGGGCACGCCGCGATCATGCCGAGCACGGTCGCCGCGAGCACGCGGGGGATCGCCAAGCGCCGTGTCGAGCTCACCCGCATCGTCGCTCGAGGTTAACATGCGCGCCCGAGGGCTGCGATACCATGGCGCGGCGTTGATCCCCCCCGTCGATCCCACGACGCCCCCGGCGAAGCGAGCGTCTACCCTGCGCACCCGCTTCGCGCGGGGCATGGCGGCGCTGTGGTTTCGATCGCTGCAGGTGCGCGGCGAACCGCCCGGCGACGGCCCCACCCTATGGGTGCTCAACCACCCCAACGGTCTGCTCGATGGCGTCGTGGCCTCGGCGGCGCTCGACGACGCGCCGCGTTTCGTCGGCAAGGCCACGCTGTGGAAGGTGCTGGTGCTGAAGCCGCTGCTCGCGGTGTTCGACCCGATCCCCGTGCATCGCCGCGCCGACGGCGACGTCGGCCCCGAGGCGACGATGCGCACCTTCGCTGCGGTGCACGAGGTCTTCGCCGCCGGTGGTTCGGTCGCGATCTTCCCCGAGGGCATCAGCCACGGTCACCGCGACCTCGCGCCGCTCAAGACCGGCGCGGCGCGCATGCTGCTGTCGGCGCCGTGCCCCGTGCGGCTGGTGCCCGCGGGCCTGGTGTACGGGCAGCGCGAGACGTTCCGCCACAGCGCGCTGCTCCGCATCGGCGCGCCGATCGACTACGACGATCTGCGCGGCGAGGGTCCCACACCACAGCGCGTCGAGGCGCTCACGCGTCGCATCCGCGAGGCGCTGCTCCCCTTGACGCTGCACGGGCCCGACGACGCGGCCGGGCGGCTCGCCGAGCGCCTCGGCTGGCTGCTCGCCGAGGGCCCCCGCGAGCGCGCCGGCCTCGAGCCGCTGCGCGCCCGCGTCCGCCTGCTCGCCGAGCGCCTGCGCGCCTGCGACGACTCGGTGCGCCACGAGATCGAGGCCCGCGTCGACGCGGCGACGCAGGCGCTCGAGCGCAGCGGACTGCGCCCGGATCAGCTCGGCTTCCACTACTCGAGTGACGTCGTCGCCGGCTGGCTGCCGGGGTTCCTGGCGCGGCTCGCCCTCGCGCCGATCGTCTTCTCGGTGGGCCTGCTCTACTGGCCGGTGTATCGGCTCACGGGCTGGCTCATCGGCCGACTCACCCTCGATCTCGACGTGCAGGCGACCTACAAGTTCCTGCTCGGCTTGGTGCTGTTCCCGGTGTGGATGATCGCATCGGTCGTGCTCGCGGGTGCACTTGCGGGGGCGCTCGGCGTGCTCGCGGCGATCGTCGGGGCGATCGTCGCCTTCGCCGCGATGCCGCTCGCCGAGCGGGTCGCCGAGGACGTGCAGGCGATCCGTGGCTTCCTGCGCCGCGACGACGCCGGGCTGCGCGTCCTGGTCGAGGAGCGCGAGGCCCTGCTCGAGGCGTTCCCGGAGCTGCGCGCCGCGGCGCCGTGAGTCCGCGGCGCGATCGAGCCGCGGTTCACGGGCACTCGGTGAGCGAGGCGATCCACTCGCCGACCACCGCCGCGCCCGGATCGACGCGGGCGGTCGCGAGCGGCGGCATCTGTCCGAGACCGCGCATGCCGATGCGCTGCCAGATCACCGAGCCGTCGGGATCGCCGGGCGCGAGGCGGATCTCGCTGGTCACCCACGCGTTGTAGTACTGCGTGGCGACGCCGCAGATGTGCGCGTCGGGAAGCGGCGTGTCGTAGCGCAGATCCTGGGTCAGGTCGGGCGGCGTCCATCCGCCCGGGCGATGACAGTGGCCGCAGTTGGCGTGCAGGTACGCGCGCGCGCGCTGCTCGAGCGGCGCGTCGAGATCGCCGGGGCGGGCCATCGCGGTGATGGCGGGGAGCGGCGCCGAGAACAGCCCGATCGACGCCAGTGCCTCGAGCTGATCGGCGACGCCGACGTCGTACGCGTAGGTGCCGGCGAGCTGATCGAGCCGCACGCCCAGGACGTCGGACGCCCCCAGGCCGTGGCACACCTTGCAGTTGCCGCGGCTGGGCCACGTGTAGTCGAAGCGCACCGCTTGGCCGTGATCGTCGAGCTCCAGCGGGTCGACGGCGCCCGCCTCGAGCAGCGTCGCGTCCGCGCCGTCCGCATCGAACCGATACGAGTGGAACTGCCAGCCGAACGGGCGGCGGATCATCACCCGGGCCTCGACGTTGCGGCGAGAGTCCGGGTCGCCGACCGCGAAGTCGAACGCGAAGAACTTGAGGACGATGGACCCGATCGGCAGCTCGAGATCGCCGTCGTCGCCGACCGCGATCACCTCGCCCGGCGGGATCACGAGGAAGCGATCCTTGGCGGCGTCGTCGGTCCACAGCGCCGCGTTCACGCCGTAGGGCACGACCCCGGGGGCGGGCACGCGGTCGGCGAGGTCGTCGAAGCAGCCCGCGTCCGAGAGCCGTGTCGGGAACACGTCGGAGATCGGGGCCACGTCGAGCGCGACGACGCGGTCGTCCGCGAGGGCGAGGATCCCACCGTCCGGGGCGTGCACGAGGGCCCAGGGCGGCGGATCGAGCACCGCGAGGATCTCGTCCTGCACCAGCGTGTCCTCGGAGCCGGTGTCGACGCCGCGGATCCGCCCCGAGCAGCGATCGCCGTACACCAGCACCTCGGCGAGGGCCGGATCGTCCGCGTCGTCGCCCCACGCGATCCCCGAGATGCCGCAATCGCCGTCGACGCTGCGATAGCTCGCGAACGGCGGCGCGGCCTGCAGGTCGCTGCAGTCCCCGCCCGGCAACAGGCACGCAGTCCCGTCCACCCGCGGCCAGCCGAGGTCGGCCCGCGCGGCGACGTGGTCGATCTCCTGCTGGGTCGCGCCGACGTCGATGCACCACGGCTCCGGGTCGTCGGGCGCGAAGGTGCAGCGCCAGGGATCGCGCAGGCCCATCGCCCACACCTCGTCGCTCGCCCCGCCCTCGCCCACCCACGGGTTGTCGGCCGGGATCGCGTAGGTCCCCGTCGCGTCGAGCGCGGAGGGATCGATGCGGAGCAGCTTGCCGCGCCACGACGTCGGATCGATCGCCAGCGACTGCGCCGCCTCGTCGGCCGTCGCGCCGACGCCGATGTAGAGCAGACCGTCGGGCCCGAACACCAACGCACCGCCGCTGCGCTCCCCGACGACGTCGTCGAGCTCGAGCACGAGGCGCGCCGTGTCGCTCGACGCGGTCCCGGTGTCGGGGTCGACGGTGTAGCGCGCGACGACGGTGCGGGCTGGGCCGGCGCTCGCCTCGTAGCGCACGTACAGATGACCGGTGCTCGCGTGATCGGGTGGCACGGCGAGGGCGACGAGCCGGCTCGCGGCACCGTCGAGGGCGAGCACGGCGATCGGGGCGCCTTCGTTCGGCAGGGCGACGATGCGGCGATCCGGGGTCGCGACGAACGACCGATCGGGCGCGAACGCGACGTCGATCGCCCCGCCGTCGAGCGCGGCCAGGGCGGGCGCGGCCACCAGCTCCGGGAGCATGCCCGGGGCGGTGCCATCGAAGCGGCACGCGATCACGTCGGGCCGGGGCGGGAGGACCGGCCCGTCGAACCCCGTGGTCGCGTCCGCGGACGACGTCGAACTCGAGGTGTCGGCGCCCGGCTCCGCCGGGGCCGCCTCGCCGCCGCAACCGAGGGTGATGCCGGCCAGCCAGAGGCCCGCGAGGCGGATCCGCATGCGGGCACCATTGCACCGCCAGGGGGGCCTCGGGCACAAGGGCCCCGCCCACGCAACGACTGCGCGGGCGCTTTCAGCACGAGTATCGCGAATGCCCCAACAGACATTAGGTGCGATTTTGGTCATTTGACATACGTCTTTTACTGAGCGTAATCTGCGGAACATGGACGCTCGGCCCGGCCTTCTTCCCCTGCCGCACCCCCACCGATCGCGCCCGGGCCCGCCGCCCTTCGTCGGCCCGCGGCGCGCGGCGGAGCCCGTGGTCGAGGAGATCGACGCCGAAGACCTGTTCCTCGAGGCACCGACCCCGCCGCCGGCGCGGGCGATCGTCCGGCCACCGCGGGCGCCGGCCCAGCCCGCGATCGCAGCGCCCGAGGGCAAGGTGCCCCTGGCGAAGCTGCCCCTGACCAAGGTCCCCGTCCCGCGCGCACCGACGGCGCGGAGCCCCATCGTCGAGGTCCCGCTCGCCCCGGAGTCGATCGTCGACGACGCGATCCTCGAGGAGGTCGACGCGTCGATCGTGGACGCGCCGATCCTCGAGGAGCCCACCCCCGCCGCACCGACGACGACCGAGACCGCCCCGACGGTCGTCGCCCCGATCGTCGTCGCGCCCGTCGTCGTCGCCCCGATCGTCGTCGCTCCGGCGGCCACCGCCGCAGCCGCTCCGCGGACGATCCCACGGACCTCCGCACCCGCCCCCTGGGTCGCGCCCCGCGGCGCGGCGGCGAGCGGATCGCGATGGGGCGTCGACGAGGTCCCCCACCGGACCCCGTGGTGGCGCTACACCGCGGTGTCGGCGGGCCTGTCCGCGCTCGTCACCACCGCGGTCCTCATGATCGGCCTCGATCGCGCCGCCGCGTCGAGCCCACCCCCGACGGCGCCCGCCGAGGTGGTGATCGCCTACGATCCGGGGCTCCTCGCGGCCCCGAGCGCGCCGCCGACGACGCTGGGCAACGACGCCGAGGAGGCGCCCCGCCTGCTCGCGCGTCGCGTCGCGCTGCGCGGCACCCGGAACCTCGCCGCGGGGCTCGACGGCCCGGCGCGATCGGCCTTCGAGGAGGCGCTGCGCCTCGACCCCCGCAACCGCGCCGCGCTCGCGGGCCTCGGCCGCCTCGACGTCGCGGCCAAGCGCTTCGCCAGCGCGATCGAGCGCCTCAGCCTCGCGGTGCGCCTCGAGCCGCGGGATCGCGAGCTCCACGGGCTGCTCGCGACGGCGCACGGCGAGCTCGGGCACGAGCGCGCCGCCGCACGACACCTCCGCCTCTCGCAGGGCGAGTGACGGAACCTGCGATCAGCCGAACGTCTCGTTCACGTAGGCGAGGACGTCGGCGACCTGCTGATCCGACAGCGACTGCGCCGCGCGTGTTTGCCGTCGGCCGCGGACGCTATCACGGCGCCGCGCCGACGGAGCGCAGTCAGGGACGGCCACGCCGGGTCCGGGCGGGGCGCGACGGGTCCGCGTCCAGTGCCGGCAGACCGTCGATGCTGGTCGCGTTCTTCGAGCGTCGGTAGGTGGCGAGCGCATCGTCGCCCACCGCGAGCTTGCGCTCGCCCCACGCGCGCATCTGCGGCCGCTCGCCCCGGTACTGCATCCGCGGCACGCCGTAACCGCAGCTGTCTGCGATACGATCGAGGCGGATCACGATGATCGCACGGCGGGCCTCGGGCACGCCTGCATCGGCGAACGCGAGGCGCTCGATCATCCCCGCGAACGCCGGCGCATCGGGCAACACCGCCTCACCGCGGCCGTACAGCCGCAGGATCCGGGGCGGGCCGACGAACGCGCACAGCATCACGACGATGCGTCCGTTCTCCCGCAGGTGCGCGAGCGTCTCGGCACCGCTGCCGATCGTGTCGAGGTAGGCCACGGTCCTGGCATCGACGACGCACAGGGAGCCGATCGGCCCCTTCGGCGACACATTGACGTGACCGTCGGCGGCGAGCGGCGCCGTGCCGACGAAGAAGAGCGACTGCGCGGCGATCCACGCCCGCAGCGGATCGTCGATGCCCTCGAACGTGCGGCCCACGTCGTCCACGATACACGCACGTCGCCGTGAACACGGCCGTCACGGCGCGCGCGGTCACCTCGCGCGCGTCGCGAGCCACGCGTCGATCGCGGCGACCGTCGATCCATGCAGCGGGCCCCCGGCCGCGAACACGGCCCTCGCCCCCTGCGCCAGGGCGATCGCCGCGGGACGATCGACGCCGACCTCCCACCGCGCCCGCGCCAGCGGCCAATCGACCGCGGCGTGCTCGATCGGCTCGGGCATCACGTCGAGCAGCCGCCGCGCGCGCGCCAGGGGCTCCACCGCGCCGGCCGCGTCGCCGCCCTCGAGCAGCGCGAGGCCGTAGGCCGTGAGCACGTACGCGACCTCGGGGTGATCGGGGCCCTGCGCGGCCTCGCGGATCGCGAGCGCGCGTCGCAACGGCGCCAGCGCCTCGGTGGGCCGTCCGTCGCCGAGGTATCGATCGCCCAGGCCCGCGAGGGCGAACGCGACGTCGGGGTGATCGGGGCCGTGCGCCCGCTCGGCGATCGCGAGCGCGTCGCGGAACCGGGCCTCGGCCACGTCGAAGCGACCGCGGGCCACCGCGACGTTGCCCAGCGCCACGAGCGTGTAGGCCAGATCGGGATGGGCGTCGCCGAGGGCCTCGCGCTTGATCTCGAGCGCGCGCTCGAGCAGGGGCTCGGCCTCGGCGAACTCCCGCTGCTGCGCCAGCATCGACCCGAGGTTGTGCAGATCGCGACCGACCTCGGGGTGGCCAGGCGCCTGCACGCGCTCGCGCATCGCGATCGCGCGGCGGAGGGAATCGACGGCGAGATCGGGGCGACCGAGGATCCCGACGATCGTCCCGTAGTTCGCCAGCGCCCCGGCGAGATCGGCGTCCTCGACCTGCCCCTCGCGCTCGCGCAACGCGATGCCGCGCTCGATGTGCACCCGCGCCGCGGCGTAGTCGCCGGCCGCCGCCTCGACGCGGAACCTCGCGCCCTCGAGGATCGCCGCCGGACGATCGCCGAGCTTCGCCCGCGCCCAGTGGGCCTGGGCGAGGTCGCACGCACGCCGGGCCTCGTCGACGCGGCCGGGCAGCTCGGCGAGGGCGTGGGCGAGGGCCGTCGCGGCCGACCACGCGACGCGATCGTGGCGGCCCTCGACCGCGGCGAGGTGCGCCGCACGGAGGTCTTCCTGCGCGGCCGTGGCGTCTCCGCGGCTCATCGCGATCATCCCGTGGGTCTCGCGGAGCTCGGCGACCAGCGGCGGCCAGCCCAGCGCGACGATCGGCTCGACGAGCGGCTCGATCGCGACCGCCGCGTCGTCGTAGCGCCCGGCGTTCTCGAGCGCCCGCGCCCGCGCGACGCCCTCGCGCAGGGCCGCCGCCCGCTCGCGCAGGGTCGGATCGTCGGGATGCACCGCGGCGTCGGCGAGCCGATCGAGGTCGCCGCACTCCTGCGGCTCGGGCAATCGCGTGGTCGCCTGCACCGCGCGATCGAGCACCGCCGTGTCCGCGGCCGCGAGCACGTCGACGAGCGCCGCGAGCTCGACGCGCCCGCGGTCGAGGCACGCGACGCGCAGATCGAGCGCCTCGGCCGAGGCCTCGTGCCGGACGTGGGTCGCCTCGCACGCCTCACGGCGCGCCGCCACGAAGCGGTCCGACCATGCGCCGAGGTTGCCCTCGACGCGCGTCCACGTGTCCTCGGCGTAGGCCTTGCCGGTGGCGCGCAGGGCAAGGGCGATCTCCCGGCGACGCGCGTCGTCCCAGACGCCATCGAGCGCGGCGTCGGCCGCCACACAGGGATCGGTCGCCGCCGTGCCGGCCAACGACGCGCCGAGCCAGACGCTCGCCCCCACGGCGCCCGCCGCGAGCACCGCGACGGTGGCCCGACGCCGCACCGCCGCGGGGTCGTGCTCGAGCGCCCGCAGCAGCGTGCGCATGTCGGGGTGGCGCTGCTGCGGATCGACCTTCAGCCCCTGCTGCAGCAGGCGGTGGATCCATGTCGGCACCCGCGTGCCGGCCGGCGGCGCACCGACGGCGCCCTGCGTGATCGCGAAGCCGAGTCCCGCGATCGACTCGCCGCCGAACGGCCGGCGGCCGTAGAGCGATTCCCACGCCAGCACGCAGAAGGCGAATTGATCCGTGCGCGCATCGACGGAGCCGCCGGTCCACTGCTCGGGGGCCATGTACGCCGGCGTGCCGAGTCGCGCGCCCGTGCGGGTCATCCGCTCGCCGAGGGAGTCCGACGCGGTCTCGTCGGCGCCGAGCGCCGCGACCGCCACCGCGAGCGCGTCGCGATCGATCGCTGCCGTCGGATCGTCGGTGACGCCGTCGACCGCATCGGCCGCGCGCGCGAGCCCGAAGTCGACGACGCGCACCAGCCCGTCGACGCCGACCAGCACGTTGTCGGGCTTGACGTCGCGGTGCACGATGCCGACGTCGTGGGCCGCCGCGAGCCCGTGGCCGGCCAGCCGCAGCACCCGGAGGATCTCGGTCCACGGCCGCGCGGGGTCGGCCTCGAGCCACTGTCGCATCGTCTGGCCCGGCGCGAACTCCATCGCGACGTAGACCGCCCCCTCGTGGGTGCCGACGTCGTAGATCTGCACGACGTTGGGGTGCGACAGCCGAGCCAGCGCCTGGGCCTCGCGGACGAGCCGTCGATGGGCGACCTCGCCGTCGCCGTGCAGCAGCTTGATCGCGAGCTTGCGCGACAGCTCGGGATCGAACGCGGCGTAGACCACCCCCATCGCGCCCTGCCCCACGCGCTCGATGACGACGTAGCGACCGATGCGCCGCGGGATGTCGGCGTCCGCGTCCCGCCCGAGGCTCGCGTCGCCGACGGTCTGCTGGTCCTGCACGCCCCCGCAGCATGCCAAAACCAGCGCCGCGCCGACGCCGAGGCCGTCGCGGGCCGCGACGTTGCAGCTTGCGACGCCGCCCCGAGGCGCCCGGCCGCGGGTCACGCGATCGCGCGACCCCCTCGGGATGACTCGGGGAAGTCGGCGCTCGGCCCTGGCGCGGGGCTTGGAAGAGGGGCCGCTGCCATGCGCAGGACGAAGCGAACCCAGGGGGTCTCGATCGCCGCGCGGCGGCTCGGCCTCGCCACCACACGGCTCGGCCTCGCCGCTGCGTGCATCGCCGCGCTGCCGGCGTGCCGCGATGGGGCGGCCGACGCGGACCCCGACGGGGGCACAGCGGCGGGCTCCGAGGGGGGCGCCGACGACACGGCCGACACCTCGGGCGGGACCGGCGACCCCGACGGCGTCGAGATCGCGCCGCTGTCCGCCACCGATCGCCTGGTGCGGATCTCGATGGCGCTGCGGGGCCGTCGACCCGCGCTCGAGGAGCTCGACGCGGTCGAGGCCGACCCCGCGGCCCTCGACGCGATCGTCGACGCGTACCTCGACGACCCGCGCTTCGGCGAGACGATCCGCGACCTCCACAACGAGGCGCTCTTGGTCCTCGTCGACTACTTCGTGTACCCCGCCGGCTTCCCGCCGCTCGGCCCCGCGGCGGGCCACGACATCTACGCGCTCAACCGCGCGGTGACCGAGGCGCCGCTGCGGCTCATCGAGCACGTGGTGATGAACGATCGGCCCTACGACGAGATCGTCACCGCGGAGTACACCGTCGCCGACGACCAGGTCGCGGCGGTGTGGGGGCTGCCGGGCGGGGACGCGGGCGAGTGGACCGAGACCCAGTGGGACGACGGCCGCGGCAACGCGGGGATCCTGTCGGACTCGTGGCTGGTGCAGCGCCACGGGAGCACGCCGTCGAACGCCAACCGCGGCCGCGCCAACGCGATCTCGCGGGCGCTGCTCTGCTACGACTTCGCCGATCGCGACATCGAGCTCGACTCCGACATCGACCTCTCGGATCCCGAGGCGGTGGCCCACGCGGTGTCGCAGAACCAAGCCTGCGCGAGCTGCCACCAGGGCCTCGATCCACTCGCGAGCTTCTTCCAGGACTACTTCCCGCAGTTCCTCCCCGCCGAGGTCGTCGAGGTCGCGCTCGACGAGGACGACCAGACCTATCCGCTGCCGACCTACTACCCCGGGATCTTCACCGAGCTCCTCGGCGTGCCGATGCGCGATCGGGGGTTCTTCGGCGCCCCGGGCGACGATCTGCCCGCGCTCGGCCGGCTGATCGCCGACGACCCGCGCTTCTCGGCCTGCGCGGCGCGACGCTTCGTCGCGTACTTCCACCAGATCGATCCGAGCGCGGTGCCCCAGGCGCTCGAGGCCGAGTTCCAGTCGGTGCTGCTCGACTCGGGGATGGACGCCAAGGCGCTCGCGAAGGCGATCGTGCTCGACGAGCGCTTCGCCGCGTCGCACGTGGTGATCGGCGAGGACGACGATCCCGCGGCGCTGGCACCCGACGACGACGTCGTCGGCGTGAAGAAGGCCCGGCCGGTCCAGCTCGGGCAGCTGTTCGAGGATCTCACCGGCTTCCGGTGGCGGACCGACCTCGGCGTCGTCGACCCCGTCGATCTGCCGTACGGCCTCGGCCACGTCGACCTGATGGACGACTCGTTCCTCGGCTACGCGGTGCTCGCGGGCGGCCTCGACGCGATCTACGTGACGCGGCCGTCGCACACCTACAGCGCGAGCACCTCGCTGGTGCTGCGCGCGCTCGCCCAGCTCGCGGCGAGCTTCGTCGTCGAGGCCGACTTCGCCGCGGCGCCGGGATCACGTCGACTGCTCGGACACGTCGAGGCGACCACCACCGACGAGGCGGCGATCCGCGACCAGCTCGTCGCGCTCCACCGACGACTGTACGGCGCGCGCATCGAGCCCGAGGGCGCCGACGCCGACGACGGCTGGGCGCTGTGGTCCGGCGCGCTCGCCCACGGCGGCGATCCGGTCCGCGCCTGGACGGTCACCCTCACCGCGATGCTGCAGGACCTGCGCATCGCGTACTACTGATGATCGCTCGCGACTGACTGACGTCCGCTCTCGCCCGCCGAAGGATCCCCCCATGCGAACGATGCGAACCCTACGACGACGTAGTTTCCTCGGGGCCGCGGCCGCGACCGTCGGCCTCGGCGCCCTGGGCCTG
The DNA here is from genome assembly GCA_001464385.1 of Deltaproteobacteria bacterium Ga0077550. GTDB lineage: Bacteria > Myxococcota_A > Polyangia > Nannocystales > Nannocystaceae > Xiheibacterium > Xiheibacterium aquaticum. The sequence goes on along the minus strand of LNFB01000109.1, from coordinate 15,208 downwards.
CCGCGCGCGCGCGCCGAGGTCGGGGCGGCGAAGAACCTCGTGCTCGTGGTCGCCTACGGTGGCTGGGACACCACCTACGTGTTCGATCCCAAGCCCGGCCTCGCGAGCATCGACGCACCCACCGGCGACATCGTCGAGGTCGGCGGCGTGCAGTTCTTCGACGATCCCTCGCGCCCGGCGACGCGCGCCTTCTTCGACGCGTGGGCCGATCGCTGCACCGTCGTCAACGGGCTGCAGGTGCAGTCGCTCGTCCACGCCGATTGCAGCAAGCGCCTGCTGACCGGCACCCAGAGCGACACCAACCCCGACGTCGGCGCCATCGCGGCGTTCGTCCACGGCGCCGAGCGGCCGGTGCCGTACTTCGTCCTGGGCCAGACCTCCTACGCCGGGCCCTACGCGTCGATCTCGTCGCGCGCGGGCACGGCCAACCAGCTCGGCACGCTCGTCGATCTGCAGTACGGCTACCCGGCGGACGGCGTCGCCGCGCCGGTGCTGCTCGACGGCGACGAGCAGGCCCTCGTCCGCGCCCACGTCGCGGCGCGGGCCGAGCGGGTCCGCGCCGCGCGGGGCCTGGCGGGCGAGAACCGCAGCCGCATCGAGGCCTTCATCGCCAGCCTCGATCGCGGCGACGTGCTGCGGAGCATCGGGCCGGTGGGCGGTCTCGAGTTCACCCGCGACCTCGGCGTGCAGGCCGACCTCGCCGTCGACGCCCTCGATCGCGAGCTGTCGTGGGCGGTGCAGATCGAGACCGGCAGCTTCGACACGCACACCGACAACAGCATGCAGATCGTGCAGCACGAGCTGCTGTTCGGCGGCCTCGCGCAGCTCCTCGCGGGCCTCGACGGCCGGCCCGGCAAGCACGGCGGCGGCTCGCTGCTCGACGAGACGGTGGTCGCGGTGGTCTCCGAGATGGGCCGCACGCCGAAGCTCAACGCCGGCGGCGGCAAGGACCACTGGCCGGTGACCTCGGCGCTCGTGCTCGGCGGCGGGCTACCCGGCGGCCGCGTGCTCGGCGGGACGACCGACGCCCTCGCCGCGCGGCCGATGGACCTCGACACGGGGGCGAGCGCCGAGTCCGGCGTGCAGCTACAGTACGGCAACTTCGCCGCGGGCCTGCTCGCGGCGCTCGGCGTCGATCCCGAGGACCACCTGCCCAACGCGGAGCCGTTCCATGCCCTCGGCGCGTGAGTGTCTGCTGGTCGCGGCGCTGCTCGGCGCCGCGTGCCGCGACGGCGGCGACGGCGACGGCGACGCGGAAGGGTCGAGCGAGGGGTCGACCGGAGCCGGAGCATCGAGCGACGACACCGATACGACGAGCGACGGTGGATCGAGCGACGACGCCGGGACCACCGGCGAGGCGAGCTACCCCAGCTTCGACGAGCGGCCGTGCCCGCCCGACTCGGCCTTGACGTGGGAGAACTTCGGCGGCGGCTACGTGCTGTCGTACTGCACCACGTGCCACCACAGCGCGCTGCCGGCCGACATGCGTCAGCTCGCCCCCATCGCGATCAACTTCGAGACCGTCGAGCTCGTGCGCGCGCAGGCCGAGCGGATCTGGGCCCGCGCGGCCGATCAGAACCAGACGATGCCGCCGGTCGGCGCGCCCGCGGACGACCAGCGGGCGCTGCTCGGCGAGTGGCTCGCCTGCGGCGCGCCGACCAACGCCGATCTCGGGATGGACTAGTCAGCCGACGTGCACGGCGATCCACCGCGCGCCAGGGCTCGCCGCGAGCACGCGATGGGGCGTGTGCGCCGGCAACACCAGCCAGTCGCCCGCGACCAGCTCCGCGCGCTCGCCCGCGATCTCGAGCACGGCCGTGCCTTCGCACAGCAGGACCCACTCGTCGTGATCCTGATCGTAGGGCGTGGCGTCCGGCGTGGCGGAGCTCGTGATGTGCTCGATGCTCGTGCCGCCGAGCCGCGCCAGCACGGTGAAGCGCTCGCCCCGGTCCGGGACGTCGACATCGGCGAGGTTGCCCCGGGGAATCGTGCGCGGCGCCAAGGTCCCGCGATGGTACGCCGGATCAGCCGGGCGGCGGCGGCGTCACGAAGCAGTCGATCGTCGTCACGATGCGGAAGTTCGACTCGTTCGTGTGCCGCTCGGCGTGGAAGATGTCCATCGGGTAGGTCTCGCCGACCGTGAGCCCGAGGCTGTCCATCTGCACCGAGGCCTCGAGCGCGGGGTGCAGGCCGCCGAGGTCGATCGCCAGGGTCCCGCCGACGAACATCCACAGATCGTCGTCGCCGCGGAACGTGAAGACCTCGCCACCCTCGTAGGTGAAGCTGGTGTGGACCTCGGTCGTGAAGTGGAAGTTGTGTGGGTTGCCCTCGTCGCCGAAGCCCTGGCCGTCGATCGGGAAGAACGCCATGTTGTCGTAGACGAACATCCCCGGGGTGTCCTCCATGAGGCCCAGGTCGATCGGGAACGCCATGTTGACGCCGGGGACATCGTGGTACCAATCCGCGAAGCTCGCGGCGTCCGTGATCATCGGCGCGCCGGCGTACGCCGGGTCGAACACCGGCGTGTTGTCGGGCCCGAGCGTCGGCAGCACGAGACCGGTGGACGCGACGTCGCCGGCGTAGTCCTCGAAGTCGGGGTGCGCGGCCTGGAAGTCGCGGATCGTCGCGACGAGGCCGTCGCAGTTCTCGCCCGCCGTGTCGACCGGCGGCGTGTCGGCGCCAGCGGTCGCGCCGATGTCGAACCGCGGGCCGTCCTCGCCCGGCGGCAGCTCGATGCCACCCGAGTCCGAGCCCGTGGGATCGCCCTGGGAGATTCCGGCGCCGATCGTCTCGTCGCCGTCGGCGGGCGGCGACGCCTCGCTGCAAGAGGTCAGCACCGCGAGCACGACGGTCATCGGGGCGCGGCGCAGCATCCCGCGATGGTTTCGCGGCGATGCCCCCGGCGCAAGGGCGAACCACCGCGGTCGCGACGGGGTTTCCCCGCGCGCGCGTGTCGTCCGCGTAGCGTCGCGCACCCAACCGGCACGACGCGGCGCGAGCTGGCCGCGCCGCGCGATCATTCGGTCGCGGCTGACGCCGGACGCCGCCTAGGCCCATCATCGACGGGTGACGATCGCGCTGCTCGATCTCCCCCACCACGAGGCCCGCGCGCTGCTGCAGCGCGGCACCCCGGTGTACCTGTGCGTGAACCCGGTCGAGTACCACGGGCCGCACCTGTCGCTGCACAACGATCGCGTGCTGTCGCTCGGCCTCGTCGCGGAGCTCGGCGCGCGGGCGGCTGCGCTCCACGGCTGGCCGATCGTGCACGCCGATCACCTCGAGCTCGGCGTCGACCCGTGCGCCGGTCCGGGCTCGCGACCGGTGCCGTTCGCGATGGTGCGCGACGCGGTCCTCGAGAGCTGTCGCGCGCTGCACGAGCTCGGCGCGCGGGCCGTCGTCCTCGTCACCTTCCACGGCGCGCCGCTGCACAACGTCGCGCTGCAGGCCGGGGTCGACTGGCTGCGCGAGCACGGCGTCGCCGCGATCGCCCCGTTCCACCTGCTGCTCCACGAGATGCTCGCGTTCACCGACGCGGCGCCCTACGCCGACGCCTTCGCACCGATCGCCGACGCGGCGGCCCGCGAGCGACTGGCCCGCGACCTCGCGTTCGACTTCCACGCCGGGTTCTTCGAGACCTCGCTCGCGCTGCACTGGGCGCCGCACACCGTCTCGGCGATCCACCGCGCGCTCCCGCCGTGCCCGCCCGTGGTGCCCGACGTCGGCCTCGCGCGCGCCGCCCGGGCCGCGCGCACCGTGGGTCGCCGCGACCTCGCCCGCCAGCTCGCGTTCGGGGCCCACGCCCTCGGCTGGGCCGCGCTGCGCCCGTTCCCCGGCTACACCAGCGAGCCCGCGTGGGCCAACGCCGCGTCGGGTGCCGCGTTCGCGCGGACGATCGTCGATCGCTTCGCGCCGGTCGTCGACGACGTGCTGTGCCGCCGCGCCGCGCCGCCGGAGCCGATCATGCCGTGGGTCGAGTGGACGACCGGCCGCGGCCGGTGGCCCCGACGACGTGACGCTACCGCCGTAGCCGCGCGCTCGGGGCCCGCCACAGCCGCGCGCGGCGATCGTAGCCGCCCGAGGCGATGGTGGCACCGTCGGGGGCGAACGCGACCGAGGTCGCGACCGACTCGTGCGCGCCGACGGTGTACACGTGATCGCCGGTCGCCGCGTCGTGCAGGCGCACGCGGTAGTCCTGGCTCGCCGATACCACGCGCGTGCCATCGGGTGACACCGCGAGATCCGTGATCGCCCGACCGAAGGTCGGCGTGCTCCACAGCGTCGTCCCCGTGGCGCCGTCCACCAGCGCGAGCGTCCCGTCGTCGCCGCCCGCCACCAGTCGATCGCCGGGCAGGGCCGCCACCGCGAGCACGCGCGCGGTGGTGCTGGCGACCACGCGCACAGGATCGAGATCGTCGCCGCGGACCCGCGCGAGGCCGCCGGCGCCCGCGACCGTGATGCCGTGCTCGGTCCACACCACGTCCTCGAGGGCGCCCAGCCCGATCGCCACGCGCGACGCCAGCGACAACCGCGGCTCGGGCCCGGCGTCGGAGACGGTCCAGATCGCCAGCGTGCCGTCGTCGCCCGCGCTGACCAGGCGCGCGCCGCTGGGGTCGAAGGCCAGACCGCGGATCGGTCCGCCGTGCGCGGCGATGCGGGCGTGCGGTCGCAGGTCGGTGCGATCGCGCAGCACCAGCTCGCCGTCGCGGCTCGCGGTCGCGACGATCGACCCGCCGTCGTCGACCGCCACGGCGTCGATGGTCGCGTGGTGATCCAGCGCGGTCGCGAGGATGCGACCGTCCGCGGTCGACCACGCCACGACCGCGTCGCGATCCGCGTTGCCCCACTGCGGGCCACCGACGCTGACGAGCACCGCGCCGCCATCGGTGAACGCGAGCGCCTGGATCTTGTCGTGCGCCGCCTCCGGGGCCCCGGCCGCGGCGGCGCTGAGCGTCGCCTCGGTGGACGGCCGCTGCAGATCCCAGGTCCGCATCGTCCCGTCGAGGCTGACCGACGCGAGCCACCGCCGCGACGGATCGAGGGCGATTGCGTCGACGCCGAAGTCATGGCCGCGCAGGGTCTCGCGCGGCTCGCCGGACTCGACGTCCCACAGCACGATCGCGCCGTCGCGTCCCGCGGACACGAGCGTCGATCCATCGACGCGCAGCAGGTCGACGATCCCGTCGTCCTGCGGGGCGAACGCCCGCTCGAGGGCGCCGCGGTCCCGGGCGTAGGCGCTGATCCGCCGGTCCCAGCCGGCGCTGTAGATCGTGTCGGCCTCGACGAGGATCGCCTCGACGCCCTCGGTCCCCGGGAGGTCGCGCAGGTGCCGGCCGTCGGCGAGCGCGTGCACGGTGACGCCGGTCAGCTCGCGCGCGGCATAGACCTCGTCGTCACCGACCGCGAGCGTGCCGAGCTTCTGCGCGCCGCGGTGCTGCATCACGCGGGTCCACGCCTCGGCGGCGGGGGTCGTCGACGGCGCGGCGGGATCCCGGGACCACCGCTCGAGCGTGCCGTCGCGGCGCGAGAGCACGAGCTGTCCGTCGGCGAGGCCGAGGCCCCAGATCGTCGGCTCGCCCGCCGCGAAGTCCCCGAGGTCGGCGCCGTCCTCGACGCCGCGCGCGTGCACGAGCCCGCCGTCGCCCGCGACGTACAGCAGGCCGAGCGCCGGATCGAGCAGCAGCGCGCCGATCTCGTCGGCGACGCTCACGCGCCACGCCGGGGCGAAGCGGGGGATCGGCCCGCCCTGCGCTACCCGCCAGCCGTGCAGCGCACCGTCGGCGGTCAACGCGACGAGCAGGCCGCGATCGACGTCGTGCACGAGCGCGTTGGCGGGGGCGCCCAACGGCATCACCTGCGCGCTGCGATCGACCAGCGCGAGCATGCGGTGCCACTCCCAGTTGCGGTCGGCGACGTCGCAGGACCCGAGCGCCGCCTTGGCCCGCGCCAGGTCGTGGGCCGCCAGCGCGCGCTCGGCCACCGCGATGCGGTGCAGGTAGCTGTCGTCGACGACCGCCGCCGCCGCGACCGGGGCAGCGTCGACGGGCACCGGCTCGGCCGCGGGGCGCAGCGCCACGACGCCCAGCGCGGCGACGCCCGCAGCGGCGACCCACGGCAGCGCGCGCCGGGCCTGCCACGCCGCGCGGCGCAGCTGGTGCTCGCGCAGGGATCGCGAGGCGCGGACCGGCTCGCCCACCAGCGCGCGCCGCAGCTCCGCGGCCATCTCGGTCGCGCTCGGGTAGCGACGCGCCGGCGACTTGGCGAGGGCCATCAACACGATCGCGTCGAGCTCGCGCCACCGCGGACCACCCTGGGTCGGCGGGCTCGGCGAGTGGGTGCGGATGAGCTCGGCGACCCGCCCCGCGCCCACGCCCTGCACGGGGAAGGGCAGCGCGCCCGTGACGAGCTCGTAGAGCACCACGCCGAGGGCGTGCACGTCACCGGTGGGCCCGACGGCAGCCGCGGGCCCGTCGAACTGCTCGGGGCTCATGTAGTGCAGCGTGCCGAGGAACTCGCCGGCGTGGGTGCCCATGCTGGCCTGACGATCGGCGTCGTCGATCCACCGCGCGACGCCGAAGTCGATCAACCGCGGCGCGCCGTCACGGCCCACGAGCATGTTGCTCGGCTTGAGATCGCGGTGCACCACGCCCGCGGCATGGGCGTACGCCACCGCGTCGCACACCCGGGCGAACAGCTCGACCCGCGCCCGCACGTCGAGGCGCTCGCGGTCGGCAAACTGCGTGATCGTGCACGCCTCCGGGATGTACTCCAGCGCGAAGAACGGGATCGGCCCGAGCTCGCTGTCGTGCGTGCCCGCCTCGTAGATGCTGGCGATGCCGGGGTGCTGCAACTGCCCGAGGATCTCGACCTCGCGCTCGAACCGGCGCCGCAGCTCGCGGGTCACCAGCCCCGTGCGCAGCAGCTTCAGCGCGACGCGACGTCGCGGGTGGGCCTGCTCGGCGACGTACACCGTGCCCATGCCGCCCATCCCGATGCGACGGCCGACGACATACTGACCGACGCGATGGCCCTCGAGCCACCGACCGGCGAGCTCGTCATCGGCGCCCAGGCCCAGCGCGGGTGGCTCGAGGAAGCCGTCGGCGTCCGCGTCCGCGGCGAGCAGCGCGGCGACCTCGGCCCGCAGCGCAGGTTCGCCGACGCAGCGGCGATCGAGCTCGGCGTCGCGCTCGGCCGGCGGCCGATCCAGCAGCTCGAAGAACAGCGCGCGGCCCCGCGGCGTCAGCTCGGGCACGGCGGACCCCGCAGGGCGGCGTGGGCGAGCGCGTCGTAGAGGTACGCCCGCGCCAGCCGGAACGTCCGCTCCACCGTCCGCTTGGAGACGCCGCTCGCCGCCGCGATCTCGTCGTGGGTCATGCCGGCGAAGAACCGCAGCTCGACGATCTGCGCCGCGAGCTCGTCGAACGCCGCGAGCCGATCGAGCGCCGCGTCGAGGGCGAGCAGGTCGACGAGCTCGCCGTAGACGTCCGCGATCGCGAGCCCCTCGAGGGGGACCGCCGCCACCCCGTTGCCGCGCTTGATCCGGCCGCGGGTCCGCGCGTGATCGGTGAGGATGCACCGCATCGCCCGCGCGGCCGCGGCCATGAACTGACCACGGTGCTCCCAGCCCTCCTCGCCCAGGCGCATCCACGCCTCGTGCACGAGCGCCGTGGTCTGCAGCGTGTGCTCGCCCCGCTCGCGCACCATGAGCGCGTGGGCCAACCCGCGCAGCTCGGTGTACAGCGCCGACCACCGATCGCCCTCGGCGACGAGCGGCAACGGCGACACGCGTTCGTCGGGGGTGGTCACCTCGGGGACCATCGTCGACGATTTGGCGGCGCGGATCGACTGCCGGGGCGGAACCGACGGTGTGCGCACGCCGAGGCTGTCATGCGGACCACGCAAACGGCGGGCCGACGCGAGCAGTGCGTCCGCTATCGCGCCGCCGCGGCGATCTCGGCCGCGAGCGCGCGGTGCTCGGCCCGTGAGGTCTCGGGGACCCCGAGGGCGGCGTCGAACTCGAGGACCCGCGCGATCGCGGCCGCTGCGTCGCGATGGTCGCCGAGCCGGTGCAGCGCGTTGGCCTGATCGATGAGGGCGTTGCGCTCCGCCATCGTGGGCTTGGCGTGGCGATCGAACATGTCGATCGATCGATCGATCGGCGGCGGAAGGCCGCGAGCATGTCCCTCCCAGCGGCCCGCCCCCCGCAAGGGACGAGCGGTGTAGTATCGCACGGCGTCCATCGGACGGCGCAGAGCACCACGGTGCACGCCCGATCGACTGACCTCGACCTTCCCATGCTGACCATCCGCGAGGGCCAGCTCGACGTCTTCACCGCGCGAGCCTGCGAGGAGTTCGCCCAGCTGGTGCTGGAGCGAGCCCAGGCCGCTGGCGTGACGCAGCGGCCGTCCTGCCTCGAGGCCCGCGAGCGCATCGCGGCGGGCATCGAGGCCGCGCTAGGGCTCGGCTTCCTCAGCCCGCCGCAGGCGGAGCGGCTCGCGGTGTTGAGTCTGCGACACGGCGCCGGGTTCGAGACGCGGCCGTGGGCACACGCGATCCTGTGGGACGGACGTGCGACCATCGACGAGCGGCTCGATCGCCTCGAGGCCGCACCCATCCCCGTGCCGTGAGTGCCGCCCCTTCGCGAGCGAGGAGATCGGAACGTGCCCCCCATCGTCATGCAGAACGTCCGGACGGCCGCGGTGGCTGGGGTGCTCATGAACGCGGTCGTACAGCCGTGCGCACAGCATGGCGTCATTGCGGTCACACTCCAATACCCTGCCGCGCTTCCGACGCACGACGTGACCGTCGAGATCATCCCGCTCTACGTCGACAAGCGCGTCGTCGGTGACACGACCTACTTTCGCATCGCGGCCGAGACCGACTACGCCATCCGGCTCTCGTCGCCGAACTGGTCGGGCCAGATCGACATCGACTACGCCGCGGAGGGACGGATCAATCATCACACGGTGGTCGCGATCCCGCTCGTGGTGCCTGCGATCACCATCACCCTGCAGGATCACCACTTCGTACCCGGCGTGGAAACGCTGCGTGGGCACTACACCCCCGCCAACCTGCAGCCCGACACGCTCAAGCTGACGATCCGAGGTACCCACTACGGCGGCGACATCGTGTTCCAGCGCGACGCGGTCGCGAGCGCCAACGGCAATCAATCCATCGATGCGCTCGGCGAGTGGGACGGGCTCGCCAACCGCGGGGCGCTCGATGGCCTGGCCCTGAGCCCCTTGTACTCGCCGTACACCGTGCGCGTGGAGGCCGAGAACACGCGCAAGGTCGCCGAGGCGCAGTTCCATGTGCTCTACCACTCGGTGACGCTCGCGCTCGGCACGTACACCGCAGACGGAGCGGCCCCGATCGAGGGTGCGGCCCCGGAGCGGTGGGTGCAGCACAAACTCAACGAACTCGGCTACTTCGCCGGGCCAGTCGACGGCGTCATCGGGGCCCAGACGCAGCGGGCGATGGTGCGCTACGCGTTCGGACACCCGACGCTATCCGAGCGCACGGCCGGCCACGCCGGGGCCGGCTACGCGAACAACGTCGATTTCCGCGCCGCGCTCCGGGCCAACGAGCAGCCACGCACGATCATCCAGAACGCTGCCCTGCCCGCGCACGACGCAGCGGCCCGGATCTACGTCGATCACAACTACTTCTATGTGAACCTGCCGGACTTCCAGCACGATGCCGGGCACGTCAACTCGGATGCGGACTACCTGGATCGGTTCGAGATCCCGATCCAGGCCACCATCCTCTTGATGAGCCGGGGCGATGCCGACGGTACGGGCGTCGGCATCGCGTCGCCCCGGGCGGTGGGTGACGTCGCCATCGAGTGGTCGGTCGACGAAGCCGCCGAGGATACGACCCGCCTCCCCGACGGTACCGACCCCGACATTCCCTCGCGCACGCGCGCCTACGTCGCCGCGGCCCTCACGGCCACGCGCGGCGCCGGCCGGACCAACTGCCCGAGCACCCTCGGCGGGGCCCGGCAGGCGGTCGACCCCAACACCGCCTATTTTCGCATCGGCAACGACCTGCCGCCGTTCACGAGCACCGCGCCTGGGGGGGACGTGGTGAGCACCGCGGCGCACCAGGGCAGCAATGATCAGCGCGGCAAGGCCGGCGTCTTGTTCCGCGGATCGTACGTCGCGGGCGACAACTACCGCATCACGGCCCGCATCTCATTCCGCGGGCGGCCCCACGAGAACGCGCTGCAGGCCGCCCATCGCCAGGTTCGCAACAATGCCGCGTGGGACGACATCCTGCGCGCCCGCACGGGACGCATGACGCTGTGGCGGCAGCACCGGATCGCGGCCGTCGTGAACTGGCCCGCGCCCGCTCAAGCGATCAATTGGGCAGCGGTGGCCGCGGAGTACGCGAAGGCCTACTGCGAACTCGACCACAACAACGCCATCGCCCTTTCGGCGGCGCAGATGCGGGCGCGGCACTTCGAGGGCGACCCGGTCGCGCCGACGTTCGAGGAGATCGTGGGGGCTTGCATCGGCGGCACCCTCCGTATCGATCGCACCATCGGCAACGTGACGTGGAGCAACAACAGCTTGTTCCACACCAACTTCACCGTGCCCGCCCAGGGTCCGACGGATACGGCGCGAGAGTTCGTCCGGCGGGTGCAATCCGATGCGGGCGCGGCCCTCAGCACCCTCTTCCTGCAGTCGTACGCCACCGCGGTCTCGTCGTTCGTGGGAGAGCGCGGAGGCATCATCGTCCACGGGCGCTGGATCCCGGCGGTACGGGCGACCCACCGCGCGCTGTGGGGTCACGGCCGCGACGGCGCCGTCGAGGACTTCGAGCTGGGCATCAAGTGCATCGGCCTCACCAGAGGCGTGGTCGTCCTCAGCCACTCGATGTTCCCCGACTACCAGGATCGCTTCATCGTGACCCACGAGATGGGGCACTCGCGGTTCCTCAACCACCACGAGACCGGCAGCAACCCGCAGGCCAACCGGATCAACGCTGCATCCGACACGCCCACCCATCACGACCTGAGGGATCACAACTGCACGATGTGCTACCCGTGGGGGATCCCGACCCGCAACCCGCGGATCGGGACGCCAGTGAGCTGGGGACGGGCATCGACGAACCACTCCGCGTTCTGCGGCAAGTGCATCCTCAAGCTGCGCGGCTGGGACGTCGTCACCGGTCCGATGCCGGCGTCGAGTTGAAGCTCGGGAGCCACGACGATGCACATCGAGCTTCGCCTCACCGAGACCCCGTACGTGGTGCAGCAGCCGATCGCGCTCGCGATCCAGCTCGTCAACGGAGACGCCGACGTCGCCTTCCCGCCGGACTTCGAGGCCGGCGATGTGGTGCGGGTGCACTTCTGCGCCGAGGACGGGCGGTCGCTCGGGAGCCTCGACGGGGACGATCAGGACTTCCGCCTCGGGCTCTCGCCGACGAAGCGGGCGCAAGCCGGGCGCACCACCGAGACGCTGCCCAGGGGGACCGTGGTGCGCTGGACCGTCGACCTGTGTTCCTACGTCACGCTCGACGATCCCGGCCGCTACGGCGTGGAGGTCGAAGTCGTGTTCGCGCCATCGGGACTCGCCGTGCGGTCCGAACGGGTGTGGTTCCACGTGATCGCGAACCACGTGCGCGCGTTCGATGCGTTGCTCGATGCGGTGGCGACCCCGGTGCTGCACACCGCGGCGGTGCACGAAGACGCGGACGACGTGCGGCTCCTGGTCCACTTGCGATCCGTGCACTCGCCGTTGGCGGCGTGGCGGGGGGGCGTGCGGGCGGTGCCGTCCGGGACGCGGCCGCGCGTGGCCGAGGCCGACTACGCCTCGCGAGCCAGCTTCGCGCCCGACTTCGCGCGTTGGTTCGGCTGGGAGGAGGGCGGGACGCTCGTGCTGTGGCGGTTCCACGAGCCGGCGGGTCCCGACGACGACGGGTGGGGACCGACGTGCGGGCGCCCGTTGCCCGCGGGAGGGCGCTGGTTCGGGCGACCGATCGAGCACGCAGACGGCGGGGTCTCGGCGTGGCTCGGGCGGCCCGCGGACGGGGGTGGATGGAGGCTCGTGCGCGCGCGCTGGGACGCGAGCGGAGCGGGGCTCGGCGAGGACGCGGGCGTCGTGCTCGGCGGCGAGCCGATGCCGGCGGTGGTGCAGGGGGACGCGGCCGGGTCGACGTGGCTGGCGTGCGGCCAGTCGGGCGGGCTTCCCCTGACGCTCGTGCGCGTGGCGATGGACGGGAGCGTGACGCAGTCGCAGGGCCTGGACGCGGGGATGCTGCCGGCGGGGTGGCGGAGCCTCGAGACGAGGGCGCCCAGCGACCAGGCCTCCCCCGAGCTCGACGACGCACTCGATCCCGCGGCCACGCCGGTGCTGCTCGGTGTGCGGCTCGGGCTGAAACCCCACCGCGACGCGTTCCTCGGGGTGCTCGCCGCGGTGGTGGTGCCCCGCCGCGATGGCACGAGCACTGCGCTCCTCGTCGGCCGCGCCGGCTTCGAGCGCCTCGGCACCGCCGAAGCCTGGACATGGCGCCGGCTCGCCGTCGAGCCCGGTACGTTCGCGCCCGGTGAGTCGATCGTCGCGGTCGACCTCGTCGCGCTCGGCGACGATCGGCTCGCGGTGCTCGCCAGCACCTCGCTCGGTCGCGTGCTCCGCGACGCTGGCGACCGACTCCTGCCGATCGCGCACGAGGATCCCGCGGCGGTCCGCGACTGCGCCCTCGCGGTGATCGATCGCCGACCTCGCGCGGTGCTGCCGACCGCGGCCGAGGGCATCGTCGTCGTGTGACCGCGCGCGTAAGTCCCCCGCCGCGGCCGGCGTTCGGGGGTCGAGATGGCCGCCACGCGCACCGGACTCCGCCACGCCCTGGTCCTCCTCGCCGTCGTCACCGCGTGCCGCAAGGGCGCCGCGCCGGCGGAGTCGTCCGCGCCCGCATCGCAGGCCGTCGCGTCCGAGCCGGGCGCCGCGGGGCAGGACGAGTCGATCACCAACACGCAGGAGGCCGGGGTCGACGAGGGCGGCATCATCAAGACGCACGGCGAGCACCTCGTGGTCCTACGCCGCGGTCGGCTGTTCTCGGTGGACCTCGGCGACGACCAACTCCGGCCGCGCTCGGTCGTCGACGTGCCGCCGTTCCGTGGGCACGACGCCTGGTACGACGAGATGCTGATCCACGGCGACACCATCGTGGTCGTCGGCTACAGCTACCACGACACCGCCACCGAGATCGGCCTGTTCCACATCGACGACGCGGGCGATCTCTCGCACGTCGACACCTACTTCCTGCGCTCGAACGACTACTACTCGTCGCGCAACTACGCCAGCCGGATGGTCGGGGACAAGCTGGTCTTCTACATGCCGCATCACCTCGGATCCCGAGGGCTCGGCGCCAGGCGCCGCGCCGCGTCGCTCCCGAGCCTGCGCGGGGCCAGGCGCGGCGACGACTGGCACCGCATCATCGGCGACGACGACATCGTGCCGTCGATCGACGACGCCGCCGACACGCTGCACACGCTGGTGACGTGCGATCTCGGCGGAGCCGACGTCGGTTGCCGCGGCCGGGGCGTGCAGGGCGGCCAGGGCCGCTCCTTCTACGTGTCCGGCAAGGCGATCTACGTGTGGACCGCCGGCACCCCGAGCGCCAACGGCATGCCGCGCTCGTCGCTGTACCGCCTGCCGCTCGGCGAGGGCCCGATCGGGGCGCTGCACGTGCAGGGGATGCCGATCGATCAGTTCTCGTTCAAGGAGGCGAACGACGGCGAGCTCCACGTCGCGCTCACGACCGAGGGAGCGGGCGAGGGCATGTGGAGCGCCGAGGCGACGCAGGGCGGGCCGGCCCATGGAGACCTCGGGATGGTCAGCATCGGCGCGCTCGGGTTCGCGAAGTGGGGCGACACCGTGCCGAGCCGGGCGTACCGCGACCTCCCCGAGCCGCAGGGCAGCGGGACCCTGCAGAACCGCTTCGTCGACGACGCCCTGCTCTACGGCTACGGCAGCGGCTGGGGCTGGGCGCAGGGGAGCGCCGCCGCCGTGAGCGTGCACCACGTCGACGGCGCGTGGGAGGACACGACGATCCCGATCGTCCACGGCGTCGATCGACTCGAGGCGCTCGGCCGCGACGCCGTGGTCGTCGGCAGCAGCGGCGACGCGCTGCACTTCACGTCGCTGTCGCTCCGCGGTCGACCGGCCGCCGCCGGGCACTTCGCCCTCGACGGCGCGAGCCAGGGCGAGCTGCGGAGCCACGGCTTCTTCTACAAGGCGACGAGTGACCGCGGCGGCATGCTCGGACTGCCGGTGCGCGGCGCGGGCGGTCGGGGCTCCGACCACCTCCTCGACGGCTCGGCGGCGGTGATGTACCTCGGCGTCGACGATCTGCAGTTCTCGACCCTGGGCCTGCTCCACGCCGATCCGCGCAGCGCAACGGACGATCGCTGCGTCGCGAGCTGCATCGACTGGTACGGCAACGCGAGGCCCGTGTTCTACCGCGGCCGCGTCTTCGCGCTGCTCGGCTACGAGCTGGTCGAGGGGCGGATCGACGAGGGCAGCATGCACGAGGTGCGGCGCGTGGACATGCTGGACGCGATGGGCGGCGCGCTGCAGCGCGCGCGGTGAGTCGGGCGCTGCCTCAGCGCAGCGTGCCGTCCGCGAGCGCCACGCGGACCGTGCGGTTCCCCGCGCGCACGCTCACCGCGTCCTTGCCCGGCTTCAGCCGCTTGCAGTCGAGGACGACGTCGTTGCCCGGGCGCAGCGCGTAGGTGCCGAAGCTCGCGGGCAGCCGCGCCGACCACAGTCGCTCGCGCGTCGCGGTCGACCACGCGCTGACGGTGTCGCCGGCCGCGACGACCACGGTGGTGCCGCGGCAGCCGATGCCGACCGTGACCTCGTTGGGGACGTAGCTGGTCGCGGGGGCCGTGTCGGCGGTCGTCGGCAACACCCAGAGATCGTCGGGGCCGCTGGCCAGGGCGAACTCGTAGCTGCGCTCGACCTCGACGCCCGCGCCGGTGATCGACGTCGTGCTGCCGGTGGAGACGACGTGCAGCGACGGCGCGCCGGGGCCGGTGCACTCGCAGCCCCGCAGGTGCTGGTAGTCGGCGAAGGCGCGCGACGTGGGCTCGGGCGGCGCGGGCTCCGGCGGCGCGGGCTCGGACGGCGCGCGCTCGGGGATCGCCGACGGCGTCGCGACCACGGCCGGCCGCGGCGGCGCGACGGCGGCGACGGGCGACGGCGTC
>LNFB01000108.1 GCA_001464385.1 Deltaproteobacteria bacterium Ga0077550 | reverse complement strand
GCGACCGTCGGCGCGCCGACGGTGCGCTCACCCGCGGAGAAGAGCAGCACGAAGGCCACGACCGCGAGTCCGCCGAGCACGACCACCACCCCGACGATCGCCGGCGCCGCGGATCCGCGACGCGCCGGTACGTGGACCACGGGCGATGACATCGCCGCGCCCGTGTAGAGGAAGTTGCTGTTGCAGTGCGTGCAGCGGTACCGATCGCCGCCCTGCGGCCGCGCGTCCGCAGAGCCGCACGCGGGGCAACGGATGGTGACGAACGGCGCGGGCTGCATCGCCCCCCCAGCGTAGCGGACCGGCGAGGCGTCGTCGCGGCCGGTCGCGATCCCCTCACGCGCCGGCGGTGTGCTTGTAGAAGAACACGTCGTCCATCGAGTTCACGAGGATGAACACGTTGTACTCGCACAGGTAGCGCCAGCGCCCGAAGCTACCGTAGGCCAGGTCGTCCGCGGGCGCGTCGGTGCCGCTCCTGCGCGTCCACGCCTTGGTCGCGAGGTCGAGCGCATGGGGGCCGCCGCCGATCCACGCGATCATCTGGTCCGCGGTGGGGTCGTACGCGAAGCCCGGATCGGTCGCGCGGATGATGTCGCCGCCGCCGCTGGTGAAGGCCTGCTCGGGGTACTGAGCGCCGAGGCCGTTGTCGAAGTCGCCTCCACAGCGGACCGGCCGGGACCTTGGCGAACACGTGGCGGCTGTCAGCGTCGTAGACCAGGCTCGCATCGTACGCGGGGCCCGGAACGTTCGTGCCCGGTGGATTCACCCACGTCGTCGTGGCGGGATCGAACAACCACGTCACGTTCGTGCCGACGCCGTCGATGGCGCGCGAGCCCCCCCAGGCGAGCATCCGATCGAGGTGATCGATCCACACCAAGCCGTTGTAGGTGTGTCGCGACACCGGCAGGCCGTCGTCGAGCGGATCGCGGTCGTAGGGTCCGACCGACGGCTCGGTGAGCCGAGACCACGTGAACGACGCCACGTCGAAGCCGTAGACCTCGTTGCCGGCGTAGCCGCCGTGGCCGCCGCCCCACAGCAACAGCTGTCGACCGACGCGATCCCACGCACCGCCGCTCCAGTCCTGGATCACCGCCGAGCAGCCCTCGACGAGGTGCCACTCGAGCTCGAAAGTGTCGTCACAGACGGCGCGGTAGCCCTGGGGGATGCGGAGCCACGAGTCCGCCGGCATGTCGACGAGCATCTGCTCGTTGGCCGACAGCGCGTCGCCACCCGTGCCGCAGCCCTGCCCGGGTCCGGGTCCGCCCGTCGAGCCCCCAGCGCTGGCGTCGACACCGTCGTCGGTCGTGGCGTTGCCGGTGGTCGCGGCCCCGTCGGTGGCCGACACGCCGGCCGCGGTGGAGCCGTCGCCCGCGGGGCCGCTCGACCCCCCGGATGCCGGCGACTCGGAGCCCTGCGCTCCGCTGCCGAGGCCGTCGTCGACGTCGCGGTGACACGCCGCGACGAGCCAGAGCCCGGCGATCGCGGCCACGGTCGACACAGGGGGAGAGCGGCGGCGCGGCGACGTCATCTGCTGCTCCCAGTGCAGCGGCGCGCCGGTTCGGGCAGGAGTTTCTTCGGTGGACCGACGCGGTCAGGGCACCCGGACGAAGCTCCCGTCCATCAGCGGCGACCACGACGCGTCATCGCGGGCGATCTCGATCCGGAACGAGAAGTGATCGGCGTCGACGATCGTGTAGATGTAGCGGGTGGAGCCCTGCTCGCCCGTGAACACCAGGCGATCGGCGTCCCAGATCCCGAGCGCCTGGTTCGGGCGCCCCATCGAGTCGACCCAGTACATCGTGTAGCGCTCGAGCGTCGGATCCCAGCCGTAGACCCCGTGCCCGCGGAACACCACCGCGCCGCCCTGCGACTCCTCGTAGTCGGAGAGCAGGAAGAGCCCATCGACGGCGA
Organism: Deltaproteobacteria bacterium Ga0077550; assembly: GCA_001464385.1. GTDB lineage: Bacteria > Myxococcota_A > Polyangia > Nannocystales > Nannocystaceae > Xiheibacterium > Xiheibacterium aquaticum. The sequence goes on along the minus strand of LNFB01000108.1, from coordinate 43,220 downwards.
CGCGGATCTCGAAGGTGCCGATCGCGGTCTGTTGCTCGGGGGCCCAGGGCGACGGATACAGCGTCTCGTCGCCGCGCCAGGATCCGGCGAGCACGTGGAGCCGACGATGGTGCGGGGTGGGCTCGGGCATGCGATCGGGGTAGCACGGCCGCGGCGCCGTTCCCAATGCCGCAGCGCGGGCGAGGATCGCCGCGGCGGTGGGCTGACGTTTCCCCCCACGTTCGGCCTTGCGTCGCAGCGCGGGCCCGGCGATCCTCGACGCATGGTGTTTCATCGGAGTTGGGTGGTTTGCTTGGCATGGCTCGTGGGTTGCTCGGATGACGGCGCGGCCGCGACAGCGTCCGAGTCCGGGTCGACGTCGACGGCGTCCGACGCCTCGATGTCCGACGCCTCCGTGAGCGCCTCCTCCTCGGGGACCGCCGTCGACACCTCGTCGACGTCGTCGCCCGAGACCACCGCGGACGAGAGCGGCAGCTCGGGCGTGACCGCCGACCCGAGCACCACGAGCACCGAGTCGAGCTCGGGCGCCGTCGACGAATCGTCGAGCACTGGGGCGAGCACCGAGTCGAGCACCGGATCGTCCGGGGGATCGTCCGAGGGATCCTCCGAGGGCTCGACCGGCGAGCCCGGCGGCCTCCCGAACGGGTCGATGTGCGATCTGGATCTGCAGTGCGACTCCAGCTTCTGCTTCGTCGTCGGGCCGCTCGGCGGGGTCTGTGGCGAGTGCGAGGCCGACACCGACTGCGACGCCGGTGGCTGCTCGGTGCCGCTGCCGCTGGCGAATCCGGTCCAGGGCGCCGTGTGCAACGACGGCTCGCTCGGCGACGGCTGCGACACCGATGCGGCCTGCGCCGACGCCCTCGTCTGCGCGACCATCATCGACGTCCCCGGGATCATCACCAACGAGACCTGCGGCGAATGTGCGATCGATGCCGACTGCGGACCCGCGGAGGTCTGCTCGCCCGCCTACGATGTCCCGGCGTTCGGCGGCGCGTGGACCTGCGAGGGCGAGGGCACGCTCCCCAACGGCGCGGGGTGTCGCCTCGACGGACTCGGCCCCGCCGCCTGCGCCTCGGGAATCTGCACCCCCGGCGACGTCCTCGGCATCCTGCAGCTCGGGGTGTGCGGCGCGTGTGAATTCGACAATGAGTGCCCGATGGGCCAGACGTGCCAGCCCGCGCAGGTGGATCTGCAAGCGGGCCTGACCGGATCGTTCTGCGGATGACGACGCATCGCCACAGCCCGGGACGACGCCGCGAATGGATCGCCGTGGCCGCGGTGATCACCGCGGCGTGCGGCCCCGAGCGCGGCACGGTCGCCAGCTCGGAGGACGGCGGATCGACGTCGAGCGACGTCACCGCGACCACGACCGCGACCGCGGGCACGGACTCGACGCCCGGCGCCGACACGACGGGCGGAGCGTCGGACGACGGCGCGTCCTCGAGCGGCGCCGAGGCCCCGCCCGAGTTCCTCGGCGACTGGCTGTGCCAGGGCTACGACACCCCGATCTACCTCGTCGTCGACGCCTACGAGGGGTCGAACCACCCAACGGGTCGGGCCTGCCTCGCCGACGGCGACGTCCGCCCCCCACCGGACTGGACCCGCTGCGCCGTGCTCTCGCCGCACCCGCTCGAGGTGCCGTTCTGGGTGCTGCTCGACTTCGGCCACGAACTGGCGCTGAACCTCCAGCTCGTCCACGACCTCGTCCTCGACGAGCTCGACGGCAGCTTCACGCCCGGACTCGAGCAGCCTGCGCACTGCGTCCGCTACGTCGAATAGCGTCACCCCTCGCACATCGAGGTGTCGAACGTGCACGTCGTCGGGTCGCACGCCAGCATGCCGCCCGACAGGCCGAGCGATTGGCAGGTGAAGCCCTGGAGATCCATGCCGTCGCATTGCTCGCCCGGCGAGATGACGCCGTCACCGCAGCCGAGCACGCAACCGCGGGTCGCGAATGTGCAGTTGCCGGCGCAGACCAGGACGCCGCGGCCCAGGCCGAGGGACTCGCAATCGAAGCCCTGCAGATCCATGCCATCGCACTGCTCGCCCGGGTCGATCGACCCGTTGCCGCAGAGGCTGCAGTCGTCGGTCACGAAGACGCAGTCGTCGCTGCACGCGAGCTGCCCGCCGTTCCCGAGGCCGAGCGACTGGCAATCGAAGCCCCCGAGGTCCTCCCCGTCGCACTGCTCCTCGGTGCCCGGCTGCAGCACCCCATCGCCGCAGAACGTGGGTGGCGGCCCGTCGTCGTTGGTGGTCACGACGTCGCCGGTATCGAGCGGGCCGGTGGAGGATCCGACGGTGGTGGTGCCGACGGTGGTCGAGGTGCTGGATCCCACGGTGGTCGAGGCGGTGGTCGACGCGGTCGTGGAGGACGTCGACGACGCGTCGCTCGAGGAGCCGGCGTCGTCGTCGGAGGTGACCACGGGGCCGCAGGCGAGGACGAGGCAGAGGAACGACGGGAGGATCGCGCTCGGGGAAGCCACGGGATCAGGATACGCCCGTTGCGGCTCGTGACGGCATCCCTACGCCGCCCTGCCCACCATCCCCACCCCGCCGTGGGCCTGCGCCGACGCCGTCGCGCAGCCGACGATCGCCGGCGCCTCGCGGATCAACCCCGGATCCCGCAGCGCCTCGACCATGAACAATGCGAAGTCGATCCGCCGGGTCCGATTGCTCTGCAGCACCGCGTCGCCGACGTGCCGGCTCCACACCGGCAACCCCTGGCTCTCGCCCTCCTCGAGGTCGCTGCCGCGCACGACCGTCCAGGCGCGATCGCTGGCGAAGATCCGCCGGCACGCCTCGACCTGATCGTCGAGCTCCGCCAGACGCAGCAGCCGGCCGAGCCAGCCGAAGAGCCACACGAACGCGCGCAGGTACGCGGTGTAGACGTCCTTGCCGTCGCGCGTGATGTGCCAGCCCACCGAGAAGACCAGGCGCGCGCCGGGCTCCGCGAAGTCGAGCACCGCCTGCGCCGTGCCGGACGAGTACTGCTGCACGCCCCACGGCGCGAGCACCGTGAGCACGCCGTCGCAGCCCGCGACCGCGCGGCGGATCACGTCGCGATCGTTGGTCGCGCCGGGCACGATCGTGATGCGGTCGGCGAAGGCCGCCAGCTTGCCCACGCTCTGCTCGCGGCACACGCCGACCACCGCGTAGCCCCGGTCGAGGGCGTGCTGGACCATGTACCGGCCGAGCTTGCCGGAGGCCCCGACGATGCAGACGCGGCGGATGGGGGCCGACGGGGTGGGGATGCGGGGGCGTTCGTTGGAATTCGTCATGGCAGGAGCCTCTGCGGACGCTTCGGGGCCACCCCGACGTCCGCGACATCCCCACTCTGGCCCTCCATGGGTGCACCGGCCACGCCGGATTTCGTAGGCGTGCTATGCATCGATGCATGGACTGGCGCAGCGTCCGCTTCGACTGGAACCGGGCCCGGGCCTTCCTGCTGACGGCCGAGGAGGGCTCGTTCTCTGCGGCCGGGCGGGCGCTGGGCATCGCGCAGCCGACGATCGGGCGGCAGGTCGCCGCGCTCGAGGAGGAGCTCGGGGTCACGTTGTTCGAGCGGGTCGGCAGCGCGCTCGTGCTCACCGCGGCCGGGCTCGATCTCGTGGAGCACGTGCGTGCGATGGGCAACGCGGCGAACCGCGTCTCGCTCACCGCCGCGGGGCAGTCGCTCTCGATCGAGGGCACGGTGTGCATCACCGCGAGCGAGCTCATCGCGGCCCACATCCTGCCGCCGGTCCTCGGTCGGCTCCGCCGGGCGCACCCGGGCATCGAGCTCGAGATCCTCGCGTCGAACACCGCCCGCGACCTGCGGCGCCGCGAGGCCGACATCGCGATCCGCAACTTCACCCCGACGCAGCCCGACCTCGTGGCAAAGAAGATCGCGGATCGCCACGCGCGGCTCTACGCGAGCCCGGCGTACCTCGAGCGCATCGGCAACCCCACGACGCCGGCGGGCCTCGCCGACGCCGAGTTCTTCGGCTTCGATCGCAGCGACCTCATGATCCGCGGCCTGCGGGCCCTCGGCCTCGAGCTCGCCCCGCGCAACTTCCCCATCGTCTCCGACAACCACCTCGTGCAATGGGAGCTGGCCAAGCACGGCGTCGGCATCTGCATCGTGATGGACCAGGTCGGCGACGCCGAGCCGCGGGTGCGCCGGGTCCTGCCCGACTTCCCGCCGCTGCCCGTGCCGGTGTGGCTCGCGACGCACCGCGAGCTGCACACGAGCCGGCGGATCCGCGTGGTGTTCGATCTGCTGGCCGAAGCCCTGGCGTAAGTGCCGCTGCGAAGCGTCCCTGACCGGGGACGCCGCGGTCGGGCATCCCGTGTATCCTGGGGAACGCTCGTTCCTGTGCCGATGTTTGCCCGCCGCGCCGCATTCCTCGCGATGATCGGCCTCGGCTGTCGCGCCGCTCCGACGACGGCAGCGCCGAGGGCCGCGCACGCGCACGCGCACGCGCCCGCGCTCCCGGGCTCGGCGCTGATTCACACCCCGCCCGTCGCCCCGGAGCCGCCTTCAGATCCCGCGGGCGATGCACCGGCAGAGCTCGAGGTGCTCGTGCACGCGAAGATCGTCGCGAAGGGCGGCACGGCGGCGAAGGTGCTCGCCGTCGATGTCGACCCGCGGTTCTACATTCGCGTGCGAATCACCGCGGTCGAGCCGCCGACGGCTCTGCTCGCCCCAGGGCTCTACGACCTCGCGATCCACAGCCCGTCCCGGACCTTCGGCGGGCACGCCCCACCGCCCGGTCGCGAGCTACGGATGCAGCTGACGATCCGGCCGCCACCCCCGACGGTCGCCGGCGCCGAGGCGGAGTACTCGGGACTGCGCGTCGAGTGAGCATCGACAGCAAGTCCGGCTACTCGCTCGTCAGCTGTCCCGCGTCCGCGGGCGCGTAGCCGTCCGACGAGCCCGCGTCGCCGCCGTCGCAGTACAGCCACGTCGCGCCGTCGTTGCCGGTGAAGCGGTACGCGAAGTCGTAGGTGCCGAGCTCGGGGACGACGAGCGTCGCCATGGCCTCGTCGTTGTTCATCTCGTAGCCGGGTGAGCCGGGGCCGTAGCCGTCGTTGGACACGGCGGCGCTCCACACCCAGCCGTCCGTCAGCGCGGGGTCGCTGCCGTCGGGCCCGTAGCCGACCTGCCCGAAGACGGCCGGCGCGGGGTCGTTGACGCCGGAGAGATCGGTGAGGCCGCCCGCGTAGAGGCGACCGTACACGGTGACCTCGGCGCCCGGCGACTCGACGATCTCGATCGGGAACTGCACGCGGCAGAACGCGACGTCGTACGTCTGCAGGTCCGAGCACGCCGCGTCGTCGAAGCCGCACTCCGCGGAGCAGGCGATCACGCCGCCGGTGTAGCCGAGATCGATGCAGGTCGCGCCGTCGAACGCCTCGCCGTCGCAGTCCTCGCCCGCATCGACGATGTCGTTGCCGCACGCCAGGCACTCCGACGTGTCGTAGCGACAATCGGCGCCGCACGACAGCGCGCCGCCGAGGAAGGCCCCGGGGATCGTCGTGCAATCGTTGCCCTGCAGATCGTCGCCCTCGCACTCCTCCTCGCCCTCGATCACGCCGTCGCCACACGATGTGCAGGCGTCGGTGCTGACGGCGTCGCACGTGGCGTTGCAGATCAGCGAGCCCTGGAACGGGCCGAAGTCGGCGCACGTCTGGCCGCCGAAGTCCTCGCCGTCGCAGACCTCGTCGCTGCCCAGCGTGCCGTCGCCACAGCAACCGGCGTAGTCGAGCTGGCAGCCCTCGGTGCACGCGACCTCGCCGTCGCCGAAGCCCGCGCCCTCGCAGGTGGCCCCGCCGAGATCGCCGGCCTCGCACTGGTCGGTGCCGTTGACCTCGCCGTCGCCGCAGGTGAACGACACGCACGCGGCGGTGTCGAACGTGCACTGGTTCGAGCACGCGAGCTCGCCGTCGTCGAAGCCCTCGGTCGTGCACGTCGCGTCGGCGAGGTCGCTGCCGTCGCAGTCCTCGCCGTCCTCGACCAGGTCGTTGCCGCACTCGGCCGCGGGCGTGCAGCCGCTGGCGTCGAACGTGCAGTCCGACGCGCACATCAGCGTGCCACGGCCGAAGCTCTCGCTCGCGCAGGTCGCCCCGCCGAGGTCGTCGCCGTCGCACGCCTCGTCGCCGCCGATGACTCCGTCGCCGCAGGTCGCGGTGGGACCGGTGGTGTCGCCGTCGCTCGAGCCCGAGCTGTCCGCCGTGGTGCTCGGGTTCGTCGCCGCGGTGGTGGAGATCGTGGTGTCGATCGTGTCCGATTCGCCGGACGCGGTCGTGTCGCCCGATTCTTCGGCGGCGGGCACTCCGTCGTCGCTGCAGGCGGTTGCGGCGGCGATCACCGCGACCAAGGACCAGTGGATCGAAGGCACGCGTGTCATGCGGGCGGCATGATACGCCGACCCACCGGGGCGCGGCGCGCGGCCGGGAACGCCGGGGCCGATGCGGCGGTAGGACCCTGCACGCCCATGGGCATCACCTTCAAGGTCCTCACCGCCACGATGGTGGCCGCGCTCGTCTACCTGTTGGTCCCGACGGCGGCGCGGTCGGGGATCTCGGGCGACGGCGCGCGCGTGCTCGAGGCGTTCCTCCAGGTCGTCGGCGGGATCTACAGCGTGCTCACTGCGTTCGTGATCTTCGTGGTGTGGGAGCAGTTCAACGCGCTGCAGAAGCTCACGGTCCGCGAGGGATGCTTGGTGTCCGAGGTGCCTCGACTCGCGGCGCGGCTCGGCGGCGACGACCCGGAGCTCCGCCGTCGGACCGCCTCGGCGACGCGCGCGTACGTCGACGCCGCGATCGCCGAGTGGGAGCAGCTCGCGGCGCTGCGAGAGAGCCGCGCTGCGGTGAAGGCCCTCGACGCGCTGGACGCCCGCGTGGCCGAGGGCGCCGCGGTCGGCGGCCCACCGCCCGCGATGCACGGACAACTCCTGGACGCGATCGCGGCCCTGCGCGAGTGTCGTGTGTCGCGGGTGTCGGCGGCAAAGCACCGCATGCCGGCCACGCTCAGCCACCTGCTCTCCCTGCTCTCCCTGCTGCTGCTCGTCGCGGTGCTGGTGATGCCCGCCGGCGAATCACCGTGGGTCGCGCTGACGGCCTTCGCGTCGCTGGCCGCGGTGCTGACGATGGTCCGCGCCGTGGTCTGGGACATGGACCACCCGTTTGTAGGGGTGTGGCGGGTGGGGGTCGAGCCGTTCACGGAGGCGCGGGAGGGGATCGGGTGAGGGCTCGAAGACATCGGCGGCCTCGGGTGTCGCCGTCAGAATCCGCGGGCCCACTCAGGCCGACCGTCGACCGTCGCGATCGTGTTGCAGCCCGAGTCGTAGCGTCCGTGGGTGTGGCCGGAGATGTCGCATCTCTCGGCGTGCAGGATCTCGATCGTGACGATCGCGTGGCTCGCGAGGCAGTCTCGCTCGATCTCCCAGTGGGCCTCGTAGTCGACGTACACGCGGATGTCGCCCGTACCGGACCAGTACGACGCTTGGTCGACCAGGGTGTGCGCGCGCCGGGATGACTCGAACCCGGTGTTGTATGGGGTGTCGCCCAGTCGGAGGGCGTTGAGAAACAGGAGATCGTCCCAGTCGATATCGTCGGACGCGACGGGCACGATGTCGATCGACAACTCGGTGTCGCTGCCGAACGCCACCGCTTCGCAGACCGTGCTGGGCAGTCGGAAGGGCTTGGCAGGCACTGGCACGGGCAGGTTCTCGGGGCAGACGACGTCACGGGCGCCGGGCGTGATCCGGCCCGGATTCGTGGGGCCGTAGTACTCGAGATCGAGCCGCGCTGCGTCGACGACGTCGGACAAGCGAAGCAGCACCCAGGGATCTTCGACCCGCAGCAGCCCGAGCGCGGCCGTGCTGGAAACCACCTCGCCCTGCGACGTCGACTCGAAGCGGCCCTCGAACGCATAGCCGTGAAGCGGACTCATGAACCGGTGGAGCCGTGCTTCCGCGTGTTCTACGGCAGCATCGATGAGGTCGTTCTCGAGCGCATCGGGATGAATGACCTCGAGCAGCGGTGCACTCGAGCATGGCGGGACGTCCACCGCGGCACTGCACCCCACGAGCGGCCCGACGACCATCCACACGGACAATCCGCTGCGTCCAACCACCACGCGCTCAGCCTAGCACGCCGTGGCACTCTCGGTGCGCATCGAGGGCCGCCCTCGCCGCGGCGTCACCGGGGCGAACCGAACGCTTCTCGAAGCCGGGCCACCGCGAGCGGGAGCCCTTGCTTCTGCAGGTTCTCGAGCACCTCGACGATGCTCTTGGACGGGTTCTTCAGGGCTGCCGCCTGCTCGTGCACCGCGGCAGCAATCGCCCCAGGCGCGATGTCGAGGGCCTCGATGAGGAAGTCGTCGGGGTGCTTCGACTCGAGCCCGAGCGGCTCGAGGGCTGTCGCGGGAAAGTCGTCCAGATTGAACGTCACGATCGCTTGCGCGCCGATGCGTACCGCCGCGGCGAGGACGTGGCGGTCGTTCGGGTCGGGTAGCACGAAGCTGTCTATGAGTGGCTCGTGGCCGCTGACGTTGGCGTCCGGTAACGCGCGGTTCATGAGCGCCTTCGTGCGCGCGAGGTTCTCCGGCGCGAGATCGGGGCGCTCGCGCAGCAATGCCCGGAAGCACTCTTCGATGATCTGGTCGCTCCAGTGGGCTTGGACGACACCGGTCCGCGCGACGCGGATGAGCAGATCGCGAAGCGGCGCCGGGAACAGCACGCAGGCGTCATAGACGACGACGAACGCCACGGCATGATCCCGTCAGTACCCGAGGTCGTGCTTCTGCGCCTCGGCGGCCAGCTCCTCGAGGGCCGCCTTCGCGTCAGCATCCTCGCGACGCTTGTACTCGAGGACATCTGCCAGCTTGATCCGACGGTGCGTGCCGACCTTGCGATGCGGGATCTTGCCCTCCTCGAGCAGATGGACGACGTGCGGTCGCGAGACGTTGAGGAACTCCGCCGCCTCCTGAGTGGTGAGCTCTGCGTGCATCGGGAGCACCGCGACGAGACTTCCGTTCGCCATGTGTCCGAGGACCTCGACCAGCAGGCGCAGAGCGTCCGGCGGAAGCGTCACGCTGACCTCGCGACCGTTGTCCTCGAAGCGCAACGTCACGGATCGCGGCGCGCGAGCGCGCTTGCTCAGCGGCTCGAGACCGCGGAGGGCCGAACGGGCGATCTCGGCGGCGTTGGTCGAGGTGGGAGCGGCGTGCATGACTGATCTCCGAGGGAAGTCTACTTCGTCCGAGCCCAAACGCAATAAACGAAACGGAGTGAGCCCCACACGAAGAAAGCCCCGTAGGGGCTACCTACGGGGCTTCAGGGAGTGGAGGCGCCGGGAGTCGAACCCGGGTCCGAAGGCCGTCGCAAAGGACCTCTTCACGTGTGTGGCCAGTGGATTTGATCTCGGCTCGGGGCACGCCCATTGGCAAGCGATCCCCTCGCCCAGTCGCTGTGTCTCGTGGTCACGCCGCGACAGTCATGACCACCAGCTCGTGTGTCCACGTGTGCAGGCTACTCGAGCTCCTCGCCTGCACACGTCGTCGTTCTTAGGCGACGAGGGCCATACGGCCGTAGCTGTTATCGTTGGCAGCTGTGTTTTCCCAGGTCGTTTTGACGCGGGGACCTGGGATCCGCGACACGCAGCCTCTTCGTTCAATGCCCCCGTCGAAACCGTGACACCCCCGTGGGTTCGACCTTCGCCCGGGGGACCAGGCGGGCGACGGCCGCGCGCAAGGCCACGGGCGCGCGCAAGGCCGTCGCGGCGGCCATGCCGCCCTCGACCCCGCTCGGGCACACTGCCGCCGCCTTGTCCGAGCGACTCCGACGCCTCGCGGCGCAGATCCCCCGCGGCAGCGCGGTCGCCGACATCGGCACCGACCACGGGCGCCTGCCGCTCGGCGCAGTGATCGATCGCGACGCACGCCGCGTCGTCGCCGTCGATCTCCGCGCCGATCCCCTCGCCGTCGCGCGTCGCACCCTCGCCACCGCGCCGGCCGAGGTCGCCGCGCGGATCGAGCTGCGCCAGGGCGATGGGCTCGCGCCGCTCGCCGTCGACGAGGTCGACGCGATCGTGATCGCGGGCATGGGCGCGGCGAGCATCGTCGCGATCCTCGAGGCGCACCCCGATCGCGTCACGCCGCGCGTGCGCCTCGTGCTGCAGCCGGCCAACGAGTGGGCGCTCCTGCGCCGATGGCTCGCGGACGCCGGTCGCACGCCGGTGGCCGAGGAGATCGTCTGGGAGCGCGATCGGCCGCACCTGGTCATCGCGACGGACGCGGGACCGTGGACCTGGACCGACGACGACGTCGACTTCGGAACGTCGCGCGCGGGCGAGGGCTACCAGCGATGGCTCGCGCAGGAGTCGGCGCGGCTCGAGGCGATCGCGGTGTGCAGCGACGCGACGGCGGCGTGGCGCGAGCGCGTGCGGGCGCAGTGGCAGCGCGTGTCGAGTGCGTCTACGCCCGCCGGGTCGACGGGCTCCGGCGCAGCGGCGGCAGCACGTCGGGGCCCGCGACGGGGCGACCGATGAACGTCACGCCCGCGTGACCCGTCTCCGGGTGCGCCCACACGACGCGCGCGGAGAAGGCGATGCCGCTGCGCTCGCTCTCGCCGGTGGCGACGAGCAGCCAGCACACGGCGCCGACCGGCGGCGCGATGTCGGTGCGGAACTTGGCCCCGTCGGCGCTGGTGTCGAGCATGTGACCGACCGACGTGAGCACCTCGCCGCCGCGGCTCATGCCGACGAGCACCGGCGTGCGGCACACGTGGCGTCGGCTCGCGCGGCGGGCCTGGGCCCGGTCGAGCTCGCCCTTGGCGAAGCGGGCCGCGAGCGCCTGGGCGCGCGGCGTGTCGCCGTGGCCGGCCTCGACGAGCGCGCGCAGCTCGACGACGTCGCGCAGCAGGCCCAACCAGTCGGCCTCGCGCGGGGGCACGACCGCCGGCTGGTCGACGACCATGCGCTCGGTCAGGCGCTCGGTCAGGCCCTCGCCTGCGGCGGGCTCGACCATCACGGCGGCCCGCGTGTCGCGACGCGTCGGTCGCACCGCGATGTAGCCCTGCACCTTGGGCACCGCGCTCGGCTGCACGTCGTCCTCGACGAACTCGTACCGCAGGCGGAAGCCGCCGATCTCGACCACCGCGCCCGCCTCGAGCACCGCGCGCTGCACCGGCCGCCCATCGAGGCGCGTGCCCGCCTTGCTCGCGAGGTCCGCGATGAAGTCGCGACCGTCGTGGCGCTCGATCAACGCGTGGAAGCGCGACACCGCCTCGTCGACGAGCTGGATGTCGGCGACGGCGGCACGTCCGAGCGTGACGCGCTCGCGGACGAGGTAGGTGGCACCGGGACGGATCCCTGACAGGGCGCGGAGTACGGGGCGCATCGTCGCGGTCCCCATAGCACGGCCGACGACGCTCCGCGATGTCGCGCCGCGGTCGCGCGCGCCGAACCCCGCATGATCTTTCGGCCTCCCGCCCGTGGGGCGCGTCGCGTCACATCGCTTGCTGGGCATGCAACGCTGGCGTAGCGTGGTCGTAGCGCACGCATACGCGTGCCCGGAGGAATCCCATGGGTCTGCTCTCCCGCCTCACCGGCATGGCCTCGGCCAAGAAACCGACCGACGACGTCCTTTTGGCCCACGCGATGCTGCTGATGGCAGGCGCGGACGGGGACATCGACGACTCCGAGATCGCGGTCGTGCGCGGTTTCGCCAGCACGCTCCCGGAGTTCAAGGATCGCGACTTCGGTCAGGTCGTCGGCGAGGCGCAGAAGCTGGTCCGCCGCTTCGGCAACCTCAAGGAGTCGGTCAACGCGCTGTCCGAGCTGAGCACGCCGGCGCTGCGCGCGAAGGCCTACGTGCTCGCCGCCGACATCGCGCTGGCGTCGGGCGACGTCGACGAGGCCGAGGACGAGCTGCTCACCACGATGCAGCGCCTGCTCGGCATCGACGACCAGACCGCGCAGACGATCATCTGGGTGCTGCAGCGCAAGTACGAGAAGTAGAAGCGCCGCGATGACGATCACCCGCGGGACCCCGAGCGTCCGTGCCGACATGTTCGGCGGCACGGGCCAGGTGCTGGTGTGGGACCTGCTGCAGGGGCTCGCGGCGCCGCCCTTCACCGCGGTGATCTCGTGTCAGCTCGCCGAGCGCGGCCGCGTCGGTCGCCACGTGCAGGCCACCGACGCCGAGATCGTCGTCGGCCTGTCGGGTTGCGGCGAGGCCCGCGTCGATGATCGGCCGATCGCCTTCGGGCCCGGCGCGGTGGTGTTCCTCCCGCTCGGCAGCCGACTCGAGCTGGTCAACGAGCGGGACGACGCGCCGCTGTGCTATCTCATCGTCAAGGCCAAGCCCCCGGCCTGACGCGTCGGTCCGCATGTTGGTGGTCCAGAAATACGGTGGCTCGTCGGTCGCCACCCTCGAGCGCATCCATGGCTGCGCGGCGCGATGCCTCGCGACCGCCGCGGCGGGCCATCGCGTGCTCGTCGTGGTGTCGGCGATGTCGGGCGAGACCAACCGTCTCATCGCGCTGGCGAACGCCCTCGTGCGGCCCGAGGACGACACCGAGCACCGCGGGCCCTACGTGCCGTCGGCGGTGCGGACGCCCGAGCACGAGCGCGAGCTCGATCAGCTCGTCGCCACCGGCGAGGTCGTGAGCGCCGCGCTGCTCGCCATGGCGATCCAGCGCGCGGGCGGCCGCGCGGTGTCGCTGGTCGGCCGGCAGCTCGGCATGCAGACCGATCGCAGCCACGGCCGCGCCAAGATCGTCAGCGTCGACGCGGCGCGGATCAACGCCGAGCTCGACGCCGGCGCCATCGTGGTGTGCGCAGGCTTCCAGGGCGCCGACGATCGCGGCGACATCACCACGCTGGGCCGCGGGGGCTCCGACACCTCGGCGGTCGCGCTGGCGGCGGCGCTGAACGCCGACGTCTGCGAGATCCTCACGGACGTCGACGGCGTCTACACCACCGATCCGCGCGTGGTCCCGACCGCGCGCAAGATCGACCGCATCAGCTACGAAGAGATGCTCGAGCTCGCCGGTCAGGGCGCCAAGGTCCTGCAGATCCGCAGCGTCGAGCTCGCGATGCGCTACGGCGTCCACGTCCACGTGCGCACCAGCTTCGACGATCGACAGGGGACGATGATCGTCCCGGAGGAGCCCACCATGGAATCGACCCTCGTGTCCGGCGTCGCGCTCGAGCGCAACGAGGCCAAGATCACCCTGGTCGGCGTGCCCGACGTGCCGGGCGTGGTCGCGCGCATCTTCGCGGCGATGGCCGAGCTCGACATCGTCGTCGACATGATCATCCAGAACGCCGGCGCCGGCGGCTTGGCCGACGTCACCTTCACGGTGCCCGAGGCCGAGCTCGAGCGCGCCAGCGCGGCGTTGGGACAGGTGCAGTTCGGCGCCGCGCCGCCCGCGATCCGCAGCGATCGCGAGATCTGCAAGATCTCGATCGTCGGGCTCGGCATGCGCACCCACGCCGGCGTCGCGGCCAAGGCCTTCGCCCTGCTCGCCGCCGAGGGCATCAACGTGCAGATGGTGTCGACGTCCGAGATCAAGATCTCGGTGGTCGTGCACGAGCGCTACGGCGAGCTGGCGCTGCGGGCCCTGCACGACGGGTTCGGCCTGGCGCACGGCGCCGCGGACGAGGCGGCCGCGCCGTGACGGTCCTGGTGACCGGCGCCACCGGCCACGTCGGGGCCAACCTCGTGCGCGCGCTCGTCGAGCAGGGTCACCGCGTCCGCGCGCTCGTGCACAGCACCGGCGCGTCGCTGAGCGGGCTCGACGTCGAGCAGGCCCGGGGCGACGTCACAGACGCGGCGAGCCTCGACGCGGCGATGCGCGGGGTCGAGGACGTCTACCACCTCGCGGCGGTGATCTCGATCCTCGGCGATCGCGGCGGCGAGCTCGTGCGGATCAACGTCGAGGGCGTCCGCAACGTCGCCCGCGCGGCGCGGCGGGCCGGCGTCCGTCGCCTCGTGCACATGAGCTCGTGCCACGCGTTCGACCTCGACTGGGGCCCCGGTGCGATCCACGAGGGCGCGCCGCGGCCCAAGGCCGGCGACCCGTTCTACAACCGGTCGAAGGCGATGGGCGAGGCGGCCCTGCGCGCCGAGATCGGCCTCGGCCTCGACGCGGTGATCGTCAACCCCACCGGCGTCATCGGCCCCTACGACTTCGGGCCGTCGCGCATGGGTCGGTTCTTCCTGTCGCTCGCGCGCGGGCGCCTGCCCAGCCTCATCGACGGCGGCTTCGATTTCGTCGACGTCCGCGACCTCGCGGCGACGACGATCGCCGCCGCGGCGCGCGGGCGCACCGGCGAGAACTACCTGGTCGGCGGCCGCTACGTCGCGGTGCGCGAGATCGCGGACGTCGGCGCGCGCTGCTTCGGCGTCACCGCCCCCCGCGTGGTCGCGCCGATGTGGCTGGCCCGCGGCGGCGCGCCGTTCATGGACGCGTTCGGTCGCGTCACCGGTCGCGAGCCGCTGTACACCAGCGAGTCGCTGCACGCGCTGCGGGCCGGACGGATCTGCTCGGACCGCGCCAAGGCCGAGCTCGGCCACGCCCCGCGCCCGCTCGAGACGACCGTCCGCGACATCTACGGGTGGTTCGAGTCGACCGGGGCCCTGTCGCGCCGCAACGCGTGGTGAGGCCGGGCCATGACGGCCGGGCCATCACAGCCCGGCGACCTTGCCCGCGGCGCGGAACTCCCACACGAACGTCGCGGTGGTCGTGGCGTTGGGCGCCAGCTCGAGCTCGATCCGCGCGATGCCGTCGCGATCGACCGCCTTCGGCCTCGGGCTGCACTCGCGCTCCTTCACCTCGACCTCGACCTCCTTCACCTCGGACACCAGCACGCGCTCGTCGATCTGCAGGGTGCGGGCGACGGCGCTGGCGTTCGACACGTGCAGCGTGACGGTGGTGCGCTGCGTGAGCTTGCCGGTGAGTCGGCTCGTGTCGCGCTCGACCTCGACGTCGCGCAGCACGCTGACGCCGTCCTCGCTGCCGAACGACAGCTCGACCGTCTCGCCCGGCGCGGTGAACGACAGGCTCGACCGACCGACCGAGCCGGCGACGCGGGCGAGGTCGACGGGCCCCGCGAGGAGCGGACGGCCCGCGAGGTTGGCGAACTCCGCGACCACGCAGGCCTCGGGCGCGAGCTCGGGGGCGCAGACGCACGTGCTCGTCGCGGGCGCGGTGAACTCGAACAGCCGCACGCGGTGGGGCATCCCGTCGCTGGGGATCGCGACCTTGCCCGGCACCTCGAGCAGGCGGGTCTCACCGCCGTCGTCGACGCCCGGGAGCTCCTCGGCGCCGGCGCCCTCGGTGTTCGACGCGATCGCGACCTCGCGAACGGCGACCTCGGTGACCTGCTTCTCGATCGCCTGCTTGGCCCGCGTGCTCAGCCGATCCTCGACCAAGGTCGGCGGCGTCGTGCCCAGGGTCGGGCGCGCGGTCGACAGCGAGAGCGCGACGTCGGTCCAGTCCTCGCCCGTGCGCTGCCAGATGACGGCGTCGGCCTGCATCGCGACCGTCGCGTCGGCCAGACGCGCGCGATAGGCCGGGCGCCACGCCGCGCACGGCACTTGATGGCGGGCCCGCACCTGCGCGGTGCCCTGCCCCTCGAGCGTGAGCACGAGCAGGCACTCGAGCTCCGGCTCCGGCGGCTCGGACCCCGCGAGCGCGGCGCGGGCCTCGGCGAGGTGCCGATCGGCGCGCGCATGCTCGGCCGCGGCGAGGCGGGCGGCCTCGACCGCGGCGCGCTGCCGTGTGTCGAGCTCGTCGAGCTGCTGCGTCCACGTCCCGGGATCAGCCTGACCGGCGCCGGCCCCCTCGGCGATCCCCCGCAGCACGTCGCAGCGTGCGTGGGCCAGCGCATCCACGAGGATCCGCGCCCGCGCCCACGCGTCCGCGCGCTCGGCCAGCGCGCGCTGGGCCGCCTGGACCTCGCGTCGCAGCGCCGACGCGTCGACGAACAGGCCGCCGGCGGGCCGCTCGCGGCGGCGCCGGACCAGCCGCGCGTCGAGCAGCGTCGCGCCGTCGACGTCGACCTCGAGCGATCGATCGACGGCGACCACCGCGATCGGACCCAGCTCGACGCGCATGCGCCCGTCGAGCTCGAACGACCCGACGCGCTCGACCTGCGCCCGGTCCTCCATCACCACGACCCGCGAAATCGGCAACGCGATGGTCATGCGACTAGCTCCTGCGGTTGCCGCCGACGAGCACGCGCTCGTTGGGGATGCGAATGGTGTACTTGCCCGTCAGTGTCGCGCGGCCGCCCGCGGCGATGGTGACCCGCCAGCGGCGCTGGCCGTGCACGAGCACGCCGTCCTCGGGCTCGTCCATGGCGGACCACGGCGGCTCGGCGTCGTGCTCCTCGAGCTTGAGGTCCTTCTCGTCGGCGGCGGCGACCGGCACGCGCTCGCGCAGCTCGAGGGACACCGGGGTCGTCAACCGGTTGTCGACGGTGACGTCGATCTCGTGGGCGAGCACGGTGGTGCCGCCGAACAGGCCGCCTGCGCCCTCGTTGAACCGGACGTTGCGCGCGACCGCGATGCCCTCCTCGACCCCGAGCCCGATCCGCGGGCCGCGGGCGCCGGGACCGATCGCGCCGAGCGTCGTCGTCAGCAGGAACTGCCCGCGATCCGTGACGTCGACCGGACCCGGGAGCAGCGCGTGCGCGGAGCCGTTGGTGAGCTCGAGGGTGCGGTAGACGGCGGGATCGATCGCCGGCACGCACAGGTAGCGCGGCGCGAGCTCGACGTCGCACGCCATGACCGCGACGTTGGTCCACGCCCCGGTCGACGGCACATCGGCGGGCGCCTGGGCCTCGTAGCGATAGTCGAAGCGGTCGTGGGCGTCGACCCGCATGCAGTCGCGCGGCGGAGCCTGGTGCGCGACGCCGGCCGCGAGGTGCTCGGCGCGGGCGAGCGCCGCGACGGCGACGTCGACCTGCACGCGCACGTCGATCTGTGCGCGCACGCCGACGAACATCGCCGCGCCCGCGGGCGCCGGCGCCAGGCGGCCGCGCAGCGGGGAGTCGGCGCCGACGATCTGCAGGCCCTCGTAGTCGAGCTGCGCCTCCGACGGACCGGACGACGGCGGCGCGAGCACGAGGTCCACGCCGGTCGACCCCGACGCGCCCTCGTCGTCGGCCAGCTGCTCCGACTCCTGCCTCGCGAGCTTCGCCATCGCGCGCCGCGGCGCGGCGGCCTGGGCGACGAACTCGGGGGCCGGCGCCGCGGAGGGCGGTGCCATCGGCATCGGCGCCATCGGCATGGGCATCGACCGCGTCATCATCGGCGCGGCGCCTCCGAGCGCCCCGGGCGGCGCCCCGAAGCTCGCCGACGCGGCGGCCGGCGGCGGCGGTGGCATCGGCGACGCCGGCCGTGGCGGCGGCGGTCGGACGATGGTGGCCGCGTCGAAGTCGGCGAACAACGCGTCGAGCCCCGGCGGGGTCGGCCGCCAGCCCGCGCGCTGCGGCTCGGGCTGCGCGCGACCGACCCGCAGCGATCGCAGCTCGGGGATCGCGGTGCGCCGCCGCAGCGACGCGGTGCTGAGGGCGAGGCGCACGCCGGTCCAGTCCTCGCCGCTGCGCTGCGCGATCGAGGCGCGCATCGCCAGGCGACCGCCGCCGTCCTGCAGCGCGAGCTGGTACGTCGGCACCCAGCTCGCGCCGGGGACCTCGTACTCGACGGTGAGCGTGCAGGCGTGGGTCGGCGCCGCGGTGAGCGTGACGATCGCGGCCCGCGTCACCGCGGCCCGGGACGTGCGCGCCGCGGTGCCGGCCTCCTGCAGCCGCGCGGCGGCGGTGCGCTCGCGCAGGCGGGCGTCCTCGAGCTCGATCGCCAGCGTGCGACGTCGGGCCTGCGCCGCCTCGACGCGGAGATCCACGAACTCGCCCAGGGCGAGCATCGCTGGCAACGCAGCGGGCCGCGGGCCCTCGCGCCGCGGCGGCTCGCGGAACACGGGGCGCAGGGCACCGAGCTCCGCGAGCGCGCGCTCGACGGCCTCGAGCTCCTGCTGCAGCCGCGCGGTGTCCCGCACGGCGGCCTCGACCGCGCGGGCCTCGGCCGCGAGATCGACGTCGTCGCCGATCGCGACGTCGAACGCCGCACGCACGTCGAGCACGTGCACCGCCGCGTCGCCGACGACGCGCGCGCGCAGCGACGTCGCCCGCGCGGACAACGGCAGGCCGACCACGCGCACGCGGGCCTCGCCCGTCGCGTCGAGCCGCGCCGAGCGCTCGCAGACCGCACCGTGGCGATACACCGTGACCTTCTCGAGGACCGACGCGACGTCCATGACGCCGTGATCATCGGCCGCGCGCGGCCCGGCGTCCATCCGGCATCGGCCGCGTGCGGCTCGGCGTCCACCCTGCTACGCGTCCACCCGGTAGCGCAGGCGGTCGAGGCCGCGCAGCCGCTTGATGCTCGCCTCGACGCGCTGCGCCTGGCCGCGGGTGTCGAACGGACCGAACGTCTTGGCCACCCGCCACGGCCGTCCGGCGCGCGTGCTCTTGGCTCCCCCGGGCAGCCGACCGTTGTGCTGCGCGAGGCGGCGCTTCACGTCGAGCGCGATGCCGACGTACGTGCGCGGCCCGGCGCGCGAGCGCAGGACGTAGACCAACCACGCCACCGTCTCGGGCACCGGCACCGCCACGGGCTCGCGCTTCGCCGCCATCGGGACTACGGCAGCGCCGCGAGCTCGTAGACGATCTCGGTCTTGTCGGCCTCGTCGGCCGCGTTGCCGCCGTCGATGACCTTCGCGTAGAGCCCGGGCCGCTCGACGATCATCCACACGGTCTTGGCGTTGCCGAAGAAGTCCTTCACCTCGGCCTTCGCGGCCTCGAACGTCCCCGCGGGGACCGTGACCGACTCGCGACCGACGATCGTCATCGTCGGCTTCTCCATCGCGAAGAACGGGCTCGCCGCGGACCACGGGGCGGTGGCCGGCATCGCGGAGGCCTTGTTGGTCCCGGGATCGGGATCGATCGTGTACGACGTCGTGGGCCCGTCCTTCGCGGCGTCGGACAGCACGTACGTCAGCTTGCCGCTGACCTTCTTGCCCTTGGCGTCGGTGCCGCTGCGGTCGTAGACGACCTTCGTGCCCGCCGGCATCGCGTCGCGCACGGCCGCGAGCGTCCACGGCGACGCATTGGGATCGGGGGCGGGCTTGGCCTTGGGCTTGGCCTTGGCGTCGGGCTCCTCCTTCTTGGGGGCCTCGAGCGCCTTGGCGATCGATTGCCCCGCGCTGCCCTTGTCGTCGCACGCCGACGTCGTGGCGAGCCACGACGCCAGCACCCACACGATGCGCGATCGCTTCACGGGGCCGACGGTACCACGGGCGCGGCGTCACGCGGGGATGCACGCGCCGGGGACGACGCCGCCATCGAGGCTGACCTGCGGCGGGCTGCAGACCATCGCGTCGCCGCACTCGGCATCGCTGCCGCAGGCGCTGCACACCCCGATCTGCAGCACGCCCATCACGTCGGCGGCCTCGCAGTGGCCCGAGCCGCAGGCCACGTCACCTCCGCCCAGATCCCCGCCCAGATCACAGGTCTGGCCGTTCGCGAGGGTCCCCGGCGCGACGCAGCGCAGCACCCCGGTGAGGGCCGCGATCGCGAGGTCGGGCTCGCACGACCAGCCCATCGCGCAGTCGTCGGACACGCGGCACTCGCTGCACGTCGACACCGTCAGGATCCCCGGCACGTCGATCGCGGCGGCGCACAGCAGGCCATCGGCACACGCGGCGTCGCTCTCGCAGCCCGCCCCGTAGGCGCCGGCGTTGCACGCCGAGGGCGTCGGTGGGGTGGCGAGCGGGTTGGGCAGCGAGCAGCCGCCGCCCTCGCAATCGGCATCGGACTCGCACTCGCCACAGATGCCCCCGAGCACGGGGATGACGTAGCAGGCCCCCGAGGCGCACTGCAGCCCGTCGTCGCACGCCGAGCCGTCGGGCAGCCCCTCGCCGGTCGGATCGGTCGTGTCCGATGGATCGGTGGTGACCGTCACCGTCGACGCGCTCGTCGGCTCGGTCGGGCTCGTCGTCGTCGACGAGGTCGCGGTCGTCGTCGTCGCGGTCGTCGTGATGGGACCCGCGGTCGTGCCCACCGTGGTGCTGGCCGTGGTCGCGGTGCCATCGGTCCCCGAGGAGTCGTCGTCCCCGCCACCGTCCTCGCCGTCGACGACGGGACCACACCCGAGCACCAAGACCGACGAAGCGAACGCCAACCGAAGCCATGTCATGGACATTCCCCGATCGTAGCAGCGCGATCGCACCCGCGCACGGGCGCCGCCACGCCCGCCAGTGCGCGAGAATCTGCTAGACCTCTGCTCCTTGGCGCCGCTCGTCTCCCTACAGCGCGTGGGCAAGCGCTTCGGCGGTTTCGTCGCCCTGCGCGGCATCGACTGCGAGATCGAGGGCCGCGCGATCGGGCTGCTCGGCCCCAACGGCGCCGGCAAGACCACGCTGATGCGCGTGCTCCTCGGGCTGCTCGCGCCCGACGACGGCGTCGCGACCGTGCTCGGGATCGACGTCGTTCGTCACCCCGAGCAGGTGCGCGCGCGCATCGGCTACGCGATGGAGGGGCCCGATCGCATCGGCGGACTCTCGGGCCTCGAGTCGGTCGCGTACGCGGGCGAGCTGTGCGGGCTGCGGCGCCGCGCCGCGGTGCTCCGCGCCCACGAGATCCTCGACCTCGTCGGCCTCGACGACGCGCGCATGCGACCGGTCGAGGAGTACAGCACGGGGATGCACCAGCGCGTGAAGCTGGCGATGGCCCTCGTGCACGACCCCGAGCTGCTGCTGCTCGACGAGCCGACGTCGGGCCTCGATCCCGAGAGCCGCGAAGATCTGCTCGATCTCATCGCGCGCCTGCGCGACGGCGTCGGGCCGGCGGTGATCCTGTCGACGCACCTGCTGCACGACGTCGAGCGCACGTGCGATCACGTGGTCATCATGCACGAGGGCACGGTGCGCTTCTGCGGGCCCAAGGCCGCGCTGCAGGCCGAGAGCGGCACCCAGTTCGACGTGCGCGGCGACGGCGAGCTGGCGGGCTTCACCCAGGCCCTCGCGCAGGCCGGCGCGACGGTCGGCCCCGGTCGCCACCCCGAGTCGGTGGTGGTCACGCTGGCGGCCGGACACGACGTGCGCACGATCTGGTGGGCGGCGGACGTCGGTCACCTGCGGCTGTTCCACCTCGAGCCCCGCGCGCTGTCCCTCGAGGAGGCGTTCCTCGCCGCGGTCCGCTCCGACGTCGACGCCGCGGGGGCGCGCCCGTGAAGGACGCCCGATGAAGGACGAGCTCTCCGCCATCGGCTACCGGCGCCTGCCGACGCCGCGCACGACCCGGTGGTCGCCGTGGCCGATCGCCCGCACCGCGCTGGTGCTCGCCTTCCGACGCCGCGCGGCCAAGCTCGCCGCGGCCGTCTGCGGGTTCGTGGTGTTCGCCCACGCGCTCACGCTCGCCGGCCAGGTGCTGATCGGCCGCGCGTCCGAGCGCGGATCGTTCGGCGACGACTTCGCGTTCACGATGCTCGAGTACGTGACCGGGCAGGTCCACGGCACGCTGTCGACGTTCCTCGGCGTGCAGCTCCACACCACCGCGATCCTCCTCGGCGTCGTCGCAGGTGGGCTCATCGCCGAGGACCGGCGCACGCGGGCCTTCGAGCTGTACTTCTCGCGGCCGCTGTCGACCCTCGACTACGCCCTGGGCAAGGGGCTGGTCGCGCTGCTGTTGCCGACGGTCACCGTGTTCGTGCCGTTCTTCGGCCTGTGGCTGCTCGCGGTGGGCATCGCGCCCGATGATCTCGCCACCGAGCTGTGGCAGCTGCTGCTCCCGGGGCTGCTCGGCGCGGCGATCTGCACCGTGCTGCTCGCGACGACGATCCTCGGCGCCAGCGCGCTCGGGGATCGCGGGCGCACCGTCGGCGTCGCCTACGTGCTGGCCCTCGCGGCGCTCGGCGGCTTCGCCGACGCGATGGCCCACGCCGGGCACGCCTGGGCCGGCTACTTCGGGCCGCTGCGGGACGTGCAGACCATCGCCGACGCGCTGCTGCGCGGCGGTGCGCCGGGTCTCCTCGCCGCGACGCTCGACGTGCGCGCCGCGACCAACGACAGCGCGTGGCTCTCCGGGCTCGCGCTCGCCGTGATGGCGACGGGCGGGCTCGCGGCCCTGACGATCCAGCTCCGCCGGGCGGTGCGCGGATGACCACGCCGATCGAGGTCCGCGGCGTGTCGAAGCTCTTCGGGCTCGTGCGTGCGCTCGACGAGATCGACCTCGACTTCGAGCCCGGCGTCACCGGTCTGCTCGGACCCAACGGCTCGGGCAAGTCGACGCTGATGAAGCTCGTCACCGGCCAGCTGCGGCCCGACACCGGGCACGTCCGCGTGATGGGCCGCGATCCCTTCGCCGACCCTGCGGCGATGACGGCGATCGGCCTGTGCCCGGAGCACGACAAGTTCTACGAGGAGATGCCCGCCGTCGACTTCATGGCGGCGCTCGTGCGGCTGCACGGCTTCGGCGCCCGCGAGTCCCTCGATCGCGCGCGCGCAGCCCTGGTCCGCGTCGACCTCGAGCGCGCCGCGACCAAGCCCCTGCGCGAGATGAGCCGCGGCATGCGGCAGCGGGTGAAGATCGCCCAGGCGATCGCCCACGATCCGCTCGTGGTGCTCCTCGACGAGCCCCTGACCGGCACCGATCCCGTGGGCCGGGCCGGGCTCATCGATCTGGTGGTGTCGCTCGGCACCGGCGATCGCACCGTGGTGGTGTCGAGCCACGTGCTGCACGAGATCGAGGCGATGACGCCGCAGGTCGTGATGATCCGCTACGGCCGACTGCGCGCGCAGGGCAACATCCGCAGGCTGCGGGCGCTGCTCGAGGATCGCCCCTATCGCATCCGCGTGGAGATCGCCGATGCCCGCGGCCTCGCGGTGCGCCTGCTCGCCTCGGCGGAGATCCGCGCGGTGTCGCTGATCGATCTCCACACCGTCGAGCTCACCACCGTCGCCCTCGACGTCACCTGCGCCGAGCTGCCGCGCCTCGCCGCGTCGATGGGCCTGTCGATCACGCGGATGGTCTCCCCCGACGCGGATCTCGAGAGCCTCTACGGATACCTGGTGTCATGACCCACCCGTCCGCACCACCCAGCGCGCGGCCCCTGCCCGCGCCACCCAGCGCGCGGCCCCTGCCCGCGCAGGTGGGCCTCGTCCTCTTCTGGGCCCGGTTCCACGCCGTGCGCACGCTGCGACGCCCGGCGAGCACCCTGTGGGTCCTCGCCTCGGTGATCATCGTCGTGTCGCTGCGCCTGTTCGGATCGAGCTCGGCGCGCGACCTCGTCGACTTCGAGGTCACGCTGATCATGCCGCTGCTCGCGATGCTGTTCGGCAGCGGCGGCCTGCGCGAGGAGGTCGAGGACCAGACGCTCACGTACGCGTTCGTGCGGCCCTTCGACCGCGGTGGCGTGTTCGTGGCCCGGACCCTCGCCGCCTGCGCGGTCGTCTGCGCGCCGGTCCTGCTCGGCGTCGCGATCGCGGCGAACGATCCCGTCGACGTCGCGCGGGATCTCGCGGTCGCGGTCCTCGGCGCCGCCGCCTACACCTCGGTGTTCGCCGGGCTCGGGCTGGTGCTCCGTCACCCCACCCTCATCGGCCTCGGCGTGCTCGCCTGGGAGCAGGTCGTCGGCGGCGTGCCGGGGTTCCTGTCGCGCCTCACGCTGCGCGCCCACCTCCGCGGCCTGCTCGAGCTCGACTCGGGCGCGGGGCTGTTCAGCTCGATGTTCCGCGCCCCGGCGTGGTGGGTGAGCCTGCCAATCCTGATCGGCGTCACCGCGCTCGCCCTCGCCGGCGGCGTGTGGTGGGTCCGGCACCGCGAGCTCGTCGTCCCCAAGTGAACCGCGACCCACGGACCGGGCAGACCAGGACGCTACGCGTGCGCGCATGCGTGAGCTGACGCGCGGCCCCGAAGTCCTGCGCGCGTCCCCGCGCCTCGAGCTCCGTCGATCCCTTGAGTCGTGCATCCCGGCGTGCGACGCTCGACGATGGAGCGGACCAACGTGATGACGAACTTCAAGTGGATCGGGTGCGTGGCCCTCGGCCTCGGGGCGTTTGCGGGCTGCGGTGGTGGTTCCGGCGGCGAGGTCGTGAGCGCCAGCGGCACCGGCAACGCCGACACCGGTCCCGCGGCCTCGAGCGAGACGACGGCCGCGTCCGCGTCCGCGTCCGCCTCGGCGAGCGCCTCGGCCTCCGACACCTCGCCCGACTCGAGCGGCGGCTCGTCGGGCGTCGTGACGGATACCAACGCAGACGGGGCCGAGGGCGCGAAGTTCGACGTCGGCGGCCTCCCCGACGCCCCCGAGATCCCGTGCACGAACAACGGCGGCAAGGGTGGCAACGGCGATCCCGATTTCTCCTACCTGTGGGCCGCGAACAGCACCCAGGGCACGATCTCGAAGATCGACACGCAGTCGGTCACCGAGGTCGGCCGCTTCGTCGTGCGGCCCGATTCCAACGGCAGCCCGTCGCGCACCAGCGTCAACCTCGAGGGCGACGTCGCGGTCGCCAACCGCAGCGGAGGCGTGACCAAGATCTACGCGCTCGAGGATCGCTGCAACGAGAGCAACGGGACGCCGGGCATCCAGACCTCGACCGACGCGAACTTCCTGCCGTGGGGCGAAGAGGAGTGCATCGCGTGGTACTCGCCCTTCGCCTACCCCAGCCAGCGCCCGGTGGCGTGGACGCAGGGCGAGTTCAACATCAACACCTGCCGCTACGAGAACGCGAACCTCTGGACCTCGGGCAGCGACGGCGCCACCACGGACGTGCTGTTGCTCGACGGTGAGGACGGCGCGGTGATCGACATGGTCACGCTCGCCGGGTTCCCCGCCGACTACTACGGCATCTACGGCGGTGCGGTCGACGGCGAGGGCAACTTCTGGGGCACCAAGCTCGGCGGCGTCATGCTCGTCCGCGTCGACGTCGACGACCTCACCTATCAGACGTGGCCGGTGCCGGTCGGCAGCTACGGCATGACCGTCGATTCCGAGGGCTACGTCTGGGCCTGCAACTCGGAGTACGGCCGCTTCGATCCCGAGACCGAGACGTGGGCCACCGGCAACGGCGGCGGCTACTCGGGGTGCATGGCCGAGACCGGCGAGGACGGCCTGCTGTGGATGGCCGCGAGCAACCAGGTCATCGGCGTCGATCGCCACCTGCTCACGCCGGTCACGTCGTTCAACGTGCCGGGCTCCTACGGCATCAGCATCGACTACTACGGCTACGTGTGGACCGTGGCCTACTCGGGCGGCGCCCACCGCATCGACAAGGAGACCGGCGTGGTCACCTCGTACAACGGCCTGGTCGGCGCCTACACGTACAGCGACATGACCGGCTACGCGCTGACGTACGCCGGCGGCGGCTTCCCGAGCGGCTGAGGCTACGACACCGCGAGCAGCGACGCCGCGAACGCGAGCGTCGATGCGAGCGCCACCGCGGTCGCGAGCACGCGCCGCGGGCGGCGCTCGAGCACCGCGAGCACGGCGAGCACCGCCGCCTGCACGGAGCACCACGCGAGCGCGAGCCCGACGTCGCGGAACCCGAATGCGAGCACGTACCCGATCGGCTGCATCACCGCGACGGACACGACGAGCAGGGTGCGTAGGGGCCAGCCCGTCGGACGTGCGCTGGCCTGGCTCGCGCCGAACAGCAGGACCGCCAGCGCCGCGGGGCCGAGGGCATCGACGGGGAGCCAGGCCGCGGAGGCCTCACCGCCCCTCGCCGCCCACCATGTGGCCCCGGCAGCGCGCAGGGCGGATTCGACCGCGACGACCCCGACCACCGCCATCACCGCCATGGGCATCCATCGCGCTGCTCCGGAATCCGACGGGGTGCACGTGCGCGCGCGGTCCATGGCAATCTCGAGCCTAGCACCGGATCTGTGAGGTGCCTGGCCCGGCATGACCACCCCCCTGCGCAACGCGGTGTTCGACGCGATCGGCGGGGCGCTCCTCGACGATCGGCGGGAGAAGACCCTGGCCTGTCGCGTGCTGATGCGGCTGTGCGTCATCGACGGCGCGCTGCATCCCAACGAGCGCGCGGTGCTCGACGCCACGATGGCGCGGCACGGCCTCGGGTCCGACGAGCAGCGCCGCATCGGCGCGGAGATGGCCGCGCTCCTCGGCCAACCGGCCGATCCCGACGCGGTCGCGGACGCGCAGGTCCCGGTGGAGACGCTGGTCGCGTCCCTGCCGAAGCCGGCGCTGGCCGAGCTGTGGATCCACCTCGAGCACGGGGCCTGGGCCGACGGCGTGCTCGTCCCCGCGGAGTCGTGGCTGCTCGACCTCGTGCGCCGCCACCTCCAGCACGACTGACCGCGACGGGGCAGACCGGGTCCGCACGGCGGCGCGTTCGACTCCGCTCCGCGTCCACCCCGGAGGTCCCACCATGCCCGCGATCCGATTCCCCCGTGCGTTCCTCGTCCTGTGCCCGTGCCTGCTCGCCGCCTGCGTCGGCCACGGTGAGCCCGACGCATGGACCCCCGACGCCGAGGCGTCCTCGCCGACCGCGGCCCTGCAGCCGCGGACCCACGCGCCCACGATCCCACCCGGGCGCGTGATCCAGTCCTACTACAACCTCGAGATCAGCGTGCCCAACCCGGCGCGCGCGGCCGATGCCACCCGCACCATCGCGCACGAACAGGGCGGCGAGGTGCTCGGCCTCAACGCCGACGCGAACAGTGGCTCGGTCACCGTGTCCGTCGACCCCGAGGCGGCCGACCGCTTCCGGCACGCGTTGCTGCGGATCCCCGGCACCGTCGTCCGCGAGAACAGCAACAGCGGCGACGTCACCCAGCAGGTCGCGCAGCTCGACGATCGTCTGACCAAGCTCGAGCACGCCGAGGCCGAGATGGACCGGCTGATGCGCGCCACCTCCGACCGCGCGCTGTTCGACGCGTGGGTCGTGCAGCGCGAGCTCAACACCCGCGAGCGCGACAGCCTGCACGGTCAGATCGCGTCGTACCTGCAATCGGTCCGCCGCACGCAGATCAACGTGACGTTCACCCCCACCGTGCCGGTGCCCGACGCCGCGCCGGTGCCCCCGACCATCGTCGGACTGCACCGCGAGCGTTGAGCACCGATCGATCTCCCGCACGAGATCGGTCGACGCCACGGGGTCGTGCTGCTATGAATCCGTCGTTTGTCACGCCCAGTCCTCCCCGAATCCGCCGTCACCGAGCCCGCGCTGAAGAAGATGGAGCGCTTCCACGCGGACACCATCGAAAAGATCCGCGCGGCCGTAACATCGAACAAGGTCGTCGTCGTCGGTATGGCGCAGAATCCCCACGTCAAGCGCGCGCGTCGGGCCCTCGAGTCCGCGGGCAAGACCTTCGAGTACCTCGAGTTCGGCAGCTACTTCGGTGCCTGGCGCGAGCGTCTCGCGATCAAGCTGTGGAGCGGGTGGCCGACCTTCCCGCAGGTGTTCGTCGATGGCCGCCTCGTCGGCGGCGCCGACGAGCTCGAGAAGGCGATCGCCGATCAGAAGGTGTAGCCGGCAGGGCTAGTCGCCGCCGGTGCGGCCGAGGCCGTGGCGGCGGATCTTGTCGAGTAGCGTCACGCGCGACACGCCGAGGCGCCGCGCGGCCTCGGACTGATTGCCGCCCGCCTCGGCGAGCGCCCGCTCGATGAGCCCGCGCTCGAACGCCGCGACCCGATCGCGCAGCGCGGCCGGCTCGCCCGCGACGCCATGCGCCTCCGACGGGTCGGCGTTCCCCGACGGCTCGAGGGCATCGACGTCGAGCACACCGCCCAGCGACAGCGCGAGGAGCCGCGCGACCGCGTTCTCGAGCTCGCGCACGTTGCCGGGCCATGCGCGGCGGACGAGCGCCTCGACCAGCGCCGGCGTGAACGACACGTCCGGCAGCTCGAAGCGGGCCTGGTAGCGGCGGAGGAACACGTCGACGAGCAGCGGGATGTCGTCGGGGCGCTCGGCGAGGCTCGGGAGCTCGAGCTCGACCACCGCCAGGCGATAGTAGAGATCCTCGCGGAAGCGGCCCGCGGCCACCTCGCCCGCCAGATCGCGGTGCGTGGACGCGACGAGCCGGACGTCGACCCGCTGCGGGACGTCGGCGCCGACCGGCTGGATCTCGCCCGACTGCAGCGCGCGCAGCAGCTTGGCCTGGACGGCGGCGCCGAGCTCGGCGACCTCGTCGAGCACGAGCGTGCCACCATCCGCCGCACGGAAGCGGCCGTCGCGGCGCCCCGCCGCCCCCGTGAACGCGCCGCGCACGTGGCCGAACAGCTCGCTCTCGGCGAGGTCCTCGGGGATCGCCGCGCAGTTGAACCGCATGAGCGGCCGATCGCGTCGGCGGCTGGCGCAGTGCAGCAGCGACGCGATCATCTCCTTGCCGGTGCCGGTCTCGCCGCGCACGAGCACCGTGACGTCGCGATCGGCGACGCGCCGCGCGAGCTCGACGACCCGACGCAGCTTGGCCGAGGTCCCGACGATCGGACCCCCGACCAGGGCCTCGAGTCGGTGACGCTCGTCGGCGCGGCGCAGCCCGACCAGCTCGTGCGCCCGGGCCACCACGGCGGCGAGCTCGTCGAGGTCGAAGGGCTTGACCAGGTAGTCGTGCGCGCCGGCCCGCATCGCCTCGACGGCGACGCGCTCGGAGCCGTGGGCCGTCAGCAGGATCACCGGCAGC
The DNA here is from genome assembly GCA_001464385.1 of Deltaproteobacteria bacterium Ga0077550. Taxonomy (GTDB): domain Bacteria; phylum Myxococcota_A; class Polyangia; order Nannocystales; family Nannocystaceae; genus Xiheibacterium; species Xiheibacterium aquaticum. The sequence continues at coordinate 14,519 of LNFB01000108.1, read as the reverse complement.
GCCGCGTCGCGCTCGCGGATGAGGCGCAGCAGCGCGAGGCCGTCGATTCCCGGCATCGACAGATCGGTGAGCACGACGTCGACACCGTCGAGCCGTCCGAGCGCGGCCTCACCGGACTCCGCGGTGAGCACGGTGTGCCCGCGATCTCCGAGGGCCTCGACCAGCGTGAACCGGATCGCGGCCTCGTCGTCGACCACGAGTACAGTCGCCGTGCCGGTCGCCGTGCCGGTCGCGCCTCCGGCCGTCATCCCGGCACCGCCGTGCACGGCAGCCACACCGTGACGCGGGTACCCTGGCCCTGCACGCTGTCGTAGCCCAGCGTGCCGCCGTGCTGCTCGATGACCTGCCGCGCGAGCACCACGCCCAGGCCGGTGCCGCCGGGTCGCTCGCTGACGTACGGCGTGCCGATCCGCGCCAGCAGGCCCGGCGACATTCCGCGACCGTCGTCGAGGATCGCGAGCTCGACCCCGTCCCGCACGCCGCGCAGTGCGAGCGTCACCGTGCCCCCGCGATCGCAGGCCTCGATCGCGTTGCCGACGAGGTTGAGCAGCGCCTCGGTGAGCCGACTCGGATCGGCGCTGATCTCGAACGCGTCGGCGACCTCGACCCGACGCTCGAGGCCCACCCCGGCGCCGTGCGCCCGGGCGTCGAGGATGTCGACGATGCGCGCGAGCAGGCCCGCGATCGCGACCGGCTCGCGGCGCAGCGCCGCGAGCGGTCGCGCGAACCCGAGGTAGTCGCGCAGGATTCCCTCGACGCGGGTGATCTCGCCGCGCACGACGTCGAAGCGGGCCACCGCGCGGGGCTCGGTCGCGTCCTTGGCCAGCAGGTCGACCAGGCCGCGGATCGCCGTCAGCGGGTTGCGGATCTCGTGGGCCACCTTGGCGCCGATGCTCTCGACCTCGGTCGCGCGGGTGGCCATGCCCTCGAGGAGATCGGCGCGCAGCCGATCGAGGTCGCGACCCGCGTCGCCGTGCGCGTCGGAGAGGCCGGCGACGCTCACCCGCAGCAGCGCGGCGCCGAGGATCACCGTGCACACCGTCATCACGTCGCGCACGGGCTCCGGCAGGGCCGCGAACGGCGTGCCCTCGGGCAGCAGCGCGAGCGCGAGCACCCCGAGCACGACCACGGCGAACGCCACCGCGCTGCGCCGACCACGACCGAACGCCGCGAACGCGGTGACCGTGGGCGCGAACAGCAGCGGCACGTAGGGGCTCGCGATCGCCCCGGTGCCGGCCGCGGCGACCAGCAGCGCGAGGGCGGTCACCAGCAGCGACACGAACAACCACCGCTCGCCGACCTCGCGGCGCCCGGCGATCCAGGCCTCGATCGTGAAGAAGCCGAGCATCGTCCCCGACACGATCGCGAGCGCGACGCCCTGCGTCGTCGACACGACCGGCAGCACGAGCACCCACGACAGCACCACCGCGGGCGCCACCAGCAGCGGGCGGCGGCGCAGGAACACGGCACCGACCCGACGCACCTGAGCGCGCGCCAGCGATCGCCGAGGCGCAGGCCAGGGCGACGTCGCAACCCCGAGGGCACCGGCGTCCACGAACTCGACCATAGCAAATGCCGCGCAGCGCACGACCTGTCGGGTTCTCGACAGGGCCTGTCCGAACCCCGTCAGGCGCGGCGGCCGGGCGCCCCGCAGTTCGGGGCACGATCGGTCGGCACGCTCGATGCACACGCCGCGGCCATGCAACACGACACCCCCGACGCCGGACCGCACATCGGCGCGCTCGTCTTCGTCGCCCTCGTCCTCTGGTTCTCCCTGCTGTTCGGCCTCGGTGTCGCCGGGTACCTCGAGGATCTCCCCCGCGCGCTCGTCCCGATCGCGCTCGCGGGATCGACCGCCGCGGTATGGCTCCTGTCGCGCCGCATCGACGCCGTGCGCCGTTGGATGCACGCCCTCGACGTCCGCGCGCTGGTGGGCCTGCACGTGGTGCGCTGGCCGATCGGGATCTGGTTCCTCGTCGCGGGGCGCAACGGGGCGCTCCCCGACGCACTCGCGCAGCTCGCCGGTTGGGGGGACATCGCGACCGGCGTCCTCGCCCTCGTCGCGCTCGCCTGCGATGCGCGGACCCGCTGGGGTCGACGCGCCCTGCTGGCGTTCAACGCGATCGGGCTCGTCGACATCCTCGCCGTCGTCGTCACCGCCCAGCGGTTGCTGTTGTTCGGCGACGCCGCGTCGTTGCGTGTCGGTCACCCGTTCGTGCTCTTGCCGATGTTCGTCGTGCCCCTGGTGATCGTCGCGCACGCGTGGACGTTCGTGCGCCTCGCGTCGGCCACCGCCGCGCCCGCGCGTCGTCCCACGGACGTCCTGCCCGCGTGAGCAAACTCGGGTGGCCAAGCGCGCCCGGAGTCGCGATGGTTGCCGCGATGATGGCCCGCCGCGTGACGCCCCTCTTGTTCGGATCTCTGCTCGCGGCGACCGGCTGCCGGTGGCACGCGAGCGCCGGGACCTCGCCGACGGTGACGCCCCAGCCGACGGCGCCCGCGGCCACACCGGCGCCCGCACCCGCCACGGCCGACGCCGCGGATCCCCTCGCCGCGTGGTCCCTGCCAGCGCGGCCGACATGGATGGACCGCTACGCCGACGACGCCGTCGGCGCCCCGCGCTTCTTCAACATCTCGACGCTCATGCGCGAGCACGGGCTCACCCGCGACCGCGCCGTCGAGCTGCAGAACCACTACCGCGACGCGTCGCGGGCCGACCCCGCCGGCGATCCGACCGCGCACTTCGAGGCCGCCCTGGCGAAGGCCAAGCGCGGCGAGTTCGAGGGCCGACGCGACGTGGCGCGCCTCGCCGACGCGCCGTTCATCGTGGTGTTCGACCTCGACGACACGCTGTACGACCAGTCGTACGACGCGGAGATCGCAGCGACCTGCGCCGACCTCCGCCTCGAGTTCGGCGGCAAGCCCAAGGCGATCAAGCTGGCGCCGGGGGCCAACGCCGCGCTCGATCGGATCGCGGCGCTCGGTGGCGCCGTGGTGATCTTCACCGCCGCCCCCGACGAGGCCTCGCTCGCCAACCTCCGCGCGTGGCAGTTCGGCGGCAAGCCGCTCCCCGATCACCCGGCGATCGCGGCGGTGCTCACCAACAGTCACCTCGTGCTGCAGGACAAGCGCGAGGGCGACGGCGCGGACGACCCCAAGCGCGGCCACCCCGTCATCGAGCCGTCGAAGGATCTCCGCATCGTCGACGAGGGCCTCACGCGCGCCATCCTCGTCGACGACAACCCGCTGCGGACCTTCCAGCCCCGCAACCTGCGGCTGACCAAGAAGTTCGACGCCGCGAGCTACTGCACCACCAAGGACGCGAAGCTCGAGCGGGCGTTCGAGCGCACGCTGCCCGACGTCGTCGCCGAGATCGAGGACTCGCTGCGCTGGGCCCAGCAGGCGAAGGTCCCCTTCGCCACCGCCTACCTGCCCCACTCGCAGATCGGGCGGCTCGCGGTCGGGTTCCTGCGCGGCGCCGGGATGTCGGAGAAGGCCGCGATCGAGTACGTGCGCACCCACCCGGAGGTCGTCGACCGTGACTTCTAGTCGTCCATGGCTCGCCGTTGCCCTCGGCGCGCTCGCCCTCGCCACCGCGTGCCGGCCGGATCCGGGCAGCTCGAGCGCCGCGCCCTCGGTCGCCGATCCGAACGGCCGCATCGAGCTGCTGCTGTACGAGCCGACGGGCCGGGCCGCGCCCACCGACACCTGCGACGTGGCGCTGTGCACCTCGCTCGTGGCGCTGATCGACGGGGCCGAGCGCACGATCGACTTCGCGATCTACGGCATGCGCAACCAGACGCGGGTGTTCCAGGCGCTCCAGCAGGCCAAGGCCCGCGGCGTCGAGGTCCGCGGCGTCGTCGATCGCGACCGCCACGGCAAGAACTACTACGCCAGCACCGACGCCCTGGTCGACATGGTCGGGTCGGTGCAGAGCGACCAGCGCGTCGACGAGATCCTGGCCAAGCAGAAGGCCCGCGACGGCGAGGGCGGCGAGCCGCGCTGCGATCGCCCCGCGGGCACCCAAGGGCCCGTGCAGTGCCTCGCGTACGACCTCGGCGACAGCTGCCTGCTCGCCGCCCACGCCAGCCGCGAGCCGCTGGGCGGCGGCGACGCGATCATGCACGACAAGTTCTTCGTCATCGACGGCAAGTCGGTGTGGACCGGCTCGACCAACGTCAGCGACTCGTGCAGCGGGGGCTACAACGCCAACCTCGTGGTCGTCGCGCACTCGGGGCGGATCGCCGGCTGGTACACGCAGGAATTCGAGCAGATGTACCGCGAGGGGAAGTTCCACACGCGCAAGCAGCAGCACGGGCCGCACCGCGCCACGCTCGCCAACGGCGAGGTCGAGCTGCGGTTCTCGCCGCAGGACGACCCGATCCGCGACGGCGTCCGCCCGCTGCTCAAGCACGCACGCAAGCAGATCGACATCGCGGTGTTCTTCCTCACCCACAAGCGCATCGTCGAGGACCTCATCGCTGCGCACTCCCGCGGCGTGAAGATCCGCGTCATCATCGATTCCACCGGGGCGCGCAACGAGTACAGCAAGCACGAACTGCTGCGAGCGGCCGGCATCCCGGTCAAGGTCGAGAACTGGGGCGGCAAGATGCACATGAAGTCGGCGGCGATCGACGGCCAGGTCGTCATCGCCGGCTCGATGAACTGGACCAGCTCCGGCGAGTACAACAACGACGAGAACACCCTGCTGCTGCGCAGCCCCGAGCTCGCCGCGCAGTACCACGCGTTCTTCGAGCGGACGTGGACCGCGCTGCCCGACACGCTGCTGGCAGCGAACCCCGATCCGGAGTCGCAGGGCTCGACGACCGCGTGCAGCGACGGCGTCGACAACGACTACGACCGCGCGATCGACATGGAGGATCCCGGCTGCTCGGCCTCGCCGCCGCCGCTGCCCCCGATGCTCCCGTGGCGCGTCGTGCCCAAGGTCGGCGGCCGCCTGACGTGCGACATCGACATGCCGGGCCAGGCGACGCGGCGCTCGAAGGACGAAGCCGCGACCGAGGTGGTGGTGCCCGGGGTGGATCCGGAGCAGGTCGCGGCGGATTGAGACACACCCGCGGATGGCCCCCGCCTGGGCCCCGGGAGAACCCGCACCCCGCGTGTGCCGAGCGCGGCCCGATCGCGCTTCGAGGGTCGAATTCGCGAGCGCGTGACCGATCGGCCGTTCGACGGGCCGACTCCCGCCGGCGTCGGGCTCGGGTATCGTCGACTTTCGTCGATCGATCGACGGGGCTCGACCAACCATCGGGATCGAAGCATGGCCAGCGCCGAGAGCAACGACCCGCCGGGGACCGCCGTGCCCACACGGGAGTCACTCCGCCCATCTCCCGTGGTGGACTGGCTGGCGCACCGGATGCTCGAGGCGAGCCTGCTGCGCCGCCTCGTCGGTGACGACGCCGAGCCCGTTCGCGTCGACCGCTTCGTGCTGGAGCGCGAGCTCGGTGCGGGCGGCATGGGCACGATCTATGCCGCGTGGGACGGCGAGCTGCGCCGCCGCGTCGCGCTCAAGTTCCTGCACCAGGCGAGCTCCGATCCGGACGCCGAGCAGCGGCTGTTCCGGGAGGCGCAGGCGCTGGCGCAGCTCTCGCACCCGAACATCGTGCCCATCTACGACGTCGGCCGCCACGAGGGACGCGTATGGCTGGCGATGGAGCACATCTCGGGCCAGACCCTGCGCGCGTGGGCCGACGCGGCGCCGCGCCGACCGGCCGAGATGCTCGAGGCTTGGCTCGCCGCGGGTCGCGGGCTCGCGGCGATCCACGCCATCGGGTTGGTGCATCGCGACATCAAGCCCGACAACGTGATGATCGGTGAGGACGGGCGCGTGCGCATCGTCGACTTCGGCCTGGTGCGCCTCGCCGAGACGTCGCGCTCGCGCTCGAGCGAGGCGCTCGCCACCGTGGCGGACTGGGCCGACGGCCTCACCTCTCCCGACGGATTCGTGGGGACGCGGGCCTACGCCGCGCCCGAGCAGATCGGCGGAGGGATCCTCGACGCGCGCATCGACCAGTTCTCGTTCTGCGTGGCGCTGTGGGAGGCGCTGTGCGGCAAGCGACCGCTGCGGGAGCGCACCAGCGACGGACGGCCGGTGCGGCGCGAGGGGGAGCGCCTGCCAGCGAGGCTCCTGCGCGCGCTGTCGCGGGGCCTGGCCATCGATCCGCACCAGCGCTGGGACGACATGGACGCCCTGCTCGCCGCGCTCGCGCCTCCGCGGCGCCGCTGGCCGGTCCTGGGCATCGTTGGAGCAGGCGCCGCATCGCTCGGACTCGTGGCGGGCACGATGATGCTGGGCTCACCGCCCGCGGCCACGCAGGATCCGTGCGCCCAGGCAACGGCGCCGCTGGCCGAGGCCTGGTCGCCAGCGATCCGAGCGGACGTGGTCGCGCGCCTCGGCGAATCCGATGCCGGCGCGACGATCACGGCGCTCGACGATTGGGCCGCGCGATGGCGAGGCGCCGCCCAGCAGACCTGCGAGGACGTCTACGTGGACAAGCGACTGTCGCCCGCGAGCCTCGATCGACGGGGGCCGTGCCTGAGCCAGCGCATCGCGACCTTCACCGTCGTGGTGCAGGGCTTGGCGAGCGGAGCGCTGGGCTCCGAGACGCGGGCGGTGGCGTTCGCCGGTCTCGAGGATCCGAGCGCCTGCCTCGCCGACGAGGTGCTCGACCGCGAGGTCGAGCCTGTTCCCGTCGAGCACACCGATGCCGTGGCCGAGCTGCGTCGCGCATTGGTCCGCCTCGAGCTCGAGCGCGGCGAGCTGAGCCTGAGCCAGCGCATCGCCGCGGCCGAGCACGTCCTCGAGCGCAGCCGCGAGCTCGGCTGGTCGCCGCTCGTCGGTGAGGCGGCGCTGGTGGTGGGTCGGCTGCACACCGCCCTCGGGGACGGCAGCGACGCGCGCGAGCGGCTGGGCGAGGCGCTCGACATCGCCGAGGGCACGCGGGATGTCGAGCTGCAGCGGCACGCCTGGAGCGCGCTCCACCAGGTCGAGCGCCTCGTCGAGTTCGACGTGCCTCGGGCTCGGTGGGCGCTGTCGCGTGAGGCAGCGGTGATGCCCGGTGTCGAGCCCTCGCCGCGGCAACGCGCGCAGCTGCTGCTCGACCAGGGCCAGACCGAAGAGCTCGCCGGAGACCTCGATGCCGCCGTGCGGTCGCTTCGCGGGGCGTTGGTCGTGCTCGACGACGAGGGCACGCTGGCGGACTGGGACCGCGCGCTGGTCCTGCACGCGCTGGGGAACGTGTTGTCGCACACCGGCCGAGACGACGAGGCCCGGGAGCATCTCGCGCGCGCCCGTGATCTCGAGCTCGGTCGCACCGGCGAGGATGCGCGGCCGGGTCAGCACGCGCCGAGCAACCTCGCGATCCAATTCGACGAGGCGCTGGCGATGATCGCCGGTGGCGAGGCCCGAGCGGCGGTGGAACGACTCCGTGGGATCTCGGCCGAGGTCGTGCGCGAGCACGGTCCGAGCAGCGAGATGGCGGCGCGCGTGCACGTGGCGCTCGCCGCCGCGCACGACCACCTCGGCGAGGTGGACGAGGTGCGCCGGCACGCCGAGCTCGCCGACCGGATCTCGCTGCGCGCGGTCGGGCCCGCGCACCCGATGCGCGCCGATGTCCTCTCGGCGGTGGGCGTGGCCGCGACCCACGACGGACGCATCGCCGACGCGGTGCTCGCGTTCGAATGGTCGCTGCGCCTGGTTCGCCGCCTCAAGGCGCCCGCGTCCCTCGACGTGGCCCTGGCCGAGCACAACCTCGCCAGCGCGCTCGTCGACGCGGATCGGCGCGCAGAGGCCGAGGATCTGCTCAGCCACGCGCTCCCGATCCTCGAGCAGGGCCTCGGCCAGGACGACGCGCTCGTGGCCGATGCACGACGACTGATGCAGCGAGCGCGCATGAACCACCCCGAAGGAGCAGAACGATGAGCATGGACGACGAACTCGGCCGAGACGACGACGTGGGCACCAATGACGGCATGCGCCCAGGAGGCGCACAGGAGGTCACGACCCCGGAGATCCGCGTGAGCACGGTGTCTTGCCTCGACCACGGCCTGGAGTGCGTGCTGTGTGAGCCGCAGGCCGGGACGCTGCGGATCCGGGAGCCCTTCGTGGTGCGCATCGTCAACGCGCGGCTCTGCGTCGGGGATCGGCCGACGGTGACGTGGGCGATTGGGCGCGCCTCGGGGGAGCTCGCAGCGGGCACGACCCAGATCCACACGATGGCCGCCGAAGAGGAGACCCTCCGGCTCTACTACAGCGAGTGCGTGCTGCTCGATGGCGTTCCCGACGGGCACGCCCAGGCCAGCATGCCGCCGCGGGTCACGATCAACCTCATCAAGTCCCGCAACCGCTGACGGACTCGGGTCCGCCGGTTTGCCCCGCCCGCGGCAGTCCGGCTGCTACCATCGCGCGGTGTCCAGCGACGATCGCGATCTCGTGCTCGCTTGGAAGGCCGGCGATCGCACCGCCGGCGGCACCTTGATCCGCCGGCACCTCCCGTCGCTGCACCGCTTCTTCTCCAACAAGGTCGACGCGCAGGGCGACGTCGAGGAGCTGGTGCAGCGGACCTTCACCGCGTCCGCCGAGGGCATCGAGCGGTTCCGCAGCGACGCCAGCTTCCGCACGTGGATGTTCGCGATCGCCCGCAACGTGCTGAGCCTGTGGATCCGATCGAGGCAGCGCGGCGAGGTCGACCTGAGTCAGGCCTCGCTGGTCGACCTGGGCGCCGGTCCCAGCACCGCCGTGGCGCAGGCCCGCGAGCAGAAGCTGCTGCTCCACGCCCTTCGCCGGATCCCGCTCGAGTCGCAGACGCTGCTCGAGCTCTACTACTGGGAGGACCTCTCCGCGGCCAAGCTCGGCGAGGTGTTCAGCACGCCCGAGGGCACGATCCGCGGCCGCCTGCGCGCCGCGAAGCTCGACCTGCGCGCCGCCCTCGACACCCTCTCCAAGGCCGGCGAGGACGTCGAGTCCACCGTGGCGAAGCTCGAGGACTGGGCCCGCTCGCTGCGCCCCGCGGGAGGGACGGCCGGCCCCACCACGTAGTCGACGGAAGTTCATCGCTCGGCGCGCGACCGATCGCGACCGCGGTCGGGACAGGGAACGCGGCGCGGCGGCTTCGGCCGCGCCGACGCCGGCGGCGGTTCGCTCCCCGTCGCGGCAAGTGCGTCGATGAGGATGACATCGTCGCTGCATCGCGGTCGCAGCGTGGCCTCCATGAGCTTGCCGCGCGGTCGCAGCAGGATCTCGTCGGAGGCTCCGTCGATGGTTGCCACGACGACCGTGGGACAGTCCGGCAAGCCGCCCACGGAGAAGCCGCCCGACGCATCGGTGACCACGGCCGCCCCCTCGGCGCAGTCGGGCACGACCACCACGGAGACACCGGCCCACGCGTGGCCGTCGCGGTCGAGGACTCGGCCCACGAGCGTCGCGTCGCCGGGCCCGAGGCGGACGACGGAGGGGGGCGCGGGAGGGTCCGTGGTTGTGGCCGGATCCGTGACCGGATCCGTGGCCGCTGCCGGCTCGGTCGGCACCTGCTCCGAGTCGGACGCGTCGATGTCACGGGCGCGAGGCTCCTGCACGGACGGAGCCGCAGTCGACGGCTCGCCGCCCTTGGGTCCGCACGCGGTCATGCCGATCAACACCGTCCCGAAGATCATGTCGAGGCGCATGGGACGTCCAACGCGCGTGGACTCGGCGCCTTTCCACGCGCGCCGAGTTTCTCGTCACGGCGGCGGCTCCACGTCGTTGGCGACGACGTCAGGCGGATCGACGCCGCTCGTCGAGGGTTGTCGCATCCGCGGTGGTCGGAGACGTGCCGTTCACTCGACGACGATCGTGAACGTCAGCGTCGCCGCGAAGTCGTCGTCGGGCTCGGCCGGGTCGCGCACGTCGAGGGCCGCGGTGGTGATCGTGTGCGTGCCCGCGGACAGGCGGAGCATCGCGTAGACGCCGTCCCCGTAGCTCGGGTCGACGTCGCCCTGCGCCGGCGGGTGGCCGAAGAACGCCGGCACGCCGTCGGTGTCCGCGACCCGGTAGTCGCCGCGATAGGGCCCGACGCGCAGGGGATCGAGCGCGTCGGCGACGAGCTTGTCGCCGTCGACGTCGAGCACGAGCACGTCCATCCCGTCGACGAAGGCCGAGGCGCGGGCCGACAGCGCGTCGTCGTCCTCCCACGTCGGACCGACCATCGCCGCGTTGTCGGCGGTGGTGTTGACGACCGGCAACAGCACCAGCGTGCCCTCGGCGATCGTGCAGCGATGCGCGAGCGGAACGGGCCCCGTGCCGTCGCTCAGGGCGGCGAGCGAGCCGAGGAAGACCACCGGCCCGGCCTGACCGGCGCAGGCGTCCGCGTCGGCGAGCAGCGGGTGCCCGGTCGCCGGCTGGGCCATCGCCCAGCGCCACCACGCGGCGGCCCACGCAGCGCCGTCCTTGCCCCCGGGCGCGTCGTCGAGATCGACGAGCTCCCACTCGCGCGTGTCGTCGCCGGTGTCGTCGCCGTCGGTGGCGCTGTCGTCGTCGTCCTGCGTGCCGCCGTCGTCGCACGCCGCGACGAGGGCGAACGGGAGGAGCAGCGCGAGCGCGAGTGGATGACGGTGGGATCGAGTCGAGGTGTTCATGGGGGTCCTGGTCGCGCGGACGCGGCGTCCCCCCGAGAGCTCGGGCGATCCGTCACGTCAACGCGAGGGTGGTGAGGGCGGCATCACGCGGATCGACGGTCGACCCTGCGGGAGCGCGTGCCCGGGGCCGAATCGGCCAGGGACGCGTCACTCGCCGGATCGTCGCGGCGCTGCGTCGTGTTACGGCGAGGAGGGCTGACCCGCGGCGGGAGCGGACATCTCGGAGGGGTGTGCGGCGGGTCGAGCCATGGCGTCAGCGGTGAGTCGCGCGAGGCCGCGGGATTTCGGGCGCGCGGGCGGAGGCGATTTTGCCGCGGGGCACTGCACGGTTACGGGCGGGCACGGGCACGGGCACGGGCACGGGCACGGAGCGGGGTGTTCGGAAGAACGCTTCGCGTTCTTCCGCACCCCGCTACCGCGAAAACTGCAGCTGATACGCCGCGCAGCTCGATCCACCGTTCGTGCGATACACCCGCAGGAACAGGTCGTTCGGCCACGCAACCAGCGAGTCCATCGGCGGCGTGCAGCAACCGGCGTCGTCGTCGACGAAGCTCCAGCTCGTCAGGCCCAGCGCGACGCCGGCGTTGCCGCCCGAGGTGCACGTCGCCCCGGCCGCGTCGCACTGACCGGTGACCACGTCGAACACGAACGCGTCGCCCTCGTTGATCGCGAACTGGATCGTCGGCGTGCCCTCGCCGGGGCGCGCCATCGTCGGGTAGTGCACGACGTACCAGTCGAACGCGCCGTCGGCCGGGAGGTTGCCGACCACGCCGAGCTTGTTGTCGCCCGCCACGAGCATCCCGACATCGGTGGGCATGTTGCAGTTGCCGCTGACGCCGTCGTCGGGGCACTCGCAGCCGTTGTCGACCATGTCGTCGCAGTTCTCGTCGACGCCGTCGCAGGTCTCGGGCGCGCCGGGGTTGCGATCGGGATCGTCGTCGTCGCAGTCCTCGCCCGCGTTGCAGTTGACCCCGTAGCCGTCGCCGTCCTCGTCCTCGCAGTCGGGATCGGGGGCCGAGTCGGCCGACGAGCCCGCGCTGTTCGAGTTGCCGCTGCCCGACGCAGAGCCGGCCGAGGTGTCTCCGACGTCGGTGCCGCCGGAGGCCCCCGTGGGGCTGCTCGTCATGCCCGGACCGAAGCTCGCGGCGTCGTCGCCCCCGGACTCGCCGCCCGTGGCACAGCCCAGGAGCACGGCGAGGGCCGAAGCGGCGAGACGGGGAGCGCCCACGAGATCAGTATAGACCGATCCCCGGTGCGCCCCGCAATCCCGGTGCGCGGGAGGGCCCCGTCAGAGCAGGACCTTCAGCTCGTAGCGGCGGAAGGTCGCGCTGCGGCGGGGATCGGTCCGCCAGCTGCGACGGCCCACATCGGTCACGCCGTCGGGCGCGAGCTCGTTGACCAGGCCGACCTTGCGCGCCAGATCCCAGTCGTTCATCGCGGCGAGCTCGTCGGCGGCGAGGCCGACGAGCAGCAGGAACAGCACGCTGCCGTGGACCGTGTCGATCTTCCCGACCTGCGGATCGGGCACGCACACCACGCCCTCGAGCGCCGTGGGTACCCCCGAGCTGCCGGTGATCGGGCTGTCCAGCGCCACGATGTGACCGCTGTCGAGCTCGCCGTGGCCCGACATCACGTAGTGCCCGATGCCCTGCAGCAGCACCAACGGCCACACCGGCGGGCGATCGGCCCCGGGCTCGCGCCGCAGTCGGAGCCCGAGTTCGAAGCCGAAGCCCGAGATGTCGGGCTGCGGCGACGACTTCTCGAACAGCTCCGACAGCCCGTACGTGACGTAGTGCCACTGCCCATCGCGCGTCTCCCAGACGCACACCGCCGGCAGCGGGTTGCGGCTGTCGAGATCGTAGGGCGTCGCGCTGGTGAACTGGTGCGGCAGCGCGTCGGGGTGGACGATCGCGCACGCCTGGTCCAGCGACGCCCACCCGGGCGCGGCGATCGGATAGTCGTCGGAGGCCATCGTCACGCGGTCCGTTCGAACTCGCGCATGAACTCCACGAGCGCGGTGACGCCGGCCTCGGGGAACGCGTTGTAGATCGAGGCGCGGCAGCCCCCGACCAGGCGGTGGCCCTTCAGTCCCGAGAAGCCGGCCTTCTCTGCCGACGACAGGAACCGCTTGGTCGCGGCCTCGGCATCGGTGGCGCCGCCCAGCGTCCAGGTGACGTTCATGCGCGAGCGGCTGCCCGGCTTGGCGTGGGCCCGGTACAGCGCGCTGGCGTCGAGCAGCTCGTACAGCGCCGCGGCCTTGCGCGCGTTGATGGCCGCGATGCCGGCGACGCCGCCGTTGTCCCGCATCCACTCGAGCACGTGGTGCAGCACGAGGATGCCGAAGGTGTTGGGCGTGTTGTAGAGGCTGTCCTCGGCCACGTGCGTGGCGTACCGGAGCATCGTCGGCACCGGCCCGACGCCGCGGCGCTCGACCAGATCCTCGCGGATGAACACGACGGTGACGCCCGACGGCCCGAGGTTCTTCTGCGCGCCGGCGTAGCCGAGCGCGACGTTCTCGATGCCCATCGGTCGGCTGCCGATGTTCGACGACAGATCGACCACGAGCGGCACGTCGCCCTCGAGCGCGGGCAGCTGCTCCCACTCGGTGCCGAAGATCGTGTTGTTGCTGGTGAGGTGGACGTAGCTCGCGCCCGCGTACGCGTCGGCGCCGGGCATCGCCGGGATGTGGTCGTGCTTGGGGCCCGAGCTCGCGATGACCTTGGTCTCGCCGAACAGCTTGCTCTCGCTGATCGCCTTGGCCGCCCAGACGCCCGTGTCGACGTAGCACGCGGCCTTGTCGGCCTGGCGCAGGTTCATCGGCACCATCGCGAACTGCGTGCTCGCGCCGCCCTGCAGGAACAGCACCTTGTGGGTGCGGGGGATCCCGAGCACGTCGTGGCAGAGGTCCATCGCGGCGTGGTGGATCCCGTCGAAGCTCTTGCTGCGGTGGCTGATCTCGAGGATCGACAGCCGTGACTCGAGCGAGTCGTCGCCGGGGATCGCGAGCTCACCGATGGCGGCGGCGGTGCGGGTGAGGACCGCGGGCGGCAGGATCGCGGGGCCCGCCGAGAGGTTGAACGGCCGAGTCATGGGCGGACCTTATCAGGGCCATCGGCGCCGGGCTCGGGCGGCCCGGGCGCGTCGGCTCGAGGGTCCCGCACGCCGCAGGGCCGGCCTGCCGCCACGATCGCGCGGCGATCCGCATCGGCCGCCGGCGGCGTACTGCCCGGGCGACCGTCGCGGGGCGGTAACCCGCGGGCCCCGCGTCGCATACCCTGGACAGACCGCGGGTCCTGCCGCAGACCCAGAAGCGGACCCCCACCGGGTCGGGGTCCGCCCCGAACACGAGCCACCATGACCGACGCCGACCTCAGACAGTCGATCGCCCGCCGCGAATTCCTGCTGCGCGCCTCCGCCGGCACCGTCATCACCGCGATGGCGGGCGGGCTCTACTTCCTGTCCGGCCGCGAGGCCCAGGCCGAGAGCCGCACCGACGGCCGCCCGCGCGTGCCGCCCGGCCAGCGCGTGATCGAGGCGCTGAAGCCGATGGGCGGCGAACCGGGGGATCCGGCCGCGTCGGCGTTCCGGCTGCGCGTGCACGGCGAGGTCGAGAGCCCCTTCGAGCTGACCTTCGCGGAGCTCGTCGCCCTCGGTGCGGTCGAGCAATCGCTGGACGTGCACTGTGTGACCGGGTGGACGCTGCTCGGCGGCCTGTGGAAGGGCGTGCGCGTGAAGGACCTCGCCGCGAAGGCCGGCGTGAAGGACTCGGCGCGCCACGTGATCTTCGAGGCCGCGCACGGCTACACCTCGAACGTGCGCCGCGACGAGGCGCTCGCCGACGACGTGATGGTGACGTGGGAGCTGAACGGCAAGCGCCTCGCGCGGCCCCA
>LNFB01000107.1 GCA_001464385.1 Deltaproteobacteria bacterium Ga0077550 | reverse complement strand
AGACGGCTACCCCGGCGAGAAGACGGTGAAGAGTTCGACCTCGCTCATCGCGAGGAGGCGGTAGTTCTTGTCGGGGTCGATGAAGACGGGGGCGGCGGGGAGCAGCTCGACGCGGTCGAGCTCGGTGCCGTCGTGCACCTCGAGGATGCCGCGGCCGCCGGTGAGCATCACGTGCATGTCGCGGCGATTGGCCGTCGAGACGACGACGTTCTCGCCCTCCTTCACCCGCAGGACCGTCGCGACGTAGTGCTCGCCGCGGGCCCACACGAACGAGGCGCCGAACGACTTGGCCGAGAACGGTGGGCCGAAGTCGGAGTCCTCGTCGAGCACGTCCGAGGACTCGTCGTCGACGGGCAGCACCGCGTCGGTGACGTCGGGCGGCGAGGCTTCCTCGGGTTCGGGCGCGTCGGGATCGACCATTACGGCCGCGAGCCTACCGCAAAACCCGTCCGCGCGAGCGCGGGGTTCACTTCGGCGCCGCTGCCTTGGGCTTCACCGGGGTCGGCGCGGGTCCACTGCCCGCGGGCGACTGCGTCGTCGGCTTGGTCGGCTTGATCGGCTCGGCGGGCTTGCTCGGCGCGGCGGGCTTGATCGGCTCGGCCGGCTTGCTCGGCGCCTTGGGGGTCGCGCCGGCGGCGGGCGTGTCGGACTTCGCGGGCGTACCGGCGTCGGGCTTCGCCTTGTCGCCCTTGGCCTTCTCGTCGGGCTTGGCCTTGCCCTTCTCGTCGGGCTTGGCCTTGTCGCCCTTGCCCTTGGCCTTCTCGTCGGTCTTGGTCGGTTCCTCGGCGGGCTTGCCCTTGTCCTTGCCCGGCTCCTCGACGTACTCGTCGCCGCCCTTCTTCTCGGCGGCCTCGGTCTGCTTGGTGGAGCGCGACGTCTCGGCGAGGCGAGCCCGCCGCGCGGCGTCGTGATCCCACTGATCGACGCGGCCGTCGCCGTTCACGTCGTAGCCGACGCGATCGATCCGCCCCGACAGGTAGTACGTGTACATGTCCGGCTTGCCGTCGCCGTCGCGGTCGACCTGGATCGTCAGCAGCCGGCCCTTGTCGTAGCGGCGCCACGCGTCGACGAAGCCGTCGCGATCGAGATCCTGCTCGTCGTACTCGAGGTCCTTGCCCTTGTAGTGGCGGCCGAGATCGATGCGACCATCGAAGTCGAGATCGAACTGCTCGCGGACGATCTCGCCCTTGTCGTCGAAGTGGAAGTACGCGTCGAGGCGCCCGTCGAAGTTGAGGTCGGCCTGCTTGCACGCGAGCTGGTCGGCCTGCGCCCCCTGGCCCTGGTAGATCGCGACCAGATCGCCGCGACCATCGTGGTTGAGGTCGACCTGATCGGTCCGCCCTCCGCTCGCGTTGCACCGGCTGGTGTCGACCACGAGGGCGCGCAGGTTGGGGTTCACCGGCGCGGTCGCGCCCTGGACCTCCTCGGCGGCCTCATCGGGCGCCTTGGACTCGGCGTCCTTGGGCTTCGCCGCGCACGCCGCCAGGCACGCCAAACCAGCGCCCCCGACCACCACGAACCTCAACCCACGTCGTTGCACCCTCGGTACTCTAGGGTCCGGCGACGCCGCCGGCAAGCAACGGACATCTATGATACGTCTCCCGCCGGGACGCCGGGCTGGCTCGCGCGGGCCCGAAACGACTCCGTCCCACGCCGCCCCATGAACGACCCACAGGTCAAGGCGCCGGTTCCCACCGCGCCGCCCTCCGCCCGAATCCGCAGCTTCTGCATCATCGCGCACATCGACCACGGCAAGAGCACGCTCGCCGATCGGATCATGGAGGCGACCGGCCTGGTCGGGGAACGCGAGGCCCGCGCCCAGTACCTCGACCGCATGGACATCGAGCGCGAGCGGGGCATCACCATCAAGGCCCAGAGCGTGCGCATGGCGTACACGGCGCCGGATGGTGAGGTCTACGAGCTCAACCTCATCGACACGCCCGGCCACGTCGACTTCGGCTACGAGGTCTCGCGCAGCCTCAAGGCGTGCGAGGGCGCGCTGCTCGTCGTCGACGCCGCGCAGGGCGTCGAGGCCCAGACGTTGGCGAACGTCTACATGGCGCTCGACGAGAACCTCACGATCATCCCCGTCATCAACAAGATCGATCTGCCGTCCGCCGATCCCGAGCGCGTGCGCGGCGAGATCGAGGAGATGGTCGGGCTCGACTGCAGCGACGCGCTGATGGTCTCGGCCAAGAGCGGCATCGGCATCGAGGAGCTGCTGGTCGCGATCGTCGATCGCATCCCGCCGCCCAAGGGCGACCGCGAGGGCCGCCTGTCCGCGCTCATCCTCGACAGCTGGTGGGACAGCTACCGCGGCGTCATCTCGATGATCCGCGTGTTCGAGGGCCGCATGCGCCCCGGCCAGCAGGTCCGGCTGCTGTCGACCCGCAAGACGTACCAGGTCATCAACACCGGCGTGTTCGCCCCGGAGATGATCGAGCTGGCCGAGCTGTGCGCGGGCGAGGTCGGCTTCGTCGTCTTCAACATCAAGGACGTCGCCGACAGCAAGATGGGCGACACCGTCGCCGAGCCGGACGACGAGGCCGCGGTCGCGCTGCCGGGCTTCAAGGAGATCCAGCCGATGGTGTTCGCCGGGGTGTTCCCGACCGACAACGCGGCCTATCCGTCCCTGCGCGACGCCCTGTCCAAGCTCTCGCTCAACGACGCCAGTTTCTCCTACGAGCCGGAGACTTCTCTCGCGCTGGGGTTCGGCTTCCGCCTCGGTTTCCTGGGTCTACTCCACATGGAGATCGTCCAGGAGCGGCTCGAGCGGGAGTACGACCTCGACCTCATCACCACGGCGCCGTCGGTGAAGTACCTCGTCCACACCAAGGACGGCAGCACGCAGATCATCGACAACCCGGCGAAATTCCCCGATCTCGGGCACGCCGAGTCGATCGAGGAGCCGGTCATCGAGGCCCGGATCCAGCTCCCCCAGGAGTACGTCGGGCCGATCCTCAAGCTGTGCGAGGAGCGCCGCGGCATCCAGAAGGACCTCAAGTACCTCACGCCGACCCGCGTGCAGCTGGTCTACGAGCTGCCGCTGGCCGAGGTCGTGTTCGGGTTCTATGACATCCTGAAGAGCCGCTCGCGGGGCTATGCCAGCATCGACTACGACGCCGCCGGCTACCGGACCAGCGACATGGTCCGGCTCGACCTGCTGGTCAACGGCGAGAACGTCGACGCGCTCTCGCTCATCACCCACCGCGACACCGCGTACAACCGCGGACGCGACCTCTGCAACAAGATGAAGGACCTCGTGCCGCGGCAGCAGTTCGAGGTCGCGATCCAGGCCGCGATCGGCTCGCGGGTGATCGCGCGCACGACCGTCAAGGCGATGCGCAAGGACGTCACCGCGAAGTGCTACGGCGGCGACATCAGCCGTAAGCGCAAGCTGCTCGAGAAGCAGAAGGCCGGCAAGAAGCGGATGAAGGCCATCGGTAGCGTGGAGATCCCACAGGAAGCCTTCCACGCCGTGCTGACGCTGGAGGATGGGTGAGCGCTCCGGAGACCCCCGGCCCGCGGCCTGTGTCCGGCGACCAGCCCTTGTCCGGCGAGCGCCCGGCGTCGGGACAATCTCCGCCTCCAGAGCGCGCGGACCGGCCCGCCGAGCGCAAGCGCCGGACCCCGCGTCAGGTGCGGGCGGCCGCCGCGATGCTGCAGAAGGAGGGCCGCCGAATCCTGCAGCGCAACGGGGCGAGGATCGCCGCCGGCCCGGCGAACGAGATCCGCGCCTGCCTCGGGGCGATCGACACCCTGCGCATCGCCGAGAACTGGCCCGCGCTCGAGGACGAGGCCGAGCGGCTCGACGAGCTGCTCCACAACCACGCCAGCTTCGCCCGCAAGAGCGCCCTGCGCGAGACCTTCGAGAACGTCCTCATCGCCGTGCTCGTGGCGCTCGGCCTGCGCTCGTGCTTCTACGAGCCGTTCAAGATCCCGTCCGGCAGCATGATGCCGACGCTGCGCGCGGGCGATCACATCTTCGTCAACAAGTTCATCTACGGGGTCCAGATCCCGTTCACGACCACCGTCGTCGGTGAGTCCCTCGGTCAGATCGAGCGCGGCGACGTCATCGTCTTTCGCTACCCGATCGACGAGGCCGAGGACTTCATCAAGCGCGTGGTGGGGCTGCCGGGGGACGAGATCCGGGCGGTCGGGCGGACGCTCTCCATCAAGCGGGCAGGGGCCGCGGACTTCGAGGAGGTCCCGCGCACGCCGCTCACCGAGCGCTGCCTCGACGAGGCCGGCGTCAAGAACATCGCCAACTGCCAGCTGTTCGAGGAGACCTTGGACGGCAAGACCTACGTCGTGCGCTACACGGCGACGGTCGACGACCGCGAGGACATGCTGCCCAAGCCGCGGACCTGGAAGGTGCCCGAGGGCCACCTGATGGTGATGGGCGACAACCGCAACCAGTCGCACGACTCGCGCGAGTGGACGGTGCAGGTCGAGGCCGTCGGCGCGGACAGCCTGCTGACGCTGAAGGATCTCCGCGACCTCACCGCCGACAGCATGTTCAACATGGACCGCGACGACGACGTCGGCGGCATCGACGACGGGCGCCACGACAAGGTCACGTATCTGGCGAGCCACCGCTCGGAGAGCCACGACGTGCTCCTCGAGGTCTGGCGGAGCCCGACGCTCGGCACGCAGGCGGTGTTCGACACGGCATCCGCGGCGATCGCCGGCAGTCGGCCGAGCACGATGGCGGAGCTGCTGACGGGGGCGAAGGCGGGGCCCGAGCTCGACCGCGCCCTCGAGCTCGGCGCCGGGATCGATCGCCTCGTCACTGCGAAGGACGCCGACGCGCGCCAGGCCGTGCTGCTGCTCGAGTCGGCCGGCGCCGTCATGCGGGTGTCGTGCGGCACCGGCGTCTGCAAGGACGACCCGAAGCTCGGCCTGGTGGTCGCCGACGTCCTCGACAAGTTCCACCGCAACCACGCCCAGGACGCGCGCACGCTGCTCGACGCGCCCAAGCAGGTCCGCTACACGACGCACTGGTCGGGGCGCAGCGACGCCCGCGAGCACTACTTCGAGCGCACGCTGGTCAAGCCGGGCGGCGACAAGCCCAAGGACAAGGTCCGACTGCGGGCGTTCCGCAAGCCGGTCGAGGGCGTGTCCTTCGTCCGCGACGCGGCGTTGTGGGCCTTCGGCAGCTCGACGGGCATGGCCGACCGCGTCCCGGAGCTCGGCGAGGACGCGCTGCGGGTTGGCCGGGCCGACGCGCAGGTCCTGGTGCTCACCGACGCGGCGCGCGAGATGGTGGTCGTGCTCGAGTGCGGCGCGTCGTTCTGCCCGGACGCCGCGGCGGCCACGGCCCTGGGCAAGATCGTCGCCGAGGGCATCCCGGCGGCCGCCGGGGATCGCCGCAAGCTCCGCGTGCTGCTGACCTCGGGCGAGGTCCCGGGCTACGAGGAGCTGCCGGTCGGGCTGCCCGAGCTCACCGAGTTCGATCGCGTCCGCCTGGAGGGCACCGTCCGTGGCAAGGAGCACTCGCTCGACGTCGAGGCCTGGCTGCGTCCCGAGGGCGGTCTGGCGAGCAAGGTCGCCGAGCTCGCGACGCCCGGCGGCCTGCAGCGTGACGACGGCATCGCCGAGGGCGCGATGGGCCTCGAGCGCGACGACGGGTTCGAGTACGTCTTCGCCGTCCCGCAGTCCGAGACGGTGGTCCGCATCGAGTGCCGCAAGGGCCTGTGTCCGACCCGCGAGGTCGCGTTGTCGCTGGCGCACCGCGCCGCCGCGAAGGCCGTGGACCCGAGCAACTTCATCGACCCGCAGGCCGATCGCCCCAAGCCGTTCGTGCCGCGCGGCAACGTGAAGGGCCGAGCCGAGCGCATCTGGCTGCCGCTGGCACGGTTCTGGCTGCCGATTCGGTAGTCGCGCGGCCAGCCGCGCGACTCCGTGCCCGTGCCCGTGCCCGTGCCCGATCCCGTGCCCGTTTCCCCAGGCCCAAGGCCCAGCCGCGCCCCCCGGTCCAAACCCCAACCTTACTTTACATAATCTATCTTATCGGCGTTCCCGGTACCCAGCCCCAGGCCGGCACCCCGCGCCGTGGTACTGCAGGCGGATGACCGAGGCCGAGGATCCCCTCGTCGCGTTCCTTCGCCGGCTGTCCGTCGGCACGCGCCGCACCAACGCCGAGCTCATCGCCGCGCTGACCGCCCTGCGCGTCGACGACTCCGAGCTCGACCACGCGACGCGCCTGGTGTGCCGGCTGCTGACCAAGGAGCCGTACTCGTTCATGCAGGCGTGCCTCGGCGCCTCGCACTGGCGCGCGCGCATCGACGACCCGAGCGTGCCAGCGCGGGTCATGCGGATGACCGCCAGTCGGATCAACCGGATCAACCAGCGGGTCTTCGAGCTCTACGAGGCCGACTTCGGCTCGACCCGCGCGACGATGCACCACCTCGACGCGGTCGCGCAGCACAACGAGCACATGGTCCCGTACCTCGAGGTGCTGCTGCAGAACGGGGCCGCGGCGATCTTCGGCGTCCACGAGGCCGGGCCCGAGCGCCTGGCCGACCACTGGGTGCCGCAGCTCTTCGACGATCGCGGCCGCCTCGTGGACTGGGTCGATGCGGTCGTCGCCCGCGGTGACGCGCTCAAGCACTACGGCGGCGACACCAACACCATCATCGGCATCTACGACTGGATCCGCGACGACCCGGGCCTCGGGTTCCTGCGCATCCCGAAGGACGTCGAGCGCCTCGATCTCGGCGCCGGGTTCGGCACGCCGTACGTCGAAGATCTGTTCGGCGGGCCGTTCACCGCGCTCGACCTCCACCCGCCGGCGGACGCCCGCCGCCTGGGCCTGACCCTCGCGCTGCAGCGCGGTCGCCGGGACGAGCGCCGGGCGCTGACCCCCGAGGAGCACGAGCAGTACTTCCGCCGGCTCGAGGCCCAGCCCTGGATCAAGTACGACATCTTCGCGCAGCCCCTCCCGACGACCTCCGACCGGTTGCTCGTCGCGTCGTTCGGGTTCCTGTCGAGCACGGTGGTGAGCCTCTCGCCGCTGCAGCAGGCCATCCCCCCGCGCCTGCGTCCCCTGCACACGACCTACACGGCGGTGCGCCGTGTGCTCGAGCCGGTCGCCGCCGGCAAGGACGTCTCGCTGTTCACGCTGCAGCGGGCCACCGCGCGGGCGTACATGAACCGCGCGGTGTTCCTCCGCTTCGTCGAGGGCCGCCTCGTCGACCACGGGCTCGCCGCCGAGCCCCACCAGGGCCGCTACGTCCGCGGCGTCGTCCCGATCCGACGCCCGCGGCGCAACAAGAAGAAGCCCCGGCCCGCGGCCGACTAGCGGCGACGCCGACGGCCGAGGAACGCGAGCAGCCCGAGGCCGAGCCAGCCGCGCGCGCCGTTCGATCCGCCCTCGGTGCAGCCGCAGCCGTCGTCACTGCCCGCCCCTCCGGTGGCACCCGCACTGCCGCTGCTGTCGCCCGCGCTGGCGCTGTCGGTGTCCGAGGCGCTCGCGCTCGCGTCGCTGTCGCTGGCGCTCGCCGAGTTGCTGTCGGAGTCGCCGGCGTCCGCGGTGGTGTCGGCCGCGGTGTCGCCGGTCGTCGAGTCCGCGCCGCCGCTGGTGTCCGCCGGCGGCTCGACGTAGTCGATCTGCACCGGCACGGCGACGTAGGGCTCCTCGAGCGGATCCTGCCCGACGCAGCTGACGTAGCTGTAGTTCCACTGCGGCGCAACCTCCCAGCCCTCGCCGTCCGCGGGCGCGTCCGCGGCCCGCACCGTGATGATGATCTCGCGGGTCTCGTCGGGGCCGACGGTGCCGATCGCGACGCCGGTGTTCAGATCGGCGGCCGCGACCGGGTTGCCGTCGATGTCGCCGGCGGCGCCGTCGATCGTGAAGGCGTCGAGCTCGAGGCCCTCGGGCAGCGGCGCGGTCAAGGTGACCGCGTCCGCGTTCACCAGGCCGCTGTTGGTCATCGAGATCGAGATGTCGGCGGTCGCGTCGATCGTGATCTCGCCGGGCTCGACGCCCACCAGCGTGTTGCGCCCGGAGAAGTCCGGCGCGTTGACGCCGATCGCGAAGGCGACCGCGGTGGGCACGTACGAGTCGCCGGTGGTCTGCGTGCGGAGCACCGCCTCGGTCTGGCCGTTGTCCAGCTGGCCGTCGCCCGAGGACAACGGCAGATGGGTGATGTCCCAGCCCTGGCGCCCGCCGGACGTGTTCACGCCGAGGACGGCGTCGTGGTTCACGTCGCCGAAGCTGCCGCTCGCGTCGATCTGGCCGTCGGTCCCGTTGATCTGCGAGGCGAAGAAGTTGTTCTCGGGGTTGTTGGGCCCGCTCAGATCGACGAACGGGCCGGCGTCGGTCTGCGCGATCGCGAGGCCGTCGCCGACCAGATCGGCGTCGCCCTCGATGGCGCTGATCACCGCGGATCCGTCGAAGGGCCCCATCGGCGGGGTGCAGAACCCGGCGAACGAATAGTCCTCGGTCGACTCCTCGTCGACGAACGACCCGCCGACGAACACGGTGAGGTTGCGGATCGGCTGCGCGCTGTCGCGGTAGGCGACGACCAGCGTCCAGCCCGCGGCGTTCAGGGAGTTGATGTTGGTGTCCTGCGTCGCGGGCACGCCGCCCAGCGAGTACGTGCCCGCGCCGTGGCCGGCGACGAACTCGGTGACGTCGGCCGTCCGCATGTAGTAGCGGACGAAGAAGCCCTGGGCCGACATCTCGTCGACGTCGAGGCCGGTGGCGGCGTCGGGGTTGACCGAGACGGTGTCGCCGCCGAAGTCGAAGATCACCGCGTCGTCGAGGAACGGCCGCACGTCCTCGGCGCCGTAGTAGGTGCTGCCGCCCCACACCAGCTCGGCGTAGAGCACCTCGGCGTCGTCCGGCAGCACGAGGTCGGCCGTCGAGCCGTTGAGCGCCCAGTCCTCGGTCGTGTTGCTCGGCCACGGGTTGGCGAGGTTGACCGGGTGGGTGTCGGCGAGGCTGCCGTCGAGCGTGATGAAGGTGCCGATCGAGTCCTCGGTGCCGGGCCCGTTCGCGTTGACCTGCTTGGCGAGGCCGAGCGTGTTGCCGGTCGCGACCACGTTGCCGGCGGCGGTGGCGTTGAAGCGCAGATCACTGGCGGATGCGGGCAGCGCGATCGCACAGAGCAGACCAATGGGAAGGACGCGACGAAGCATGTCCGAGAGCCTATCAGCGTCGGGCCCCGCGTGATCCGTCGACCGCGCCGCGCGATTTCACGCCACGGGGAAGCAACCGCGCGGTGACGGAGTATCCTCGCCCACGATGGCCCGTCGCCGTGCGCTCGCAGAGCTGCTGACCCAGGCCGGCCCGGCCCACTCGCGAGTTCCCTCGCGTCTGCGCGAGGTGCCGATCACCGCCACGCGCGAGCGCGTCGTGGAGCTCGAGGCGCTGCTCCACCTGCGCGATGGATTCCGCACGCTCGGGGGCGCGCTGTGCGTGCGCCCTTCCGTCACGGTCGCGCAGGTCCGCGGCTGCGGTGAGTGGAACTCGCTGACGCTGTGGCGCGCGCCGTACCGCCACGCCACGATGATCTGGCTCTTCGCCGAGGACATCTTCGGCCGGCAATTCGGGATCCATCGCCACGCCATCGTGCGCCTCGACCCGGCGACCGGCGCGGTCGATCCCTGGGCCGACGATCTCGAGGGCTGGGCGGCGCGGGCGATCGACGAGGCCGCCGCGCTGGGCCGCGAGCAGCTCGCCGCGTGGGAGGCCGCCCACCCGCCCCTGCGCGCCCACGATCGCCTCCAGCCCCACGATCCCGACGCCCTGGTCCTCGGCCTCGACACCGAGTACCGCGTCCGCGAGGACGTCGACCTCATGCGCCGCTGGGTCCTCGTGTTCCGCGCCCACCTCGCCAACCCCGGCGAGGTGCTCGTGGCCGGAGCGCTCGACGACGCCGCGTGGTGGGGCGCCGAGCCTTGAGGCTGTCGCGTCGGTCGTCGGTCTGCTAGGTTCCGGCGGCTCGCTCGCGTAGCTCAGTCGGATAGAGCGACGGTTTCCTAAACCGTAGGCCGCAGGTTCGATTCCTGCCGCGGGCGCCCGGCGCATCGGTCGCTGCGCTACCATCCCCACCATGCGCCTCGGGCCCCTCGCCTGCGTGTTCGTGCTCACCGCGTGCAAGGTGCCGAGCACGCTCGGTCTGCCCTGCAGCGACGACACGCACTGCGACGCGGGGCAGTTCTGCGACGCGGCGGGCACGTGCGCGGCGGGGGCCGCCGAGACCTCGACCTCCTCGCCTGCGCCGAGCACGACGTCGACCACGGATCCCACGACGACCACGACGGTCGATCCCGCGACGTCGTCGTCGTCGTCGACCAGCGCCGCCTCCGACACCACCACGACCGGCCTCGCGTGCGGGCAGGCGATCGGGCTGTGCAACAAGGTCGACATCCTCGTGCTCATCGACAACTCGGGGAGCATGAGCGAGGAGTTCGGGGCGTTCATCCCGGCGCTCGCGCAGTTCACCGACCTGCTCGACACGGTGCTGACGGGGCCGTGCAGCTACCACATCGGGGTGACGACGACGGAGGTCGCGCCCGACTTCCAGACGCCGGAGTGTCAGGTCCGCGGCGCCCTGTCCAAGAGCGGCGCGCTGCTCGGCGGCGCGTCGTGCTTCGGCGACGACGCCCACCCGCCGTACCTCGACGAGTCCGATGACCTCGCCGCGATCGGCTGCCTGTTCGCGGTCGGCCAGGACTACGACACCGACGAGAAGCAGCTCGACACCGTGCTCGCGGCGCTGTCCCCCGAACTCGCGGCGCCGGGCGCCTGCAACGAGGGGTTCCTGCGCGAGGACGCGGCGCTGCTCGTCCTGCTGCTCACCGACGAGGACGACGACAACGACAGCGACGACCCCAGCGAGTCACCGAACCGCACCGGCTCCGAGGGCGAGCCGACGGCGTGGTTCGATCGGCTGGCCGCGATCAAGCCGCCGGAGGCCACCGGCGTGCTCGCGCTGCTCGCCGACTCCGAGAACGCGTGCGACCCGTGGATGCCCGCGCCCGGGCTCTCCGACGGCGAGGGCGCCGAGTACGGCGAGCGGATCCTGACGTTCATGCAGCACTACAGCGGCATGGGCCTGGTCGATCACATCCACGCGGGCAACATCTGCAGCCCGACCGAAGAGCTCGTGCCGCAGATCGCCGACCTGCTCGGGGTGCTGCAGGCGGTGTGCGAGGACTCGGGGCTATAGCCCGGCTCCGTGCAGCGAATTGCGGATTGCCGGCCGCACGCGCGTGGCCCAACGTCCGAGGGATGCCGGGACCTGCAGCGACGCGCGTGATCGTGGTCCTCGTCGCCGGCTGTGGCGCCGCGCCCGAGTTGGATGGCGACGACAGCTCCGGGACGCCGACGTCCGTCGACGCCACCGCCGCCGACTCCGGTTCCTCCGGCGATCCCGACACGACCGCCGCCGCGGACGCGAGCGCCGAGACCACCGACGACACCGGTCCGCCCCCCGAACCACCGCCCGAGCCGGTCCCCGGCCTGTTCGCGGAGTACTTCGACGACTACCACGACGCCGTGCTCGCCCGCGTCGAGCCCGGCATCGACGCGGTGTGGGGCCTCGATGCGCCCGACGCCAGCCTCGGGATCGACCGGTTCTCGATCCGCTACTCGGGTTGGATCACCGCGCCCGCGACCGCGTCCTACACCCTCGTCACCGAGGCCGACGACGGCATCCGCGTGCGCGTCGGCGACACGCTCGTGATCGACGACTGGGTCCCGCACTACGTCACCCGCAACGAGGCGACGATCGAGCTCGTCGGCGGGGTCGCGACGCCCATCGTCGTCGAGTACTTCGAGGCGGACATCGAGGCGTCGATCCGCCTGCTGTGGTCGAGCCCCGCGCTCCCCGAGGCGCCCGTGCCGACCTCCGCGTTGACGACCCTCGCGGCGCCCGTCGGCCTGCCCGGCCCGAAGCCGCCGTACCGGAACCCCGTGGTCGGCTTCGACTGCCCCGATCCCGGGGTGACCGCGACCGACGATCCCGCGTCGCCGTGGGCGATGGTCTGCACCGGCGGCAGCTTCCCGATCCGCACCTCGCGTGACCTCGTGCGCTGGGCCGATCTCGGCGCCGCGATCCTGCCGAACGGCAAGCCGAGCTGGGCGGCGAACGGCGGGCGCAACTGGGCGCCGGAGCTGCACCGCCTCGGCGACGGGCTCATCGCCTACTTCACCAGCGTCAACGCGAACAACCAGCTGTGCATCGGGGCCGCGACGGCCGCGGACCTCGGCGGGCCGTGGGGCGAGTCCGCAGGCCCGCTGGTCGAGCACGGCCAGGGGGTCATCGACGCGACCCTCGTCGTCGACGGGTCGACGCCGTACCTCGTCTACAAGATCGACGGCAACTCGGTGGGCGCGCCGACGCCGATCCTCGCCCGGGAGCTCACTGCCGACGGCCTCGGCTTCGCGCCGGGCAGCGCGGCGACCCAGCTGCTCGTCAACGATCCCGGCACGTGGGAGGGCGGCGTCGTCGAAGCGCCGTGGATCATCGCGCGCGACGGCCAGTGGCTGATGTTCTACAGCGGCAACGTCTACGACCACCGCTACCGCACGGGTGTCGCGCGCGCGCCATCAGTGCTCGGCCCCTACGAGAAGCACGGCGCGCCGATCCTCGCGAACAACGAGCGATGGGTCGGGCCGGGTCACGGCAGCGTCGTCGTCGTGGCGGGGATCGACTACTTCGTCTACCACGCGTGGCCCAATGCCGGCGACGGCACGCACGACGGCGGGGCCGGTCGCCACGTGCTCGTCGATCGGATCGACTACGTCGACGGTTGGCCACGGATCCACGACGGCACCCCGAGCCGCACCCTGCAGCCGTGGCCGGGCGATCCACCGGGGGGCTGATCCAGCCCCAGAGGGGCCCACCCCGGGCCCCCTGCGCCACGCCGCGGACCATGGTGAACCGATGAAATCGAGGGGTCATCGAGGCCCCTCGACGCGGGCGTACACTTCGAGGGAGCGCCGATGGTGGATGGCACGACCCAGGCCCGGCCGCCGCCGACCGTCGGCGAGGACTTCCTGCCCGTCGGCGCGCCACCGCCGGTCGATCTGGGCACCGCGATCGCCCGCTACGTCGTGCTCGAGCGCATCGGCGCAGGCGGCATGGGTGTCGTGTACGCGGCCTACGATCCCGAGCTGGATCGCAAGGTCGCGATCAAGCTGCTGCAACCCGACGCCGAGGCCGACGC
Organism: Deltaproteobacteria bacterium Ga0077550; assembly: GCA_001464385.1. Lineage (GTDB taxonomy): Bacteria > Myxococcota_A > Polyangia > Nannocystales > Nannocystaceae > Xiheibacterium > Xiheibacterium aquaticum. Next base: position 30,558 of record LNFB01000107.1, on the reverse strand, counting down.
GAGCAGCCTCGGTCGCGCGCGCCTGCTCCGCGAGGCCCAGGCCCTCGCTCGACTCACCCACCCCAACGTCGTCGCCGTCCACGACGTGGGCACCTGGGCCCAGCGCGTGTTCGTGGCGATGGAATTCGTCCACGGCGTCACGCTGGGGCGCTGGCTGCAGGCGAGCAAGCGAACCCCACGCGAGATCGTCGACGTGTTCCTGCAGGCGGGCGCGGGCCTGCGGGCAGCGCACGACGCCGGCCTGATGCACCGCGACTTCAAGCCCGACAACGTGATGATCGGCGACGACGGCCGCGTGCGCGTCCTCGACTTCGGTCTCGCCCGCACCGCGGGATCCCCCGCGCTCGAGCTCGAGGCCGCGACGCCGGCGTCGATCGAGAGCTCGGAGCGATCGTCGCGCGTCGACAGTCGCATCACGCGGACCGGCGCCATGGCCGGCACGCCCGCATACATGGCCCCGGAGCAGCACCGTGGCGACGAGGTGGATCCGCGCGCCGACCAGTTCAGCTTCTGCGTCGCCCTGTGGGAGGGACTGTGTGGCGAGCGGCCGTTCTCCGGCGGCGACCGGATCGGCCTGGCGCTCGCGGTCTGTGCCGGGCAGCGCCGGCCGATCCCCGCGCACGTGTCGATCCCGACGCGCTGGCGGCGGGCGATCGAGCGCGGCCTCGCGCCGGATCCGGCGGCCCGCTTCCCCAGCATGGCGCCGCTGCTCGCCGAGTTCGCGCCGCGTCGTTCGCCCCTCGCGATCGTGCTCGCCGGCGGCGCCCTGCTCACCGCGGCCGCGGCGTTCGCTGCCGCGCGGCCGAGCGACGCTGCCTGCGACACCGCGGGGGCCAAGCTCGCCGAGGTCTGGGATCGCGATCGGGCGGCGTCGGTGACCGAGGCCTTCACCGCCGCGCACCCGCAGCTCGGGCCGGACACGGCGGTGCGCGTCGGCGCCTCCCTCGACGCCTACGCGCGGGGCTGGGTCGCCGCGGCCCAGGACGCCTGCGCGGCGACCCACGTGCGCCACGAGCAGTCCGAGGCCCTGCTCGATCGACGCGCGGCCTGCCTCGGCGAGCGCCTCGGGGCGATGGAGCTGCTCGTCGAGCGCTTCGTCGCCGCCGACGCCGAGGTGGTCTCGCGGGCGGTCGACGCCACCGCGGCGCTGCCCGAGCTCGGTCGCTGCGCCGACTCCGACGCGCTGCTCTCCGCGATCCCGCCGCCCGAGGATCCCGAGCTCGCCGCCGAGGTCATCGCGGTGCGCCAGGCGATCGCCCAGGCCGAGATCGGCGGGCGCGTCGGTCGCTACGCCGCGACCTGGGCCGAGGCGCCCGCGCTGGTCGAGCGCGCGCGACGGACGGGCCATCGCCCGGTCGTCGCCGAGGCCGAGCTCGTCGCGGGCGACCTCGCGGCGGCCGCTGATCACGACGCGGAGGGCATCCGCTACCTCGAGGACGCGGTGCTCTCCGCGATCGCCAGCGGACACGACCGCGTGCACGTGCGCGCCGCGACCCGCCTCGTGAAGGTCGTGGGCCTGGGCCAGTCGCGCTACGACGAGGCGCTCGGGTGGGCGCGGCAGGCCGGCGCGGCGCTCCAACGCGTCGGCTACGGCGGACCCGAGGAGGCGGAGACGAGCGAGACGATGTGCAAGGTGCTCGCGGACAAGGGCGACGTCGCCCTCGCGCAGGCGTACTGCGTCCGCGCCCTCGAGCTCGCCGAGGCGCTGTGGGGCGTCGACGATCCCCGGACCGCGCGCGCGCTCGAGGCCGTCGGCATCGCCCACTTCGCGGGCGGCCAGTACGCCGAGGCCGAGGCCGCGTTCGTGCGCGTCGAGGCGCTGGTCCGCCGCGACAAGGGCGAGGAGCACCCGGACCACGCCCAGATCACCAACGCCCTCGCAGGCACCTGTTACTACCTGCGCGGCGCGGCGCCCTGCGTCGCGAGCTTCGAGCGCGCGGTCGCGGCGGCGCAGCGCAGCCTCGGCGAGGATCAGACCGCGGTCGCCGATCTCACCAACAACCTCGCGCTGGTCCTCGTCGAGGTCGGGCGCCTCGACGAGGCCGAGGCCCACGCGCGGCGGGCCCTCGCGATCCGTCGACGCGTCGGCGTCGAGCACCCGGGCATGGCCGCGTCGCTCAGCGCGATCGGCCAGGTCGAGGCCGCGCGCGGGCGAACCGAGGCCGCCAACGCGGCCCTCGACGAGGCCCTCGCGATCTACCGACGCACGCGCGGCCCCGTGCACCCGGATGTCCTGGCGACCCTGCGCACCGCGGCGGCCGAGCGCGTCCGGCAGGGTGACGTCGCCACGGCACGCGCGCAGCTGCGCGAGGCGATCGACGTCGCTCGATCGCTGCGGCGCCCCGAGGCCGAGCTCGCCGAGCTCCGCGGACAGCTGGCGGCAATCTAGTCCCCTGGGCTAGTCGCGACGCGAGCGCGGCGGATCACCGAAGCGCACGTGCAGGTGATCATCGTGGGCGGGCTCGTGGCGGACGAGTCCGCGGCGGGCCCATCGACCGTGCGGGTACTGGAAGACCTCGCGGAGCACCCGCTTCGACACGCCGTGCTTGCGGGCCCAGTCGTGGATCTCGCCCTGGACCCCGTAGTCGAGGAAGATCTGGACCGGGCCGCCCGCGCGCTTCGACTGCTCGTAGAACGCCTCGATGAGGGCCCACGTCGCCGGGAGATCGAGCGGCGCCGCGTCGGCGCCGACGAAGCGCTGCGGATAGCTCTCGGGCGTGCGGCGGAAGTACAGCCCGACGTCGACGTCGCGGCCGTTGCGGTGCGACTTGTGCCCCGAGAGCCGACCGCCGCGCTGCGCCGACAGGTCGCCGATCGCGAGGCGGTGCACGCCGGGGTGCTTCTTCTTCACCGCGATGACCGCGGCGCGCGTCGACTCGACCACGTGCGGCAGGCCCCACGCGCGCTTCGGATGGCGCAGGTAGTAGGCGCGATCCCGGGGGAGCTGCACGGCGCCGACGAGGGTCGCGGGCGCCGAGGTCGAGGCGGTGGTGCCCCGTCGGACGCTCCGATCCGACGGCGGCGGCGGCAGGTCGAAGCGCGCGCTCGGGGGCGGCGGCAGATCCTCGGTGCGCGCCTCGGATTCCACGTCGACCGGGGGCAACTCCTGCGGCGTCGGCTCCGCGAGGGCGAGCCGCTGGCCGATCACGATCGTCGTGCTGCGGAGGTGGTTGAGCGCCTTCAAGGCGCCGACGGTGGTGCCGTGGCGCTTGGCGATCGACGACAGCGTCTCGCCGCGCGCGACCTCGTGGACGAGCGGGCCTGGCGTCGACGCGCGGGGCCGCGGTCGCGTGGGTCTCGCTGCCGGGGTCGCCGACGGCGTCATGGTCGTCGGCCCGATGGGCTTTGCCCTGGGCTCGACGGCGCGCTTCACCTTGGCGCGCGGCGGCGTGGGGAGGCTCAGCCGCGCCCCGGCCTGCAGCGGCTCGACGAGGGCGGGGTTCGCCGCGCGCAGCTCCCCGACGGTGCAGCCGTGTGCCCGGGCGATGCTCCAGAGGCTCTCGCCCGCCGCGACGTCGTGGGCCGCGGACGCGGGCCCCGCGATGCTCAGCCATTGGGCCAGGAGGAAGGCACGCATGACGCTCGCACTGTGGTCGGGTGATCTCGTCGGCGCAAGTTTTCGGAGGCGAGCCGCAGCGCGCACGCGTCGAGGCTCGACGCGCGCGCGAACCAGATCGCCAGTCGAGATCATGCGATACGCGAATGGGTGCCCCCCAAGCCGTGGCGCACGCTGGGGTTTCCGCCGTCGTCGGTGACCGCGACGACGCGGCCCTCGAACCCGGCGCGCGACTGTGGCATGTGTGGGGCGCGTGCGAGCGGCGTCGCCACTGCGTCCCTGGGAGGACGCCCGCGCGAGCTGGGCGCTCCCCGTCGTGGCGGCGGGCGTGGCCGCGTCGCTCCTGGGCGCGGCGGCCGGCCTCGGGGAGTCGGCGCAGCGCAGCGCAGCCTTCGCCCTGGGCCCCGCGGTGCTGCTCGTGACGCTGCACGCCCGCACCGCGGGGTACCTGCACGACGACGGGCTCGCCGCGACGCTGCCCCTGCCGATCCCACCGGCGCGGCGCTTCGCCGCCGCGGGCCGACGCCACGCGCTCGGCCTGGCGTGGCAGGGCGCCTGGGCGGCGCTCGCGTTCGGGCTGTCGGGCCGCAGCGTCGCCGCGTCCACGATCCTCGTCGCGGACCTCGCCGTGCTCGTGGCGATGGCGGCCCTCGTCGAGCCCCTCGCCGCGGCCGCGGCGGCGTGGCTCGGGCGCCGCGTCCCGGCGGAGAGCCTCGCCGGTCAGCTGCAGCGCTCGCTCGGCGGCGGCTGGACGCTGCCCGAGGCGGTCGTGCACCTGTGGGCCCCCGCGGCCGGCCTCGCGCTCGCGGCCGCCCTCGCGATGCCCGGCCAGCTCGCGATCGATCGCTGGGCCGAAGGCGGCGCGCTGCGGGCGGGCCACCTCGAGGTGTGCGCCGCCGCGGTCGCGCTCGCCCTGGTCGGCCGGGTGCTGGCGCCGCGGATCTACGCCGGCGGCCTGTTCGACGCCGTGCCCTGGCTGCGCCAGGCGATGCGCACCCTGGCCGGTCCGCCCGTGCCCGCGGCCGCCCCGCGCTGGCTGCCGTTGTTCCGCGACCCGGCCCTGCGCCTGCTCGTCCTGCAGCACCAGCGCCTCACGCCCGTCCCGGTGCTGCGGCTGCTGATGCTCCTCGGGGCCGCGGCGTTCCTCGCCGCGCGGGCGCAGGCGCCGGGCCTCGCGGAGCTCGGTATCCTCGTCGGCCTCGTGGCGCTGTGGCTCGTCCCCGCCAGCGCGCTCACCCGCCACGCGGCGGATCAGCGCCGGCTGCTGGGTCCCCTCCCCCTGCGCGACGCCCGATCGCGGGCCTGGGCGTGCCTGCTCGCGCCCGTCGCCCTGGCCGTCGCGCCCGTGCTCGCGCGGATCGGAGGCGGCCCGTGACCGCGCTCCCCCTGCAGGTCCGCGGCGTGCAGAAGCGCTACGCCGCCCGGGTGATCCTCGCGGGCGTCGACCTCGAGGTCGGGCCCGGCGAGCTCGTGGTGCTGCGCGGGCCCAACGGCACCGGCAAGTCGACCCTGCTCGGCTGCGTGTGCGGCCAGATCGTCCCCGACGAGGGCACGATCGCGATCGCAGGGTCCGACCTGCGCGCCGCCCCGATGGAGGCGCGCCGCGCCCTGCGGGCCCTGGCCCAGGAGGTCGAGGTCCCGCCCGGGATCACCGGACGCGAGTGGCTGGCCTTCTGCGCCGACGTCTTCGGCGCCCCGGCGCCGGGCGGCACCGGGGACCCCCAGCTCGACGAGGTCCTGGATCAGCTCGCGACGACGTACAGCGTCGGCCTGCGCCGCCGGCTCGCGTTCCTCGGGCTGTGCGTCGGGACGCCGCGGCTGTTCGTGCTGGACGAGCCCTTCGCCGGCGTCGACGTCGACGGCCGCCGCGCGATGCTGGAGCGCCTCGGCGCGGATCTCCGCGCGGGCGCCGGGGCGCTCATCGCCGCCCACGATCACGAGCTCGGCGAACTCGCGTCGCTGGGCCCGCGCGTCGTCGACGTGCGGACCCTGTCGCCGACGTGAACCGGAAGGGACAGCCCGTCCCTTCAGTCGTAGCCGAGCACGGCCTCGACCCGCAGGGCGCCGAGCCGCTTGCGTCCGCCGAGGAACCCGAGCTCGATGAGGAACAGCGCCGCGACGACGTCGCCCCCGAGCTTGCCGACCAGATCGCGGGCGGCCGACGCGGTCCCGCCCGTGGCGAGCAGATCGTCGACGATGATCACGCGCTCGCCGGGCCGGATCGCATCGGCGTGGATCTGCAGGCGATCGGTCCCGTACTCGAGCTCGTACGTCGCCTCGACCACCTTCGCCGGCAGCTTGCCCGGCTTGCGCACGACCACGAAGCCGGCCCCGATGCGGGCGGCGACCGCCATGCCGAACAGGAACCCGCGGGACTCGATGCCGACCACGGTGTCGACATGGCCCACGAGGTCGGCGATGCGATCGATGTGGAGGTCGAGCGCGCCCGCCAGCGTCTCGGCGTCGGCGAGCACCGGGGTGATGTCGCGGAACAGGATCCCCGGCTTGGGGAAGTCCGGCACGTCGCGGATGCGGGCGCGCACGCCCGCGCGGAGTCGTTCACGGGTGTCGGCATCGAGGGCAGCGGGCATGGGCGCGTCCTTGTGGGTTCAGTCGTCGGACCGAAGCGCCGCGACGAGGCTGTGGGTCGGGTCGAGGTCGTGGGCCGTGAGGTCGAGCTGCAGCGGCGTCAGCGAGACCTGCGATGCTGCCACCGCGCCGGTGTCGTGGTCGAGGTCCGACGAGCCGGGCTCGGGTGGGCCGCCGATCCAGTAGTAGGCGCGGCCCATGGGATCGGTGCGCGGCTCCACGCCGTCGCGATAGCGCCGGACGCCGAGGCGCGTCACGGTGATCGGCCGCGGCGCGGCGAGCTGCTCGGGGCTCGGCGCCTGCGCGTGATCGGAGCCCGCCGGCGGCGGCACGTTGAGGTTGAGCAGCACGTGCGGCGCACGGCCGATGAGCTCGGCCGCGATGCGGCGCACGATCGGCACCGCCCACGCCGCGCCGTGCTCCCCTCGCTCGGCGGACACGGCCAGCGCATTGACCCCCCGTAGGTGGGCCTCGGCCGCAGCGCCGACGGTGCCGGAGTACAGCACGTCCGAGCCGAGGTTGTAGCCGACGTTGATCCCCGAGCAGACCAGCGCCGGCGGCCGCGGGCACAAGTGCATCATCGCGAAGTAGACGCAGTCGACCGGCGTGCCGGACAGGCTCCACCAGCCCGGCCGGATCGCGTGGGCCCGCAGGTGGGTGTGGAACGAGATCGCGTGGGCCGACCCGCTGCGCTCGGTCTCGGGCGCGCAGACGACGATCTCGCCGAGTCCCTCGAGCGCCCCGACCAGGGACGCGAGGCTGGGCGCCAACACGCCGTCGTCGTTGGTCACCAGGATGAGCGGTCGCGTCACGGCAAACCCTCGAGCCCCCGCGGACCGCGGCCCTGGAGTCTCCCAGGGCCGCGGATCCGTTTCGTCGGGGCGGCGGGATTTGAACCCACGACCCCTAGACCCCCAGTCTAGTGCGCTACCAGGCTGCGCTACGCCCCGAAACGGCGGTCGGGCTTATACCCGGCCCGCTCCGATCGCACAAGCGTCCCGTGGCGGTCGGCCGCAGACGGGCTAGCGGACGTCGCCGCGGACCGTCGAGCCGGGCGTCGGGGCAGCCTCGTCGTCCTCGGGCAGCAGGGCCCGAGCGCCCCCGGCGCGGCGGACGAACATGCTCGGGTCCGCGGCGATGCGTGCCTGGGGCTGCTCGGCCTCCACGAACGTCCGGAGCTCGTCGAGCATCTCGCGGACGCGACGCGCCGACTGCCGCGCGAGGTAGGCCCCCGTCGGCTTGGCCCGCTGCTCGCGGGTCGCCGGCTCCTTGAGCTCGGCGCGCGCCCCCGCGATGGTGAACTTCTTCTCGTAGAGCAGATGCTTGATCCGGAGCAGCGTGACGACGTCGCGCCGCCGATAGACCCGCTGCTGGGTCCGCGACTTCTGCGGCCGGATGGCCTTGAACTCGCTCTCCCAGTAGCGCAGCACGTACGCGGGCACGCCGACGATCTCCGCGACCTCGCCGATCTTGAAGTAGAGCTTGTCCGAGCCGAGGTCGGCGTCGTCCGGCTCTGCGGACGCGCGCGGCGTCGCGGCCCGGGCCCGGACCTTCTTGGTCGTCTCCGCGGTCATGTCCACTGGCTCAGGGCGGTTCGACTGGCTCAGGGCTGGTTCAGCGCCTGCTTGAGCACGGGCGACGGCTTGAAGGTCAGGACCTTGCGCGCATCGATGGTGATCTCGGTGCCCGTCTGCGGGTTGCGGCCGGGTCGCGGCTGCTTCTCGCGGACGAGGAAGTTGCCGAACCCGGAGATCTTGATCTTCTCGCCGTTCTCGAGCGTCGACTTCATCACGTCGAAGATCTTCTCGACGAGATCGGCGGCTTCCTTCTTGGAGAACCCACCGACGACTTCGCAGACCCGATCGATGATGTCGGCCTTCGTCATGGCTTGGCATCGTTGCCGATCCCCGCTCGACGCGCAAGGCCCCGGCCTGCCCTCTCGAGGAGGCCGCCGCCGGGGCGATGCGCTCGGCGTCAGCGGCGGCGGAGGTGGCCGTCTTGGGCACGCAGCTGCACGATGGCGGCCTCGACGATCGCCTCGTGCGTCTGTTGGACCTCGGTGTCCGTGACCGAGCGCGTGCGGCAGCCGTAGTGCATGCGCAACAGCAGCGCGCGTCGCCCCTCGGCGATCCCCTGCGCGCGGTAGTCCTCGACGAGCTCGACCGCGCCGCGCCCGAGCTCGCCCGGCACGAGCCGCGGCGGATCCTCGCCGGAGGTGATCGTCGCCGTCTCGGCGCCGATCAGCGCCGAGACGATGCGCTCGACCGGCAGCGCGATCGCGGCGTCGAGCGAGAGGTCGCGGCTGCTGCCGGGGAAGCGCGGCACCGCGGCGAACTGCGGCACGCGGAGATCGGGGACGTGCTCGAGCAACAGCTCGCCGTATGCCGCCTCGACCCCGCGCGGCAGATCCCACGCGACGAGCTGCTGCGGGTGCACGCGACCGAAGCGCCCGACCACCACCCCGGAGTCGAGCACGACCTCGGCCTGGGCGCCCGGGTGCAGCCACGCCATCGGCGAGGCGGCCACGCGGATCGTCGCGCGCGCGCCGACACGCGCGAGCGCGTGCAGGAGCGCAGCGCCGACCCGACGCGGATCGATCGCGGCGCGATCCGGATCTCCGGCGGGCAGTGCACCGCACAGGACGGCGGCGCGCGTGGGCTCGTCGGGAAGCGCCGCGTCGATCTCGGCGGTCGGCCCCGACCCGGAGGCGTGCGCCGCGTTGCGATAGACGCGGCCGCACTCGAACAGCGTGACCGGCCGGTGGTGCCGCGCGACGTTCAGGGCCAGCGCGTCGAGCAGGCCCGGCAGCAGGTGCGTGCGCAGCAGGCTCGCCTCGCCGCGCATCGGGTTGGCGAGGCGGACGACGCCGGGCGAGTCGGGATCGTCGCCCGTCGCGGCCACCGAGGCGGGTCGCGCGAACGCCAGCGAGACCACCTCGTGCAGGCCCTGCTCGCGCAGCGCGTCGACGATCGCCGCGGTGACGCGCTGGCGCATGCGGACCTCGGGCGGCGACCCGGCGGCCTCGGCGGTCGGCGGTGAGGCCTGCATCGGGAGGCGATCGAGGCCGTGGTGACGCACGACCTCGTCGATGAGATCGACCTCGCGCTCGAGCTCCGGTCGGTGGCTCGGCGCCACGCACCGCCAGGACGCGGGATCCGACGCGTCGGCCTCGACCCCGATGCCGCGGAAGATCCGCTCGACGTCGGGGCGCGGCACGTCCATGCCGAGGAGCATGCTGCAACGCGCGGGCCGGAACGCGATCGTCACCGGGCCCGGGCGATCGCCTTGGGCGACGTGCATCGCGATCGGTCGCGCGCCGCACCAGCGCTGCAGCAGCGCGGCCGCCTCGGCGCACGCGCCCTGCAGGCCGTCTCCGTGATCGACGCCGCGCTCGAAGCGATGGCTGCTGTCGGTGGACATCCCGTGGCGCCGCGCGCTGCGGCGGATGCCAGCCGGGTGGAACCACGCCGCCTCGAGGAGCAGCGTCGTCGAGGTCGACGCGACGCCCGAGTGGTCGCCGCCCATGATCCCGGCGAGCGCCATCGGCCGCGACGCATCGGCGATCACCAGGTCCTCGGCGGCCAGCGACAGATCGCGGGCGTCGAGGGTGCGCAGCGACTCCCCGTCGCGGGCGCGACGGACGACCACGCGGCCCTCGCCGAGCTCCGCGCGATCGAAGACGTGCAGCGGTTGGCCCCACTGCATCAGCACGAGGTTGGTGACGTCGACGGCGTTCGACAGCGGCCGCAGCCCGAGTCGATGCAGCCGCACGCGGGCCGCCAGCGGCGACGGACCGATGCTCGCCCCGTCGAAGGTGATCCCGAAGTAGCGACCGCACGCGTCGGCGGCCTCGATGCGGACGATCCCCGGATCGTCCGGGACCTCGGGCAGCGCCACGGGACTCGGCCGCCACAGCGATCCGAGCTTCACCGCGAGGTCGCGCGCGACGCCGACGTGCCCGAGGGCGTCGGGACGGTTGGGCGTCACCGACAGCTCGATGATCGTGTCGACGACGCCGACGATCGCGTCGGGCAGCGGCGTGCCCGGGGCGATCGGATCGGCGAGCACGACGATGCCGCTGCTGTCGGGTCCGATGTCGAGCTCGGTCTCCGAGCAGATCATGCCGACGCTGTCGACGCCGCGGACCGCCCGTGCGCCGATCACCATGCCGCCCGGCAGCGCGGTGCCCGGTCGGGCGAACAACACCCGACCGCCGGGCGCGGGCACGTTCGGCGCGCCGCAGACCACCTGCCGCACCGCGTCGCCGTCGAACAGGTCGACCACGCGCAGTCGATCCGCATCCGGGTGCGGGCGCACGCCCACGATCTCGCCGACGACCACGGTCTCGAGCCCCGCGCCGGTCCGCGTGACGCCCTCGACCTCGAGCCCGAGGCCGGTGAGCGCCGCGGTGAGATCACCGTCGGACAGCGGCGCGAGATCGACGGCGTCGCCGAGCAGCTCGGCGAGCCAGACCCGTGAGATCAACATGGGAACTGCTCCAGGAAACGGACGTCGCCCTCGAACAGCAGGCGCAGGTCGTGGATCTGATGCATGAGCATCGCCATGCGATCGATGCCGAAGCCGAAGGCCCAGCCGGTGTAGCGCTCGGGATCGATGCCGCACGCCTCGAACACCGCGGGGTGGACCATGCCGGCGCCGCCGAGCTCGATCCAGCCGCTGCCCTTGCACACGCTGCAGCCCTTGCCGCCGCAGAACGGGCACTGCATGTCGAACTCGGCGCCGGGCTCGACGAACGGGAAGAACGACGGACGGAAGCGGACCTCGAGCGGTCGCTCGAAGAACGCGCTGACGAAGCGGTACAGCGTGGCGCGCAGGTCGGCCATGCTCACCCGCTCGTCGACGCAGAGGCCCTCGATCTGGTGGAACATCGGGCTGTGCGTCGCGTCGTCGTCGCGGCGGAAAACGGTGCCGAGGGCGACGATGCGGATCGGCGGACGACGCGTGAGCATCGTGCGGACCTGCACCGGCGACGTGTGCGTGCGAAGGACGAGATCGCCTGGCGACCACCGCGATCCGGCGGGCGGCGACACGAAGAACGTGTCGGCCATGTCGCGCGCGGGGTGATCCGGCCCGATGTTCAGATCATCGAAGTTGTAGCGGGCCCACTCGACGTGCGGACCGTCGACGACGTCGAAGCCCATCGATGCGAACACGCGCTCGAGGGCCCGACGCGTGCGCGTCACGGGGTGCAGCGTGCCGGGCGGCGTCGGAGGGATCCACGTCAGATCCTCGAACACGCCCAGCTCGCGAGCTTCCGCTTCGGCCTTCAGCGCGGCGCAGCGGGCCTCGTAGGCGAGCTCCGCGGCGGCCTTCGCCTCGTTGATTTCCTGACCGCGGGCGCGGCGTTGCTCCGGCGCGAGCGAACCCAACGTCCGGCTCAGCTCGGTCAGCAGCCCCTTCTTGCCCAGGTACTTGACCTTGCACGCGTAGGCGTCGTCGAGGGTCAGGGCTCCGCGGAGCTCGACCTCGACGAACGCGTGCAGCAGTCCTGCGAGTGTTTCGTCGTCGGACACGGCCGAGACCTTAGCCGAGAACGCAGCCGCGCGGCCAATCCCGCGCGACCGATGCCAGCCTTGCGGCGGTCAGGCCGCGGCGGCGGCGGCCTGCTGCGCAGCAGCGACGACCTTCGCGAACGCGGCCGGATCGGCCACCGCGAGATCGGCGAGCGCCTTGCGATCGATCTCGATCGATGCGCGCATCAGGGCGTTCATCAGGCGGCTGTACGTCGTGCCGTTGATGCGAGCGCCCGCGTTGATGCGGACGATCCACAGACGACGCATGTCCCGCTTCTTGTTCTTGCGGCCGCGGTACGCGTGCATCCACGCGCGGTGAACCGCCTCGACCGCGCGACGCCACATGCGACGACGACCGGCGACGAAGCCCTGAGCGAACTTCAGGACGCGGTTACGGCGACGACGGGCTTTGAATCCTCGTTTTGCGCGTGGCATGACTCACCTTCCCCCGTGCGGCAGCATCAGCTCGATGTGGATCTGATCGGGCTTCGAGACCACGGTCGTGCCACGGAGCTTGCGGACACGGTCCGCATTCTTCTTGGTGAGGATATGGTTCTTGTGGCTGAACTTCCGCTTGGCTTTGCCAGTTGCGGAGAAGCGGAAGCGCTTCTTGGCGCCACTATGGGACTTCATTTTGGTCATACGGACCCCGGGGGCGGGCTTCTACCCCATGTTCGGCGGCCAGGGCAAGTGGGCGTCACGCCCCCTGCTCCGCCGCCCCTTCCTCAGCAGTGTCGTCGTCGTCGTCCTCGTCGTCGTCATCCTCGTCGGGCAACGGCGGCAAGTCATCGTCATCGTTGGCGGCCGGCCCACCCGCCGCAGCGGTGCCTGGGGCGGGTTTGGGGCGCTGCGCCGGGGTCGGGACGACGCCGGGCCGCTGGGGCTTGGGCGCCAGGACCATGTTGAGGCGATTGCCCTCGAGCTGGGCCATCTGCGCGACGGTCGCCAGGTCGACCACGCCTTTGCACACACGGTCGAGGATCGCGCGCCCGGTTTCCGGGTGGGTGATCTCCCGGCCGCGGAACTGGACCACCAGCCGGACCTTGTCGCCCTCGCCCAGGAACCGGCGGATGTGCCGGAGCTTGAAGTCGAAGTCGTGCTCGTGGGTCTTCGGCCGGAACTTGACCTCCTTCACCTCGGAGGTCTTCTGATTCTTCTTCGCGTCCCGCTCGCGCTTGGCAGTTTCATATTTGAACTTGCCATAGTCCATGATCTTGCAGACCGGGGGGACGGCCTTCGGATTGACCTCCACGAGCTGCAGACCGGCCGTAGCGGCCAGATCCATCGCGTCTTGCGTCGTCATGATCCCGCGCTGCTCGCCGTGCTCGTCGATGACGCGAACTTCGCGGGCGCGGATGCGTCGACCGACGCGGTGCTGCTCGGACGGACGCGGGGCGGGTCTGGATTTCGTGCGAGAGATGGCGATGACTCCGGTTCGGGCGGTGCAGCACGACGGGCCCCCGCGCGAGGGAGGGGGTGCTTCGGCCGGGTGGAGCTTCGAACGCCGCCCGCTCGGTCGTCAAGCAGGCAGCCCGGTGCCGATGAAGATCGGCATCCGGGCTGCCGCCGTAGGGCCGGACGGTCTCGAACCGTCGACCTCTACCGTGTCAAGGTAGCGCTCTACCCCTGAGCTACGGCCCTGCGGTTGTCGTGTGGACGCTGCCGCCCGCACGACGGGCAGGGCGTGTATCGCGTCCGGGTGTGCATCGTCAAGCCCCCCACTCAAGAACCGCTCCGGGGCCCCTTGGGGGTGGCATGGGGGCCCGACCACGGGAGCTCGAAGGGCGGGACGCCGAGGAGCGACTGGCTCCCGCGGGCACCTGCGGCCGGGCCCGCGACCGCCAGGATGTGCGGGGATCCGGGCTCGAGGAGCGCGCCGTGGCGCGCCGCGACGACCTGACGGCGAATCGCGCCCGCCGCGGTGAGCTCGCCCGCGGAGGCCCGCAGGGGCTCGGCGAGCATCGCGAACTCCGTGATGGTCTCGTGACGGGCGAGCGTCGCGTTCACCGCGGCGATCGCGTCGGCGACATGGGCCCGGATCCGCGGGTGCTCGACGAGATCCGTGCGGCTGCGGCAGCCGAGATCCAGGTCCGCCGCGAGCTCGCCCATGGCCGCGTCGTCGATGTCGACGAGGACGACGGGCCGCGCCCTGCCCTCGCCGAGCACGACGGCGCGGGCGATCCCCGCGTGACCTCGCAGGCGCTGCTCGATCTTCTGCGGCGCGATGAGCTTGCCACCCGTCGTCTTCAGGATGTCGCGCTTGCGCCCCACCAACCGGACGAAGCCCTGCTGGATCTCGACCACGTCGCCGGTGTGCAGGAAGCCCTCGGCGTCGATCGAGGGCTGGCCCCCGTCGTGCCGCAGGGGGCGGCCCAGCGATGGCGAGCGCACGCACAGCTCGCCGTCCTCGGCCACGTGGGCCTCGCACCCGGGCAGCAGCTGGCCCACCGTGCCGAAGCGGAAGCGATCCGGGCGGTTCCACGAGACCACGCCGCCGGCCTCGGTGAGGCCGTAGCCCTCGAGCACGAGGACGCCGAACGCGTGGAAGAACTCGGCGAGCTCGCGGCGCAGGGCCGCGCCGCCGCAGCCGATGAAACGCAGGCGCCCGCCGAGCCGGGCCCGCATCCGCGTCAGGAGCATGCGCTCGGCGAGGCGATGCTGGACGCCGAGCGTCATCGGGATCGCCTCGCCGCGCTGCTGCAGCGCGCTGACGCGACGCCCGACCTCGAGGGCGCGGTCGAGGGCGGGTCGAGCCCAGCCCCCCGCCTCGAGCGCCTCGCGCCAGCGCCAGGCCATGCGCTCGAGGGCCTCGGGCACCGCGGAGAAGCACACGGGGCCGACCTCGACGAGATCGCGGTCGAAGTTGCGGACGCTGCCGAGCGCGGTCGTCGTCCCCGCGGCGATCCCGGCCTGCAGCGCCATGCGGCCGAAGACCTGCGAGGTCGGCAGCGCGAGCAGCTGCTCGTCGCTCGGGGTGAACGCGCTGGCCTCCGCGAGGGCGCGGCCCTGGTACACCGCCGCGCCGTGGGAGAGGACGATGCCCCGCGGGGCGCCGGTCGTGCCCGACGTGTAGAGGATGGACCACGGATCGGACGGGCGCAGGTGCTCGGGGACCGCGTCGAGGGCCGCGGCGATCTCCCCGCGCAGCGCGAGCGCTGCCCTGCCCTCGTCCCGCAGCGCCGCGACCATGCCCCCCGCGGCGTCCCCGTCCGGCGGCGGCAGCTCGATCACCCGGGGCGCGACCTCGCCGAGCCCCACCAGGCGGGCGGCGAGCTCCGGCTCGACGAAGAGGCAGGCGACCTGGGCGTCGCGGAGGATGGCCCCGATCTCCGGCGGTGGGGCGCCGAGCGGCAGGGGGATCGCGATCGCGCCGAGCGCGGTGATCCCGAGGTCGACGGACAGTGCCGTGATCCCCTCGCGACCCAGCACCGCCACGCGGTCCCCGGACCGCAGCCCGCGCGCCGCGAGGCCCGCGGCGATCTCCCGGGCCGCCTGGTGCCACTGCGACCACGACGTCGGCCGCCACGACCCCGCCACCCTCGCACGCAGCGCCGGCGCGTTCGGGCGCACGCGACCGTGGTGCAGGACCGCATCGAGCACGTGGCGCCCCTCGGGGACGGGCCTCGCTGGGGGTTGGAACGCAGTTCCAGACATGATCGGCCGTCGGGCGGCCCCCGAACTTCTACCACACCGCCCCGGTCGGTCGGCAAACCCCTCGGGCGGGCGCCGCGGCGCAACGAGGGCGCAGCCGACCGTGGGCGGCGGGGATGGCCGAGGGGCCGGCGATCCGGCTAGACTGTCGGCCGCTGAGCCGGATTGCTCGCTCGGCGCGTTCTTCCTTCGGCTTGGGCTTGTGCTGCGCGGTCGCGATCGACTTGTTCGATAATTCGAGGACCTCCGATCGTGCGGCGGGGCGCGCGTTCGGACCCCACCGCCGACCGCTCGACCCCGTGCCCCGCGCATGAACCCCGCACCGGGGGACTGGACCCGCTCCGTTGCCGTCGCTCGCCGGAACCAAGCTCGACAAGTACGAGGTGCTCGAAGAAGTCGGGCACGGCGGCATGGCCGTGGTCTATCGCGGCATCGACAGCGTGCTCAAGCGCGAGGTCGCGATCAAGGTCCTGCACCCGCACCTCGCCGACCGCGCCGAGTCGCGGGCGCGGCTCGAGCGCGAGGCCATCGCCGTCGCGAAGCTCCGGCACGAGAACATCCTCGAGATCTTCGACTACTCGGCCGCGAGCACGGGCACGCGCGAGAGCTACATCGTCACCGAGTTCATCCACGGCCCGACGCTGCGCGACTGGCTCGACCAGGACTACCTTGCGCGCCCCGCCGTCGCCGCGCTCGTGGTGCACCGCCTCGCGCTCGCGCTGGTCCACGCGCACAAGAGCAGCATCGTCCACCGCGACATCAAGCCCGAGAACGTGATGATCCGCCGCGAGGACGGCTGCATCAAGCTCATGGACTTCGGGATCGCGCAGATCCTCGACAACCAGAAGCTCACGATGACCGGGCAGCTGATCGGCTCGCCGGCCTACATGGCGCCGGAGCTCATCAACGGGCGGCCCCTCGACGCGCGCACCGATCTCTTCTCCCTCGGCATCCTGCTGTACCAGCTCGCGACCGGCGAGCTGCCGTTCGCGGGCCGCAACCCGCACGAGGTCCTCAACCGCATCGCCGACGGCAACTACCCGCCGCCGTCGACGGTGAACCCGCTCGTCGACGGCGATCTCGAGGCGATCCTGGCCAAGGCCCTGGCGACGAACCCCGACGAGCGGTTCCAGTCGGCCGACGCGATGGCCCGCGAGCTCGAGCGCTACCTCGCCGAGATGGACCTCGAGCCGACCGCGGCCGAGCTTCGGGCCTACTTCCAGGGCGCGACGTCGGCGATCGCCGATCTCGACGCGCGCGTGTCGACGGCGCTCATGGCCCGCGCCCAACAGGCCGCGCAGGAGGGCCTGCACGCCCGCGCGCTGCGTCTGCTCGGCCGGGTGCTCGAGCACGACAAGGACAACCGCGAGGCCCGCGGCATGCTCGTGCGCCTGCGCGTGCGGGCGCGACGGATGCGACAGGTGATGATCGCCGCGGCCGCCCTCGGGCTGGTGGGCCTCGTCGTCGCCGGCGCGGTGCTGCTGCCGGGGGCGCCGTGGTCCGAGCCGATCGCGATCGCGGACGCCCAGCCCGCGCTGGATCCCGCCGAGCGCGGCGCGTCCCTCGGCAGCATGCCGCTGCAGCCGCCCGAGCCCCGCGCGGTGGATCCGAGCGCCGGCGATCGCAGCTCGGGCGGCGACGACGAGCCGGCGACGGTGCCCGAGCCCGGCCTGAGCGCCGTCGACGGCACGACCGGCGATCCGACCCGCGTGCGCCCCGGCGTGAAGGCGTCCGCCGGCCGACCGCCGCCGCTGCGCACGCCGACGAAATCGGTGTGCTCCCTCGTGCTCCAAGGCATCGCCCTGCCGACGGCGCGCAACCTCTCGCTCAAGATCCGCCCGAGCGAGCCCGGCAGCACCGCCAGCTCCTTGCCGATCGACGCGCTGACGATGCCGGTCTCGTTCCCCGGGGCCGAGGCGAACGTCTCGATCGACGACGGCCCGTGGCGAGCCCACCGGCGCGTCACCTGGGCCGAGTGCCATCGCGGCGCGGTGACCATGCAGGTGTCGCCCAAGCCGGCGAAGATCACGTTCGAGGGCGCGCCCAACGGCCTCGCGGTCACCTGCGAGTCCGGCTGTCCCGACGGCCTGCTCGGCCCCGACGGCACCGCGATGGCCGACAAGTTCCCGCCGATCCCGTTCGACGTCGACACCGACACCCGCAAGGTGACGCTGCTGCTCAAGAGCGAGGACTTCCAGCCCAAGAAGATCGTGCAGACCCTGCGCCCGGGGCCCAATCGCGTGTCCTGCGACCTCGAACCCCGGGTCCCCGGTTGATCCCGGACCGGATCCCCATGGGCGAGCGACCGCGTTCGGGGTAGGCTTCGCGCTCGCTCGGCTCGATGCACGCGGCGCTCACTGTCTGGCTCACGCTCGCGCTCGCGCTCCCGACTCTGCCGGCGGCGGCGGGCCCTGCGACGGCCCCGACGTCCCCCTCGAAGTCGGCGAAGATCGATCCGAGCGGTCGCGACGCGTTGGCGGCGGCGCGCGAGGCGTGGGGGCGCGGAGACTTCTCGACGGTGCGCGCCCTGCTCGAGCCCCTCGCGGCGGACATCACCGCGGCGCTCGAGCCCGCCGAACGCGAGAACATGTTGTTGCTCCTCGCCGATGCGTGGCTCGGCGACAAGTCGCTCGACTCGACCGAGCGCCGCGAGCAGGCGGCCACGTACCTCAACCGGCTCATGGAGGCCTCGGACGAGTGGCGCATGCCGAACGGCACCTACAGCCCCGAGCTGTACGACCTGTACCGCGAGCTGCGGATCGAGCGGGCCGGTCGCGCGGGCCAGGAGTGCGAGGCGTCGCTGGTCGTCTGCAAGAGCGACCTCGCCGGGAGCCGCGACGAGATCGCCCGCGAGCGCAACCGCTACGACGCGCTGCAGCGTCGCTACGACGCGCAGGAGGTCGAGGTGCGCAACACCGTCAAGCGCACGCGGGTGCTCGCCGCGATCCCGCTCGGCTTCGGCCACTTCTACAACGGCAGCCCCGCGCTCGGCGGCTCGTTCCTCGCGGCCGAGGCCATCCTCGGCGCGGCCGGACTCGGCCTGGTGATCCAGCGGACGGTCGTCGACGGCTGTCGGCGCACGCGCGGCTTCCAGAGCGGGTCGCTGACGTGCGACCTGCGAGGCGAGGACGACCAGGCCGCCATCGACCGCCGCCGGGACGCGATCGTCCGGCGACGACAGGCCGAGGAGGTCGTGGGCTGGCTGCTGCTCGGGGCCGTCGCGGTGGACATCGTGGTCGCGCAGATCCTCTTCAAGGCGACCAGGACCGAGAGCGTGCGCCGGGTCCCGCGCCGGAGCCTCGAGGCCGAGGGCAAGGTGGCGCCGACCGGCCCCAAGACGCGGCCGGCCAAGCGCCGTGCTAGTCTGCGGGCAGCCCCGATGGTGTCGCCTCGCGGCGCTGGCGTCGGCGTGCACGTCCGGTTCTGATGCCGCACTTCCAACTCACCGCCCCCGGTGGCCGCCCCAGCCGCCATCCCATCAGCCGCCACCTGACGTCGATCGGCTCGTCGTCGGAGTGTCACCTCGTGTTGCCGGGCCCCGACGTGCTGCCCACGCACGCGACGCTCATGCACGAGCCGGGGCGGTTCATGCTCGAGTCGGCCCAGCGCGCGGCGGTGTTCTTCGTCCGCGGCAAGAAGACCCGCAGCCACGAGCTGCGCCACGGCGACGTGGTCGTCATCGGCAACTGCGAGCTGGTGTTCAGCGCGATCGACGACGCACCTGCGGCGAGCTCGGGCGACCCCAAGCCCCAGACGATCGACGCGGTCCAGGCCCACCAGCTCGACGCGGTGAAGCGGCTCGTGGACTTCTCGGAGCTGCTCCTGCGCCCGGGCGACCTCGAGCACCTGCTCTCGGAGCTCATCGATCAGGTCGTCGCGCTGACGCGGGCGCACAAGGGCTTCCTCGTGCTCGCCGACGACCTCGGCAACTACCAGATCCGGGTCGCGCGCAACCTCGAGCGCCAGCCCGTGGACGACCCCGCCGAGCTGTTGTCCGACAACATCATCCGCGAGGTCATCACCTCGCGGCAGGCGCAGATCATCAGCGACGCCTACAGCGACACGCGGTTCCAGAGCAGCCTGTCGGTCATCAACCTCAAGCTGTGCAGCGTGATGTGCGTGCCGCTCATCGTGCGCGGCGAGCTGCTCGGGCTCATCTACGTCGGCAACAACGACGTGCGCGACCTCTTCAAGGCCGAGCAGCTCGAGATGCTGAAGCTGTTCGCGGCCCAGGCGGCGCTGTTCATCAAGAACGCCGGCCTGCTCGTCGAGCTGCGCGAGGAATCGGCCGAGCTCGCCGAGCGGCTCGAGCAGTTCAAGTTCGGCGAGATCATCGGCAGCTGTCCGCAGATGATCGAGGTCTACAACCGGGTCGAGAAGGTCGCCGGCACCGACATCACGGTGCTCATCACCGGCGAGACCGGCACCGGCAAGGAGCTCATCGCCCGCGAGGTCCACAACCGCTCGCCGCGGGGAAAGGGGCCGTTCATCACCGTCAACTGCGGTGCGATCCCCGAGAACCTCATCGAGTCGGAGCTCTTCGGCCACCTGAAGGGTGCGTTCACCGGCGCCATCGCCAACCAGATCGGCAAGTTCCAGGCGGCCGACAAGGGCACCATCTTCCTCGACGAGGTCGGCGAGCTGCCGCTGCAGCTGCAGGTCAAGCTGCTGCGCGTGCTGCAGGAGCGGCAGATCCAGCGGGTCGGCGAGCCCAAGACCATGCCGATCGACGTGCGGGTCGTGGCGGCGACGAACCGTGATCTGGCCGACGAGGTCCGCCACAACCGCTTCCGCGAGGACCTCTTCTTCCGCCTCAACGTCATCGGCGTCGAGCTGCCGCCGCTGCGCGAGCGCGGCGACGACGTGATGCTCATCGCGCGCTACCTGGTCAAGCGCTACGCCAAGGAGTACGGCCGCGACATCGACGCGGCCAAGGCCTTCGCGGCGTCGGCCGGCTACGCGATGATGAAGTTCGGCTGGCCCGGCAACATCCGCCAGCTCGAGAACCACATCAAGAAGGCGCTCGTGCTCGCCGACGGGCCGCAGATCACGGCCAAGGATCTCGACCTCGAGGCGCCCGAGGGCGCGAAGGTCGACGATCAGCTCATCATGCCGCTCGTCGACGCCCGCGAGGCCTGGCAGCGCGAGTACATCAACCGCGCGCTCGCCCTCAACGGGGGCAACCGCACCAAGACCGCGCGCGACCTCGGTGTCGATCCGCGGACGATCTTCCGGCACCTCGAGAAGGAGGGCAAGGACGGTGGCGGGCCTTAGGCCGCACCGCGCCGTCGTGGTGCGCCCAGCGGTGGCGCGGCGCACAGCCGCGGCCCTGCTGATCGCGGCGACGGCGTGCATCGTGCCCGACTCGCGCCTGCGCGTGCGGGGCGAGGCGACGAACCCCGGACCGGTGCGCCTCGTGCAGGCGGTGCCGATCACCGAGCAGTCGAACGACGCGTGCCATGACGCGCTGGTCGACCTGCCGGGCTGTCCGCTGGTCCCCGAGACGCTGCCCTTCGGCGCTGTCGACCCGACCACCCCGCTGTGCGTCTGCCCGGACCGCGACGGCAACGCGCTCAGCTACTTCGACATCTACGTCGAGGATCCGGACACCGACGACGACGGCCGGCCCAAGGACGCGATCCTCGGGGCGCTGCTGCTCGATCTGCCGGCGGCCACCGCCGATCCCTCGGAGAGCGTGGCCTACGGCAATCTCCTGCCGGCGAACGTGCCCGCGGCCAACGTGAACCTCGGGTTCAACAGCTACGCCGACGCCATCGAGCGGCCCGAACCCCTGGTCCGGCGCTGGACGCTGGGCGCCGAGACGGGCGTCGATCTGTGCAACGACAACTCCGCGGCCCAGAACGGCAAGCTCGATCCCGGCCTGCACTCGCTGCGCATCATCGTCACCGATCGCCCGTGGTACCGCCCGTTCGAGCGCGACGACGACGGCGAACTCGTGCTCGACGAAGAGAAGCAGCCCCTGCGCGTCCCGGTCGAGGAGGCGTCGATCGGCGTCCCGGATCTCCCGGGCGGCGCGACGTATGCGATCGCGGACTACGTGTTCCGGTGCGACGACGGCCAGGATCCCGAGGCCAACTGCAACTGCGTGGGCATGGAGGACATGTGAACGCGCGACGACAGCCGAGCTTCGCGATCGTCTTGGCCGGCGCGTCGGCGTGCATCCTGCCCGACCGAGACATCCGCATCGAGAGCGGCCTCGACAACGAGGAGGCCGTCCGCATCGTGCAGCGCGCCCCGACGCTCCCCGAGATGGACGAGCGCTGCAACGTCGAGGAGAACTTCGACGCCGCCTACTGCCCGCAGGTCCGGCGCACCCGGGCCTCGGGCCTCATCGCGCCCACCGAGGGCGACTTCTGCCTCTGCCCCGACGGCGACCGGCGGGCGATCCCCAGCTTCGAGGTCTACGCCGAGGACGGCCCCGACGACACGCTGTACGGCGTCGCGCTCGTCGATCCCGACCCGAGCGACGAGGACCCGCAGGACGCGGTCGCCTACAAGAAGTACACGCAGCCGGGGCGCGCGGGCGAGCGCATCGACGCCGGCGAGGATCGGGCCGGCGACCGGACGTCCCCGCCGACCGGGCGCGCGCCCGTCGACCTCTGGGTGTTCCCGCTCGACGACGCCAGCGGCAACCGCCTCGTGGATCTGTGCAACGACGCCGACATCCCGCTGTCGCCCGGGCTGCACACGCTGCGGTTCATGGTCACCGATCGGCCGTTCTTCCGGCCGCGCAACGTCGGCCTCGACGGCGATCCGGCCGTCACGGCGGACGGCGACCCGGCGTTCGGCCCCGAGCAGTGGGGCGTGCCCGACCTCGCCGCGGGCGCGACCTATGCCACGATCGACTACGTGTTCGAGTGCCGTGACGCGAGCGACCCCGAGGCGGACTGCCTGTGCAACGAGGGGGACTGATGAAGCGCGCGCGCCGATGGTCGTCCCTGGTGTTCGTCGGCGGCTGCAGCACGCTCGCGCCGCTGCCGACGCCGCAGGAGTGCGAGGGTGACGATGATTGCCCGATCGAGGGCGAGGTCTGTGCCCCCGACACCCGCGTGTGCGTCCCGCAGGGGGACCTCCCGCCGCGCGCGGATCTCGGCTTCGACATCCAGGAGGTCGTCGAGGGCCAAGTGGTGTTCCGCACCGAGGTCGGCGGCTGCGACCGCGCGCTCACCGGCCGCCAGAGCCTCCCGCCCCTGCGCGGCCGCGACTTCGAGCAGACCTTCGAGCTCACCGCGTTCGCTCGCCCGCCCGCGGACGTCACCGCCCCGATGGTCGAGGACCTCGTGGCCGGGGCGATCGAGCTCACCCAGCCGTCGCGGTTCGCCCGCGCGCCCCTGTTTCCGCCGCGCATCGACTACCCGACGCTCGACGCGAGCGGCGAGATGGTCACGGTGCTGCCGACCGCGGTGAAGTGGCCCCGCTACGATCCCGACGACGTGATGCCGCCGATCCTCGCGGACGGCGGCTTCGTGCTGTGGCGGACGCTGCCGACCGACAACCCGCCGATGCTGCAGATGATCGTGCCGCCCGTCGCGGTGGCGCCGTTCGACCCCGACGATCCGAGCCTCACGACCTGCACCTCGGACCTCCAGTGCTGCGACGTCGCGGCCTCCGGAGACGAGTGCGAAGCGGGCGATCCCAACCGCTGCCTCGCCGACCTGGGCCTGTGCACCGCGATCGGCAACCCCCGCTTCGCCTTCTCGTACCAGTACCAGGACCGCTGCGCCCGCGAGGTCGAAGACGCCCAGGTCGTGATCATCGACGGCGAGACCCTCGAGGACGCACCGTCGCAGGCCGCGCTCGTCGGCGTCCCCGTCACGGTTCGTCACGCCGACACCCCCGGTGCCGACCGGCTCGGTGTGCATGCCATCGATCCCATCGCCCCGGCCGACCGCGAGGCGCAGTGCGACGGGGACGACGAGTGCATCGCGGGCGAGCAGTTCTGCGACCCCACGACGAACCAGTGCGTGCTCGCGCTGGCCGGTCGCCCCGCCGATGGTGGCGGCATCCAGGTCGACGATGCCGGGAAGTTCACCGCGCCCGTGTACACGTACTGCAACCCGGCGCCCGTGCAGGCCGGGAGCGACTTCCGCTCGTTCACGTTCTCGGTCGCACCCGAAGGACCTTTGTCGGCCCTGAGCTACACGACCGAGATCGAGTTCCGGCCGTTCCAGGACGACATCAAGCCGACGGCCCGCATCTCGAAGCGCCTGTGCATCCCCGACTGGGGCGCATCGGTCCCCCTGTCGCTGCAGCTGGTCGCGGACGCGGTCCCGCTGCTCGGGACCGGCGACGACGCGTTCATCTGCTGCGACGTGGGCTGCCTGCCGTCCTCCGAGGAGAACGCGGCGAACTTCGAGCCGACCAAGCAGACCACCTGCGACGGCAGCACGGTGCCCGGCTCGCTGAAGGCGTTCGTGTCGGCCGACCTGAAGCTCGACGCGGACCAGCGCCTCGCGTGGGAGGCGGTCGACTGTCTCCCGCCCGATCCCACCTCGGCAGGCGGCGGCGTGGTCGGGGGAATCCGCCGCGAGATGGACTGCTCCGGCCTCGGCGACGCGACCTGCGTCGCGCCCGATCTCGCCGCGGGCAAGGACGGCTCCCCCCGCGACTACGAGCTGCGCCTCGAGTCCCCGATCGGCAGCCTCTTCACCTCGCGTCGCATCACCGTGCCGGTCGAGGCCTCGGGCGGGCCGAAGAAGATCACGCTCGAGCGCCGCGTGCTCGTGCGTGGCCGCGTGCGCCTCGACGAGGTCGCGTGCGCCGAGGCGGCGCCGGTCGACGGCGACTGCGGGTCCGAGGGCGCGCTGGTCCGCGCGGAGCGGCTGCGCATGCCCGGCGAGAGCGCGAGCACCGTGGTCGGTCCCTACTCCCACGATGTCGCGACGTACTACGACCCGATCGCGGAGCGCAGCGGCGACTACGTGCTGCCGCTCGATCCGGGGGTGTACCTCCTGACCGCGTTGCCGCTGTCCGGCTCGCGCGGTGGGCCCGCGGCGATCGAGATCCTGGACCTCCGCGATGGCGCGGACGTGCAGCGGGATCTCGTGCTCGGCAGCGGCGTGCTCGTGACCCTCGATCTCTCCGGCTTCGATCCCCGCGCGCAGATCGTCCCGCTCGATCGCGGCTCGTGGCGGGATCTCATCCACCCGGGCCGCGCCGACGACCCCGACCCCGCGGCCCGCACCGTCGACCTCAACGCGATCGGCGAGTGCCTGCAGTCGAGCGACGAGATTCCCCAGGGCTGCCGCATCCGCCGCCTCATCAGCGGGCAGACCCTCACCGCCAGTCAGGTCGGGCAGGTCCGCTTCACCGCACGCGCCGACCCCGACGCGGGCAAGTGCCCCACCTGACCGCGCCGTCCGCGGGCCCGACTTCGTGAGGCGGCGCACTGACCCAGGGCCAGCGCCGGACACTTGACCGGCGCGCGCGACTGCCGGACACTGAGCCGGCACTGAACCAAGGTCCTCAACCACCTCGACCGGCACGGATCGCAACCCTGATCCGTATCGTGGGGGCTGTCGGGGCGATCCTCTGGGGGGTCGTCGGCATTTCAAAAGGCCTTGCACAGCAGTCACTGGGGCTCGAGCCCGAAGCGATCGACTGTGCCTACCGCGTGAAGCTCCTCCGAGATCGAGTCGTGGCCCTGACCGAGCGGTCCCCGCACGAGCGGGCGAATGACCCCCAGGACGATGTCGTTTCCAACCTCATCCGCGAGACTCGAGCGGCCTGCGCCGCCCGCGGTGACATCGAGAGCACACAGCATCTCGACCATGTCGCCGGCCGGCTGCGCGACCACCTGCAGCTCCGCACACGCGAAGACCAGGCCCGCCGTGAGTTGCTCGCGCTCTAGGACGCAAGATCATGTCCCATATCCACGACCCCGGCGACGCATCGCCGGAGGGCGCGACCGATTCGTCGCGCGAGCCCACCCTTCCCACCCCGGCGACTGAGACCACCGAGTCCGCCGCCCCGACCGACAGCACCGAGTCCCCCGCCGCCGACGCAGCGGCGCCCGAGCCCGCGACCGCAGCCCCCGAGCCCGCGACCGCAGCGCCCGAGCCCGCGACCGTAGCCCCGGAGCCCACCGTCGCGGCGGCCGAGGCCCCGGCTGCACCGTTGCCGACCTCCTTCGACGACTTCAACCTGCCCCAGACCCTCCGCGACGCGATTCGCGAGGTCGGCTGGGATCGCCCGACTCCGGTGCAGTCGGCCGCCTTCGCGCCGATCACCGAGGGGCGCGATGTCCTCGTGCAGTCGCAGACCGGCACCGGCAAGACCGGCGCGTTCTGTGTCCCGTGGCTCGCCGCGCGCTTCGAGCCCGGCGACGCCGCGCAGACCGGCGTGCAGCTCATCGCCCTGACGCCGACGCGCGAGCTCGCCAAGCAGGTCTGCGAAGAGCTCGTCCGCCTCGCCCGCTTCGCCAACGTCGTGCCCCTGCCGATCTACGGCGGCACCGCGATGCAGCCGCAGCTCGCCGCGCTCCGCACCGGCGTGCACGCGGTGGTCGGCACCCCGGGCCGCGTCCTCGATCACATCCGTCGCAAGTCGCTCGATCTCTCGCGCGTGCGCATGGTCGTGCTCGACGAGGCCGACGAGATGCTCTCGATGGGCTTCCTCGAGGACATCCACGCGATCCTCGAGGCCTGCCCGCGCGAGCGGCAGACCACGCTGTTCTCGGCCACGGTCCCGACCGAGATCGAGCGCATCGCCCGTCGCTACATGCGGACGCCGCTGTCGCTGCGCCTCTCGGGCGACGAGATCGCGGCCGCCGCGATCGATCACACCTACTACTCCGTCACCAGCTCGGTGAAGACCCGCGATCTGCTCGACGTGATCGCGGTCGAGGAGCCCGCGACCGCGCTGGTGTTCTGCAACACCCGCGAAGAGGTCAACCTGGTCTCCTCGGTGCTGCAGCGCGAGGGCTTCGCCGCGGAGCCGCTCTCCTCCGACCTGACCCAGACCGCCCGAGAGCGCGTGCTGGGGTGGATGCGCGAGGGTCGGCTGCGGTTCCTGGTGGCGACCGA
This sequence comes from Deltaproteobacteria bacterium Ga0077550, assembly GCA_001464385.1. GTDB lineage: Bacteria > Myxococcota_A > Polyangia > Nannocystales > Nannocystaceae > Xiheibacterium > Xiheibacterium aquaticum. Next base: position 4,183 of record LNFB01000107.1, on the reverse strand, counting down.
CGTCGCGAGCCGCGGGATCGACATCTCGCACATCAGCCACGTCATCAACTACTCGTTCCCCGAGAACGCCGAGAGCTACGTCCACCGCACCGGTCGCACCGGTCGGGCCGGACGCGCCGGCAAGGCCATCAGCCTCATCTCGGCGATCGAGCTCGGCAACTTCTACTACCTGAAGCTGCAGTACCCGACGATCACGTTCACCGAGAGTCACCTGCCGCCGGGCGACGATCTGCAGCAGCAGCGCAGCGAGCTCAAGCTCGACCAGGTCAGCAGCCTGTTCCCCGAGCTGGTCTCGCCCGAGTGGACCCTGCTCGCGCGCAACTTGATGAAGGACCCCCGCGGTGAGCGGGTGATCGCGTTCCTGCTCTCCGAGGCGATGGCGAAGCGGACCAAGCGTCCGAGCCTCCTCGCCGAGGACGGCACCGAGGCCGAGCAGGAGCCGGGCCGCGGCCGCTGGGAGCGGACCGAACGCAGCCGCGGCGGCGGTGCCGGCGGACGCGATCGCGACCGCGGTCGCGGCGGCGGCGGTTGGAGCCGCGAGGGCGGCGAGGGCCGTCGCGATGCCCGTGGTCGCGACGAGCGGCCGCAGTCCGAGCCGCGCACCGAGTTCGATCGCCCGCGCGACGCCGTCGAGGGGGCACCGGTCGCGACCGACACCCCGCGTGACGGCGCTGCACCCGAGGCCCGCGTCGACGATGGCCGACGGGATCGTGGTGACCGCGGCGACCGAGGCCCGCGTCGCCGCGATCGCGAGGCCTTCCGCGAGCGCAGCCGGCAGGAGCCGCGAACCGAGGCGCGGACGGACGAGGCCAGCGCCGCGACAGCCCTCCCCGAGGAGGCGCGGCCCGCCGAGTCCGACGTCGCCGACCTCGAGGTCGCGTCGAGCACCGGCGTCGACGCTGTGGAGGCCGAGGCCTCGGGCGAACCCGACGGCGAGGGCCGCCGCCGGCGTCGTGCGATCGCGGCGGCGAGCCGCGGCCGAGCGGCGGGCACACCTCTGCCGCCGCGGACGGCCAGCCGCTCGAAACCGCCGGTGACGATGCCATCGGTGCCGATGCGTCCGACGGAGACGACGACGACGCCCTCGCGACCGCGTCCCCCGATGCGGCGATGGGCGAGAGCGCCGATCCGGCGTCGCAGTCGAGCCCCGAGGCCGGACAGGAGCCCGGCCGACGTCGCCGTCGCCGGCGGCGACGCGGTCGCTCGGGTCAGGCCCCGGGCGCCGCAACGCCCGAGGTCGGCGGTGCGCGACCGGTCGCTGCGATCGCCGCGCCCAAGGGCGACGACGAGGAGGACGACGAGGACGGGGACGAGGAGGACGACGACGAGGGTGCCGCGACCGCGGGCGCCGAGGGTGACGCCGCAGGCCGTCGCCGCCGTCGCCGCCGTCGTCGCGGACGTCGGCGACCGGGTGCCGAGCCCATCGCCGCCACCCACCAAGTCGTCGTGCCCCCGCGTCCCGCCGGGCAGGACGAGATCGTGGTCGACATCGACGAGTCCGAGCTCCAGCTCGTCCGCGATCAGTTCGGCGAGATCGACGAGCTCGATGACTTCACGCTCAAGGCCCGCCGCCGCGGCGTGCTCGATGCCCTGGCCGAGGAGGTCGAGCTCGAGGATCTGACCGCGAGCGATCGCGTCGACGCCACGCCGACGTCCAGCGCCGCAGCCAGCGACGCGGACACCGACGCCGACGGCGACGATGGCCCCGACGACGGCGAGCCGGACGGCGAGGCCGAGGGCGAGTCGGGCACCGACGCGGGCGCCGACGACGAGGCGCGCCGCAAGCGTCGCCGACGTCGTCGCAAGAAGAAGAAGGTCGAGGCCGAGCCCGCTCCCCCGCCGCTGATGGTGCCGCCACACAAGGACTTCTGGGAGGTCTGGGCGACGCACTTCAACTACCGGGACTTCGAGGATCCGGCGTCGGCCGAGCCCGAGTTCGAGCCGGAGCCCGAGCCCGCACCGGCGCGGGGACGCGAGCGTGACCGCGGTCGTGATCCTGACCGCGATCGCGAACGACCCGCAGGCGAGTCCCGCCCGCAGGAGGCGATCGCCGCCGACGACACGTGGGTCAACGTCCGGCTCTCGCTCGGCCGCAGCCACGCGAAGAAGGCCGCGGACATCCGCGACCTGCTGGCCGATCGCACCGGCCTCACCGGCAGGTCGGTCCGCAACCTCACCGTCGGTGATCGCGACACCGAGTTCCAGATCGGTCGACGGACGTGGCCCCGACTGGCTCGGGCGTTCGGCGGCGTGACCATCGACGGCGTGTCCGTCGACGTCACCCTGCTGACCGTCGACGAGCCCGCCGCGATCGCGGACGACGCCGTGGACGCGGTGGACGTGACGACGGCGGAGCCGGCGGTCGACGTGGCGGCCGAGGCCGCCCCCGATCCACTCACCGCCCCGTGACCGCGGGGCGATCCGACGACCTCGACGCGGCGCACCGGGTTGAACCGGGCGCCGCGCCGACGATCGGCGCGCCCTACCTCGCACCCGACGAGCGCGACGCCCGGATCGAAGCGCTCGCCGGGCGCCTCGAGGCGGAGCCCCTGCGGATCGGCACCTCCGTCGACGGCGCGCCGCTCGTCGCGGTGCGGGTGCCGGCCCGCGGCGATGGGCCGCACGAACGTGTCCTGTGCACCGCGAACATCCACGGCATCGAGTGGGTCAGCGGATTGGTCGCGCTCGGCCTGCTCGAGCGCCTCGGCCGTGACGACGCCGCCGTCGAGTCGTTGCGCCGACGCGCCGAGGTGTGGGTCGTGCCGTGCCTCAACCCCGACGGCTACCGACGCACGTGGGAGCGCGGCGGCGACGGGCGCCTCGCCGAGCTGCGCGCCAACAGCCACGGCGTCGATCTCAACCGCAACTACCCCCTGCCCCCGGGCGCACGGCGGCTCGCGCTGCCGGGCGCCGGCTCGAACACGCCGGGCGACGCGACGTATTGCGGCGTCGCACCGCTGTGCGAGCCGGAGACGCGGGCGCTCCATGACCTCTGCGCGGCGCAGCGCTTCCACGCCGCCGCTGGGCTGCACTCGTTCATGGGCACCCTGATCCCCGCCCGCGTCCGCACCCGCGATGCGTGGCGGGCCTACGGCACGCTGTGCCGGAGCTTCGCCGCAGCGCAGTCCGCCACTCGCTACCGCCGCCTCGCGAGCCGATGGATCGACGCGTGGACCGGCGAGCAGGAGGACCACCTCCACCACGGCCTCGACTGCTGGGCCGTGTGCGTCGAGACGTTCCCGGTGCTCGCGACCTTGCGCCAGCACCTGCGGGCGCCCACTCGGTTCTGGCGCTTCAACCCGCGGGATCCGGCGCCGTGGATCGCCCAGGACGTCGAGGGGCTGCTCGCGTACTTCCTCGCCGCGCTGGCGCTTCCGCGTCCCAGCGCCCTGTAGCGCGCGGCCGTCCGCGCGTCAGTTGCCGAACGGATCCTTGAGATCCGGCGAGCCGTTCGTCGGCTTCTTCGGGTCCGGCGTCGGATCGGGCTTCTTCGGCGGATCGACGGGCTTCGTCGGCGGATCGGGCGTCGCCGGCACCGGCTTGCCCCCCGCCTCGGGCTTGCCCGGCTTGTTCGGCTTCTTCCCGTTGGGCTTCTTGCCCGAGGCCGGCGGATCGGCCTCGACGGCGACGAGCTTCGCGAGGGCCGCGCTGATGGTCTTCGTCGCGTCGGGCGTGATGTCGACGAGGAGATCCTCGTAGCCCTCGGCGCGCAGGCGTACGGACACTGCGGCGTCGCCCCGCGCGAGCTTGATCGGCGCGTCGGTGTACCCGAGCAGGCCGTCATCGGCGTCGCTGCGGACCTCCGCCTTCACGCCGGCGGCGATCGTGATCTCGACGGTGGTCGCCGCGGGATCCGGCGTCGGGACCGGCACCACCACGGGGGTCGGCACCGTCGTGGGGACATCGGCCTTCACCACCGGCACCTCGGTCGGCGCCTTCGCGTCCTTTGGATCCGGCACCGTGGGGCGGCTGAAGAAGTACACGGCGCCGCCGGCGAGGACTGCAGCGGCCACGCCGAGCCCCACGAACAACCCCGCACGGCTGCGGGCCGGGGGCTCGAAGTCCTCGCCATCGAGGGCGATGGCGGTCGACTGACCGGCGAAGCGGATCTGGCCGGAGCGCGGCGCCCCGACGTCCTCGCGGCGCACGACCACCGGCATCGCGCCCGTGCCCACCGCCTCGA
>LNFB01000106.1 GCA_001464385.1 Deltaproteobacteria bacterium Ga0077550 | reverse complement strand
CCATCGCTTCGCTCCTTCGCGCTGCGCGATCGGAGGGCGAGGTTGCTTCGCGCTGCGCGATCGGGGGGCGAGGTTGCTTCGCGCTGCGCGAGCGGGGGGCGAGGTTGCTTCGCGCTGGGCGATCGGTTGGGCTATTCGACGGTGCGTAGGAGGCTGCTGCGCTTGGGGCCGGTGGCGCTGCGCATGCTGGCGCCGAGGGCTGCCTTGGCGGCGAGCTCGAAGAAGGCCTTCGCGACCTCGCTGTCGGGGGCGTCCTCGACGACGGGGTGGCCCGACTCGCCGCCGTAGGCGATCTTGGGATCGATCGGGATGCGCGTGAGCAGCTCGACGCCGAATTCCTTGGCCAGGCGCTCGCCACCGCCGGCGCCGAAGATCTCGGCGCGGTGACCACACGACGGGCAGCAGTAGATGCTCATGTTCTCGGCGACGCCGAGGACCGGCACCTCGAGCTTCTCGAACATGTTGATCGCCTTGCGCACGTCGATGAGCGCGACCTCCTGCGGGGTCGTGACGATGACGGCGCCGGTGATCGGGATCAGCTGGCACAGCGAGAGCTGGGCGTCGCCGGTGCCGGGCGGCAGATCGACGATGAGGTAGTCGAGGTCGCCCCAGCGGACCTCCTCGAGGAACTGCGTGAGCAGCTTGTGGATCATCGGGCCGCGCCAGATGACCGCCTTGCCGGGCTCGACGAAGAACTCGACGCTCATCACCGGCAGGCCGCGGTACAGCGCCGGGGCGATGCCGCCGCCCTCCTCGGCCGTGCTCGCGTCGCGCTGCGCCTCGCCGAGCATCTTGGGCACGCTCGGCCCGTAGATGTCGGCGTCGAGGATGCCGACCGACGCGCCCATCTTCGACAGCGCCATCGCGATGTTCACGCTGACGGTGCTCTTGCCGACGCCGCCCTTGCCCGCCGCCACCGCGATGATGTTCTTCACCGTGGGCAGGCGGTTGAGGTCGGCCCGGGCGGGCTTGAACGGCACGCGCAGGCGCCACTCGATCGACAGCGCGTCGAGGGCGAGCGGCCCGAGGGCGGTGCGGATCGACGCGTCGAGTGCCCCTTGCAGCGGGTAGCCGGGCGAGATGACGTGGACGACGAGGGACGCGGTGCGCTTGGCGTCGTCCGCCTCGACGGCGGCGAGCTGGCCGGAGGCGACGAGCGCGGCACCGGTCGCCGGGTCCTTGACGTGGGCGAGCGCGGCGCGGATCTGTTCGGTGAGCGTGCTCATGGCGGTGCCCGTCGCGCGCCCGCGGGCAGGGGACGCGCGCGGCCGGACATGTAGCACCGCGGCGTCGCGCAAGCTACCCTTGCGTCAGCTTCCGGAGGCCCACCTCGCCATGGCCGTGCTCGACGTCGTCAAATATCCCGATCCGCGGCTCCGCGAGCCCACCTTCGACGTCGAGGTCTTCGACGACGCCCTGCAGGAACTCGTGCGCGATCTCGCGGACACGATGTTCGCGCTCAATGGTGCGGGCATCGCCGCGATCCAGGTCGGCCGCCTCGAGCGGGTGTTCCTCATCGATGGCCGCGTCGCGGGCCGCAACGACGACGAGCCCGTCGTCTTCGTGAACCCCGAGATCGTCGAAGAGGGCCGCGGCATCTCGATCTCCGAGGAGGGCTGCCTCAGCTTCCCGGGCGTGTTCGTCGAGGTGAAGCGTCCCCGCTGGGTCCGCGTGCGCGCGAAGGATCAGCACGGCCAGGAGTTCGAGATCGAGGGCGATGGCCTGCTCGGTCGCGCCCTGCAGCACGAGCACGATCACCTCACGGGCCGCCTGCTCGTCGACATGGTCGGTCTGGTGAAGAAGGAGATGATCAAGCGCAAGATGAAGCGCTGGCACTCCGAGAACGACGGCGAGGCCGACGCGCGGGGCGACGAGGGCTCGCCGGTCATCGTGTGAGCCGCTCGGCGAGCGCCGTGGGGCGGTGGCTCGCGCTGTGGCTCGTCGCGCTGGCGTGGTGGCCCGCTCGGGCCCGCGCGGACGACGACGAGCTGCGCTTCGCCGTCGTCACGCAGGCGCTGCCGGCCCGGCTGTGCGCCGCGGAGAAGATCACCGTCGCCGTCGAGCTGCGCAACGACGGCGCGCTGCCGTGGAGCGACGCGACCGGGGACCGACTCGCCTACCACTGGCTCGCGTCCGACGGCAGCGTCGTCGTGCGCGAGGGGCGACGCTCGGGCATCCGCGGCGTGGTGCTGCCCGGGCGCACGACCGAGGTGCGCGCGCGCGTCGACGCGCCGGCCGAGCCCGGGCGCTACACGCTCGTGTGGGCGATGGTCCGCGACAAGGTCCGCTGGTACCCCGAGCCCGACGCGGGGCACCGTGTCGCGGTCGAGGTCGGCGCAGGTGCGGCGCCCCTGGCGTTCGCCGCGGCGCTCGACGGCGCGCCGGTCATCGCGGCCGGCGAGACGGCGGGCGTGGCGGTGCGGATCGAGAACCGCGGCTGCGCGGCGTGGTCGTCGGCGTACGGCGACGCGCTCGCCTACCACTGGTTCGATCGCGACGGCCGCGAGGTCGTGCACGAGGGGCGGCGCACTCCGCTGCCGGCGGTGGCCCCGGGGGCGACGATCGAGCTGGTCGCCGACGTCGAGGGGCCGCCCGGGGCCGGACCCCACGTGCTGCGGATCGAGCCGGTGCGCGAGCCCCTGGCGTGGTTCGGCGCGCCGGAGTCTGGCTCCGCGAGCTTCGACGTGGAGGTGGCACCGCCGTCGCTGGCGTGGTCGCTGCGCGCCGGCGCGACGCCGAGCCGAGGCTTCGCGGGCGCGACGCTGCAGGTGCCGCTGCGCCTGCGCAACGAGGGCACCGCGACGTGGTCTGCGTCGGCGGGCGATCGACTGTCGTATCGCTGGAGCGGATCGCAGCCCGGCGGCGCGACGACGCCGGAGGGCGTGCGCACGCCGCTGCCCCACGACGTGGATCCGGGCGAGGAGGTCGAGCTGCTCGCGAGCCTCGAGCTGCCGACGCGGCCCGGCCGCTACACGGTGCGCTGGCAGCCGGTGCGCGAGGGCGTGCGGTGGTTCGGCCCCGCGCTCGACGATCCCGACGATGTTCGCGATGCCCTCGTGATCGACGTCGGCCCGCCGCAGCTCGCATGGACGCTGCTGGAGGCCGAGGTGCCGTCGCGGCTGTGGGCGAGTCGCACCGCGCTCGTCCGCGTGGTCGTGCGCAACGACGGCGGCGAGGCGTGGTCGCCGGCCCGCGGCGATAGGCTCTCGTACCGCTGGTCCGACGCCGATGGGGTACGCCGCGGCGGCGAAGGCATGCGGTCGGATCTTCCGCACGAGGTCGCGCCGGGCGAGTCGGTCGAGGTGATCGTGCGCGTGCGGGCGCCCGACGAGATCGGCGAGGCTTTGCTCGAGCTCGGCATGGTCCGCGAGCACGTGGCGTGGTTTCCCCCGCCGTCGGTGGCCGACGCCCCGCAGCGTCGGGTGCTGGTGGTGCGCTGGGGCCTGCTGCTCACCGCGGCCGCGCTCAGCGGGCTGGGGATCCTCGGCGTGGCCGCGCGCGCGTCGTCGCGGCCGGGCTTCGTCGCGCTGGTGACCGAGGCGTGGGCGCCGGCCCACCTCGCGGTGGTCGCCCTGGGCGTGGGCGAGATCTTCGCCGACCTCGCGCGCATCGAGGCGTGGACCGGCGCCGCGGGGGTGTCGGCGTCGGCGGCGGGGTGGATGGCGCTCCCCCTCGTGCTCGTGCCGCGCCGGTGGCGTCGTGGGGCCGCGGCAGCCGCGATCCTCTTCGCGTTCGCGCTGGCCCTCGTCGATCTCGGCTACCTCGACTTCTTCGGCTCCATCCTGCCGACCTCCGCGCTCACGGCCGTGCACCACCTCGGCGACGCGCACGCGACGGTCTTCTCGCTGTGGCACCCCGAGTACGTGCAGCTCGCGTGGCCGCTGCTCGGGTTGGTGACGTTGTTCGGCCTGACGCCGCGGTCGGCGACGACCAGCCCGCGTCCGGGCGCGCGGTGGGTGGTCGCGGCGATGCTCGCCGCCTGTGCGCTGCCGTCGATCCGCGGCCTGCTCGAGCTGGCCGCGTCGCCCATCGGAGCGCGGGTGTTCTCCGAGCGCGACAACGTCGGTCGTCTCGGGCTGTGGAACGCCCACCTGTTCGAGGCCAGCCGCCAGCTCGGGCGGTGGCTCGGCGTCGACGCGCTCTCGGACGCGCAGCGCCGCGAGGTCGAGGGTTTCTTCGCCGCGCGCAGCCAGGCGCGCCCGGTGCCGACGCCGCCCGCGTCACCGCCGAACGTCGTCGTGATCCAGGTCGAGGCCATGCAGAGCTGGGTCGTCGACGCGCGCATCGACGGCGCGCCGGTGATGCCGTTCCTCGCCGAGGCCGATGGCTCGGCGCTGCACTTCACCCACGTGTTCGATCAGACCGCCCAGGGCCGCACCTCGGATGCCGAGTACCTGGTGTTGCAGTCGGGCCACCCGCTGCGCACCGGCGCGCTGGCGTTCCTGCGCGCGGACGATGCGTTCGACACCATCGCGCACCGCTTCTCTGCGGCCGGCTACGACACGCTCTCGGCGCACCCGTATGCCCGCGGCTTCTGGAACCGCGCCGTCATCCACCCGCGCTACGGCTTCGCGAGCTCGATGTTCCGCGACGAGATCGGCGACGGTCCGATGGTCGGCTGGGGTCTGTCCGACGTCGAGTTCCTCGGGCGCATGGCCGGGGTCCTCGCCGCGCGGCGAGAGCCCTTCTTCGGCTTCTTCATCACGCTCAGCCTCCATCATCCCTATGTCGAGTTCCCGCCGCACCTGGCCGAGCTCGAGCTCGGCGCGCTCGAGGGCACGTCGGTCGGCAACTACCTGGAGGGCATGCGCCACGCCGATCGGGCCCTCGCGGCGTTCTTCGCCGGGCTCGAGCAGGCGGGCCTGGCCGAGCGCACGGTCGTGCTGGTCTACGGCGATCACGTCGCCGGGTTGCCGTGGTCGGACGAGGTCTCGGCGCTCGCGGGCATCGATCGCTGGGATCCGACGGTGCCGACGCGCAACCACCGGGTGCCCGCGTTCCTGTGGCGACCCGGATCGCCGCGGGTCGGCCGCGACGATCGCATCGCCGGCCAGATCGATCTCGGACCCACCGTGCTCGACGCCGCGGGCCTCGCGATCCCGCCGTCGTTCGTCGGCCACTCCCTGCTCGAGGCGCGACCCGACGCGATCGCGGTGCTGCCCGACGGCACGGCGCTGGCCGAGGACCGGATGTGGATCGCGCGCGGTCGCGACGCCCTCACCGGCGGCGGCTGCTTCGATCGCGACGGTCGGGCGCGGGCGCGGGCCGACTGCGACGCGCTGGCGCGTCGGGCGGCGGACGAGCTGTGGACCTCGCGGGCGCTGCTCGATCACGACTTGTTCCGGGCTCCGCTGGAGTGAGCCCGCGGGCGCCCCGCGGCGACGGCTCGCGCCATCGCTGCCGGTGGCTTGCGCCGCCCCGTCGATGCGGACAACCTGGGGCCGACGTGCGCGGGACGGTCGGAACGGGCAGCGGCATCCTCGGGGCCCTCGCGCGCGCGGCCGCGGCCCTGGTGCTGTCGAGCCCCGTGGCGTGCAAGGACGGCGGCGAGCCCCCGCAGCTCGAGGGCATCGACGATCAGCTGGCGGCGGTCGGCGCCGAGCTGGTGATCGATCTGCGCGCCGAGGATCCCGACGGCGATACGGTGCAGTACGGGTTCTTCGCCGAGCTCGACGGTATCCAGGCGGCGGCGTCGATCGCCCGCCGCCCCGACGGCGCCGGCGTGTTCCGCTGGACGCCGGACGCGGACGACGTCGGGCTCTGGTACTTCGACTTCACCGCGAGCGACGGCGAGCACACCGACACGGTCACCGTCGCGATCGACGTGCGCACCACGCTTGGCGAGGGCACCGTGCCGGTGTTCCGCGAGCCCCTGGGCTCGGGTACCACGCTGGACCTCGAGCAGAAGGCGTGCGTCGAGTTCCCCGTCGTCGTCGAGGACCAGGACGACACCGACGTGGTGCTGGCGCTCGAGCCCCCGGGCCTCGCGGGCGCCGAGCTGACCGTCGAGACCGGCCTCAGCGCGGCGTTCCGCTGGTGCCCGTCGAAGGATCAGACCGCGGACGAGCGCCACCCGATCGTGCTGTCGGCGAACGACGGCGAGCACGCCTCGACGCTGAAGAACTTCCTCATCGTGCTGCGCAAGCCGCCGAAGCCCGACTGCCCGGGGGAGGCGCCGGTCATCGAGCACACCGCGAACGATCTCGAGACGGTGCTCGACCTCGATCTCGCCGCGCACATCCACGACGACGTCGGGCTCAAGCAGGCGCCGCTGCTGTACTTCACCCTCGAGGAGCCGCACGTCCCGGTCGACTTCTCGGAGCTCGACGTGGTCGAGATGACGCTCGGCGAGGGCGACATGGTCGACGGCACCTGGCACGCCGCGATCGCCAACCCCGTCGCGAGCGCGCCCGAAGGCACCTCGGCGCCGATCTGGTACCTCATCTCGGCGGGCGACAACGACGACGTCTCCGGCGACTGCGATCACGTCACCGACGCGCCCGAGGACGGGCTGTTCGCGATCCAGGTGACCAACGCCGGCGGCGGCGGCCTGGCGATCTGCGACGGGTGCAGCGCCGATGCGCAGTGCGGCGGGGCCGACGATCTGTGCGTGCCGCTCGGCGTCGACGGCTCGGCGTGGTGCGGCACCGACTGCGACGTCGACGAGGACTGCGACGCCGAGTTCCGCTGCGATCCGGTCGAGTCCGTCGACGGGGTCGTCGCGAAGCAGTGCGTGCCCGTGTCGGGTGCGTGCGAGGTGGGACCGGCTCCGTGTGAGGACGACGCCTTCGAGGACAACGACACGCGCCCCCAGGCGCTGGCGAAGCCGGCAGTGGATCCCGACGCGTACACCGACCTCGTGGCCTGCGGCGACGACGACGACTGGTACCGCGTGGTGGTCGGCGAGGACACCACGCTCGGCGCGGTGGTCGACGGCGGCGCCGCGAGCAACCTCAACCTCGGGATCTACGACGCGGTCGGCGTGGCGCTCGACCAGGCCGAGGGCGCGAGCTCGTCCGAGGTGGTCGAGACCTGCGTCGGCCCCGGCACCTACTACGTCCGCGTCTATGCCTTCGGCGGGGCGGACAACACCTACGACCTGCTGATCGACGCCAGCCCGGCGGCGTGCGAGGCGACGTGCGTCGACGACGACCTCGAGCCCGACGACACCCTCGGGCAATCGACCTACGCCGAGGTGTTCCCCGACGGATACCTGGTCGAGGGCCGCATGCTGTGCTCGGGCGACGACGATTGGTACGAGATCCATCTCCTCGACGGTGAGCACATCGCGGTCGACCTCACCTTCGTGGACGACGGACCCAACGAGGACTTGGACCTGCACTTCCACGACGCCGACGGGGTCGACCTGACGCCGTGCACCGAGGAGATGCCGGGGACCTGCACCGCGGCGCAGGGGCAGAGCGCCGACAGCAACGAGCACTACGAGTTCACCCTCGACGACGGCGCGTGCACCGACCAGACGTGCACGTTCTACGTGCGGGTGCACGGGTGGTCGGGCTCCGAGAACACGTACGACCTGGCGATCGCCTGGACCGGGGCCTGACGTCTCTGCGCGGACGCGCGCGTGGGCGCGGCCACAACGCTTGCCAGGGGCGCAACTGCCGTGGTCACCCGGCTCCCCGCCGAACGGCCCGCAAACCGTCGAAACCCGTGGGATTTCGTCGATGTGATGCGGTGAAGGCATGGCACACACATTGCCTTACGGGACGGCAATCGCCTGGGCAACTCGCCCAGGCAACTCGCCCAACCCCGAGGTCCCCATGCGCTCTGCCCTGTCGTCGTCGTCCTCGCTCCTGTGGCTCTGTGTCCTGGCTGCTCCCGCCTGCGACGACGGCACCGAAGCCGGTGACGCGCCGGTCGTCGACAACCGCAAGGGCGTCTACGACTACATCCTCGGGTTCGACGACGCGACGGGCGAGGCGGTCCGCGGCGGCTCGCACAAGATCGCGAGCTTCGACGACCAGGGCAAGCGCGAGGCGATCGACAACGCGAACTTCCCCCAGCGCCTCCACCCGGACCTCACCGCCAACAGCGTCTACCGCACCTTCGACGCGGCGCTGACCGCCGGGCAGACGACGTGGCCCGTGTTCGCGTCGACGTGGTGGCCGCAGGCGCGCAACGGCACCGCGTGGCGCTGGCAGCCCGGCGCGAACCAGGACTACGGCAACCTCACCGATCGCGATCGCCTCTCGCCGATGGAGAAGTACGATCTGACCTTCAACCCGGGCCAGACCCGACAGGTCGAGGCGGTCTCGCACTGCAGCTTCCCAGACGCGCAGAGCAACCCGACCGGGTGCACCCAGATCGAGCACCCGGCCGTCACCGTCGCCGGTCCCGCGACCGAGTGGGAGCTCGAGAACCAAGGCCAGTACCAGCAGTACGAGCCGGACAGCTGGTGGGGCCACTGCAACGGGTGGGCCTCGTACGCGACCAGCGAGCCCCTGGGCTTTCCGCGCCGCGACGTCCGCGTCCGCTTCGAGGACGACCGCGTCGTCGAGTGCACCGACGGCAACACCCAGGACTGCGTCCTGTGGCGGATGGCGGACATCGAGGCGATGATGACCGAGCTGTACTTCAGCGACGAGGCCACCTTCAGCGGCCGTCGCTGCAACACCTCGCCCGACGACATCACCCGCGACGGTGACGGTCGCCCGACCGACGTCGCCTGCCGCGACCTCAACCCCGGCTCGTTCCACACCGCGATCGTCGGCATGTTCGGCCGCGGCGCCCGCAACCTGGTGACCGGCGAGACTGGCGGGCGCCCGGCGTTCGTCATCGACCACAACTGGGACCACGAGATCTGGAACTTCCCGATCGTCGGGTACGAGATCCTCGAGCAGGCGGACGTGACCGAGGCGCAGGCCCAGGACCTCGTCGGGGCTGGTGGCTCCGACTACCAGTGGAACGCGTCGGCGGCCCGCTTCCGCCGGATCAAGCTCGAGTACCGGATGATCTCCGACTCGGTGGGTCCGACCGAGCTGCTGCGCCGCGCCGACACCCGCGACATCGATCCGGTCCACGTCCAGCTCAACTACGTGCTCGAGCTCGACGCCAACGATCGCATCCTCGGCGGCGAGTGGATCGAAGACCCCACGGTCACGCTGGGCGAGGACAGCAAGCAGCTGCACCCCGACTTCATGTGGATGGCGCTCGATCACCAGGGTCCCGGTGAGAGCGCCGACGACACCGGTGGCGACGACGACAACCCGTTCGTCTCGTACAACCGCGCCCGCGCGCTGCTTCAGTGCGCGAACGACCCGACCACCTGCGCGCCCGCGGGCGGCGGCGGCGGTGGCGGTGCGCCGCTGCTCGACCTCGCCGGCGACGTCGCCCGCGGCGCGGTCCGCAGCTATGACACCGGCGTGGTGCAGCCCGGCACCTACCGCGTGGTGATGTCGCACGACCCGGCCCGCACCGGCGGCGACGCGGATCTCTACGTCCGCGTGGGCTCGGCCCCGACGACCACCGCGTACGACTGCCGCCCGTTCTCCGACGGCAGCGACGAGGAGTGCACCGTCGAGGTCACCACCGCGTCGACGATCTTCATCCAGGTCCACGGCTACGGCATGGGCACCAACGCGTTCCGGCTGGTGGTCGAGGGCGGTGGCGAGACCCCGCCGCCCGCGGCGTGGTCGGGGCTCGACGAGAGCGGCACCGTGACGAAGAACCAGGAGATCCGGTGGGCGACGCCGGAGCTCGCCGCGGGCAACTACCGCTTCGTGATGACCGGCACCGCGGACGCCGATCTCTACGTGCGTCGCGGCACCGCCCCGACCACGACGACGTTCGACTGTCGCCCCTACGCCAGCGGCTCGGCCGAGAGCTGCAACGTGACCCTCGCGACGCCCGCGGTGGTGCACGTGATGGTCCGCGGCTACGCCAACTCGTCGAACTTCCGCGTCGTCGGCAACCGCGAGTGAGCTGCAGCGGCGCACGGGTCTCGCCCGTGCGCCTCGCCCGTCACCGTCCGTTCGCCGCAGCCTCTGCGCGTTGGTCGGACGGCGAAGGGGACCTATCCTGGGTGAATGCCGACGTCACCGACCCCCGAGCCCCCGGGCATGCCCGCGCCGACGCCGGACGCTCCGCCCGCGCCGGCGCCGGACGAGACCCCGCCGCCCTGGCCCGACCAGCCGGAGTTCCCCGAGCCGGACACGGGGCCGGAGTTCGAGCCGAACACGGACCCCGAGTTCGGCTGAGCCGCGTGTCAGACCGGCGCGAAGTAGTCGAGCACCTCGGCTTCGAGCGATCGCCCGCCGCCGACGTCGTCGGGGAAGCCGACGTGGCCGCCGCGTTCGAACCACCGCACGTCGAGGCGCGGGTGGGGGAGCTGCAGCGACGGCAAGACGGTCGCGGCGGTGACCATCGGGTCGTGCCGCGTGCCGAACCATCCGGCGCGCACGCGCAGCTCACCCAAGCGCGGCCCGACCGACGCACGCGCGTAGTAGTCGTCGGCCGAGGCGAAGCCGTGCCGCGGCGCGACGACGGTCTCGTCCCAGCCGCGGATCGTCGTCACGCGCTTCACCACGTCGAGGGGGGCGACGACATCGCGGCGCCGCGCGACCTCGCGATACATGCGGACCAGCCCGCGCAGGATGTGGTGTCGGTACGGCCACGCGCGGCGGCGATCGATCGCGGCGGCCGTCGCCCCGAGATCGAGGGGCGAGCACACGGCCGCGATCGCGGCGACGCGGGGATCGAGGGCTTCGGTGCTGAAGCGCAGCGCGACGTGGCCGCCCAGCGAGTAGCCGAGCACGAAGACGCGATCGAAGTCGCGGCACGCGGCGATGCTCGCGTGGAGATCGGAGGTCAGCGCTGCGTGGTAGTAGTCCTCGCCGCGGCCGTCGGCGCCGCGCATGTCGACGCGCAGGCACGACCAGCCCCGCGCCGCGATCGCGTGTGCGGCCCGGTGCATGTACGGGCTGTTCCTGTCGCCGCCGAGCCCGTGCACGACGACGACGAGCGTGTCGCCGTCGGCCCGCCGCAGGCGGCCGCCGAGGCGCACGTGGCCGTAGCGGGCCTCGCGGACCTCGAGGCTCCACGCACCGTCGGCCGGGGCCGGGCGCGGTCGCAGGCGCGCGCCGAGATCGGCGGCGATGGTCCAGTAGTGGCCCGCCGCGGCGTCGGCCAGGCTCACCGGGCCTCGAAGCAGCTGCGGCCCGGCTGGCACTGCTCGGGCACGCACGGCGCCTGATCGGGGCCGGTCACGAACTGCGTGCGCAGGCAGTGATAGTGGCTCGACCGCGACGTCGCGTAGGCGTCCGGCGTGTCGGGCCCGTAGACGTGCAGCGCCTTGGTGCGGAGCGATCGGCACACCGGTCGCTCGTGCCGCTCGGCCATGGTGGACTCGTCGTCGAAGGTCGGCATCGGGTTTACTCCGGCAGTGGCACGGCGGTGAGTCGGTGGAGGGCCTCGCGCAGCAGGCCCGCGACGAGCGGGATCTTGTAGCCGTTGTGCTCGAGCGGCTTGGCCTTCGCGACGGCGGCGGCGGCGGCCTTCGCGAACAGCTCGGCGCTCGGGGCCTGGCCCTCGAGCACCGCCTCGGCCGCGGGCGCGCGCCATGGGATCGGCGCGACGTGGCCGAGCGCGACCCGAACGTCGGACATCTTGCCGCCGGCCAGTCGCGCGCGCACGGCGACCTCGCCGAGCGGCCAGTCGTGCGACGCCTTCTCCTTCACCGCCGCGTACGTCGAGCGCTGATCGGCGCCGGGCTTCGGCACCTCGATGGCGACGATGATCTCGCCGGGCTTCAGCGCGTGCTCGCGGAGCGGATCGACCGTCGGCAGCACGAACAGCTCGGCGATGGGGATCCGCCGCTCGGCCGCGCCGGTCGAGACGACCACCGTCGCGTCGTGGGCCACCAGCGCCGCCGCGAGCGTCGAGGGGTGGACGATGAAGCTCGGCCCGCCGCCCAGGATCGCGTGGTAGCGGTTGTCCCCGGTCAGGGCGAAACACTGGCTTCCGCCCTTCTTCAGGCACTCGAGGTCGACGTGGCGGTAGTACCAGCACCGCGGGCGCTGCAGCAGGTTGCCGCCGAGCGTCGCCGCGTTGCGGATGCCCGGCGTCGCGGCCGAGCCCGCGGCCTCGCGCAGCGCCGCGAACGCGACGCCGATGTCCTCGAACTCGGCGAGCTGCGCGAGCGTGACGAGGCTGCCGAGCGACCAGCCGCCGGACTGCTCCCGGATGCCCCGCATGGCCTCGCCGATCTCGCCGCCGACGGCCCGCAGCTCGACGAGCTCGTCGGGGGCGTCGAGGCCCTCCTTGAGCTGATCGAGAAGATCGATGCCACCGGCCCGGAATCGGCGGGTCTGCGGGGCCTTGGCCACGCGGAGGCTCGCGGCCTCGAGCGTGGGCAGTCGCACCAGCGTGAAGCGGTTCATGTCGGGGTTCCTCCGGTCGGGATCACGCCGAGCGCCGCGAGGATCTTGGCGGGCGTGATGGGTAGGCTGCGCACCGGGACGCCGAGCGCGTCGTAGACGGCGCACGCGATCGCGGCGGCGGTCGGGATCGTCGAGGGCTCGCCGATGCCGATGGCGCCGGTGCTGTTGTTGCCGGCGAAGACGTCGGTCATGACGACGTCGATCTCCGGGATGTCGCGGGCGCCCGCGATCTTGTAGTGCTCGAGGTTGGGGTTGAGCATGCGGCCGAAGTCGCGGTCGAGCACGCGCTCCTCGAGCAGCGCGTAGCTGGTGCCGAGGATCACGCCGCCGTTGATCTGGCTGCGGCAGGTCAGCGCGTTCATCACCCGCCCGCAGTCGTGCATCGCGAGCACGCGCTTCACCCGGATGACGCCCGTCCACGTGTCGATCTCGACCTCGGCGAACTGCACGCCGGCGATCTGCTGCATCGGCTGGCCCGAGAATTCCATCGGGTGTGCGCCGTAGGTCTTGCCCCGCGTGCCGGTGGCGACGATCGCCTCGCCGGGCATCTTCTTGCACAGCGCCTCGAACGTCAGGACCTTGCCGCCACCGAGGGCCTGGCCCTCGGGCCCCCAGACCACGTCCGCGGGCGGCACGCCGAGCAGGTCGCTGGCGACCGCGAGCAGCTGGGTCTTGGCCTGTTCGCAGGCGTTGCGCACCGCCGGCGTGACGCTCGACGTCGTCGTCGATCCGCCGCTGCCGACGCTGGGGCCGAACTCGGATCGACCGATGCGTACGGTGATCGCGTCCGTCGGTCGGCTCAGCACCTCGGCGGCGACCTGCGCCATCACGGTGCCGATGCCGGTGCCGATGTCCTGCACGCCGTTGTCGACCTTGATGGATCCGTCGCGGCCGATGGTCACCGTGACCGTGACGCCGGGCCGGCCGAAGTCGCCCCAGATCGACGCGGCCACGCCGACGCCGGTGCGCATCCGCGTGCCGCGGGCGCGCGCGGCCTCGGAGCGCTTGCGGGCCTCGGCCCAGCCGAAGCGCGTCGCGCCCTGCTCGAACTGCCACTTGCGCACGGGGTGTTCGTCGTGGCGGATCCGCAGCGCGAGCGGATCGGCCTTCATCTTGCGCGCCAGCTCGTCGATCGCGAGCTCCACCGCGAACGCGCCCTGCGGGTGCCCTGGGGCGCGCATCGCCGTGCCCGGGCCCGCGTTGGTGTAGACGTCGCTGGCCTCGACCAGCACGTGGGGGATCTTGGTGTAGACCGAGAACGCGTTGCGGCCGATGCCCGCGCCCGTGCCGATGCCCGCGGTGCCGAGGCTGCGCACGTGCAGCGCGACCAGGCGACCCGACGCGTCGGCCCCGAGCTTCACGTCCTGGTGCGCGTCGGGGCGGTTGCCGGTGCACACGTGCTCCTCGTGGCGATCGCACATGAGCTTCACCGGCGCGCCCGCCTTGCGCGACAGCTCGCCGGCGATGAAGCCGAGGCGCGTGCCCGGGGCCGAGGCGCCGAACTTGGCCCCGAAGCCGCCGCCGAGGAACTCGGTGATGACGCGGACGTTCGCCGTCGGCACGCCGAAGATCTCGGCGAGCTCGTCACGCACGCTGAAGATGCCCTGCGTCGAGCACCACGCGGTGATCTTGTCCTTGGCGTCCCAGCGCACGACGATGCCGTGGGTCTCGAGCGCGCTGTGGGTCTGCACCTGCGTGCTGTAGGTCGCCTCGTGGACGACGGCGGCCTTCTTCAGGGCCTTGGCCGGATCGCCGCGGCGGCTGTCGGGCATCTTGCGGACGTTGCCTTCGCCGCCCTGCGCCCCAGCGGCGCCGGGCTCGTCGCCCTCGGTCTTGCGCTCGCGCACCACGCCTTGGTGGACCGCGGGCGCGCTGGGGCTCGCGGCCATCCGCGTGTCGACGACGAAGGGCAGCGCCTCGTACTCGACCTCGATCGAGGCGAGCGCGTCGCGGGCCAGCTCGGGGCGCTCGGCCGCGACGGCGGCGATGTCCTGACCCGCGAAGAGAATGCGATCGCCGACCTCGGCCAGCGTGATCGCGGCCTTGACCCCGGGGGCCTTCGCCGCGCCGCCCAGGCCGATCTTCTTGATCCGCGCGCAGGGCAGGGGACAGCGCAGCACCGCGGCGTGGAGCATCCCCGGCAGCGCGATGTCGTGGGTGTACTTGGCGCGGCCCGAGACCTTGAGGTGGCCGTCGATGCGCGGGACCGGCTTGCCGACGACGACCAGGCGGTTGTCGGCGTCCCAGGGGCGGGGCTCTCCCGCGGGGATGTCCGCCTCGATCTCGGTGAGCTGGTCGGCGAAGCCGACGGTGATCGTCTTGCGTGGCATGTCAGCCCGCCTTCGTCGCGGACGCGGCCGCGTTCGGTGTGGAGGCCTTGGCGCCCGCGACCTCGAGGACCGCAGCGACGACGTTGGGGTAGGTGCCGCAGCGGCACAGGTTGCCCGCGATCGCGTCGTTCACCTCGGCGCCCGTCAACGCGCTCGCCGAGCTGCCACGGCGTCGCAGCAGCGACGCGCAGCTCGTCAGCATGCCCGAGGTGCAGAAACCGCACTGCAGGGCGTCGTGGCGGACAAACGCGGCCTGCAGCGCCGAGAGCTGCTCGCCCTCGCCGAGGCCCTCGACCGTCGTCACGTTCGCGCCCGCGACGTCGTGGGCCAGCATCATGCACGCGTTGCGCGGCCGGCCGTCGACGAGCACGGTGCAGGCCCCGCACGCGCCGCGATCGCACACGAGCTTGGGCCCCGTGACGTCGAGATCGAGCCGCAGGGCCTCGAGCAGCGTGACGCGGGGCTCGACCTGCACTGTGACGGTCTTGCCGTTGAGCGTGAACTCGACGGAGGTCGCGTCCGGTCCGATCTCGGCCGGCGCGTTGGCGTCGGTGATCGCGGGCGCGCTCGAGTCGGGTCCGTTGGGCTTGGTGCAGCTGGCCAGCACCGAGGCCGTGCCGGCGCCGCGCAGCAGTCCGCGGCGCGTGAGCGTGGGGCTCGTCATGGTCGCGGAGTCTACCGCGGGACGTGCGGTCGGACTCCGACCGCCGCCCGCGCCGCTGCAATCGCCGAAATCCGTCGCTGGAGCTCCTCGGCCCCGGTGCCGTCACCGACCGCGGCGAAGTTGTTCCGGGCGATCTCCGCCGAGAGCTCGGGGTCGGCCTGGACGCTGCGCTCGATGAGCGCTGCCATCACCGGATCGTGGGCGAAGCGCTCGCGCAGCCGATCGCGCGCGGTCGCCTGCGCGGCGCGGCGCGCCTTCTCGAGCACCTCGGCGTGCACGCACTGGATCACCGGGTCCGGCGTCCGGCGCAGCCGCGGCACCAGCGAGTCGGGCGACAGCCGGCGCTTGGCCCCCGCGTCCGCCGCGAACCCCGGGTGGAACGCGACCATGAAGAAGCGCGGGCCGTCGGTGTGCTCGTAGGCGGCGCGCAGCTCGGGCACGAACGTCGCGAAGGTCTCGGCGTCGTTCCACGGGTGATCGGGCGGGACGACGAAGGTCGGCAGGAGGATCTCGGCGTCGGGCGACTCGCGCACGACGGCGAGCAGCGTGCCGGCGACCGCGGCCGGATCGAGGGCGTCGTCGACCCACCACACCGGTCGGTGCACGCGGCCCTGCTCGCGGCTGCGTCGCGCGAACGGACACAGGCCGAGGTGCTCGACCACCTCGGTGAGGTAGCGGTCGTGCAGCGCGTGGATCACCGCGGCGGCGGGCCACGGATCAGCACACGGGGAGTCGTGGCGGCGCGCGCCGTTCATCGGGGGATGGGCGGAGCATAGCCCGGCTGGGTCCCGGCGCACGAGCGACGGCGCGGGTACACTGCGGGGCGGGTGTCGACCTCGATGCAATCGCCGCGCGCGGTCGAGGCCCCGGTCACGGGCGTCCTGCCGTGGTTGGTCGCCGCCTTCGCGCTGCAGCGGCTCGTCTACCACCTGGTCTACCTGCGCGACGTGCCGTTCGCGGTGGCGACGATCTCGGACGGGCGGATCTACGAGCAGGCCGCGGCGGATCTGGTCGCCCACCCGCCGCTGGGCTCGGCGCCGTTCTACCTGCAGGGGCTGTACGCGATGCAGCTCGCGGTGCCGATGGCGGTGGGCGGGCTGGCGCTCGCGCTGCTCGTGCAGCTCGCGATCGCGGGCGCGAGCTGGTGGCTGCTGCACCGCGCGCTGCGGGCGATGTTCGGGGCGCGCACCGCCGCGTGGGGACTGCTGCTCGCGCTCGCCCACCCGCCGCTCGCGTTCTACGAGAACAAGTTCCTGTCGGCTTCGCTGACGGTGACGTGCTGCATCGGCGTCGTCGCGGCGATGGCCTGGGCCGAGCGCAGGGGTGGTCCGTGGCCGGCGCTGGCCGTCGGCGTCGCACTGGGCCTCGGCGTGCTGGCGCGGCCGAACCTCCTGCTCGCCGCGCCGGTCCTCGCGATCGCGCTGCTCTGGCGCGCGCGCGCGGCCGGTCGGTGGGTGCGGCCGCTGGTCGGCTTCGCGGTGGGCCTGGCGATCACGCTGGGCGCGATGGCGTGGCGCAACGCGGTCGTCACCGGCGTGCCGACGTTCTTCCCTGCCCACGGCGGCGGCACGTCGTTCTACATCGGCAACAACGCCCACGCGAACGGGGTGTGGAACGCGGCGGGGTTGTTCAGCGGCGACGTGGCGCGCGAGTCGGAGGAGTACGCGGGCGCCGATCGTCCCGGCGATCCCGAGGAGGTCGCGCAGATGGGCGACGAGCTGTACCGCCGCGCGTGGCAGGAGATCGGGGAAGATCCGCTGCGTTGGGTGGGCCTGCTCGGGCGCAAGGCCTGGCTCATGCTGGGCAACGACGAGCTCGCGCAGGACTTCGACGTGCTCGGTGAGCGCGAGATGATCCCGTGGGCGAACCGCGTCGCGGTGCAGTTCGGGGTGCTGCTCGGGTTGGCGATCCTCGGCGCCGCGGTGTGGTGGCGGGACCGCGAGCAGCGCCTGCGCCTGTTCTGGGTCGCGGGGCTCGGGGCTGCGACGGTCGCGGGCAATCTCGCGTTCTTCACGTCGTCGCAGCACCGGTTGCCCCTGGCGATCCCGCTGGTGCTCCTCGCGGCGACCGGGGTGCAGCGCGTCGGCGTGTTCGTGCGCGATCGCGGGGCCCTGCGGACCGATCGGCTCGTCGTCGGGCTCGCGGCGCTCGCGATGATCCAGGCGATGTGGCCGCGCAGCAAGCAGCGCGAGCCCTCGGCGGTCCACTACTACAACCTCGCGCTGGCCTTCGATCACGTCGGCGAGCCGACGACCGCGGCGGCGGCCCTCGAGCGGGCGCTGCAGCGCGCGCCCGATCAACCGCTGATGCTGCTCGAGCGGTCGATCCTGCGGCGCCGCGCCGGGGACTTCGAGGGCGCGCAGGCGGATCTCGATCGGATCCTGGCGACGCCGGGGATCCCGGCGTGGGTGCGGGATCGGGCGATCCTCGAGGTCGAGTCGGTCGCGTGGGTGCGCGACGCCGCGGCGCCGTGACGGGAGGCGACGGGCCGCTGCGATCCCGATCGCCCCCCGTGACGTACCGCGGGAGCATGCGCGTCCTCGCCCGCCCCGTGCCCCTGCTCCTGGTCCTCGGGTGCGATCCCGCGGACGACCCGGACGCGGCCGACGTCGACGAACCCGCCGCCCGCGACTGCGCGCTCGAGACCCGCGCCGACGACTACGCGCTGGGGATGCGGCGATCCGGCGAGCGCATCGCGGTCGCGATCCTCGAGGCCACGCCCGCGCCGCCGTCGCGGGGCGACAACACCTGGCGCGTCCGCGTGCAGGACGACGCCGGCCTGCCGCAGCCGGTGACGATCGAGGTGAGCACGTTCATGCCCGATCACCAGCACGGCTCGTCGATCGCGGCGCAGGTCGAGGCGACCGAGGTGACCGGGGAGTTCGTGATCTCCCCGGTGAACCTCTTCATGCCCGGGCTGTGGGAGGTGACCCTCGACCTGCGGCAGGGGGACGGACTCGAGGACGCGGTGGTGTTCCGCTTCTGCGTGGACCCGTGAGCCGCGCCTACTCGCCGCACTCGCAGGCGCCGCACTCCATCGAGATCGCGCAGAAGCAGCTCGCACTCATCACGCACGCGCCCTCGAGGTCGGTCATCTGCGCCGTCTCGGGGGTCCACTCGATCTGCGTCGCCGAGACCGTGTACGTGGGGATGCGGGCCTTGATCGCCGCGGCGTCGTAGAGCTCCTCCTCGGCGAGCTCGTCGACGAGTTCGAACGGGATCGGCCGCAGGTTCACCTGCATCACGGCGCGATCGACCGGGCCGTCGACGTGCCAGCTCCGCTCGCGCCACGTGGTCTTGTCGTACTTGAGGCCGGCCTCGGCCGCGACCGGGAGCAGGTTGCTCTCGATGTCGGCGATGTCCCAGAACATCGACGCGGGCTGACCGTCGACGCCGAGGCCGCGGTCGCGGAACATCCACAGCGTCGGGTCGAGGAGCTCGGCGGCGTCGATCGACTCGTCGTTCGCGACGACGCCGGTGGTCACGACCGGCGCCTCGCCGTCGAAGGCCTCGAGCTGGACCCACGCGCGGCGGTCCTGCGCCGCGCCGCTGGGCCAGTAGTGGCCCGCGGCCTCGTTGTGCAGCCACACCACCACGTCGGTGCCGCCGCCGTCCGCCGGCCGCACGCAGAGGCCCGCGCACACCGCCGGTGCGCGCTGCTCCTCCATCAACACGCGCTGCTCCTCGACCAGGGCCGGCCCCAGCTCGGCGTCGGGGAAGTCCGTCAGCGCGAGGTCGACCCCGACCATGCTGTGGTCGCGGAGCCGCCGCGTCTGCACGCCGTCGAAGTCGGCGATCGGCGAGTTGCTGCCCGGCATGTGGCAGCCGGTGCACGTGTTCGCGTAGTAGTTCTTGAGCGCCGGATCGTCGGGGCTCGGATCGTCGTAGAACGAGCTGACCCACTCGGCGTAGGTGCGCTCGAGGTGGACCTCATGGTTGTTGACGATGTCGTGGCAGCTGCCGCACATGTCGCCCGAGGCCAGCACGTTGTCGTCCATCTCCGGCGCGTAGGCGGCGTCGTGGAACGGGTTGGGCACCGGGTCGCCGTACTGCCCGCGCATCACCCCGTCGAGGGCGAGCTTGATCGGGTTGTTGTGCGTGCCGCCGATCGACTCGACGTTGTGACAGAAGTAGCAGGTGACGCCCTTCATCGCCTGCGGCAGCTCGTCGAGGTTGAGCCCGTCGGTGGTCTTGCCCAGGGCCACGGCCACCGGGGCGTGGCAGCGCACGCAGAAATCCCCGAGCGCGCCGCCGGTCTCGCGCTGGCCGCGGGCGTTCATCGCCAGGAAGATCGGATCGTCGGCTGCGTACGCGTGCATGCTGCCGAGCCACTGCCGGTAGTGCTGCGGGTGGCACTCCTCGCACGACGCCGGATCCAGCATCTCCTCGCTGGGGCCGCCGTCGGTCTCGGCGGCGCAGGCGAGGCCGACCACGGCCGAGAGCAACGACAGCGCGGTCTTGCGGGTCATCGTGCGGCTCCGTTCTCGATCCACTGGGCCACGCTGCAGATCTCGCCCTCGGAGAGCGAGGTGCCCACGGGCATGCGCAGCACGTCGTCGTCGACGACGAGCCGCACGACGAGGGCGCTGCACGCCGCGTCGCCGGCGACGACGAAGGTGTCGTCACCGCGGTCCTGCAGCAGTCGGGCGTGGGTCGCCTCGGCGTCGTCGACGAACAGGCCGTGCGCCTCGGCCCCGCTGGCGTCGGCATTGCCGTGGCACGAACCACCCCCGGACGCGCAGCTCGGCATCAGGGTGCGGGTGTACACCTCGTCGAAGCTCGGGGTGTAGAGCGGGGCGCAGGTCGACGGCGAGACCTCGACGCACGCGGGCGCCAGGGTGGTGCCGTCGTCGGCGCCGCCATCGCAGCCACCGACGGCGATCGTGCCGAGCAGGGCGAGCGACGCCATGGGGCCAGGGCCGCCGGCCCGGGGCGTGCAGCGATGCATCGCGGGGGAGCTTACCCGGTCATGCGCGGATCGTCCGCCCGGTCCCCGCCCGACGACGGGGACCACCTGCGGCCGTGGTACGGTGCTGGTCATGCGCCGCCTCGGTCGTGCCGCGATCGCCCTGGCCTTCGTCGTCGCCGTGGCCGGCGAGCGCAGCGCGTCCGCCGCCAACGGCGCGAAGCCGCGGATCCCGGTCAACTGGTCCGCGGCCGCGTGCGCGACGATCGTCGATCGCTCCGCGACGCCGACCGTGCACTTCGACTACACGGTGCCCGAAGAGGACGTGCCCGAGGTCCGCACCGCCGACGAGGTCGACGACAGCCGCACGCACCAGTTCTTCGCCTTCCGCAAGCAGGACGCCGGCGACGTGCTGCCGACGTGGATCACGCACGCCGACATCGTCCGCTCGTCGTTGGTCGATCCCGAGGTCGTCGAGGCCGACATCGATCCCGAGGACATCCTCGAGGATACCTCGCGCTTCGGCGCCGACGACTGGGTCCGCATCACGCCCGACGACGCGCGCGTGCCGATCTCCGACGCGCAGGCGGCGATGGGCGTCGACTGGGACGTCAGCGGCGTGGCCCCCGGCACGTACCAGATCTACGGCTTCACCTGGGAGCCCGTGCGCAACCTCTGGAGCCCGCGGGCCGGGTTCGTGAAGGTGATCGCGAGCACCGCCGAGGCCGACGCCGCGGGTCCGTCGATCATCCTCCAGCGCGACGAGGCCCAGATCACCGCGGGCACGCCGTACACCGTACCGGGCTGCGTCGACGTCAGCGCCGGTTCGGTGGTGAGCGTCGAGTGGGGCGAGGTCGTCGGCACCCTGATCCCGAGCTGGGAGTTCGCGCTCGTCGACGCGCCCATCGACAGCGGGCCCCTCGCCCTCGAGTTCGTCGCGCCCGATGCGGCCGGCGGCAAGACCATCAAGCTGCGCGCGACCGTGACCGACACCGACGGCCGCTCGTACACCGCGTACTCGCCCACCGTGCTGGCGGTGGCGCCGAACCCCGACCCGGGGTCCGGGGACGATGGCGGCGGCGACGACGGTGGCTGTGCCGTCGCGCCGCGGCCCGGTGCGCCGGCGTGGCTCGTCCTGCTGCTCCTCGCGGCGCCGTGCCGCCCGCGTCGGCGCGCCCGAGATCACTGACCCATGCGACGCACGATCCCGACCACGCACTCGCTCTTGCCCTCGCTCTCGCTCGCGCTGCTGGCCTCCGCGTGTGCCAGCGACGACGCCGACGAGGGCAGCCTCGCCGAGACCACCGCGGCCGCCGACACGTCGGGCACCGGCACGGGCGGCGACACCTCGAGCCTACCGACCGAGGGGCCGCTGGGCTGCCCGGTCGGCGAGTCGTGCACCCTGGTGGTCGTCGCCCAGGCGTTCGACGATCGCGTCGAGGTCTACGCGCCGCGCGGCGCCGGGCCGGTCTACCGCGGCGCGATCGATCTCGATCTGAAGCCCAACCCCATGGGCGACAACTCGGGCGACTTCCTCGACGAGCCCTACGGCATGGTCCTCGACGACGTCGGGCTCACGATCAGCGTCGGGCACTTCCCCGCGCGCGACCACGGCTCGCTGCTGGTGTTCCCCCACGCGTTCCTCGCCGCGCAGCCCGTCGGCGCGACGGTGCCGATCGCGAGCTACTTCGACGGCGCCGCGTACCTCGAGCCGGTGCGTTCGATCGACGCTGCCGCCGAGGAGGCGATCTTCATGCTCGGCCACGCGAGCGGCCGGCAGCTCGTCGCGGTGTTCGCCAACGATCTGTTCGCCCTCGAGACCGAGTGGACGAACCCCGGCGAGATCCTCGTCGTCGATCCGGCCACTGGCGACGTCGGCCGGCGATCCCTGGCGAGCCTCGGCATGGGGTCGTGCCTCGGCGCGTGGAGCATCGTCGCGATCGACGACGACCACATCGCGGTCGCGTGCGACGGGGACGAGGGCGCCGCGGTGCTCGACGTCTCGGCGGTGGGCGAGGGCAGCGTCGCCGATGCCGCGGCGGCCCTCGACGGCTGCGTCGCCGACACGCCGTTCCCCGACAAGCGCGTCCGCTACCTCGCGCCCGATGGCCTGGGCGGGTTTCTGCTGGCCGAGAACACGCCGATCGCGACGTTCGAGCCGGGCCGGCTCTGGCGCTTCGACGGCGCCTGCAAGCAGCTCGGCACGGCTGGCGAGATTCCCGGCGAGCTCTGGGAGGTCCGCGAGATCGTGCCGCTGCCGAGCGACGTCGGGGCGCGCTGGCTGATGGCGACCGGTCGCACCGACGGCCGCGGCATCCACGTCGTGCGCGACGGCGAGACCGGGGCCGAGATCTGCAACGAGCTCGACGACCTCGAGCCGTGGTGGACCGGCACCGACGGCAGCGACGTGCACCCGTACGCGCTCGGCCTCGATCGCGCGGGCACGGGCCTGGCGATCGGCGCCGGCCCGCCCGAGCCGTTCGACGACGCCGCGGGCTACGGCCGCGTGCTGTGGGTCGAGCTCGGCGGCGGCGATCCCTGCGAGAGCTCGCCGGTGCGAAGCGCGATCGATCTCACCGACGATGCGCCGCCGGTCGTCGCCGACGATCCCGCGACGTGGCGCCGTGCGCCCAACGTCGTGCTGGTGAAGGACCATGGCTGAGCCCGGCCGCCGTCGGGGCCTGTGGCTGCTGCTGGTCGCGGTGCTGCTGCTGCTCTTGCTGGTCGGCGTGCTCGCCGGCCTGCGCCCGGACCTCGGCGCCTACGCGACGTGGGAGCAGATCGTCGTGCATGCGCTGTGGGCCGTCGCGACCGCGAGCTTCGGCGTCGGCTCGTTCCACGCGATCGTCGGGGCGCCCGGGCAAGGGGTCTTCCGCGCGGTGCGGACGCCCGTCGGGCTCCTCGTCGCCGTCGGCGTCGGCCTCGCGTATGTCCTCGGCGCGTTCCTGCTGCACCTGACGCTGACGCACGAGCGCACGGCCGCCGAGGACGACGACCGTGCGCACGACTGGGACTGGGACTGAGCTCGAGCTCGCGACGGCCGCGTCACGGCGCGCAGCAGATCGAGACGACCAGCGGCGTGCGCGTCAGCTCGACCTCGGGCAGGCACGTCAGCGGCTTGGGCACGGCACGCACCGCGTCGTAGGGGCCCGTCGGGCACTCGAGCGGGCTCACCGTCTGGGCCGGCAGCGTCGAGCAGTCGGCGGTGTCGTGCAGCTCGAACTCGATGCCCATCGAGCAGTACTCCGGCGTCGTGCAGTTCTGGCACGCGCCGTCGCAGCTCACGCGGTTGCCGGCGACCGGGCCGTTCTCGAAGCCGGCGGGGCAGGTGCCCGCGGTGCCCTCGGCGAACACGCACACGCCCTCGTTGGGCGGCGCGGCCGAGCAACCATCCTCCGGGATCGCGCAGCTCCACACCGACGGCGCGAGCGGGGGCACGACCGGCGCCGGCACCGACGGGCACGCGCCCAGCGGCGCCGCGGTGGCCTCGAACGACGGCACCGGCGTCTCGAACGGCATGCAACCACCCTCGTAGAAGCCGAGCCCGGCGCCCTCGCAGTTCGAGAACATCGACACCGCGCACAGATCCTCGGGCGGCGCGCTGCATTCGCACGCGCAGGTGGTCGTGTCGGTGTTGAAGAGGCCGACGGACGACGCGACGGTCCCGTCGCCGCAGTCGGGCGGCGTGCCGATGTTGCCGGCGAAGCCGTACATCGTGAACGGACCCTGCCATCCCTCGGGGGCGACCGGGGCATCGATGATCTCGCCCTCGCACGCCGAGTCGCCGCCGCTCGAGTCGGGATCGGGCGAGGTCGTCGTGGGATCCGGATCGGTCGTCGCGCTGGTGCCACTGCTCGAGCCCGTCGACGTGGCCGGCGAGGTCGCAGTGAAGCCATCGTCGCCGGAATCGACCGAGCCGCACCCAACGGTGACGCAGAGCAGCAGGACCAACGTGGGATTAGGAAAAGTTGAAGCGCGCACGCGCTGCGGAGACTAGCCGCGTTTTCGACGGCCAGCCACGTTCTCGACGCGAGCGCCGGGGCCGCCGGAGCGCCTCCCGGAGCACCGAACCAATAGGCGCGCGCGGCACCGAGGGCTTCCCCGCCCGCGTCCCGCGTCCCGCGTCCGTGGGAGCGCAGGTCGGCGTCAGCCGGCCGGCGGATTGGTGACCAGGCCGAGCCCCGCGCCGGTCATGTCGGAGTACGTGTACGGCTGCACGAGGCCGGGCGTCGTCGTGGTGCTGTAGTTGCCCGGATCGACCTTGTACGCCAGGTTCGCGCCCTGATCGGGGACCCAGACGAAGCCGTCGACGTCGATGCTCACCCCGACCGGCGTGCCGCAACCCGGCAGCGCGATGTTGGGGTTCACGACCGTCCGGTTGTTGGTGTCGAACTGCACGAGGGCGCACGGCGAGTTGGCCGCCGCCCAGGCCGTGCCGTTGCGATCGATCATGAGCCCGCGCAGCGTCTGTTGCCCGAGGGGCCCCATCACCGGGTAGATGTCGAACTGTGCGGTGACCGGATCGAAGTGCAGGATCTCGCCGTTCAAGCCCGCGCTCCACGGGTGCCCGTCGGCGTCGACCGTCATGCCGTAGGGGTACGCGTCGGCCGGGACCTCCCACTTCTGCACGCCGAGGTCGTCGCCGTCGATCCGTACCAACGGCCCGGCGAGCCCGGTGACCCACAGGTTGCCCTCGCCGTCGGTGGCGCCGCCGTACGGGCCGTAGGTCTTGCTGCCGGTGACATCCCAGCCCGGCACGACGACCTCGTCGAGCTGGGCGCCGGTGGCCCCGTCGAAGCGGCGGAAGTAGGCGGTGTTCGCCTGTCGCTCCCACCAGCCGTTCCACACGCGATCGTCCGTGAACGCGCAGGGATCGTCCGAGCCGCCCGAGTCCCACGCCGTCGGGCGCGGACCCTGCGTGTTGTCGTTCTCGGGGTAGGGCAGGGCGATGTGCCAGAGCATGCACTCGTCGCTGCCGAACGGCAGCACGTTGCCCGGGCCGGTCGAGGTCTCGATCGTGCCGTTGGCGTTGGCGTCGACGCACCGCTCGTCGCGGGACGCGAACTTGGTCAGGCCGCCGGCCCGGTTGGCCACCGCGACGTCGCCCTGCAGGTTGACCGAGGTGCGCGAGGGATCGTCGAGGCCCTGGGTCGGGCCGGTGTAGTAGCGGCCGAGCTCGACGCCCGTCTTCGTGTCGATCTTCGACACCGTGCCCTCGGGCGAGTTGGCGATCCAGATGATGCTGTAGTCGTTGCTGCCGCCCATGCCCATGGGCCCGCCGCAGTCACCGCCGTTGCCCGCGAGATCGGTGCCACCCACGTCGAACTGCTGGATGTCGTCGTCGTCGCTGGTGTCGCTGATCGATCCCGCCGAGGTGTCGACGTTGATCCCCGTCAGCGATGCCGAGCCCGAGGCCGAGTCGGACGGGCGCTCGTCGCCGCCGCCGCAGGCGAGCGCGGGGGCGAGCGCAGCGAGGAAGAGCGTGCGATGGCGCATGGATTCGAGCATACCCCCGGCGCGCACGCCGACAAGGATCGGGCGCGCGTCCGCCATGCCGTCTGAACGTCCGGTATCGCTCACCACACGCGGGGCTCGACGATGGGCGCATGATCGTCGCGCACGTGGGCTGGGATCACACCCGCGCGACCTGATACACCTCGCCCGTGGACCCGATCATCGCCCCCTCGATCCTCAGCGCCGACTTCGCCCGCCTCGGGGAGCAGGTCCGCATGATCGACGAGGGCGGTGCCGACTGGATCCACGTCGACGTCATGGACGGCCGCTTCGTGCCGAACCTGACCATCGGGCCGCAGGTCGTCGCGGCTCTTCGGCCGCACACGGCGAAGCCGCTGGATTGTCATCTGATGATCGAGGAGCCCGAGCGCTACGTCGAGTCCTTCGCCGCCGCGGGGGCCGACGTGATCACCGTGCACGTCGAGGCGTGTCGGCACCTGCACCGCAACCTCGAGCAGATCCGCGGGCTGCGTCACCACGCGGGGCGCCGCGTGCTCGCGGGCGTCAGCCTCAACCCCCACACGCCGCTGGTGTCGATCGAGGCCGTGCTCTCGCTGTGCGACGTGGTGCTGGTGATGTCGGTCAACCCGGGCTTCGGCGGGCAGTCGTTCATCCCCGAGATCCGGCCCAAGCTCCGGGCGCTGCGCGAGCGCATCGACGTGCTCGGCCTCGCGACCATCGTCCAGATCGATGGTGGGATCACGGATGCCAACGCCGAGCCCGTCGCGTGTGATGGGGCCGACAACATCGTCGCGGGCAGTGGCGTGTTCCGGCACCCGACGCTCGCGCCGGCGGCCGCGATCGCGTCGCTGCGCGCGGCGGCGGCCCGCGGCATCGCGGCGCGGATGCGGCCCCTCGGTCGCACGGTGTGAACCGCGTCTCGGCGCCGCAGACGCTGTTTCGCGCGGGATCGTGGCGCGCGTCGACGCCCCGTGACGGCGTGTTCACAGCCGCGTGCCGAGGGACCGACGACGTGACGTGACGCCGGTCGGCGACGGTTTCCACGCTTGACACTGCGCCGCGCCCCGCCGTCTCATGCGGCACCTTGAGACGCCGCGCGACCGTTGCCCACCTGTTGTTGTTCACCGTCTCGACGTCGGCCTGCGGCGACGATTCCACCGCGACGTCGTCGGCGGACTCGTCGAGCTCCGGCGGCATGACGTCCTCGCCGACGAGCACCGGCGCGGACACGACGGGCTCGACGTCCGTCGATCCGGACACGTCGGCCGGGCCGACCACGAGCCCCGACACGACCGCCGAGTCCTCGGGCAGCTCGGGCTCGAGCAGCGGCGGCTCGAGCGGGAGCAGCAGCAGCGACGACGGGAGCAGCAGCAGCGACGGTGGCACCGACACCGGCGGCCCGGTCGATCCCGGCGAGCTCATCGAGTGCGACAACGTCATCCCGGCGGCGCCGGACGGCGCGGTCTGTGGCGTCACGCCGGGCAGCTCGACCCTGCTGCTGCGCGGCGTGGTGCTCGCGGGTGCCCGCGTCTACGAGGCCGGCACGGTCTTGGTCGACGGCAGCGACGCCAACGGCCGGATCCTCTGTGCGGGCTGCGACTGCGCCGACGATCCGGCCGCAGTCGGCGCGACGGTGGTCGACTGTGCCGAGGGCGTCATCTCGCCCGGCCTCATCAACCCCCACGACCACATCACCTTCACGTTGTCCGAGCCGCAGAGCCACGCCGACGAGCGCTACGATCATCGCCACGAGTGGCGCCTGGGCCAGAACGGCCACACCGAGTTGAACACGTTCCCGGGCAGCGACTCGACCCAGGCGGGCATCCTCTACGGCGAGCTGCGGATGCTGCTCGGCGGTGCGACCAGCGTCACCGGATCGATCGGGGCGAACGACGCCAGCGGCCTGCTGCGCAACCTCGACGCCGCGGCGATGACCGAGGGCCTCACGGGCGTCGACGTCAACTACCGCACGTTCCCGCTGGGCGACTCGGGCGGCGAGACCGTGCTCGCCGGCTGCAACTACCCCTCGGTCGACGGCACGTTCAACCTCAACGACGACGTCTACCTCCCGCACATCGCCGAGGGCGTGAACGTCCGCGCCAACAACGAGTTCCTGTGCATGTCGGGGGCACCGGGCGGCGCCGAGCTCATCGCACCCAACACCTCCGTCATCCACGGCATCGGCCTGCTCGCCGAGCACGTGCAGCTGATGGCGGGCGAGCGCGCGGAGCTGGTCTGGTCGCCCCGCTCGAACATCGATCTCTACGGCGTCACCGCCGACGTGCCGACCTTCCGCAACCTCGGCGTCGCGGTCGCGCTCGGCACCGACTGGACCGCGTCGGGCTCGATGAACGTGCTGCGCGAGCTGAAGTGCGCCGACCAGCTCGATCGCGACCACTACGGGGACATCATCCCGGATCGCGATCTGTGGCTCATGGCGACCTACTGGGCCGCCCTGTCGCAGGGCGCCGACGATCAGATCGGGCTCATCCGCCCCGGCCACATCGCCGACCTCGCGATCTTCGACGGCTCCGTCCACCCGCAGTACCGCGCGGTCATCGACGCCGGTGTCGAGGACGTCGCGCTGGTGCTGCGCGGCGGCCAGCCGCTGTACGGCAACGCGTCGATCGTCGAGGCGCTGGTCGACCCGGCGGACCTCGGCGGTTGCGAGACGCTCGTGACCTGCGAGATCGACAAGCGGGTCTGCGCGCAGCTCGACTCGGGCCTCTCGATCGCCGGCATCCAGGGCGCGGTGTCGGCCCAGTCCTACGATCTGTTCTTCTGCGACGATCCGATCGGCGAGCCGAGCTGTGATCCCGCGCGACCGATGGAATTCCCGGCCGCGCCCGACGTCGACGACGTCGATGGTGACGGCATCGCCGACGACGACGACTCGTGCCCGACGGTGTTCAACCCGGTCCGCGAGCTCGACGGCGGCGTCCAGGCGGATGCCGACGGCGACGGCCTCGGTGACAGCTGCGATCGCTGCCCGCTCGAGAACGGCGAGGGCTGCACGCTGCCCAACCTCTACGATCGCGACGCGGACACCGTCCTCGACTTCGACGACAACTGCCCCGACGACGCCAACGCCGACCAGGCGGACGCCGAGGGCGATGGGCTGGGCGACCTCTGCGACGTGTGCCCGAACAGCCCCAACCCGGGGGGCGGCGCCTGCCCGGCGTCCATCTACGAGATCAAGGACGGCACCGTGCCGCTGGGCAGCGCGATCGTCCTCGACAACGTGCTGGTCACCGCCGCGGCGCCCGCGGCCGGCTTCTTCGTCCAGGTCCACCCCGACGACGCCGACTACGTCGGGCCCGAGTTCAGCGGCCTGTACGTCTACCACGCCGGTGACGGCTTCTCGCCGCAGCCCGGCGACCGCGTGGACATCGGTGGCAACGTCGCGGACTTCTTCGGCCAGATCGAGCTGGTCGCGACCAGCGACGCGGTGGTCCAGTCGAGCGGCAACGACGACGTGCCGCCGACGGTGACGACCGTCGACGCCATCATCGAGGGCGGCGTCGATCAGGAGGCGCTCGAGGGCGTGGTGGTCACGATCGCCGAGCTCGAGATCTCGGACGTGTCGCCCCCGGGCGGCCCCGGCGACAACATGGCGCTCAACGAGTACGAGGCCACCGGCGGCCTGCGCATCAACGACTTCTTCTACGTGCTCTCGCCGGCGCCGACGCTCGGTCAGGTCTACCCGTACCTCTCGGGGGTCGCGCGCTGGGCCAACGACTACACCAAGCTCGAGCCCCGCGGCCCGCAGGACATCCCGAGCACGCTGCTCGCCTTCGGGCCGGCGCTCACCTACCTCGCCGAGGGCTCGGTGGGCGTGGTGCCGACGCCGACGCTGCAGATCACGATGTCGAACGTCGTGCAGGACGACACGCTCGTCGATCTCACCTACGACTCGCCGGCGACGCTGGTGGGCCCCGCACAGATCACGGTGTTCGCCGGTGAGCAGACCGCGGATGTGCCCCTCGACGGCGTCGCCTCGGGCTTCGGCGGCGTGACGGCCAGCTTCGACGGCACCGACCTCGACGTGGTCGTGCGGGTGTACGACGACGCCGAGCAGCGGACCCCGATCCTCAGCCCCGATCCGCTGCAGCTGGCGATCGGTGCGTCGGGCCCGATGACGGTCACGCTCGACATCCCGGCGCCCGCGGGCGGCCAGAACGTCGACCTGTCGCTCGCCCCCGGTGGCCTCGCCAGCGTGCCGGCCAGCGTCCTCGTGCCGGCCGGCGCCCTGTCGGTCGACTTCGACGTCACCAGCATCGCCGGCTCGGGGTCGGAGACGCTGACCGCCGACATCGGCGGCACGTTCGACACGGCGAGCATCGAGATCGTCGACATCCCGGTGTTCGACGACCTGCGGATCGTCGAGGTCTTCTACGACCACGGCGGCGAGGACACGAACCTCGAGTGGGTGAAGATCTACAACGGCACGCCGGGCACGGTGGACCTGTCCGACTACACCCTGGCGTGGGGCGGCGTGGACTTCACCTACGGCACGCTCGCGCTCGCTGGCTCGCTCGCGAGCGGCGAGTGCTTCCTCGTCGGCGGCCCGAACGGCACCGTCGCCAGCGGCTTCCCCGGCGCGGCGTCGTTCGACCAGGCGATCGACCTCAACCCCGACGTGCAGAACTCGGGCGCGACCGCGGACGGCGTCGCGCTGTTCGACGTGGCGCCGGGCCTCATCAACGCGGGCACCATCCCGGTGCACGCGGTGATCTACGGCGGCGCGAACACCAGCGGCCTGCCCGACGAGGACGGCCCGGCCGGCGACGTCGACGTCGCCGACGCGCCCTCGGACAGCTCGCTGCGGATGGCGGAGAACAGCACCTGGGCGATCAACCCGGATCCGACGCCGCTGCAGTGCCTCCCGCTGCCGTAGTCGCTGCGCTTGCGCGCCCCGGCCCCGGGGCGCGACACTGCGGGCGGCATGGACAAGACGTACCCATCCGCGGACGCCGCGGTGGCCGACATGACCGACGGCATCACCCTGCTGGCGGGGGGCTTCGGGCTGTGCGGCAACCCGGAGAACCTCATCGCCGCGGTGCACCGCAAGGGGGTCCGCCGGCTGTCGATCGTCTCGAACAACTGCGGCATCGACGGGGTCGGCCTCGGCGTCCTGCTCGACGCGGGGCAGGTCGCGAAGATGACGTCGTCGTACGTCGGTGAGAACCGGGCGTTCGAGAAGCTGTATCTCTCGGGGCAGCTCGAGGTCGAGCTGGTGCCGCAGGGCACGCTGGCCGAGCGCATCCGGGCCGGCGGCGCGGGCATCGGTGGCTTCTTCACGCCGACGGGCTACGGCACGCCGGTGGCCGAGGGCAAGGAGGTCCGCGAGATCGACGGCCGCTGGTACGTGCTCGAGAAGCCGATCCGCGGCGACTTCGCCATCGTGAAGGCGTGGCGCGGCGACACCCACGGCAACCTCGTGTACCGAGCGACCGCGAACAACTTCAACCAGGCGATCGCGACCGCGGGTCGCATCACCATCGCCGAGGTCGAGGAGCTGGTGCCCGCCGGCGAGCTCGACCCCAACTTCATCCACACCCCCGGCGTGTTCGTCGACCGCATCGTCCTCGGCCACGACTACGTCAAGCCCATCGAGTTCCGGACCACGCGTCCGTAGAGGCGAAGCACCATGCCGCTCTCCCGCGAACAGATCTGCAAGCGCGTGGCCCTCGAGCTGCGCGACGGTGACTACGTCAACCTCGGGATCGGGATGCCGACGCTGGTGGCGAACTACGTGCCGGCCGGCATCGACGTGGTCTTCCACAGCGAGAACGGCCTGCTCGGCATGGGCCCGTTCCCGACCGAGGCCGAGGTCGACCCCGATCTCATCAACGCCGGCAAGCAGACGGTGACGGCGGTGAAGGGCGCGTCGTTCTTCGGCAGCCACGACAGCTTCGCGATGATCCGCGGCGGCCACCTGGCGCTGTGCGTCCTCGGGGCGATGGAGGTCAGCGAGCACGGCGACCTGGCCAACTGGATGATCCCCGGCAAGAAGGTCAAGGGCATGGGCGGCGCGATGGACCTGGTCGCCGGCTCGCGGCGCGTCATCGTGACGATGGAGCACACGAGCAAGGACGGCGCGCCGAAGATCCTCCGCGAGTGCACGCTGCCGTTGACCGGCAAGCGGGTCGTGCACGAGATCGTGACCGAGCTCGGGTACTTCCGGGTCACCGACACGGGGCTGGTGCTCGAGGAGATCGCGGCCGATGTGACGCTGGACGAGGTGCGGAGCAAGACCGGGTGCCCGTTCCGCGTGGCGGAGCCGCTGCGCACGATCGCGGTGTGACCGGGGCGCGAGACCGCGCCGTCGCGCCGCCGATTCCGCTACACTCGGCGCCGCCATGGCTCGACGACTGACCCTCCGTCTGCGTGCGCTGTCCGGGACCGTCGAGCGCTTCTACGCGTTCGTCGACCGCAAGAAGCGGATCATCGCCGATGGGCTCGGCGAGGCCCGCTGGAGCGGCGATGTCGACGACGACGAGATCGCGGTCAAGGTCCGCGTGTTCGCGGTGGGGCGGGCGAAGTACCGGTTGAGCGTGGACCTGCCCGGCGTCGCCGACGACCAGAACCTCGAGCTGTGGACGGACGACGGCTACGGTGAGGTGGAGCTGCGGATATGATCGGCTGGGTGCTGTGGGTCGCGATGGCGGGTGCCCAGGATCCGCTGCCCGATCGCGGGACGACCGAGCCGCTGCCGCCCCGCGATCCCCGGGATCCGCCGGATCCGCTGCCGGAGCCCGAGCCGGAGCCCGATCCCGAGCCGCTGCCCGAGCCGGATCCGGAGCCCGAGCCCACGCCGACGCCGACACCGACGCCTGTGCCCGACGACGAGTCGACCCCGCGGTCGCCCGGCCGCGATCGCCTGCGCGGCGCGCCGAACGTCGACATCGACGTGACCGGTCGCAGCTCGACGGTGTCGCTCGGCGGTGACCTCATCTTCACGCCGAAGTGCAAGGGCGACAGCTTCGGCTGCAACGGCGGCCGCATCGGCCTGCAGGCCCGCTTCCCGGTGACGCAGGAGAGCCCGACGGGCACGAGCCGCGCCAGCGTCGATGCGCTCGGCGGCTTCGTCTCGAGCTGGCGTGTCGGCGTCATCGGCGAGTACCTCCGCGACGCGACCGGCATGGACGGGCCCGCCAAGGTCTACCTGGTCGGCCTCGACGTCGATTGGGGCGTGCAGACGTTCCGCTACTTCCCCGACGCCGACGCGCGGCAGGTCAAGACGACGCGGCACTCGATCAAGGGCATGTTCCGGTTCCTGGCGTATCTGCACCAGCCGCGGCGCTATCGCATCGCGCCGCAGTTCATCGCCCGCTACGACCGCAACTGGGCCGGCGCGAACCCGGTGGGGATCGTGGTGCCCGCGGCGGACGACGGCGCGCCCGACACGACGGTCGACTCGGTCGTCGCGGGCCCGCAGACGCGGCCGGTGATGACCTTCACGCTCCCGGTGCCGTTCACGATCCAGCGCGGCAAGAAGGTGCTGCCGCAGCTCGGCTTCGGCCCGACGGTGCGCTACGCGGTGGCCGGCGACCCGGGCGGCTACAACCCGTTCGGCGGCGGGCACACCGTGCGCGGCGAGCTCTGGCTGTACTGGTTCCCCACCGGCCAAGAGGGCCTCGACGTGCAGAAGACCAACGTCCGCATCGGCGTCGCGCCGTACATGGACGCGTTCGTGGCGGGGCGCGTGGCCGGGCAGCCGACCACGAACTTCGGGGCGCTCGTCGAAGTGCGGGTCGGCGTGCGCGGGTACGAGTACTGATCGAGGAGGGGACAGGTTCGGTCCGCGTCGCCCGATCGCGGCGACGCGGCCCCGAGATCCCCGCCGAGCTCAGCGATACAGCTCGCAGAAGGCGAAGACCTCGCTCGCGACGTTCATGCTCTGGCATCCGTCGGGCACGCAGCTGCCCGGTGACCAGCCGTACTCGAAGTCGCAGATGAAATGCTCGGGGAAGCCGCGGTTGGAGCAGTCGGCGGTCGAGGTGCACTCCATGGCGCACACGTCATCGTCCTCCCAGAACATCCCGGACTCGGCACATGTGGTCCACGCCTGAGGGTCGGCCATCGCGCCGACGTTGACGCACTGGCCGTGCGAGAGAGCCACAGTCTCGGACTGGTCGTAGAGGCAGCCCATCTGGCCCGACGCCGCGAGCGCCCCACAGCTCTCGAGGCAGAACCAGGGCATCTCGGCCAGAGACTCCAGCGCCGCGTTGCTCCCGTTGGCGTCGGGGAGGCAGGTTCCCGTGGCCCCGGGGCTCCAGCCGTCGCCGGAGTCGCCGATGCAAGTGAGATGCGGCTCGAGGCCTTCGCAGTCGCTGTCCTCGAAGCAACTGCAGCCGAGGTTGGTGTCGAGTCCGCACTCCTGGCACTCGGCGTGATGGGTCTGCGACAGCCCGCAGACGACCTCGTTCCCCATGGTCGCAGTGTCGTCGTCGCAGAACTGGCCAGGGCCGTCCTGCCCGTGAACCCGGTAGCTGCCGGCGCCGTCCGATCGGCCCCCGTCCTCCAGGATGTCGTCGAGTGTGAAGATGTCCACGTCGGCACAAGGGCATCCGCGCTGCCCGAAGTAATTCGGGTCGTCGTGATCGGGGCAGTTCTGCCACGACGGAGGCGCGGGCTGGTACGTCTGCTCGTACAGGTGACGGCAAGCCGAACCGGCCAGTGCCCGCCAGTTCTCTCGATCGGGGTCGGAGAAGTCGACGAACGGATAGTCATCGGTGACGTCCGCACCGTTGGACGTGATCCGGACCTCGACGAGCGACGCCGGGAACAGCGCTTCGAAGGACGGCAAATTCGAGCACTGCTCGCCGGTCATCGCGGTCCAAACCGCCACGAGCCACACGGCGTTGTCGAGCTCGACGTTGCCCGAGTCGTGCGCCACGCAGTGATCCTGGATCTGCATCTGGTTGGCGAACTCTTGGAGGGCGGCGTAGACGTCCGGTCCCAGCCAAGCGACGAGGTCCCCCAGATCCTGGGTGTCGGGAGGATCGCCTTGCGGCAGGTCCTGCAGGATCTCGGCCAGCAGCGCGAAGTCGAGTGCGGCGAAGTCCATCGCGGCCACGTCGCAGGTTGCCTGGAGTGCGCACAGGGCCCCCATCCCCTGGTCGATCGTCTTCACCGAGAACTCCTTGCCCGCGAGCGGTTCCTGCGGCGGCGGTGCGACGTCCTTCAGCAGGTCGACGAACCGATCGACCTGGACCGTGGCGCGTGTGGCGTCGTAGTCGAACGTCACGTCGGGGGCGACACGCGCCGGCTGACCGAGGCACTCCGGGTCGGTGCACGAGATCGTGTCCTGCGTGCCGAAGCTGATCGTGCCGTCGTCTCCGATCACGATGTCGGGGCAGCTGTCGAGGTTCCGGAGCAGGTTCTGGCTGAACGAGTCGCCGAGCTTCTCGGCGAAGATGTTCACGGGGTCGAGCTCGGCAGCCTTGGCCTCGCACCACGTCTCGTTGCCGATCACGCCGACGACGGCGCCGCCCAAGAACGACGCGGCGAATCCGCACAACTCCTGGGTGTACTTCATGATCCCGCCCTCGGGCTCGAAGGTCGGCTCCGTCACGGTGACCTGGACCGCGTAGGACTCGTCGTCCATCTCGGCGCAGACGACGTCGACCTCGAAGCCGAGGCTTCCGTGGCCCAGGGAGGTGTCGAGATTCCCGCAATCCCAGCCAGTTTCGGGGTTGTTCAAGCAGTCTCCCGGATCGTAGGTGTTGTTGAGGAACTCGAGGTCGATGTCCACGGCGATCGAGCCGTCCTCCGTCTTCCGCAGCTCCACCCAGGGCGACGACGAGCGCGCGCTCGTGGCTGGACAACCGCCGAAGTCGCAATCGACGTTCGTCTCGCGCGCGGGGAAGACCGTCACGCCGCGCCGATTGTCGTGGTACGTGGCGTTCGCCTCGCCTTTGTTGTACGCCGCCGTCTCGACCCCGATGATGCCCTCGATCAGGCGAGCGACCTCGTCCCCGGGAATCGTGTAGCCGGCAGGGACGACTCCGATGTTCCCCTCCTCGTCGAAGGCGACGTATTGGAAGAGCTGCAGCAGTTCCTCGGTGTCGAAGCCCCAGCTTTCGTTCGAACGCAGCTCGTCGCGCGTGATCTCCTCGATGCCCGAGATGCCGCCATGAACCGTGAGCAGACACCCGGAAGGGGTTTGCGCCGCCGCCGAGAAGAGGGTGAAGCCGAGTACGGTCACCTCCACGTCGTGGATGCACCAGCCGTCCTGGATGTCCTTGTCGGTGCACGGGTACGAGTGATTCGCGTCGAGGCATCGGTCCGGCGGGATGTCCTCGCCGAACGCGAGGCGGTCGACGTCGGCGAGCGTTCGTACGTTGACCGGGGCCAGGGCATAGCGGTCGGAGGCGCCACTGAAGTCGTTGATTCCGCGCTCGAGGTAGTTGCAGATCGGCGTCGTCTCGACGTAATCGGTGCACTCGCCGTCGGCACACAGAAAACCGCCGCAGTCGGCCACATCATCGCACCCGGGCAGGCAGTCCATGCGGGTCGGGCTACAGTACTCACCCTCGATGCAGCCTTCGTTGGTCTGGGGCGAGCACGGCACGCAGGTTCCCTCGAAGCACACGGGATCTTCGTCTGCGGCACAGTCCTCGTCGCTCTCGCATCTCGGAGCGTCGAGGGGCGCGCGATCGGCCGCCAGCGCCACGACGGACCCCGCATCCACCTCCTCGGGTAGGTTGGGGTCGTCGTGCGCGTTCGGCACGTGTTCACCGAAGTCGGCACGGCACGCGGTGAGCAACAGGAGTGGAGAAGAGTGCAGGAGTGATCGACGCTTCATTGGGTGGTTCTTCCCGCACCCGGCCGCGGTGATGCCCGTCGGCGGGCACACGGGCGGAGTGCTCGGCGAGGCAGTGTCCCGAGCGCCACGCTTGGTTCAATCCTTTCTCGCCTCGGCGCGCGGTCGGTTCCCGAGACCCGCCGGCGCATGCACCCGCGCATCCCGACCCGAGGTCGCGGCCTTGCGCGTCACCGCGTCAGTTCCCCACCGGCCAAGAGGGCCTCGACGTGCAGAAGACCAACGTCCGCATCGGCGTCGCGCCGTACATGGACGCGTTCGTGGCGGGGGGCGCGGCCGGGCAGCCGACCACGAACTTCGGGGCGCTCGTCGAGGTGCGGGTCGGCGTGCGCGGGTACGAGTACTGACCCTGCACACCGCAGGGGCGGGGCTTTGCGCAGGGCGGCGGACGTGACACGTTCGCGAGGCATGCGCCCCGGCCTCGCCGCGTTGATCCACCCGCATTCGCTGCCCAGCCTCATCGAGAGCGTTCGCCGAGAGGAGGCGTTCGTGGTCCATGGCGTCGAGGGCTCACGCGCGGAGTTCCGCGCGATCGGGCGGTTGTCGTCCCTCGAGGCGCTCCTCGGCGCCTGGCCGGATCCCGTCGACGTCCACCTGCCGGGCGTCGCGGACGAGGCGGCGTCCGTCACCGCGTCCCCGCGCGACGCGGCGAAGATGTTCGCCGCGGGGATGGGCCTGCTGTTCGACGAGGCCCAGCGTCATGCACCCGAGCTGGTCCCGTGGCTGGACGCGATCCGGATCGAGCTCGGCTTCAGCGCGCTGACCCACCAGCGGTGTCTGCTCTACGCGTCGCCTGCCGGCAAGGGCACCGCGTCGCACTTCGATCAGAACGTCAACGTCGTGGTCCAGCTCGAGGGCACCAAGACATGGTGGCTCGCGCCCAATGCCCACGTCGAGCGGCCGATGACGCGCCACACGATGGGCCTGGCCGTCGACGCCGAGCTGCAGTCGTACGCGCGGCTGCCGATGCCCGCGCAGATGCCCGAGGACCGGGTCGAGATCGTCCTGCAGCCCGGCTCGATCCTGTTCGTGCCGCGCGGCATGTGGCACGCCACCCGTGCCGAGACCGACGCGCTCTCGCTGAACTTCACCTTCAGCCCGCCGACGTGGATCGATCTGCTGACCGCGGCCCTGCGCGGCCGCCTTGCGCTGTCGAGTGAGTGGCGGCAGACCGCGACGGTCGAGGGCGCCGC
This sequence comes from Deltaproteobacteria bacterium Ga0077550, assembly GCA_001464385.1. Lineage (GTDB taxonomy): Bacteria > Myxococcota_A > Polyangia > Nannocystales > Nannocystaceae > Xiheibacterium > Xiheibacterium aquaticum. Next base: position 15,183 of record LNFB01000106.1, on the reverse strand, counting down.
GGCCTTCGATGCGCTGCTCAGCGAGCTCGCCGTCGACGCACGATCGTGGAGCGCGGCGGACATCCTCGCGGTGACGGAAGGCGACGCCGACCCAGGATCGGACTGACGCCGCACGGTCGCTCACGTCGGCCGGACGGGTCGCTTCGGATCGCACTCGCTCACCCAGATCCCCGTGTCCCCGCGGAAGCGGGCGAGCGTCGCGCAGAGCGCGGGGCGCAGCGACGGATCGCCGGCGACGCTCGGCCCGAGCCGCGCGCGGAGGAAGGCCGTGCGGGCCGCGTCGTCGCCCAGCGCGGTGAAGCCGGGGTCCTCGACGAGGGCGCGCAGGGCCTCCCTGGCGCGCTCGTGCGCGGCGTCCGTGTGGATCGTGACGAGGAACGCCGCGACGCGGATCTGCGGATCGGGCTCGGGGAGCGTGGCGACGCCGTTCCTGCCCGAGCAGATGTGCAGGCTGTACTGCGTCTTGCCGCTGGCGGCCGCGTCGGGCGTGACGACGGGATCGGGCCACACGTACGCCGCGATGTAGGGCGCCAGGGCGTCCCACGCGATCGTGCGCGACGGCGGGCGCTCGCCGGGCGGGCAGTCGGCGCAGGGGAGGCCGAGGTCTGCGAGCTGCGCGGCGATCCGCGGCAGCAGCACGCCGAGGAATCGTGGCGTCACGTACAGGGTCCGCACCGCGCCGAGGCGCGCGGCGGGATCGGGCAGCGCGAGCGCGTCGCGGAGCGCGTCACCGTCGGGGCGCAGGGCGATGAGCGTGGGTCGGGCGTCCGCGTAGCCACCTGCGACGGCGCGCTGCACCGGCGTGCTCGCGGGCGGCAGGCCGCAGCGCTCGCGGTCGCCGAAGAAGGGCGCGTCCACGCCGCCCTGCCCCGGGACCTCGACGGTGGCGACGCAGACGAGCGCGTCGATCTCGGCGCGCAGGTCGGCCCACGCGATCGATTGCGGTGGGCTCGGCCGCGGCGCCATCGGTGTCGGCCGTTCGGCCACTGCACAGCAGGTCAGCAGGACGGGCGCGAGGCGTCGCATCGTCGCGATCGTACGGCGGTCGCCTCGCCGGTGCGAGCGTGCGGGGAGCGTTGGCTACGTCGCATCGTCGGCACGACGCTGCGGCGATCGTGATCCGACGGTGCGCTCGCCCAACAACGCAGCACCTCCGCGATCGCAATCGTCGAGGCGACGTCGCTTTCGTTGATGCGCGGACGTGCGCGCGGCGTCTCCACGCCGCCATGACGACCCTCGATCGCACCGTCGCCGCCGAGCGACTCGTCGCCGCGCAGGCCGAGCTGAAGTGGCTCATCGCCGAGGCGGCCCTCGACGTCGCGGGGGTGTTCGACCCCACGCCCGCCAGTGATCTCGCGGCCGCCGCCCTCGCGCTGCACCGCGGCGACCTCTGGGGCGCGGGCCTCAGCATGCTCGGCGTCGTCCCCTACGTCGGCGACGCGATCGGGAAGACCGGCAAGGGCGCGCGCCTGGCCCAGCGCATGGCCGCAGTGCGCCACGAGGTCGAGACGCTCGTCGAGCAGATGGCGAAGAACCCGGCGGCGAAGGCGACCTCGCACGGGCCGTCGGGCTTCGCCCTCACCGACGGCGGCGTCCGCAGACTCTCGCGGGACCTGCCGCTGCCGACGTGGGCGACGGAGTTCGGCGCGTGGAAGAACAAGCGCGTGCTCGATGCCGGTGCGGGCGGTGGCACCTTCGTCCGCGAGCTCCGCGACTCCGGCGTCGACGCGTACGGGATCGACCTGGTCGCCGACACCTTCAAGAAGGCGGGCATCAAGCACAACGATCACTTCGTGCAGGCGAGCGTCGATCGGATCCCCATGGCCGATCGAGCCTTCGACGCGGCGTGCTCCAACTGGAGCGTCTTCTACTACTTCGACCGCATCGAGGGTGAGGTCCGCACCGCCAAGTTCCTCGCCGAGATGGTGCGCGTGGTGAAGGCCGGCGGCGAGATCCGGCTGTTCGGCGTCGACCCGCGCGCGGCCGCCGTCATCGCCCGCTCGGGGATGGTCCGGGTCGAGCGGACCGCGGCCGAGGTCTCGGGCGTCGTGCCGGTGATGCTGCTGCGCGTGGTCAACTGACGCGTCGTCGCGCGCCTCGGCGTCAGCCGGGCCAGGCGGCGCGCAGGGCGTGCGCGAAGGCCCGCGCGTCGGCGAAGCGCTCGGTCGGCTTCTTCGCCAGCGCATGCTCGACCGCCGCGGCGAGGTCGTCGGAGACGACGGCGGCGGGGAGGTACCGCCGCAGCGGGACGACGGGCGCGGTCGCGTGGGCGCGCAGCCACATGACCGGGCTGTCGCGCCAGCGCTCGCGGACGACGCTGACCGGGTCGTCCGCGACGAACGGCACGCGGCCGCAGAGCAGCTCGTAGAGCATCATGCCGAGGCTGTAGACGTCGGCGGCGGGGGTGAGCGCGTAGGTCTCGAGCTGCTCGGGCTGGGCGTAGTGCGGGGTGCCGACCAGCATGTGTCCGACCGTCGCGTTGGCGCCGACGATGCCGCGCGAGTCGAACGAGCGCGCCAGCCCGAAGTCGAGGATCCGCGTGTGCGCGTCGGGATCGACGAACACGTTGGCGGGCTTGAGGTCGCGGTGGATGATGCCGAGATCGTGGGCCTCGCACAGGCCCAGGCACGCCTGGTAGACGATGTGCGCCGCCCAGACCGGATCGAGCGGCGTGTCGAGGTCGTGGAACTCGTCGAGCGGCTTGCCGTGCAGCAGCTCCATCAGCACGTAGACGTGACCGTCGCTCCGCAGGCCGCAGTCGAAGATGCGGACGACGTGGGCGTTGCTCAGCGAGCGCAGCACCGTCACCTCGCGGAGCGTGCGCTGGGCGGTGTCGAGCGAGCGCACCGGCTCGAGCGAGAGCTTGAGCGCCAGCGGATCGGCGAACCGCGGGTCGCGGACCTTGTACACCTGGCCGAAGCCCCCGCTGCCGAGGACCTCGAGGATCTCGAACTCTCCGTAGGTCTCGCCCGGCTGGAGCTCGAGGGCCATCCGATCAGTCCTTCCACTCGGCCCAGAACACGTTGGTGTCGCCCTCGTGCTCGGCGTTGCGGTTGCTCGCGAACACCAGGTGCTTGCCGTCCTTCGTGAACATCGGGAACCCGTCGAACGACGGGTTGTGGGTCACGCGCTCGAGCCCCTTGCCGTCGACGCCGATGATGTAGAGGTCGAAGTCGCGACCCTTCTCGTCGTGGGCGTTGGACGCGAAGATGATCCGCTTGCCGTCGGGGTGGAAGAACGGGCCGAAGTTGGCCTTGCCGTTGTTGGTGACCTGCTTGGGCTTGCTGCCGTCGGCGTTGCTGACGAAGAGCTCGAGCCGGGTCGGGCGCACGAGGCCTTGCTCGATGATCGCCTTGTACTTGGCGAGCTCCTCCTTGCCCTTGGGGTGGTTGGCGCGATAGACGAGCTTCTTGCCGTCGGGCGAGAAGAACGCGCCGCCGTCGTAGCCGGGCGTCTTGGTCAGGCGCTTCAGATCGGAGCCGTCGATCTTCATCGAGTACAGCTCGGGATCGCCGTCGCGGGTCGACGTGAACACGATGCGATCGCCGGTGGGCGACACCGTGGCCTCGGCGTCGTAGCCCGGGCCGGTGACGAGCGGCTTGACGTCGCTGCCGTCGGGCGCGGCCGTGTAGATGTCGAACTCCGGGTACAGCTTCCACACGTAGCCGAGGCTGCGATCCGGCGGCGGCAGGCAATCGTCGGCGGCCGCGTGGGTCGACGCGTAGAGCACCCGCGCGTCCCCGGGCAGGTAGTACGCACAGGTGGTGCGGCCCTTGCCCGAGCTGATGCGGGTGACGTCGCTGCCGTCGGTCCCCATCGTGTAGATCTGGTCGCACTTGGCCCCGTCGCGCGTCGACTGGAACACGAGCTTGGTCTCGTCGGTGCTGAGGTAGGCCTCGGCATTCTCGCCGCCGAAGCTGAGCTGACGCAGCGGCCCGAGGTGCGACTCCTCCGGGAGTGGATCGAGGACGACCACGCGCGGGGCCGCAGGCTCGGGCGGGGTGCTCGGCGGATCGACCGTCAGCGTCGGCTGCGGGGGCAGGGGCGTGGGATCGGAGACGGTGGGCGCAGGGCCCGACTTGTCGCACGCAGCGAGGGAGGTGAGGAGGGAGAGCGTCGCGAAGCGGGCACGCATGGACCGCCCGAGACTATCATCTCGGGACATGAGCGGACCGGCGAACTGGCGAACCCTCTCGGAGCGACCACTGGCGAACTACCGGGTGTTCGAGGTCACCGAGCTGCACCGGCAGCGGGCGGACACGGGGCAGGCCCACACGTTCTACCGGATCGAGTCCGTCGACTGGGCCAACATCATCCCGATCACGACCGCGGGCGAGGTCGTGATGATCCGGCAGTACCGCCAGGGAGCGGGCTGCGAGACGCTCGAGATCCCCGGCGGCATGGTCGACGACGGCGAGGACATCGCGGCCGCCGCGGCGCGCGAGCTCCTCGAGGAGACCGGGTACCGCGCGGGCAACGTGATGGAACTCGGCTCGGTGTTCCCGAACCCGGCGCTGTTCAGCAACCGCATCCACTCGTTCGTCGCGACGGGGTGCGAATGCGTCGCCGAGATCGCCAACGACGCCAACGAGGAGACGACGATCGAGCTGGTCGCGATCGAGGACATCGATCGATTGCTGCTCGAGGGGAAGATCGATCACGCGCTGGTGATGGCGGCGTTCCACTGGTGGCGGCTGCGGGGCCAGCCTCGGTAAGGGCCCCGATGGGGCCGCGGTCGGGCTCCGCTAGAACCGCTGCTGCACCGACACGCCCGCGAGCCCTCGCCCGAACATCGGCGCCCAGAGCAGCGCGCGCTCGCGGTTGAAGTGCTCGTGCTTGCGGCGGTACGACTCCGAGAAGCCGAGCATCGCCGCGCCCGCGGCGACCAGCGCCGCGCCGATCGTGCGCGTCGTGAAGCCCATCGCGCGCGCCCGCCCGGCACACTTGGCGTCGTCGCACTTGGCCAGCACGCCCCACGACGCCGGGCCGAGCGTGAGCCACGTGGCCGCGCCGACGGCGATGAGCCCCACGCCCGCGCCGCGCAGCTTGGGGATCCGCTTCGACATCCGGCCGGCGAACACGTCGTCGTAGGCGATGCGCTCGGCGCGGAGGATCGCGCCCGCGGTGGCCATGCCGATCATCGCGACCAGGGCCAGATCCGAGTTCACGCGCAGCGCGATCACGGGCAGCACCCCGGGCACGCACTTGATGATCGCGTTGCCGACGTCCTCGACGTCGCTGTCGTCGTCGAAGGGATCGGTCATCGCGGCCTGCTCGGCAGCGGGCTCGATGCAGCGGCGCTTGACGATCACGTGCGACGCGATCTGCTCGGCGAGCGCCACGCCGAGCATCACGCCCGCGCCGGTGAACAGGCCGATGCCCTTGTACGGGGGCCGCAGCGGCGGCGGCATCTTCTTGACCGGCGTGTCGTCGTCGCCGCCCGGCAGGCGATCGCCGCGCGAGCGATCGTCGCGCCCACGGTCGTCGCGCCCACGATCGTCGCGCCCACGATCGTCGCGCATCGGCGGCGACGCGCCCGCGCCGTCGCGGGGCGGCGGCCCGTTCGTGGCGGGCTCGGGCTGCGGGGGCTCGGCGTTCGGCGGCACGAACGTCGGCGGCGGCACGTCGGTCGTCGTGGTCGCCGACGGGGCCGGGGTCGCGGCGGGCGTCGACGACGCGTCGGGGGCCGGCGCGGTCGGCTTGGCGGGCGCGGGCGCGGACGGCTTCGCGGTCGCGGTCGGCTTCGCGGGCGTCGGCTGCGTCGGGAGCTTCGCCGTCACCGGATCCGGCGCCGGCGCGCCTTGGCCCGGCATCGGCGGCAGCTTCGGCGGACCGGCCATGACACTGGCGAGCGCCAGCGAACCCCAAAGCATCACCACGTCGGACACTAACAGGGGACGCGCGCACCGGCCAAGGACCCTGGGGTCCATCGCGCGCCGAATTGCGCGGCCATGGGGCCGGCGGCAAGCTCGCAGCATGCCGGGCACCCCGACGATCGACGGCGTCCTCAACCTGCTGGGCCTCGAGGCGGCGGCGCGACCCCACCTCGAGTCGGTCGTGCACGACTACATCGCCGGGGGCGCGGCCGACGAGCTGACGCTCGCGGCCAACCGCAATGCCTTCGATCGCCTCCGCCTCGCGCCGCACGTGCTCGTCGACGTCGCGCAACGCAGCGCGCGCACGGCGGTGCTGGGGCAGCCCCTCGCGGCCCCGTGGCTGGTGGCGCCGACGGCGTTGCACCGCATGGTCCACCGCGACGGCGAGCTCGCGACGGCCCGCGGCGCCGCAGCGTTCGGCACCACGATGGTGCTCTCGACCCTGTCGACGACGCCGGTCGAGGACGTCGTGCGCGCGGCCGAGGGCGCGCTGTGGTTCCAGCTCTACGTCTATCGCGATCGCGGCGCGAGCGAGGAGCTCATCCGCCGGGTCGAGGCCGCCGGCGTGAAGGCGCTGGTCGTCACCGTCGACGCGCCGCTGCTGGGCCTGCGCGAGCGCGACGGTGCCCACCCCGTCGCGCTGCCGAGCGCGTTCGCGGCCCCGAACGTCCGCGCCGATCAGGTGATCGAGGGCGGCGACCTGGCGACCACGTTCCTGCGCCTGGTGGACCCGGCGCTGTCGTGGCGCGATCTGGCGTGGCTCCGCGGGTGCACGCGGCTGCCGATCCTGCTGAAGGGGATTCTGCGCGTCGACGATGCCACGCGCGCCGCGGACGAGGGCATCGACGGGATCGTCGTGTCGAACCACGGTGGTCGACAGCTCGACGGCGTGTGCGCGTCGATCGACGCGCTGGGTCCGATCGCGCGCGCGGTCGAGGGCCGCTGCGCGCTGCTGATGGACGGCGGTGTGCGTCGCGGCACCGATGTGATGAAGGCGCTCGCCCTGGGCGCGGACGCGGTGATGCTCGGCAGGCCGATCCTGTGGGGCCTCGCCGCCGGCGGAGCGAAGGGCGTGCACGCGGTGCTCGGGATGTTGGCGGCGGAGTTCGATCTGGCGCAGGCGCTGTGCGGATGCCCGGACGTGGGATCGATCTCGCGGGACATCTTGGCGGACTGAGGGCGAGTGCTACGGTCCGGTCGCGATGACGTCGCGACCGCACGATGCCTTGTTCAAGGCGGGCTTCGAGCTGCCTGAACACGCGGCTGGGCTGTTCAGGAGCGTTCTGCCGCGTGCGCTCGTCGACGCGATCTCGTGGGACACGATGTCCCTGGAGGCCGGTTCGTTCATCGATCCCGAGCTCGCGGATGGCCACAGCGATCTGCTGTACACCGCGCAGCTCGGCGGCGCGCCAGCGTTCCTGTACCTGCTCCTCGAGCACCAGAGCACGAACGACCCGGAGATGCCGCTGCGCATGCTCGTGTACATGGTCCGGATCTGGGAGCGGTTCCGAAGGGAGCACTCGACGCCCGAGGGCACCCGTGCTCCGTTGCCGCCGATCCTGCCTGTCCTCGTGAGCCATGCCCCCGGCGGATGGACCGCGCCGCGGCGCTTCGAGGACCTCCTCGAGCCCCTTCCCACGAGGTACCCGGACCTCGCGGACTTCGTGCCGCGGTTCTCCCTGTGCGTGGAGGATCTCGCGCACCTGTCGAACGCCGACCTGAAGGCGTTCACCCTCGCGGCCTTCCCAAAGGTCGTGCTCTGGGCCCTTCGAGACGCGCGGGGCGGTCGGGGTCTGCTCCAGAACTTCGATGATTGGGCGGACGCGGTCGTCGAGGCGTGGCGTGCCCCGTCCGGGGGCCAGGCCCTCGGGCAGCTCGTGCGCTACTTCCATCTCGTCAGCGACGACCTGCAGCTCGACGAGATCCGTGCCAAACTGAGGGGCCTCGACCCTGCGGCCGAGCAAGTCGCCATGACCATCGCCGAACAGATGCGCCGCGAGGGCGCCGCCGAGGGGCTCGCCGAGGGGCTCGTCGCCGGTCGTGTCCAGGTGCTGACGAAGCTGCTGACGCTCAAGTTCGGGGCCGTGAGCGCGGAGCATATGGAGCGCATCGAGGGAGCCACCCCCGCGCAGCTGGATCGCTACGTCGAGCGGGTGCTCACGGCGGAGACGCTCGACGCCGTGCTCGCGTTGTAGTCACGGCGTCGATTGACTCGTCGGTCGAGCTGGCCGATCGGCCACTCCCGATCGCGGGAGTGAAATCGACATCGCGTCGTGATCACTGCGGCCCGTCCCGGGACTACGGGCGCATGCATCCACCTGTTCCTGCGGTTCATCCCGCACGCGGCGCGCGCTGGCGCCGACTCTCCTCCCTCACCCTCGCGCTGTCGTCGGCGCTCCTCGCCGTCTCGCCCGATGCGCACGCCGATCGCGACATCGGCCTGCTGATGAACATGGACCACCACCTCGTCGACGCCGACTTCATCGGCGTCATCGAGGTCGACACCGCGGCGCTGTTCACCGACGTCAGCGGCCTGCCGATGCAGGCGATCACCGCGGATGTCGCGGACATCGTCGCTTCGCGATGGAGCGCCGAGCCGAGCATCTCACTGGTCACCGACGCGGGCTTCGATCACCTCACGGTGGGCTCGAAGTACCTGGTGCTGATGTCCGGCGGACCGTGGCACCACGGACCGTTCACGCACCGCGAGAACAGCGTCTTCGAGGTCCTCCCGACCGGCGAGCTGGCGTGCTCGGGCGGTGACTTGCTGTACGGCGTGATGCACGACGGGTTCTACTGCGCCCCCGCGGGGACCGTCGAGGGCGCGCCGGTGCTGTTGCCCGACGTCCTCGCCCGGATCCCGTGCCTGCGCGATCGGGCGGTCGCTCGCCTGCCCGAGCTGGCCGCCGAACTCGACAAGGATCCGCGCAAGCTGGAGCTCGAGCCGACGCAGCTCGACAAGCTGGAGGTGCGCCGATGAACGGCCGTCACCTCGTGTTCGCCGCCGCCGCGGTGCTCACCGCGGCGTCCCCCTCGCTGGCCCTCGCCGACTTCGGCCAGTGCGAGCGCATCCAGTACAGCTTCGAGCCCAACCGTCGGGGCTCGAGCGTGATGCTCCGTCGTTCGTCGCAGGGCAACTTCGCCGGTGACGCGGCGTGGTCGACCGCGGCGCTCGACGCCTACGCGGCGGGGGCATTCGCGTGGACCGGCATCCAGGCCCCGGGCGTCCCGGCGATCACCCTGGGCACGGCCGTTCCCACCGATCCCGCGGGGTTCTCGGGCATCGGCGACGCCGAGGTCATCCACCGCCGCTCGGACTTCGGGGCGCTCGGCACCACGGCCAACTATTGGGTGTGGCCGGGCTGGGACATCCAGCACACCGACATCCGCATCTTCGGGCCCACGCTGTCGGACCCGTTGTGCCTCGCGACCGGCACGACGACGTGCCCGCCGCTCACGTACACGACCAGCTGCGCCCTCGGCATCGCGAGCGAGGCGGGCACCGTCGTCCACGAGCTCGGCCACGCCTACGGGTTCGATCATCAGGACGACGTGCTGTCGATGATGTCGAGCTCTCAGATCGACGTGCTCAGCTGCGGGCTGGGGACGAGCGTGGGCACGAGCATGCGCGTCATGCCCGACGCGAACGGGCAGATGTGCATGCGTCGGGCGTACGGGCTCGCCAGCGGCTTCGACATCGGGATCAGTCCGGTGACCTCGATGCCGGGCTGCAACGCGCGCAGCTCGTCGTGCTACCTGGTGCCGACGCCGCCGGCGGGTGCCTTCGTCGATGTGGCCAGCGGGACGACCACCCGGGTGCCGGTGAGCTTCACCGTGTTCAACAACGGCGACGCGGTCATCGGCGGCGTCGACGTGCGCGGCGTCCTGTCGACCGACACCACCGTCGATGCCGGTGACATCCGGGTGATGCTGCACCTCGCCGAGGGCACCGGCGTGGCCGGTGGCTTCGACATCGGCGACACCCAGACCCGCGTCGACGAGCTCGTGATCGAGCCCGCCGACGTCGCGGCGATGTCGATCGGGACCCGCTTCCGCGTGCTGCTGCTCGCGGACTCCGCGAACATCACCACGGGGTTGTCCGAGCGCGATGAGACCAACAACGTCACCGACCTGCGCATCAGCGTGCGGCGGACCTCGTGAGGACGGAGGGCTCCATGAAGATGAAGACCAATACGATCATCGGTGTGCTTTCGTTCGCAATCCTGGGTGGCTGCCAGGCGAGCCCCGACGGGGTGGAGGACGTTGGGGAGACCGACGCCGAGGAGACCGACGAGGTCGACCGCCAGGCGCCGTGGTGCGAGATCGCAGCGCCCCCGGCCCCTGCTGGGATCCTGTCGGCGGACGATCTGCAGCGGATCGCCGCGCTGCCGTACTACGCGAGCGCGGTGCTCGACGTCCGCGGGACCGAGCGGTTCGGCACGACGTCACTCGCGGTCGAGCCCGACGGCCGCACCGTGCTGCGCGTGGTGACCAGCGACCGGCAGCTCGCGCGGACGTTCTTCGCGGAGATCGACGTGACCGGCGCGCTCGACGGCAAGGACGGCGACCTGTTCGCGCAGCGATCCGGCAAGGACGGCGCGTTCGGGTCCATCAGCGCGAACGGGGAGGGCGGCGCGTTCTTCCAGGGTGGCATCGCGTCGGCGACGTTCACCTCGCAGCCCTCCGGCGTGTTCGCCCTCGAGCTCGTGCCCGAGGCGGTGCAGGTGTGGCCGCCCGAGGCCGTCCCGGGGCCGGCGGAGGCGGCGGTGATCGACGAGCTGTCGGGCAAGCTGCGGATCGTCGGGCGTCTCACCGGGGTGTGCCTGGTGAAGCTGAAGAACGGGGCCGTGGGACGGCTGATCGACGTCGGCGCGCGGCCCGAGTGTGACGAGCTGATCGGGCATCTGTAGCGGCTCGACGTGGGGCCACCATCTTGCCGCGCATGCGGGTCGGTGGTGGCCCTCTGCGTCTGGACGTCCGCGCGGATCCTCGCGACGCGCGTCAGCCGAGGCAGCGGTTGTCGACGCAGACCTGGCCGAGGGCGCAGTCCTCGTCCGCGAGGCACTCGGCGCTGCACTCGGGGTCGAGCTCCGGGTCGCACGCGCCACCGCCGGAGCCGCCGCCGTCGGAGCCGCCACCGTCCGTGTCGCCGCCGTCGGTGCCGCCACCGGGTCCGCAGATCCCCTCGCGGCAGCTCTCGCCGACCGGGCAGTCTGCATCCTCGACGCACGCCTGACCGCCGCACTCGGGGTCGAGCATGGGGTCGCACGCGCCGCCGTCGTCCTCGGCGCCGCCGTCACCGGAGTCGCCGGCATCGCCCGCGCCGCCGAAGCAGATCCCGTCGCGACACGCCTCGCCCTCGGGGCAGTCGGTGTCGTCCACGCACGCGCCGGCGCCATCGTCGGTGGCGGCGCCGTCGTCGGTTCCGCCGTCGGTTCCGCCCTCGGCGTTGCCCTCGGCGCCATCGTCGGCCGGGGCGTCGGTCTCGCCGATGTTCGCGAGGTCGTTGTCCCCACCCGAGTCACCCTTGGATTGATCGCACGCCGCAGGCACGAGCAGCGCGAGCACACCCAGGGCACAGGTCATTCTCGAAGTACGAGCCAAGGTACGAGTCAAGGTACGAGTCATGGTCCAGCGGTCTCCTCGGCCCCCAGATGCTGGGGCGGGGATCGATCCGTCCCGCATTCGTCGGGGCGTGCAGGCGGGGCCGTCACTCGGCCGAGGCGGCCGTCACACGCACCGTCTCGCCGCGCGCCAGACCGAGCTCCACCGCGGTCCCCGGTGGCACGCGCAGCAGGGCGCGCACGAGATAGCAGCGCAGGTCCGTGACGTCGTGGCCGTCGACGGTGACGATGGCGTCGCCGACGACGAGCCCGGCGGCGATCGTGGCGTCATCGATCGTCGCCACGCTCGGGGTCTCGTCGCACGCGAGCGGGACCTGTCGCAGCTGGAACCCGAGGTCGCCCGCGGCGGCCTCCCACGACAGCCGCGGCTTCGCGAGGACGACGTCCACGATCTCGTCGGGCGGTTGGGACTGCGGGACGAGCAGCGCCTCCATCACGTCGTCCGGCGCGTCGTAGTGGAAGCCCGCGGACATCGCGAGCAGCGTGACGGTGGTGGGCGGGGCGTCGCGCACGGTGAAGATGCCGTCCGCACCGGTCAGCAGTCCGGGCGTGCGGGTCTGGATCGCGCGCTCGGCCGCGATCGCGATGCGCTGCGGCGACACCCCCTGCTCGGTCACGAGGGCCCATAGGCCCGGCAGCGGCGCGCCGGTCTCGAGATCCACGAATCGGCCACGGATGGTGCGGTGGCCGACGAGCTCGAGATCGACGCGGGTGGTCGCGCCGGACGTCGCGACGACGCGCGCCTTGCCGCGGCCCTCGCGGGCGATCGCGCGGAGCTCGTACTCCCCCGGATCGACGTCGTCGAACTCGAACGCGCCCGAGCCGAGCACGAACGCCTCGCGGTGCACGAGGCCGCCGTCGGCGTAGAGCTCGACCCACAGCGCGCTCGGCCCGGACGGCGCGCGGACGGTGCCGCGGATCGTCGCGGGCGCGGCGAGCTGCAGCCGCGCGTGGTCGCCGGCCTGCACGCCCTCGCGCGTGGCCGAGCCGCCGCCGCGACGCTGCGCCACGACGGTGTACGTCTCGCCCGCCGCGACGCCCGCGAGCACGAACTCGCCGCGCGCGTCGGTCAGCGTCGTGCCGGGGCCGCCGGCCTTCGCGGCGCGCAGCTCGGCCCGCCGCGAGGCCTCGGTCGTCAGCGAGGCGGCCGCGCGCGCCGAGACCAGCGCGTCGCGCAGGGGCCCGCCGTCGCCGTCGACGACGACGCCACGGATCGAGCGGGGCTGCGGCATCGTCAGCTCGAGCGCGGCGGGATCGCGATCGGCCGCGAGCACGACGATCTCCTCCGCGCTCGCGTTGCCGAGCTCGTCCTCGGCGCGCACGCGGTACCGACCAGGGGCGAGGGCCGCGAAGGCGAAGGTGCCGTCGTCGGCGGCGAACGTCGTCTGCACCAGCCACGCTGCGCTCGGGACGGCGCGCACAGAGATGCCGGCGGCCGGCGCCTTGCCGCGCAGGACCTCGCCCGCGAGCCGCACCGTCGCGGGCGCGTCGAAATCGACGACGACGTCGCGGTCCACGATCGTCGTGCGGGCCTCGAGATCGGGCCCGTCGCCGTCGACGAGCAGCGAGTAGTCGCCGGGCGCGAGGCCCTCGAGCGCATAGCTGCCGTCGTCGGCGATGGCCGCCCAGCGCGGCGCACCGTCGGGCCCCGCGCTCGCGGCGGTCGCCATCACGGAGCCTGCGAGCGGGCGTCCGCGCGAATCGAGCACGTGCCCCCGGATCGCCCGGCCGCGCTCGACCCTCCAGACCGCGTCCGAGGTCCCGGCCTCGGGCACGGCGATCTGCGTCGGGACCTTCGCGCTGTCGTGGCCGTCGCACGCGACGACGAGGCCGTAGTCGCCGGGCACCAGGGCCGGGAAGGTGACGGCGCCGCCGGGCGCGATGACGGCGGTGCGGACGATCTCGGCGCGGTGATCCCAGAGCATCACCGAGCCCGAGGGGCAGGGCGCGTCGTCGGGCGCGACGAGGACCCTCGCGCTCAGCGTGGCCGCGGCGATCATCTCGACGACGACGCCGTCGACCGCGTCGCCGAGCTCGAGCACGTGGCTGTTCGCGGACTCGCCGTGCAGGCCCTCGGCGTAGGCGGCGGGGCGATAGCGGCCCGGCACGAGGCCGCGGATCTCGAAGCGGCCGTCGTCGTCGGTGAACGCGGCCGTCTCCTCCTGCGACGTCGTCTCGGACCACGAGCGCAGCACGACGCGCGCGCCGGGGACGGGCGCCCGCGTGTCGCGTTGGACGACGATGCCCGAGAGCGTCGACTCGGGGAGCAGCGAGATCGTCAGCGTGGGTCCGGGCGCCCGCACGCGGACGCGCGCGTCCCCGTAGCCCTCGGCGCGGGCGGTGACGTCGAGATCGCCCTCGTCCACCCACGCGAGGAACGTGCCGTCGGCCGCCGTGGTCGCGTGGACGGGCACGCCCGGCCCCGAGTTCGGGCCGTCGAAGCGCGTGAACTCGCTGTGCTGCGTGACGCCGACGCGGGCCCCGTCGACGACGCCGCCGAAGACGTCGCTCACGACGCCGCGCAGCAGGACGCCGCCCGGCGCGAGCGCGATGTCGACGCCCTCGCGCGCCTCGCCGGCCCGCAACGCCAGCGAGCTGGTGCCGCGTGCGGTGGACGCTGCGGCCTCGCCGGGCGCGAACCCCTGCGCGCTCGCGGTCACGCGGTAGCGCGACGGCACGATGGCGGCGATGCGGTAGCTGCCGGCCGCGGTGCTGCGCGTGCAGGACGGCGTGGAGGTGCCGTGCTCGGCGACCTCGGGCCACACGCAGACCTCGGCGCCCGCGATGGGCGCGCCCGTCACCGCGTGGACGCGCCCGGCGATCGACGCGAGGCGGGCGCGGGGTCCGAAGTCGCGGGTCGTGTCGTCGCGGTCGGGCGTGGCGGCGCCGCGCGGGCGGGGGTCGATCGTCGGCGCAGCCGGAGCGACGGCGGCGAGGTCGGGCGTCGGCGCGCCGCGGCCGAGCCACCACGCGACGCCGCCGAGGACCACGAGGGCGGCGACGATGCCCGCGAGGACGCGCATGCTGACGAATGCCGCCGCGAGCGTGACGCCGCTGGTCTCGCCGCCGCCGGGGTGCAGGAGGACCGCCCACCACGGCCGTCGTCCGTGGCGGTGGCGCTCGAGCTCGGCCTGCATCTTGAGCCGCGCCCGCGCGACGCGGGTGTACGCGGTGGCCGGCGCGATGTGCCACTGCTCTGCGATCTCGGCGCCGCTCAGGCCTTCGAGCTCGGCGAGCACGAACGCGGCGGCCTGCTCGGGCGGCAGCGATCGCAGCAGTCGATCGAGCACCGCGGCGGCCTCGGACCGTGCGGCGTACGCCTCGGGATCGGGCAGGTCGCTGGCGACGTCGTCGTCCCGCAGCTCGACCCCGGGGGCGCCGCGCCGCCGATGCGCGGCCGCGACGCGCCACGCGATGCCGATGAGCCACGCGCGCAGCGGCCCGCGCCCGGTCTCGTAGGACCCGAGCTTGCGGAACGCGACGAGGAACACGTCGTGCAGCGCGTCCTCGAGCGCCCCGTCGCGCACCCCGAACCCCCGGAGCTGCTGCCGCACGTGGGCCCGCTGCGCGCGGTAGATCTGCGCGAGCTCGAGGCTCCGCTCCGCGAGCTCGGCCGGTGACGTCACGGGGGGCATGGGAGGGAGTTGCGGGGAGGAGGGGAATTCTTCCCGGCGGGGGGGCGG
>LNFB01000105.1 GCA_001464385.1 Deltaproteobacteria bacterium Ga0077550 | reverse complement strand
CGGCGCCGCCGCGCGCGGGGCCGCGGGCGCCGGCGTGGCGCGGGCCGGGGCCGCCGTCGCGGCCGCAGGCGCGTCGGCCTTGCGGGAGAACAGCTGCACGAGGGCCGCCTGGATCACATCGTCGGCGGTCATGCCGCGGCGGTGAGCCAGGGCCTCGACGCGATCCCACAGGTCGTCTCGACACGTGAACTGACGCAGCGTTCGTCCCATGAAAAGATGCCTCGAACGACCCGGGGTGGTGCCGGAGTTCCGGCGACCAGGGACCCGGAAGCGGGGGCCACGGCGCATCGTAGTGGGTGAAAACCGCCGGGGTCAACCTGCTTTGTCGCGGGGGGGGCCGGTATGCTCGGCCGCGGTGCACCGCGGCAACCCGACGGAGCGGCACCGCGCAGCCACGCCGCCGACCTTCGCGACGCCACGCCGCGCGATCGCTCGTCGGGCCGTGGCCGTGGGCGCTGCTCGCGGTCCTGCTCTGCGTGCTGGCGTTCGCACCCGAGGCCTCCGCGTTCCCCGGCCAGGCCCTGCGCCTCGGCGGTGTCCGACCGCAGGGCCCGGCGACGCGCTCGGTCACCGCCCTGCACCACAACCCCGCGATGCTCGCGACGCTGCGCCGCGCCGCGTTCCAGATCGCCGTGACGGCGGCCGCCGAGCAGAACGTCGTCCGCCGCTACGCCATCGACCCCGACACCGGCGAGCCGACCGGCGAGATGGGCACGCGCACCTCGCTGCTGCAGCCTGGGTTCGACTACTTCGTCGGCGGCTCGCTGCACTTCGACCCGATCGCGATCGGGCTCGGCATCTACACGCTCGGCACGACGATGCGGATCGCGAGCGCCGACGCGCTGCGCTACCACCTCGCGCCGGACCCCGATCGCGGGTGCCTCCGCCTGGGGACCGATGCCTGCCCGCCCAACGGCGGTCAGGTCAGCTACCGCCACGACATCACGGGCGCGATCGCCTACGACGGCGGCCCGTTCCAGCTCGGCGTCGGGATCCACTTCCCTGTCCTGCGCGAGCGCTTCGCCTTCGACGAGGACACGTCGCTCGGCTCGCGCGGCACGAGCGACACGACGTGCACGGACAAGGAGGATCCCGCGTGCGCCGAGCGGGTCGGGTTCAAGGGCTGGACCCGCTGGGTCCCCCCGAGCGGCGCGCCGCCGGGCTTCGACGCCGCCCTCACCTTCGGCGTCGGCGTGCAGCTCGCCAACGACACGATCAGCCTCGGCGCCCGCTACCGCACCTTCCCGCTGCGTCGCGCGGGCGAGGTCGTGCTCGCCGGCGTCGCGCTGGTGTGCCGCCCGGATCCGGAGACCGACAGCCCGGCCGCAGTGCCGGCCTGCAGCGCGGCCACGCCGACCAGCGCGACGCTGCGCGAGCGCGTCCCACAGGAGGTCGCGCTCGGGGCGGCGTTCCTGCTCGGACGCAACCGCGAGTGGCACCTCGACTTGAACCTGTACTGGATCGACCTGTGTCAGGGCGGCGCCGCGCGGGCGTCGTGCGACGACGACGGGGGCCAGACCCTGCGCCTGGTGGGGCTCGATCGCCGCGCGTTCGCCCTGCCCGAGTTCACGCGCTACCGCGGGCTGCAGGATGTCTACGGCGCCGACGCCTACGTCACCTACCGCGCACACGCCCGGGCGGCGGTGCTGTTCGCGGGGCACGGAAGCACGGCGATGGTGCGCCGGGTCGCGAGCTCGGCCGGCGCGGCCGACGGCGCGAAGCTCGGGTTGTCGGCGGGCGCGGCGATCCGCTTGCGCCCCGGGGCCCGCTCGCGCGTGACCCTCGTGCTCTCCCCGGGCTACGGCCTCGACGTCACCCTGCCCCGCCGCGTTCGCCCGGCCGAGGCCGCGTACTCCCCGGCGGCCGCCGCCGACTTCGCGGCATCGGGGGGCGACATCAACGCAGCGGGTGCCGATTCGGTCCTGGCCGGCCTCGCACGATCGACCAACGCCGGCCGCTACTTCGGGCTGACGCACTCGTTCACGCTGGCGCTGTCGTGGGGTGACGTCCTGGTCGAGTGATCCGTGCGCCGACACGCCCGGCTGGTATGCTGCTCGAGTGAAGCTCCGCGCGCCGGTCGCGTTGATGTGCCTCGCACTCGCCGGGGCGCTGCCGGGGTGCAAGGTCGCCAAGGGTCCCGCGTCGATCGACGCCAACGCCGTCGTGGAGGTGGAGGACCTCGACGACTTCGAGCAGGCGCTCAATCGTTACGCCCTGCTCGCGCCCGACTCGCCGGCGCGGGCCAAGCAGCGCGCCGAGCTGCAGGGGTTCCTCGGCGCCTACGTAACCCGGCAGATCGGCGGCGGCGAATTCGAGGAGGCGATCCAGGCCCTGCGCTACGGCGTCGGCCTCTACACGCCCGCCGAGCTCCGCAACGCGAAGATCGTCGCGCCGCAGATGGCCGGGATCGCCGGCGAGGTCTACCACGTGACCGCGCGCCGCGGCGCCGAGACACCGTCGCTGCTGGCCCTCGCGGTGCGCCAGCGCTTCGGGGACGAGCGCACGCGCGACCGCGCGGTCGAGCAGTGGCAGACGCTCGAGGACTGGGTCGTGCGCAACGGCCCCTTCGCGCAGGAGCCCCTGCTCCGCCACGAGGAGCTCGAGCGCGCCCTCGAGGACGTCGCCGCCGCGTTCCCCAGCCCCTTCGTCGTGCGTCGCCTCGCGGATCTCTACCTCGCGCGCTACGAGGCCGCGAAGGCCAGCCGCGGTCAGGATGCAGGCAGCGCGGCGCGGCGGCGGCTCGAGGTCACGGGCTACCTGCTGATGCGCCTGTACCTGCGTGCCGACGACGTCGAGGGCGCCCGCGCTGCGCTCGCGAGCGTCGAGGTGGACATGCCCGTCGCGAAGCTGGCCGAGCTGATGAACGACGCGTTCAAGCCGCGCCGCAGCCCGACGGCGCTGCTCGCCTTCGCCGAGCAGTTCGCCCCCGACGCGGGCGCCGACACCGACGATCCATACACGACCCAGGGCTGGGCGATCGTCGACAACCTCTCGCGCCACGCGGTCGCCACCTACCCCAAGGACGCGTACGTCCACCTGCTGCGGGCCCGGACCCTGCGCAACGCGGGGCTCGGCGGCGCCGCAATGGAGCACCTGCGCAAGTGCCTCGCGCTCAAGGAGGACGTGTTCGCGGCGTGGCAGGAGCTCGCGCAGCTCGAGCAGCGGGACCTCGAGCGGGTCGCGGCGCGCGACCCCGCGGCGGCGGCGGACCGACTGCCGCGCATCGAGAGGCTCCACGATCGCGCGACCCACCTGTGGGCGGATCGGCCGATCCGCCCCGGCATGCCGGAGGCGTTCTACACCGTCGCGCAGGGCCTCTACGAGGTCGGCGAGGCCCGCCGCGCCGAGGATCTCCTGCGCCGCAGTGTCGGCATCGAGCCGGTCCCCAACTCCCTCGATCTCCTCGGTACGATCGCGCTCAAGCAGTCGAAGCTCGGCGAGGCCAAGTCGCGCTACGAGGACCTGGCGAACCTGGCCTACGACAACGAGCTCACGCAGCTGCAGTGGGAGGCGCGGGCGCGCCAGCAGCTCGGCGAGATCGCGCTGCGCCGCGGCGATCGGGCCGACTCGATGCGCCACATCCGGATGGCCCTGCGCCACACGAACGATCTGCTCGCCCGGCCGAACGACGACGTCGGCGATCGAGCGGCGCGCCTCGTCGAGCGCGGCAAGTTGCTGTTCTACCTCGGGGACACGGCGCTCGCGATGTCGGACTTCGCCCGGGCCGCGGAGTTCGCCCCCGACGACGTGAAGGTCTACGCCGATCCGCTCATCGCGGTGGTGTCCCACGGCTACTACGACGAGGCGCGGACCATCTACCGCCGGGCGATGGCGCGACGCAGCCTCTCGTCGAGCCTCAAGCTCTATTTCTCGCTGTGGATCGCCGAGCTCGCGCGGCGTCAGGGGCACCCGGTCGAGCC
Source organism: Deltaproteobacteria bacterium Ga0077550 (assembly GCA_001464385.1). GTDB lineage: Bacteria > Myxococcota_A > Polyangia > Nannocystales > Nannocystaceae > Xiheibacterium > Xiheibacterium aquaticum. The sequence continues at coordinate 85,157 of LNFB01000105.1, read as the reverse complement.
CGAGGCGGAGGCCTTCGTCGCCGGGTTCCGAGGCGAGGGGTGGTCGAAGCTGCTGGCGGGACATGCCCGCGGCGAGGTCGGGTTCGACGCGTTGCTCGGCGCCGCGCACGACCGCGGACAGAAGGCCGAGGCGCTGTTCTACGAGGCGCTGCGCAAGTGGGACGCCGGCGATCCGAACGCGGCGCGGCTGCTGCTGCGCAAGGTGATCGACACCGGCATGATGGGGTTCTTCGAGTACGACATGGCCCAGGCGTACCTCGACTGGAACGACCTCCCGAAGGTCGCGCGCGCGCCGTTGTCGGCGGGCGGGTGACCCCGGTCGGGCGCCGGGCACGGGCACGGGCACGGGCACGGGCACGGAGCAGGGTGTCCGGAAGAACGCTTTGCGTTCTTCCGCACCCTGCTAGAGGCCTGGGCCGGAATCGAACCGGCGAATAGAGGTTTTGCAGACCTCTGCCTTACCACTTGGCTACCAGGCCGGCGCCACGGGGCTGCTCGGATACCACGCCAGCCTCGCGGCCGACAAGGGGGGCGGTGAATTTCGCGGACGAACGAAGGGGGACCCGGCGCGATGGCGGAGTCCCCCCGAAGGCGAACGGCGAGCGCGGTGCGCTCAGAGACCTGAGAGTGGGTCGTCGCCCTTGTTGACGTCGAGCTTGTCGCGTCGACCGGACGTCGGCACCGGCGCGCTCGTGTCGTCGGGCTTCTTCGGGCTGGACCCGGACGGCTTCTTCTTCGCCGGGGTCTTCTTCACGCCCTCGTCGGCCGCGGTCTTCTCGGCGGCGGCCTGAGCCTCTGCGTTCTTCGCGATCTGCAGCTCGAGTTCCTGCTTCTCGGCGAGGAGCTTCGCCCGCTCGGCGTCGGTCTGCGCCTCGTCGAGGCGCTTGTCGAGCTCGGCCTTGCTCGACTCGAGCTTGTCCTGCTCCTGCGCGAGCGCGTCCATCTTCTCGGTGAGCGCCGCGATCTGGGCCTCGTGCTCGGCCTTCTGCTGCGCGGCCTCGGCGGCCCGCTGGTCGGCCTCCTGCGAGCTGCGGTAGGCCATGAAGCCCGCCACGCCGACCCCCGCGACGAGCAGCGGCACGACGAGCAGCGGCCACTTCGGCTTGGCCTTCTTCTCCGCGAGCTTCATCTGCGCGTCGAGGCGCATCTGCTCCTCGCGCAGGCGGGCCTCCTGCTCGGCGCGGGCGCGGACGTCGGCCTCGTGGATCCGGATCCGCTCCTCACGCTCGCGGGCCTCCTGCTCGGCCTGCTGCCGCGCGTACTCCTCGGCCTGGGCCCGGGCGATGCGCTCGGCCTCCTCGCGGGCGCGCCGCTCGGCCTCCTCGCGGGCGTGCCGCTCGGCCTGCTCCTTCGAGAGACGATCCGATTCTTCGGAGGCCACGCGGTTGGCCTCGAGGTTGCGCAGCTCCGACAGGGCGGTGAGCGCTGAATTCTCCGAGTTCATGTCGAGCGGTTCTCCTCTGGACTGTCTTGCACGGCGCCGGTCGCCGATCGTTCCCGGCGGGCCGGCGGAAGTCATGCGCCGCGGGTGAGCGGCTGGTCGAATCGACGACCGCACGCGGGCGCGTGCGGAGCATCGTCACGTTGGAGAATGCCTGAAAACTTGGGGAGCGAAAAGCCCCGCGCTAGCGTCGCGCCCCATGGCACAGCGCAACCGTGACCCCGAGGATCCCGTGCCGCACGTTTCGGCAGCGTACGGAGCGGAACGCCCCGTACCGACCCGGCGCGGACTTCGGCGCTCGGGTGCGTGGGGTGCCGCCGGGCTGGCCGTCGCGGCGGGCGTCGCACTGCAGCTGCAGCCCGCGGCGCAGCTCGCGGCGCACGGGGCCGCAGCGGGCTCCGACGGGGTCGTCAGCGGTCCAGGGCGGTTGCGCCAGGAGATCGCGTGGGACGGCGCGGAGGCGGCCAGCGCCGGCCTCGGCCAGTCGCGCGTGCTCGCGTACCCGATGGAGTTCGTGTGGCCCACGGCGATGCGATTCCTGCGGGTCGACCGCGGCTACACCATCGTCGATCGCGATCCCGAGGCCGGCTTCATCCTGTTCGACTTCCCCATCGGACCCGAGGATCGCATCGGCCGGGGCAGCGTCGAGATCTTCGCGACGAAGGACGCCGCCGGGCGCGTGGCTGCGAGCGTGCAGATCACCACCGACGGCGGACCCGTCCACCTCCCGCACGCCCTGCTCGAGGGCCTCGCCGAGAAGCTGCGGCGCGAGCGGGGCCAGCCCGCGGCACCGCCCCGCGCAGAGCCACCGCCCGACTCCGGCCCGAAGAACAAGTCCAAGCCGAAGGACAAGGACAAGGACCGCCCCGTGGACGAGCCGGAGCTCCGGCCCGAGGACCTCCCGATCCTCGAGTGAGGCGCCGTCGGTGCCCGGTTGCGGCCCACCGCGGTTGCGGGCCACCCTGCGGCCCGCGATGCGCACGTTCGACCTCCGCAGCGACACGGTCACCCAACCCACGCCGGCCATGCGCGCGGCGATGCTCGCCGCCGCCGCCGATGACGACGCCTACGGTGACGACGCCGCAGTGGTCGCCCTCGAGGCCCGCGTCGCCGACCTCCTGGGCAAACCCGCGGCGCTGTGGCTCCCCACCGGGACGATGGCGAACCAGATCGCGATCGCGCTGCACTGCCCCCGCGCCAGCGCCATCGCCTGCGTCCCCGGGGCCCACGTGCGCATCCACGAGGACGCCTCGGCCGCCGCGCTCTGGGGCGCGCAGCTCATGCCGATCGGCGGTCGCTTCGGCTTCGACGTGGACGCCCTCGAGGCGCTCGTCGCCGAAGAGGCGTGCGGCTGGCCCCCGGTCGCGCTGGTCTGGCTCGAGAACACGCTGGGCGAGGCCGGCGGCGCGGTGTGGCCGCTGGTCGATCGCCGCGCCTGCCCCACCGGCGTCGATCCGCTGCACCCGATCGCCGAGCAGGCGCGGTCGCTCGGCAAGGCGCTGCACCTCGACGGCGCGCGGCTCTGGAACGCCCATGTTGCGACGGGCGTGCCCATGGCCGAGTGGGGCCGCGTCGCCGACACCGTGAGCGTGGCCCTGAGCAAGGGCCTCGGGGCACCGGCCGGCTCGGTGCTGTGCGGGCCGACGGACCTCATCCTGCGCGCGCGCCGGCTCAAGCACGGCCTCGGCGGCGCGATGCGTCAGGCCCCTGCCCTGCTCGCGGCCGCCGGCGCGCACGCCCTCGATCACCACGTGGCCCGGCTCGCCGACGACCACCGGCGCGCGCGACAGCTCGCGGCGGCGATCGCCGACCTCCCGCATTGGGAGGTCGCGACGCCGCAGACCAACCTCGTGCTCGCGCGGGTCGCCCCACCGCTGCGCCGCGCGGAGCCCCTGTGCGCCGCGCTGCGGGCCGCGGGGATCCGCTGCTACCCGAACATCGCCCGCGAGGTCCGCTTCGCGCTGCACCTCGGCATCGGCGACGATGACCTCGCGACGATCATCGAAACGATTCGAAGCGCGCTGGGCATGGACCCAACGCGCTTCGTGGAGGCGGCCGAGGGCGCCCCGAAGGCTACATCTTGACCGGGTAGACGGCGCCGAGCGTCGCCTTGCGGAACTTCTTGAAGGTCGCCTTCTTCAGGGCCGCGGCCACGCAGTTCCCGAGCGGCGTGCCGTTGTGCGGCGGCTCGGCGGCGGCCGACGTGACGGCGCCCGTGGCCCCCGCGATCGACAGCTTCACCTTCACGCTCTCCCCGGGCTGCGCGCCATGCTTGCCACCGCACGCCTTCGCCGCGTCCTTCACCGGGGACACGCCGGCCTTGATCTCGGCGGTGCCGAGGGTCTCGGGCAGGCTCGGGTCGGTGGGCGCCGGCGTGGGCTTGGGCGAGCTCGAGGGCTTGCTCGATCCGCCGCCTTTGCACTTCGGCAGCTTGGGGTCGAGGATACAGTCGACGTCGAGATTGTCGTTCGACGGCGTCGGCTTGGCCGGCGTGGGCGTGGCCGGCTTGCTGGTCGGCGTGCTCGGCTTGCTGGTCGGCGTGCCCGGCTTCGGGCTCGTCTTGGGCGCCTTCGGCTTGGTCGGATCGGCCTTCGAATCGTCCTCGCCCTCGACGGGCTCGCCCTCGGTGTCCGCAGCACCGGCCTTGGCGTCGTCGTCCTTGGGCTCGTCGTCCTTCGCGTCCTTGTCCTTGTCGTCCTTCGCCGCCTTCGCGTCGGCCTCGTCGTCGTCCTTGTCCTTGCCGCCCTCGTCCTTCGCCGTCGGCGCATCCGCCGGGGCGGCCGCCTGGTTGACGACGACGGTCTCGTTGGGGCGCATCACGATGTACGCACCCAGGCCGGCGACCGCGAGGAGCAGCAGCACCATCATGACGTACAGCGGCGCGTTCGAGCGCTGCTGCTGCGGCGGGGCGGCGGCCATCATCGGCACGCCCGCGTCGACGGAGTGGACCTGCGGGACGAGGGGCGCCGACGCGAGGCCACCGAGGCTCGCACCGCCGAAGCTCGGCAAGGCCGCGTCCTCGGGCTTGGGCGCCGCGCTCACCGGCGCGGGCCCAGCATCGGAGCCCACCATCGCCCCCAGGGCGCGGATGTCGATCAGGCCCGAGCCCTCCGACGAGGGCGCCTGGGTCGCGAGGCCCTTGGGGCCCGAGCGCTGCTGCTGCGCTGCGCGGGAGTTCGCCGCGTTGTTGCCCCCGCCGGTCGCCAGCGACTGCAGGCTGTCGAGGGAGAACAGCACCGAGTTCTCGTTGCGCTGACCCGTCAGGCGAGTCACGCGGGGCGAGCTCGGCTCGGACACCGCGGCTCCCCCGGAACCGGCGGCGCGCGCCACCGGGGCAGCCACGGCCGCGGCCGCGCTCGCCCGGGCGGGCTGGGCCGCCGCGGCGGCGTACTCGTCCTGGTTCGCGCTCGCGAAGGGATCCTCGGCGGCGGCACCACCGGCGGCGAGATCCGCGAACGCCTCGACGTCGCCCAGCGGCAGCCAGTCCTCGAAGCCCTCCTGCCAGATCGCGGTGTCGCGGTCGATCTCGCCGGCGGCAAAGCGCTGACGGACCTCGTCCTCACCCATCGGGCCGATCGTCTCGCCGTTGATGGCGAGGTGCCACCCGATCGACGCCGGGGCCTCGGCTTCGCCGCCGAGCGCGCCCGCACCAGCCGCCTTGTCACGGACGATGATGACGTTGCTGCACTTCTTGCAGCGAATCTTGAAGGTCTTGCCGCGGACCTTCTCGTCCGCGATCGAGTACTTCGCTGCACACTTGTCGCATTCGATCTTCATGCGCTGACTTCCTCAGCCCGCGCCAACGGGCATGAACGCGACGCGCCGGTGCGAATCGCGGGAGTTCGGAGCCGACCGGAGTATAGAGGAGCGGGGGTCGGCGACACAACCGCCGAGGCGGCCGTGGTGCCGATTCCTCCGGCGGGTTGGTTGGTGCGGCCGCGTGGTCCCTGGCCGTGGGTCTCCCCCGAGGCCTGGCACGCCCGTGGGGTCTCCCCCCTGGCTCGGCTGGGCGACGCGGGCATGGCCCGCGATGGTGGCACGGACACGAGGGGTCGCGGGTTCCCGACCCGCGGCTCGTGCCTGTGTCGTCCCCGGTCGCGGCCCGGTCGCGGCCCGGTCGTGGCCGTCATCGGCTCATTCGAACGGGTGCCGCACGAAGATGGTCTGGTCCCGCTCGGCCCCGACCGACACCAGCGCGATCGGGACCTCGACCGCCTCGGCGACGAGATCGAGGTACGCGCGGGCGCACGCCGGGAGTGCGTCCCACGACCGCGCCGACGCCAGCTGGACGGCGAGCTGCGGATCGTCGAAGCCCTCGATCACGCGGTTCACCGGGCGGGCCCCGAAGAGCCCGTCGCGACCGGGGTCGACCCCATCCGCGTAGGCGACGCAGACCTCGGCGTGGCCGAGCGCCGCGAGCACGTCGAGCTTGGTGATGCACAGCCCGGTCATGCCCGACAGCCGCGCGGCGTACCGCAGCGCCGGCAGGTCGAGCCAGCCGCAGTCGCGGGGTCGTCCGGTGGTCGCCCCGTACTCCCCGCCGACGTCGCGCAGGCGCTGGCCGATCTCACCGTCGATGCGCGAGGGGAACGGCCCGGCGCCGACCCGCGTCGCGTAGGCCTTGCTGATCCCCCAGACGGCGTCGATGGCCGTCGGCCCGACGCCGATCCCCGTGCACACGCCCCCCGCGGTGGTGTTCGACGAGGTCACGTACGGGTACGTCCCGTGGTCGAGGTCGAGCAGCGCCCCCTGGGCGCCCTCGAACAGCACGCGCTGGCCCGCACGGATCGCGCCGTGGCACAGCGCGCTGGCGTCACAGACCATCGGCTCGAGGTACGCCGCCCAGCCCGCGGCGGCCTCCATCAGCGCGTCGACGGAGATCGCGTCGGCACGGCCGAGCTCGGGGGCGAGGGCGTCGCGGTTCTGCTCGAGCCGCGCCCGCAGCGTCGCGCGATCGAACAGGTCACGCACCTGGATCCCGCGGCGCGCAGCCTTGGCCTCGTAGGCCGGCCCGATGCCGCGCCGCGTCGTGCCGATCGCCCGCGGCCCCTTGGCCGCCGCCTCCTCGCGCATGCCGTCGAGCTCGCGGTGGAAGCCGAAGATCACGTGGGCGTGCAGCGACACCCGCAGCTCGTCCTGCTGCAGCAGTCCGAACGCCTGCAGGCCCGCGATCTCGGCGGCGAGCACGTCGGGGTCGATCACCATGCCCGCCCCGAGCACGCAGCGCGTCCCCGGGTACAGGCAGCCCGAGGGGACGAGGTGCGTGATGACCTTGCGACCCTCCACCACCAGCGTGTGCCCGGCGTTGTTGCCCCCGGCGTACCGCGCGACGAGGTCGGCCTGTGCTGCGACCGCATCCACGACCTTGCCCTTGCCCTCGTCGCCCCACTGGGCTCCGACCACGATCAACGTGCTCATGGTGCCTCGTTCCGCTGTTCGACCGTGTGCCACTGCCCGGCATCCCACGCGCACACCTGCACGCGCGTCGCCCCGGCGTCGTTCGTCAACCACGTCAGCGCGACGGCGCCGGCGGCCGTCGCCTCGCGCTCGGCGAGCGCTCGCTCGGTGGAGTGCTGCACCCACGCGCGGGCTCCCGACTCGCGGGCGCGGCGAGCGAGGCGGGCCGCGAGGGCGCGCACCGGCGGCGGCGCGCCCGGGGCCAGGGCGATCACGTGCACCGGCGCCGCGGGTCCGAGCGTCCCCGGCTCCGCGAGCGCCTGCTCGAGCGCGTCGAGATCGATCGCGAAGCCCGTCGCCGGCCGCGGCGCCCCGTAGCGCGCCAGCATCCCGTCGTAGCGACCGCCGCGGACGACGGGCCTCGGCACGCCCGGCGCCCACACACGCAGGCGCACGCCGCTGTAGTAGTCGAAGCCGCGGGTCTCGCCGAGATCGACGACGAGCGACGCGGACAGCCGCGCATCGTAGCTGGCGACCGCGTCGACCAGACCCGCGAGCGCCCCGATGATCGCCTCGGGCAACAGACCACCGAGCTCGGCCCGCGCGCGCTCGACGACCGCCGTCGTCCCGACCCGATCGCACAGCGACGCCACCGCGATGGCACGGGCTGGATCGACGCCGGCCTGCGACAGCACCGCGGCGACGCCATCGCGATCCTTGCGGGCGAGCCGGCCCTGCACCGCGGCGCGGGCCGCCTCCGGCAGCGACAGCGCGTCGAGGATCGTGCGCGCCAGCTGGGCGTGGGCCACGTCGATCGAGAACTCGCGGAGCCCGACCCGGCGCAGCGCGGCGTCGCAGAGCGCGACGAGCTCGACGTCGGCCCACGCGTCGCCGTCGCCGAGGAGCTCGACGCCGACCTGATGCTGCTCGGTCTGCTCGCCGGACCCATCGGGCTGGCGCACGACGTCCGCGGCGTAGCAGAAGCGGTGCACGGCGTCGGCCCGGAGCTCGCCGCCGATCCGGCACGCGGCCATGCGGGCGATCTGCGGCGTCACGTCGGAGCGCAGCGCGACGACGGTCCCGGTCCCGGCCTCGATGAAGCGGACGCACTGGGCCCGATCGGCCTCGGTGAGCCCGCGGGCGATGACGTCGTAGTACTCGACCAGCGGCGTCTCGACGCGGGCGTAGCCCCACGCCTCGAACTCTTCGATCAACGCATGGACGACGCGTTGCCGCCGTCCCGACGCCGGCGGCATGAGCTCGCGGGCGCCGCGGGGCGAGCCGAACGGCCCCTGCTCACCCACGCGGGTCCTCGCCAGCAGCGCGCAGATCGTAGAAGACCAGGCCGTTGGGGATCTTGGGGTGGAAGAACGTGCTCTTCTGCGGCATCACCTGGCCGCTGTCGCAGACCGCCCGCACGTCCGCCACCGGCGTCGCGTTCATGAAGCAGCACAGCTGCACGTCGGTGCCGGTGGCGCGCGCCGCCGCCAGGGCCTCGTCCGTCGACTTGTAGTAGCGCAGGTTGGTCTTGGCCTCCTGCGCGGCCTTGCTGATCCCGAGCGCGCGCTCGAGCAGCAGCTCGTGGAGCAGCGCGACGTCGAGGCGCTGCAGCGCGGCCGGCAGCGCGCCGAGCCCGGCGGCGACCGGGTCGAAGTCGGCGCGCAGCCGCAACACCGCCCACTGCCCCGTGCCGGGGATCGCGAGCCCGAAGGCCGCGCCCTGCGACCCCGCTGCGAGCAGGCGCGCCCGCAGCGACGCGGCGGTCGCCGGCAACGCCTCGCGCTCGACGTCGAACGAGGCCGCCGCGACCTCGAGCACGCGCTCGAGGTCCACGCCGGGGAGCCCGTGCACGAGGCGGTGCGTCGGCAGCACGGTGAGCTCGGGGTCGTCGAGGTTCGACAGGTAGATCATCCCGAACGCAGCGCCGCGATGGCCCCGCTGCTCGAGCTCGTCCCGGAACGCGCACATCGTCTCGTAGCGGTGGTGTCCGTCGGCGATGTAGATCTTCTTGTCGGCGAGGTGCTGCTGCAGCGCCGCCACGATCGCCGGGTCGTCGACCCTCCACAGCGTGTGATCGATGTCGTCGAAGCGGCACGCGAGCACGTCGTCGCCGAGGGCGGGACGCACGAGATCCTCCCACCGCGCCGTGGGATCCGAGAACAGCCCGAACACCAGCTCGAGGTGGGCCTCGGTCGCGCGCATGAGCTCCAGGCGATCGGCCTTGGGGCCGGCCAGCGTGCGCTCGTGGGCCAGGACCGGGCCGGCGCCGAAGCGCGTGAGCTCGATGAGGCCGATGAAGCCGCGGCGGGTCCGCTCGCGGCCCTCGATCGTGTAGCGCTGGTGGTAGACGTAGAACGCGGGCGCGCCGTCACGCACCATCGCGCGCACGACCTGCGCGCGGAACTCGGCGGCGCCGCGCTGGTAGCGGGCCGCACCGTCACCCTCGGGGAGGACGAAGTGGATCGAGTTGTCGTTCGAGCGCGCCGCGAGCTCGGCGCGGCCGCGCGCGTCGATGACGTCGTACGGAGGCGACATCAGCAGGGCCGGATCCCCGGCGAGCTCGACGTCGTAGCGCAGACCGCAGAATGGACGGATGTTCGCCATCGCGGCAACGCATACCACAGCGGCGGACGAGCCCGGGCCAGCCCGCGCGAAGCCGCCGGAGGGCGACGCGCGAGCCACCGCACGGGCGGTCAGCGCAGCGCGCGGGCGCCGACGTCACGCCGATGCTGCATGCCGTCGAAGCCGATGCACTCGACCGCCGCGTAGGCGCGGGCGATGGCAGCGCGGAGATCGTCGCCGCGCGCACAGACGCCGAGCACGCGCCCGCCGTGGGTGACGAACGCCCCGTCGTCGCGGCGCCGCGTTCCGGCGTGGAAGACCTTGACGTCCGCATGCGCGTCCGCGTCGGCGAGACCGGTGATGACGTCGCCGGCGCGCGGGACCCCGGGGTAGCCCGCGGCCGCGAGCACGACGGTGGCGCTGGGGCTGCACGCGAGGGCCCCGGGGCGCAGCTGCCCCGTCGCGGCGTCGTGCAGCACCGGCAGCAGGGGCGCCTGGGCGCCGAACGCCAGCGCCTGCACCTCGGGGTCGCCGAAGCGGCAGTTGTACTCGATGACCCACGGCGTCCCGTCGGGCTCGATCATCAGGCCGACGAACAGCACGCCGATGAACGGGGTGCCCTCGGCGCGCAGACCGTCGATGCTCGGCGTCACGATCGTCGTGGCCACGCGGGCGCGCACCGCTGCGTCGACGATCGGCGCGGGCGCGTAGGCCCCCATGCCGCCGGTGTTCGGTCCGGTGTCACCGTCGCCGATGCGCTTGTGATCCTGCGCCGCGGCGAGCCACACCCCGTGCGTGCCGTCGGTGATGACGAACAGGCTCGCCTCCTCGCCGCGCAGCCGCTGCTCGAGCACGACGCGCGCGCCGGCGTCGCCGAACACACGCTGCTCGAGGCATGCGCGGGCCGCCGCCTCGGCCTCGGCCCAGTCCTCGGCCACGGTGACGCCCTTGCCCGCGGCGAGGCCATCGGCCTTGACCACCGGCGGCGAGTCGAACGCCGCGAGCGCGGCGGGCAGCGCCGCGAGGTCGGTGACGACCTGCGAGCGCGCGGTCGGGATGCCGTGGCGCTGCATGAACGCCTTGGCGACCGCCTTGCTGCCCTCGAGCGCAGCGGCGGCGGCCGAGGGCCCGAAGCACGGCAGGCCGGCGCGTCGACAGGCGTCGGCGAGCCCGTCGACCAGCGGCTGCTCGGGACCGACGACCACGAGATCGACCCGGCGCGCGCGCGCGAGGGCCACGATCGCGCCGTGGTCACGGACGTCGAGCGCAACGCACTCGGCGTCGGTCGCGATGCCGTCGCTCCCCGGCGCGACGATGACCTCGGCGCCGTCCCGCACCAGCCGCCACGCGAGCGCGTGCTCCCTACCCCCACCGCCGACGACGAGCACGCGCATGTTGGAGTTCCCCTCGGTCCTAGTGGCGGAAGTGTCGCTCGCGCGTGAAGAGCATCGTGATGCCGTGCTCCTTCGCCGCGGCGACCACCTCTGCGTCGCGCACCGAGCCGCCGGGCTGGATCACGGTGCGGATGCCCGCGGCGGCGAGCTGGTCGATGCTGTCGCGGAACGGGAAGAACGCGTCCGACGCCAGGGTCGCGCCACGGGCCCGGTCGCCGGCGCGGCCGAGCGCCTGTCGCACGGCCTCGACGCGCGAGGTCTGGCCGCCGCCGAGGCCCACCGTCACACCGTCGGCGACGATGGCGATCGCGTTGGAGCGCACCGCCGCGACGACCCGCCAGGCGAGCTCGAGCTCGGGCCACGCGTCGTCGGCGGGCGCCGTGCCGCTGACGAGCTCGGCGCTTCGCAGCAAGCCGGTGATCGCGTCCTCGCGCTGCACGAGGAAGCCGCCGGCGATCGAGCGAGCCCGCAGGCCGGGCGCGCCCGCGGCGTCCATGGGCAGCTCGAGCAGGCGGAGGTTGGTCTTCTTCGCCAGCGCGGCGCGGGCCGCCGCGTCGAAGCTCGGCGCCACGACGACCTCGAGGAACGTGCTCGCGAGGCGCTCGGCGGTCGCCCCGTCGCACGGCACCGACAGCGCGACGATGCCCCCGAAGGAGCTCTCGGCGTCGGCCTGCTGCGCGCGCGCGTAGACCTCGGCCACCGGCGTTCCGGCCGGCGCTACCGCGGCGCCGCACGGCGTGGCGTGCTTGATCACCGCGGCCCCGACCCCGAGGCCCGACAGGCTGCGGACCAGGCCGACCGCCGCGTCGGCGTCGAGCAGGTTGTTGTAGCTGAGCGGCTTGCCCTGCAGCTGCACCGCGGTGTCGAGCCCGCCGGGCTCGCCCGTGGCGTAGAAGCCCGCCGGCTGGTGGGGGTTCTCGCCGTAGCGCAGCTCGCCCTTGCGGTCGCCCCCCGACATCCAGAACGTCGGCAGCTCGTCGTCCGGACGGTGCGTGCCATCGTCGTTCCATGCGGCGAGGTACGTCGCGATCGCGGCGTCGTACGCCGCCGTGTGGGCGAATGCCTTGCGCGACAGGGCCCGCCGCGTCGCCGCGGTCACGCCCCCGTGCTCGGCGACGTCACGCGCGAGCAGCTCGTAGTCCGCGGGATCCACGACCACCGCGACCCGTGTCCAGTTCTTCGCCGCGGCGCGCAGCATCGTCGGCCCGCCGATGTCGATGTTCTCGATCGCGTCCGCGAAGCTGCGCGATGGATCCGCGATCGTGCGCGCGAACGGGTACAGGTTGACCACGACCAGATCGATCGGCGCGATGGCGTGGCGCGCCAGCTCGGCCTCGTGCTCCGGCGTCGGCATGGCCAGGATGCCGCCGTGGATCTTCGGGTGGAGCGTCTTCACCCGGCCGCCCAGGATCTCCGGGGCCTCGGTGTAGTCGCTCACCTTCACCACCGCAACGCCGAGCTCGGCGAGCGCCTTCGCAGTCCCCCCCGTCGACAGCACCTCCACGCGCGTGTCGATGAGCAGCTTCGCGAGTCGCTCGAGTCCGGTTTTGTCGCTCACGCTGACGAGCGCTCGCCTCAGTCCGCAGACGTCGTTCACGTCAGCGGGCTACACCCCCGAGCCCAGCTTGGTCAAGCTCGCCTGCGCGGCGCACCGGCGCCCCATGCGACGTGCTCCCGGTCGGGCGTCTGCGGCGATCCTGCGCGGGCTCACGGCCGCGTCAGTCGGAGCCGCGCGCCAGGTACGTCAGGAGCTCGTCGCCGCCGCACTCCTTCAGCTTCATGAGCCCGCGGACCTCGACCTGACGGATGCGCTCGCGAGTGAGGTTCAGGATCTCGCCGACCTCCTCGAGCGTGATGCCGCCCTGCCCCGCGACGTCCAGCGCGCAGCTGTGCTGCAGCTCCCAGACCTCGAGGTCGGGGAAGTTGATCTTGATGCTGCCCGTGGCCGGGTTCACGTCGATGTAGAGGTGGTACTTGCAGCTCACGTACGGGCACGGGCGCGCGACGTTGGCACACTCGCCGCGCGCCTTGGGCCGCCAGTAGCTGCGCTCGGGGTAGAGCAGCGCGCCGATGCGGAGCTCCTCCTTGGTGAGCCGCTTCATCGCGATGGTCTTGGCGCGGACGCGACGGACGATCGGGCGCGGGTCGCCGCCGGTGTCGTCGTCGTCGACCTCGACGCCGCCGCCGTCGGCATGGAGGCCGGAGGTGTCGGCGTCGTCATCGAGGTCGTGCTCGGTCTGGTCGTGGACGGTGAGTTCGTGCTTCAGCATGGGACCCCTGGTGCGTGAGGTGGAGGAGGAGTGGAGCGAGGTCGAAGGGGGTACGCAGAGGTGGAGGGTCGCGGCCGGGGCGGCCGCGGCTCGGGTCACAGGAGCTCGGTCGCGCCGGCGGCTCCGCCACCGCGGGGGCGGATGGCGTCCTTGGCGTGGAGGATCAGCTTCTCGAGGCGGTGCACGCCCTCGAGCAGCTCGGTCGCGCTGTTGCGGATCGCGGTGAGTTCCTCACCGAGGCGACCGCGCGCGTCGGGGTCCTGCGCGCCGATGCGCTCGTCGAAGAGGCGGAACAGCTCGCCGAGCGCCTCGTCGAGGGTCTCGATGCTGTCCTTGAAGGTGAGGAACCGAGCCTGGATCTCCTCGATCGTGTAGTGCTCGGCCATCAGCTTCTTGATGGCGTTGATGCGGCGGACCGCTCGGACCGGGTAGATGCCCAGGGATCCGAGGTGCTTGCCCTTGCGACCGATGCGGCGCGACCGCGGCACGAGGCCGAGCTGGACGTACTTGCGCAGCGTCGCCTCGGTGAACTTCACCTCGCGTGAGGCGAACGCGGCCACCAGCTCCTGCGACGTGAGCCCGTCGGGAGTGGATGCCTCGATCTCACGGAGCTGAGATTCGGTCAGCGCGACTTGCATGACGACGACTCGACGGGGCGGGAGCGGGGATGCGCGGAGCGGGGCGCGAGGAGAGGGGGAGAACTGCCGGGGCGGCAGCGTCGAGGGCTCGTCGGAGGGGAGACGGGCCCGGTGCGTCGGTGGTGGGGGGCAGGGCGAGTCGTGTCAGGAGAACCGACTCTCAGTGCCCATTTCAATGTATTCCACTGAGTGGATTTTAGGAAGCACTTTCTAATCACGATGATCAACTTTTTGCACAACACCAACTGTCACGGAGTTCAGTGCACGACGACGGCGCGACTCGACCGACGCCAGGGCGTCAAAGCCGTCGCAGCCGCGATTGGAGGCCGTACGCGGCGTTCAGCGATCCGCGCGGGGACACGCTGAGCGGCACGGCACGCCGAGGCGGGCGCGCATGCGTTCAGTGACAGTTGCTGTCACACCTGAACGACTCGACAGGTGCGAACAGGTGCGGCGGTCACTCCGCGCCCGCGCCGATCACTCCGCGCCGATCACTCCAACGACGGACCCTTCGATCCGAGGCGGATCGTGGGCGTCGTGCCGGCGACGAACTCGAAGCGCCCGCCGCTCACCCACGGGTTCGCCTCCTCGGCGCGCCAGTCGATGGTGTGCGAGCCCGCGGAGATCGAGCGCTTCGCGCGGGGCTCCACGGCGAAGACGCTGGCGCCGTCGATGCGGACCCAGGCGTACCGCAGCGGCGCGGAGACCCGGAACACGACGTCGAGCTTCGCGGCAGGGGTCGCGGGCGTCGGCTTCTTGGGCTCCTCGGGGCGAGCCGTCGGCTTGCCGGGCTTCGGGCCCTTGGCGCCCGGCTTGGGCGCGGGCTCGACCGCCGTCGTGGGCTCGACCGCCGTCGTGGGCTCGGCCGCCGTCGTGGGCGACGACAGCGGGGCGGTCGGCACAACCTCGGCCGCGGGCCTCGTGGCCGCGAGCTGGGGACCGGCGCCCGCGGGCGGCTCGGCCTGCGCGGCGGCCGTGGCCTCCGGGAGGGGCTCGGGCGTCGGTGGAGACTCCGGGGCGGCGACCGGCTCGATCGCCGGGGCGCTCGCCACCGTGGCGGCGGCGCGCTTGGACTGCACGAGCTTCGCGACGCCGAACGCGGAGGCGGTCGCCAGGGCCATCGCGCCGCCGATCCCGGCGACCCACGGCCAGACACTGCGGCGTGGCGGCACGCCGATCAGCGTCGACACGTCGCCCCCCGGCACCGGCGTGCGTCCCTCGCCGTGGGGCGCGGTCGGCTCACGCGAGCCGTGCGCGGCGGTGTGGGTCGGCGCCGTCGGGGCCTCGGTGTCCGCGAGCGGGCTGACCCCGGACCGCTCGGGCCGGACGTGGAGCCCCGAGCGCGGCGCGTCGACGCCCATGAATGCGCGGCACATCCGCGACAGCTCGCCCTTCGCGTTGCGGTAGCCGGGCCACGCCTCGAGCATCGCGAGCGCGTCGTCGGCCGACGCCACACGCCGGTTCTCGTCGGGCTCGAGCAGCGCGAGCCGCAGCTCGAGGAGCTCCGCCGGGACATCGGCGCGATCGAGCGCCGGCGTCACGCCGCCGAGGATCTGGTGGTACAGCGCGACCTCGTCGGCCTCGGCCCGGAACCGATCGCCCGCGAGCAACTCGTGGAGGATGGCGCCCGCGCCGAACAGATCGACCTTCGGCGACTTCGTGCGCCCGGCCAGGTGCTCGGGCGCCATGTACCGCAGCTTGCCCTTGATGTGGACGCCGGACGTCTCCTCGGTGGACAGCCGCGCGACGCCGAAGTCCGCGAGCTTCACCTCGCCCGACAGGCTCACGAGCACGTTGTGCGGGGAGATGTCGCGGTGGATGATGCCGAGCTGGCGTCCCTCGTGCCGCAGCGTGTGGGCGTACGAGAGGCCCTGCAGCACCTCGCCGATGACGTA
This sequence comes from Deltaproteobacteria bacterium Ga0077550, assembly GCA_001464385.1. GTDB lineage: Bacteria > Myxococcota_A > Polyangia > Nannocystales > Nannocystaceae > Xiheibacterium > Xiheibacterium aquaticum. The sequence continues at coordinate 69,560 of LNFB01000105.1, read as the reverse complement.
GCCGACCAGTGACATCGACAGCGCCTGGCCGCTCGCGCGGGCGAGTTGCGAGATCTGCGACAGGTTCAGCCCGTCGACCCACTCCATGACCATGTACATGCGCTCGCCGTCCTGGCCGGCGTCGAACACCTGGACAACGTTCGAGTGCGACAGCAGCATCGACAGCCGCGCCTCGTCGAGGAACATCTTGCGGTGGCGGTCGTTGCCCGCCATCGAGGCGGCGATGAACTTGATCGCGACCGACTTGCTGGCGCCGCCGACCAGATCGCGGCGGCCCATCCACACCTCGGCCATCCCGCCGCTTCCGATGCGGCGGACGAGCTCGTAGTCGCCGACACGATGGGGCACGGCCGTTCGAGAGTGGAGCCCAGGGGCCCTTCGCGTCAAGGCGCCTTGCCGGCCATGGCGCCCCGGCCCGCGGGGGGCTCGCGCCACGGCGACGGCTCGGTCCCGAGCCGCCGACGCCAGGTCACCGGGTCGTAGCGCTCGGGGCCGCCGTACTTGAACGCCTTCTTCTCGTGCTGCCACACCGGCCCGCGGTCGATGCAGCCGTGGAAGCGATCGGCGCGGGTGCAGTAGACGCGGATGTGGAAGTGGTTGTCATGGGGCAGCGAGTCGGCGGGCTGCCGGAGCACCATGTCGGCGTACTCGATCGCCCAGCGCGGTCGGTGCTTGCGACGCGCCCACCCGAGGAGCTTGGCCTTCAGCCCCTCGGACACGAACACCCACTGCAGCCTGATCGAAGGATCGACGAGCATCGCCTCGATGAGCTCCCAGTTGCGACGCGCGTCGAACCGGCGCTCGGTCCAGATCGGATCGCGGTAGCCATCCTTGTCGCGTTTGCCGACGTAGGGCACGCCCTCGTCGTCGAAGGTCATCATGTCCTCGTCGGGGGGCGGCAGCGGCTTGCCCTTGGCGTCGGTCGTGTAGAACAACAGATCGACGTCACGCCCGCTGTGGTGACTGTTGTGCCACTTCGACGGGCCCCCGCGGTTGCGGCTGAAGTCGGCGACGCCGAGCACCGCGCGTCGGTCCGCCGCGTTCACGCGACCTGCCGCGCGCGCCACCGCATCGACGAGCTCGTCGGTGCCGAACTGGAAGCCGCGCTCCTTCCATCGCTTCGGCACGCGGAAGCCGGGGCCGCGCAACGGGAGCTTCGCCGGGTGACGGACGCGGCCGCGGTTGCTCTTGGCGACGGAGACGCTCGAGCCGTCGGTCCAGAGGTTGGGCCCTGCGCACGCCGTCACCGCCCAGAGGAGCACACCGAGACCGAGCCAGCGCCGCACGCATGGATCATGACGCGGCTTCGGGGGCGCGCGCCACAATCCGACGTGGAACCAAGACGAACGCCCGCCCGGAGCGATCCGGGCGGGCGTCGTCGTGGAGCTCGGCTCGGCCGCGCCGGCTCAGTTCTTCTCTTCGAACTCGGCGTCGATGACCTCGCCGTCGTCCTTGGGCTTGTCGCCCGCGGCCCCGGGACCCGCGCTGCCCGGCCCGGCCGAGGCCCCGCCGTCGCCCGGCGAAGCGCCGGCCTGGCCGCCCGAGTACATCGCCGTCGCGAGCTTGTGCGACGCGGCGGTGAGCTTCTCGCGCGCGCTGCTGATCTTGTCGGCGTCACCCGACTCCAACGCGGTCTTCGCCTCGGTGATCGCGGCCTCGACCTCGGACTTCGCGTCCGCCGGCAGCTTGTCGCCGTTCTCGGCGATGAGCTTCTCGGTCTGGAGCACCATCGCCTCGAGGGCGTTGCTGTTCTCGACCTTCTCGCGGCGCTTCTTGTCCTCGGCCTCGAACGACTTGGCGTCGTCGACCATCCGCTTGATCTCGTCCTCGTTGAGGCCCGAGCTCGCGGTGATGGTGATCTTCTGCTCGCGGCCCGTGGCCTTGTCGCGCGCCGAGACGTTGACGATGCCGTTGGCGTCGATGTCGAACGAGACCTCGATCTGCGGCACGCCGCGCGGGGCCGGCGGGATGCCCTGGAGGCTGAAGCGACCGAGCGTGCGGTTGTCCGGGGCCATCGAGCGCTCGCCCTGCAGCACGTGCACCTCGACCGAGCCCTGGTTGTCGGCCGCGGTGGTGAACGTCTCCGACTTGCGGGTCGGGATCGTCGTGTTGCGCGGGATGAGCGTCGTCATCACGCCGCCGAGCGTCTCGATGCCCAGCGACAGCGGGGTGACGTCGACCAGCACGATGTCGGTGACGTCGCCCGAGAGCACGCCGGCCTGCACCGCTGCGCCCGCCGCCACGACCTCGTCCGGGTTGACGCCCTTGCTGGGCTCCTTCTGGAAGAATTCGCGGACCTTCTGCTGGACCAGCGGGATGCGGATCGAACCGCCGACGAGGAGGACCTCGCTGATGTCCTTGATCGACTTCTTGGCGTCCTCGAGGGCCTTGCGGCACGGCGCGAGGGTCTTCTCGACCAGGTCGCCGACGAGGCTCTCGAACTTCGCCCGCGAGAGCTTGATCTGCATGTGCTTGGGGCCGCTGGCGTCAGCGGTCAAGAACGGCAGGTTGATCTCGGTCTCGGGCGACTGCGACAGCTCGATCTTCGCCTTCTCGGCGGCGTCCTTGAGCCGCTGCATCACGAGCTTGTCGTTGCCGACGTCGATGCCGGTGTCGCGGCGGAACTCCTCGAGCAGCCACCGCATGACGCGGTCGTCGAAGTCGTCGCCGCCGAGCATCGTGTCGCCGTTGGTCGAGATGACCTCGACGACGTTCTCGGCGACCTCGAGGATCGAGATGTCGAACGTGCCACCGCCGAGGTCGTAGACCGCGATGACCTTCTCCTGCTCGGTGCCCTTGCTGAGGCCGTAGGCGAGCGCGGCCGCGGTCGGCTCGTTCACGATGCGCTTGACGTCGAGCCCTGCGATGCGGCCCGCGTCCTTGGTCGCCTGGCGCTGGGCGTCGTTGAAGTACGCCGGCACGGTGATCACGGCGGCGCTCACGGACTCACCGAGGTAGTCCTCGGCGGCCTTCTTGAGCTTCATGAGCACGCGGGCGCTGATCTCCGGCGGCGGATAGGCCTTGCCGCGGACCTCGATGTGCGCGTCGCCGTTGGCCGCTCGCACGACGCTGAACGGCATGCGCTTGCGCTCCTCGCCGACCTCGTCGAACTTGCGACCGATGAACCGCTTGGCCGAGAAGATGGTGTTCTCGGGGTTCGTGATCGCCTGCCGGCGCGCCTGCTGTCCGACCAGCACGTTGCCGCTCTGCTCGAAGGCCACCACCGACGGGGTGGTGCGGCCACCCTCTTCGTTCGCGATGATCTTGGGCTCCGAGCCCTCCATGACGGCCACGCACGAGTTCGTCGTGCCGAGGTCGATGCCGATGATCTTGCCCATGTCGGTGTGGATGCCTTTCTCTGTATCGAGACGTCGAATGAGGGGGAACTGCTGCGGCGACGACGGGCACGCCCGCGAGGGCCCGGCACGCGGCGTCGGGGGCAAAGCTAAGCCGCACCCCGGCCGTGTCAAGCCCGCGAAAACCGGCTGCAACGGCCTGGATTCGGGGCTTTCGAGGGGAGCGACGGGCACGACGCCGCACGGACCCGACGGTGGGGTCGTGCGGCGCGGTCGGGCTCAGGGCGCCGGCGTGGCCGGGCTCTCGGCGATGAGGACGGCGCCGAGGACATCGTGCACGTTGCGAACGTAGACGATTTCCATCTCGTTGCGGATCTCCTCCGGCACGTCGATGACGTCCTTCTCGTTGCGCTCGGGGAGGACGATGCGCTTGATGCCGGCGCGGTGCGCCGCGAGCATCTTCTCCTTGATGCCGCCGACGGGCAGCACCAAGCCACGCAGCGTGATCTCGCCGGTCATCGCGACGTCGGGCCGCACGCACGTCTGCGTGAGCAGCGAGACGAGTGCCGCGAGCATGGCGGTGCCGGCGGACGGGCCATCCTTCGGGATGGCGCCGGCCGGGACGTGCACGTGGATGTCGTGCCCCTCCATGACCGCCTTCTCGATGCCGAGCTTCTCGAGGTGGCTCTTCACGTAGCTGAGGGCCGCCTGCGCGGACTCCTTCATCACGTCGCCGAGCTGTCCGGTGAGCATCAGGCCGCCCTTGCCCGGCATGCGCGAGGCCTCGACGAACATGATCTCGCCGCCGACCGGCGTCCACGCCAGCCCGGTCGCGACGCCGGGCTCGGCGGTGCGCTCGGACATCTCCGGCATGTACTTCTGCGGGCCGAGGAACTCGGGGATGTCGCCCTTGTCGAGGGCGAATTCCTTGCGCGACTCGTCCTCGACGACCTTCACGGCGATGCCGCGGACCACCGCCGAGACCTCGCGCTCGAGGTTGCGGACGCCGGCCTCGCGCGTGTAGCTGTCGATGAGCTCGAGCACCGCGTCCTCGGAGAAGCCGATGTTCACGCCGTGGGAATCGAGCCCGTGCTCGCCGATCTGCTTGGGGATGAGGAAGCGCCGCGCAATCGCGAGCTTCTCCTGCCGGGTGTAGCCGGGCAGCTCGAGGATCTCGAGCCGGTCCTTGAGCGCCGGCGGGATCGGATCGATGTAGTTGGCCGTCGCGATGAACATCACCCGCGACAGGTCGAACGTGACCTCGAGGTAGTGATCGCTGAACGTGTGGTTCTGCTCGGGGTCGAGGACCTCGAGCAGCGCCGACGCCGGGTCACCGCGGAAGTCGTGCCCGAGCTTGTCGATCTCGTCGAGCATGATGACCGGGTTGTTGGTCCCGGCCTTCTTGAGCCCCTGGACGATGCGACCCGGGAGGGAGCCCACGTAGGTGCGTCGGTGACCGCGGATCTCGGCCTCGTCGCGCACGCCGCCGAGGCTGATGCGCACGAACTTGCGGCCGATGGCGCGGGCGATGCTCTTGCCCAGCGACGTCTTGCCGACGCCCGGTGGGCCCAGCAGGCACAGGATCGGGCCCTTCTTGCTCGCGTTGAGCTTGAGGACCGCCATGTACTCGAGGATGCGCTTCTTGACCTTCTCGAGGTCATAGTGATCCTCGTCGAGGACGGAGCGCACCGTCTTGATGTCGATCTGATCCTCGGTGGACTTGGACCACGGAAGCTCGACGAGCCACTCGAGGTACGTCCGCGTCACCGTGTACTCGGCCGAGGACGGCTGCATCTGCTTGAGGCGGTCGAGCTGCTTGAGGGCGACCTTCTCGGCCTCCTCGGGCATCTTGGCCTCGGCGATCTTCTTCTGGAACTCCTCGACGTCGCCGCTCTCGTCGTCGACCTCGCCGAGCTCGCCCTTGATCGCCTTCAGCTGCTGGCGCAGCACGTACTCGCGCTGGCTGTGACCCATCTCCTCCTGGACCTGGGAGTTGATGCGCTCGCGGACCTTCAGGATCTCGAGCTGGCGGGTGAGCAGCGTGAGGACCTTGCGCAGGCGATCGAGGACGTCGATCGCCTCGAGCACGTCCTGCTTCTCTGCGGGCTCGATGTCGAGGTTGCTGATGACGAGGTCGGCGACCTGGCCCGGATCGCTCACGCTGTCGAGCAGCGCGGCGGCCTCGCGCGGCAGCTCGGGGACCAGCGAGATCAGCTTCTTCGCCGTCTCCTTGATGTTGAGCACGAGCGCCTCGGACTCGACGTCGAGCCGGGGCCCGCCGATGTCGCGGAGCTCCGAGACGCGCGCCTGGAGGAAGGGCTCGTTCTGGGTGATGTCGTCGATGCGGATGCGCATGACGCCCTGGAGGATCACCGAGTAGTTGTCGCGCGCGAGCTTGATGACCTTGAGGATGCGGGCGGCACAGCCGACCCGGTGCACGTCGCCCTCGGAGGGGTCTTCGACGCGGGCTTCCTTCTGGGTCACGATGCCGATGATCGGTCGCTCCTGCGCGATCGCCTCCTCGACGAGCTTCACGGACTTCGGGCGGCCGACGTCGATGGGGATGATGGAACCGGGGAACAGGACCGAATTGCGCAGGGGCAACAGCGATACGATCTCGGGCAGCTCCGGCGTCTCTTCGGGGGTCTGTTCAGCCATGCGGCGATCCGCGGCAACCGTATCATCGGCGGGGGTGCTGTCAACGGGGGCGAGGGCCCCGATTGCGGGCCCGAATCGCGGCCCGATGCGGGTCGACGACGCGACCTGCTCACCCGCGGTGCGATCCCCCACGCCGCGGGCCGCCGCGCGCTCATCGACCTTGCGGACGGGCAACGCGGGACACTAGGCTGAGCACGGTGCCGAATTTCTGCCTGCTCGTCGTCGCGGGCCCCGACCTCGGCCGCCGCATCCCGCTGGGCGAGGACGCCGTGACGATCGGCCGGGGTCCAGCCGAGGTGCTCAAGCTCGCCGACACGGCGGTGTCGCGTCACCATCTGACCGTGCGGATCACGCAGGATCCGCACGGGCGCCCGATGCTGATGGTGGACGAGGTCGCGGGCGTCAACCCGGTGTGGACCCTCGTCGACGGGCAGCGCGTCACCATCGTCCGCGGGCACGCGCTCGCGGTCGGCGGCACGCTCACCCTGGGCAGCACCACCCTTCAGCTCGCCGTGGACGCGCCGGCCGTCGCCGCGGGCGCCCCCGAGCCCCGCGGCCGCAGCACCGTCGAGCTCGACGCCCGGCTCGTCGCGCACCCGAGCGCGCCGTCTCGCCTCGCCGCCCTGGCGTCGCTCGGCGACCGCCTCGCCAGGTGCTCGTCGCTGCAGGCAGTGCTGCGCGAGGCCACGGCGTGGGCGATCGGGGCGCTCCCCGCCTCGCGCGCGCTGCTGCTCTCGCCCGACGGCAGCGACATCCTCTCCAGCGCGTCCGATGGCATCGTCAGCGATCTCGCCATGTCGCGCGCGCTCCTCGAGCGCGTCCGCAACGAGCGACGTGCCTTCTTGGTGCGCGACATCCAGGCCGAGCCCGACCTCGCCGATCGCCGCTCCGTGCTGATGCGCGGCATCGCCGGGGCCATGGCGGCGCCGGCGAACAACCTCGTCTTCTACATCGAGTGGGGCACCAACGAGGCGGTGCACGGCAGCTACGACGAGGAGGCGCTGCTGCTGCTGCTCTGCGCGGCGCACCTCGTGTCCGCCCTGGGCGACAGCGCCAGCGAGCGCTCGCAGCTCAAGGCGGCGGCCTCCGTGCGGCGGACGCCCGCGAAGCCGGCCGTGCGGATGATCGGCACCTCGGCCGCGATGCAGCGCCTGCAGGTCTTCATCGAGCGCGTGGCCGCGAGCCCGGCGACCGTGCTCGTGCGCGGCGAGAGCGGCACCGGCAAGGAGCTCGCCGCCGCGCTGATCCACGGGCTGTCGTCGGTGGCCAACGGGCCGTTCGTCGCGATCAACTGCGCGGCGATCCCCGAGCAGCTGCTCGAGAGCGAGCTGTTCGGCCACGAGCGCGGGGCGTTCACCGGCGCGGTCGCCCAGCACGACGGTGTGTTCTCGCGGGCGGACGGCGGCACGCTGTTCCTCGACGAGATCGGCGAGATGAGCCTGTCGACGCAGGCGCGGATGCTCCGGGTGCTCGAGACCCGCTCGTTCACGCGGGTCGGCGGCACCCGCGAGACGACGGTGAGCGTGCGGCTCGTCGCGGCGACGCACCGCGATCTGCGGGCAATGGTCGCCGATGGCAGGTTCCGCGAGGATCTCCTGTACCGCCTCAGCGTGATCCAGACCGAGCTGCCGCCGCTGCGCGATCGCCCCGACGACATCGAGCCGCTCGTGCGCCACTTCGCGGCGCACTTCGGCGAGGAGATCGGCCGCCGCGTCGAACGCATCGCGCCCGACGTGCTCGAGGTGCTCCGCAGCTATCGCTGGCCGGGGAACATCCGCGAGCTCCGCAACGTGGTCGAGCGCGCCTTGGTGCTCGGCGACGGCACGTCGATCGAGCTCGACGATCTACCGCCAGAGCTGCTGCACTCGGCCCCGCCGCGGCCGGCCGCCGTCGCAGCCGCGCCGCTCGGCACCGTGCGTACGCTCGAGCAACTCGAGCGCGACGCCATCGCGGCGGCGCTGCATGTGACCGGCGGGAACAAGGCCCGCGCGGCGGCGCTGCTCGGCATCGATCGGACGACCCTGTACCGCAAGCTCAAGGACCACGACCTCGGCCGCTGAACGGGGCCCGCCCGACGGACGAGGGCCTACTCGTAGCGGCGACGCAGGCGACGCGCGGGGCTGTCGAACAGATCGTCGTCCTCGAGGTCACCGAGGAGCTCCAGCTCCTCCTTGCCGAGCGCCTCGTCGTCGATCGACAGGGCCTCGCGGCGAAACTCTTCGAAGCTGGTGTAGCTGTGGCGGAAGTAGCTCACGACCGGACCTCCAGGGGGGCCTCGGGTTGGGCCCCGTCAAAGTTGGGAAAACCGCGCTACGGGGCCGTAGGAGCCGCGCCGCGCGGTAGGTGGTCTGAACGTACGGTGATGTCCTACATGTACGCAAGAATCCGACTCACCTGGGGGATCGCCCCGCCGGCGCCCCGGTGGTAAGGATGGCCGCCGTGTCGACCCGTCGCCCCGCCCACCCGGGCCCGCGCATCGTCGCGATCAGCAACCAGAAGGGTGGCGAGGGCAAGACCACCACCGCGGTCAACCTCGCCGCGTCGCTGGCCGCCGCCGAGCACCGGGTCCTGCTGCTCGACATGGATCCGCAGGCCAACGCGAGCTCCTCGGTCGGCTATGGCCGTGGCCAGGTCGAGCAGGGCACGTACGAGCTGTTGCTCGGACACGCCACGCTCGCCGACGTCATCAAGAAGACCGAGCTCCCTGCCCTCGACGTCGTGCCGGCGTCGGCCGATCTCGCGGGCGCCGAGGTCGAGCTCGTCGGACTCGAGCGACCGCAGCTCATGCTCCGCGGCGCGCTCGCGTCGCTGCGCGAGGCCGGCGGTCCGACGTACGAGTACGTCATCCTCGACTGTCCGCCGAGCCTCGGCATGCTCACGATCAACGCGCTGGTCGTCGCCGACAGCGTGCTCATCCCGATGCAGGCCAAGTACTTCTCGCTCGAGGGCCTCGGCGCGCTGCAGGGCACGATCGCCCAGGTCCGCGCGGCGTTGAACCCGAACCTCTCGGTCGAGGGCATCCTGTTCTGCATGTTCGATCCCCGCACCAACCTCTCGCAGCAGGTGGTGAAGGAAGTTCGGCAACACTTCGCGGGCCTGGTGTACGAGACGATGATCCCGATCAACGTTCGACTGTCCGAGAGCCCCAGTCACGGCAAGCCCGCGCTGCTTTACGACATCGAGAGCCGGGGCGCGCAGGCGTACCTCGAGCTCGCCCGCGAGGTACTCGCGCGCGCGGAGACCCGCGCGTGAACACGCCGAAGCCCGCAAAGCGCCCTGCCCTCGGCCGCGGCCTCGGGGCATTGATCCCGCCGCCGCCCGCCCCGGCCGCGCCGATCTCGAGCGAGCCGCCACCACCACCGGTCCCCGGTATCGCACGACAGCTCCCGATCGAAGCCATCGCGCCGAGCCCCGACCAGCCGCGCAAGCGCTTCGACCCCGAGCTGCTCGACGAGCTCGCGGCGAGCATCCGCACCCAGGGCATCATCCAGCCGATCGTCGTCACGCCGATCAGCGCTCCCACCGGTGATGGCGCCCGGTACCTCATCGTCGCCGGCGAGCGGCGGTGGCGGGCGGCGCAGCTCGCTGGGCTCCACGACGTCCCGGTCGTCGTCCGCGACACCGACGATCAGCAGCGGCTCGAGCTCGCGCTCGTCGAGAACCTGCAGCGCGCCGAGCTGAACCCCATCGAAGAGGCGCGGGCCTTCCAGGAGCTCATCGCGATCCGGGGCTATACCCAGGAGCAGCTCGCCGAGCGCGTGGGCAAGGACCGCAGCACGGTCGCGAACGTCATGCGTCTGCTGCGGCTGCCCGAGCGGACCCAGGAGATGGTCCGCGATGGTCGGCTCAGCATGGGCCACGCCCGGGCGCTGCTCGGGCTCGACCGCGAGTCGGAGATCGCCGAGGTCGCCCACGAGGCGGTCCACGGCCAGTGGAGCGTCCGCGCCGTCGAACGCGCGGTTCGCGCTCGCGCCTCCCCGGCCCGGCTGTCGGCCCCCGCCGCGGACAACAACGAGGCGGATCGCCGCAAGATCATCGTGACCGAGCTCGAGCACCGCCTGCAGCGGCGCCTCGGGGTCCGTGTGCGATTGCGGACCGATCCCCGCAAGCGCGGCGCGGGTGCCGTCGAGGTCCCATATTCGAGCCTCGACGAGCTCGACCGACTGCTCCACATCCTCCTCGACGATGCTGGCGATTTCAGCCGATAGTTGATCGGCGAGATCGATCGATCGTCGAGCTGCATGGACGCGCAAGACCCCACGCCCGAGTCCGCCCCACGGCGACGTGCGCCGCGGGCCAGCGTCGTGCTGCAGCTGGCGTATCGCAGCGCGAGCCACCTGCTGGTCAGCTACTGCACGAACCTGTCGCGCGGCGGGCTGTTCGTGCCGTCGCAGGAGCCGCTCCCCCCCGGGACGCACCTGTCGCTGTCGCTGACGATCCCGGGCGACGCGGAGCCGATCGAGCTCCACGCGGAGGTCCGCTGGGTGCGGCAGTTCGATGCGCTCGAGGGCCCCGCGGGGATGGGCCTCGCGTTCGAGGACATCGACGAGGTGCTCGGCGATCGCGTCGACGCGATCGTGGCGCAGTTCGTCCCCCTGCGCGTGGCGCTGGTGGGCGATCACGGCGCGACGCTCGGACACGTCGCCTCGATCGTCCGGACCCTCGTGTCGTGCGCGACCGACGAGCAGTCGATCGCGGAGGCGGACGCCGACGAGGTCGCCGCGAGTGACCTCGTCGTGGTCGAGATCGGTGCCGACGCCGAGCCGGCGCTCGCCCTGCTGCGCCGGATCGGCGCGCGGCCGCACGCTCCACCGCGCATCGCCCTGTGCGACGGTCGCAGCGACGTGCGTGCCCGTTGCATCTCGCTGTGCCGGATCGTCGGCACCCCGATCGACCCCGGCGAGCTCCGCGAGGCGGTGCTCGACAGCGTCGCCCAGGTCGACGCCCGTCGCCGCGCGCCGTGAGCGTCGCGTCGGCGCACCCACCTGCGGCGGTTCAGGCCGGCACGCGACGCTCGGCCGCCAGCGCCACGTTCGCGAGCAAGCAGGCGATGGTCATCGGACCGACGCCGCCCGGCACCGGAGTGATCGCCGCGGCGCGCTCGGCCGCGGCGGCATACTCGACGTCACCGACGAGGCGGCCGTCCGGCAGGCGGTTCATGCCGACGTCGATGACGACCGCGCCCGGCTTGATCCACGCGCCACGTACCAGCTCCGGGCGCCCCACCGCGGCGACGACGATGTCCGCGGCCTCGACCTCGGCACGCAGATCGGCGGTGCGCGAGTGGGCCATGATCACCGTGGCATCGGCGTGCAGGAGCAGCTGCGCCATCGGGCGACCGACGATGTTCGAGCGACCGATGACGAGCGCCCGTCGGCCCCGCAGCGGCACGTCCGCCTCGGCGAGCAGCAACATGCAACCCTGCGGCGTGCAGGGGACGAACCGCGGCTGACCGATCATGAGACGGCCGAGGTTGTCGGGGTGGAATCCGTCGACGTCCTTGGCGGGATCGATCGCGAGCAACACCCGCTCGGTCTCGACGCCTGCGGGCAGCGGCAGCTGCACGAGGATCCCGTCGACGTCGGGGGTTCGGTTGAGGCGCTCGACCAGCTCGAGCAGGGCCTCGGTGGTGGTCGACGCGGGCAAGTGCTCGTCGAGCGTGCGGATCCCGACCTCGGCCGCGCGCTTGCCCTTGTTCCGCACGTAGATCGCAGACGCGGGATCCTCACCGACGAGGACGACCGCCAGCGTCGCGTGGACGCCGTGCGTCCGGCACTGCTCCACCCGCGCACGAACGCCGTCGAGCACCGAAGCGGCCACGCGCTTGCCGTCGAGGACGCGCGCGGTCATCCGGTGGACGCCCCGCTGCTGCCCGTGCCGCTCCCGGACGAGCCCGAGGACCCCGACGAGCCCGACGAGCCCGACGAGCCCGAGGACCCGGACGACCCCGACGACCCGGAATCCCCGCCGCCGCCGCCGCCGGGCTTCGTGCTGCCGTAGCCGTCCTTGTACCAACCGCCGCCCTTGAGGTGGAACGCCGTCGGCGTCAGCACGCGCGCCAGCGGCCCCCCACACGCATCACACGTCGCCTTGGGCGGATCGGAGAACCGCTCGATGTGTTCTTCTTCGGCCCCGCAGCGGGCACATCGGTACGCGTACATCGGCATGGGGTGTTGCCCGTTTCGGGCGGCACTTTAGGCCGGCCACCGGCCACGTCAAGCACGCTCGCCGCCGCGGAGCCTGCGCGGCGCAGCGCGGCCGTCCACGCTCCCCGCCGCCGGGCGCCCCCTTTTGGACCCCCACAGGCCCCGCCACGCGATCACGGGGTGCGGCGGCCTGCTATGCTGGGCTGTCGATGAGTGTCCCGCGTCGCGCCCTCGCGCTCGCCGCCCGGCTCGCCGCCGCATGGGCGCTCGGCACGGGTGCCACGGCCGCCGCCGCCGCGCCCGACGACGACTGGTCCCTCGAGCGCGACGCCGCCGACCCGGCGCTCGTGGGTCAGCGCTTCGCGAAGCTCCGGCGGAACCCCTTCGACCGCGCGCAGTTCCGGGCCCTCGAGAAGGCGATCGGTCGCGACGCGCTCGAGCGCCGCATCGCGTCCGCGCTCGCGCATGACCCCGACGATGTCGCCCTGGGCGTCCTCTCGGCGCGCGTCTCGATGCTCCGGGGCAAGGCCGCCGACGCTGCCGTCCGCCTCGCGGCCCTCGAGGCCAGGGCCGGTCGGCGCGCCGGGGCCGTGTTCGCGCTGCGGATCGACGCGCTCGAGGCCGCGGGGGACGTCGCCGGAGCGGTGACCGCCCTGCGTGAGCGATCGTCCGGCGTGGGGCCGAAGCCCCGCGCTGCGCTCCTCGCCCGTGCCCTGGATCTCGCAGAGCAGGGCGGGCAGCTCGACGTCGCCCTCGAGCTCGCGCAGCTGCGCGTGGACGCGCGACCCAGCGACGCATCGGCGCAGATCCGACTCGCCCGCATCGCCGCGAAGGCGGGGGACATCGCCCGCGCGGACCGGGCGTTCGCCGCGGCCGAGGGCAAGGCCACCGGCAAGGAGCGCGAGGAGATCGCCATGGAGCGCGCCCGCGCGATGCTCGACGGGGGCGATCCAGGGGCCGCGACGGCGGCGATCTGGGCCCTGCTCGAGGATGCGGCCCGCGGCAGCGCGACGAGCCGCGCCGCACGCTGGGAGCTGCTGGTGGAGGCACAGCGCCGCGCAGGCAGCGGCGAGTCGATGGTGGTGACGCTCGAGGCGTGGCTGACGAAGCACCCCGGTGAGGCCGCGGCGTGGCGTGCCCTCGCCGCGACGCAGGATCTGGCGGGGCTCGAGTCCCAAGAGGCGCGGCGTCGGGCGATCGCCCTCGATCCGCGCGACGAGGACAGCCAAGGCGCGCTCATCGAGGCGATGTCGACGCGCGGCGACGTCGAGGGTGCCATCGCCGAGTACCGCCGCTTCGTCGCGCGCCACCCCCAGGACGTCGACCGCGGGCTCGCCCTCGCGGGCGGCCTGCTGAACGGGGCCGAGCGCGAGCGGGGTCTCGCACTCGCGCGCGAGATCGGGGAGCGCACCGGCCGTCGTGCGCCCGCGCTGACCTCGCTGCTCGAGTTCTACAACCTCGCGGACGAGCCCGAGCTCGCCCTCGGCGTCGCGCGCCGCCTCGTGAAGCTCGCGCCACGGTCGGCCGAGGTCCAGATCGCGCTGGGCGAACAGCTCTACCAGATGGGCCGCACCCCCGAGGCCCTCGCCGCGTGGGGCCGGCTCCCCAAGCTCGTCCGCCCCGCCCACCGCGGCTGGGCCCGGCACGCCGAGGTGCTCGGCGAGCACGGCCTCGTCAGCGACGCGGTCGCGTCGCTCAAGGTCGCGATGAAGCTCGCCCCCGACGAGCCCGACTACCTCCGGCTACGCGCCGTGTTCGCCGAAGAGCAGCGACGCCCCGCGGTGGCCCTCGAGCTGTGGGAGCAGCTGCGCGCGCGGGCGCGTGCCCCCGAACACAAGCTGCTGCGGGACGAGGCCCGCACGCGGATCGTCGAGCTCCTCGTCGAAGGTGCGGTGCCCTCGAGGATCGAGCGCGCTGCTGCGGCCGAGAACGCGGCCCGCATCGCGTTCGAACGCGCCGAGCCCCTCGCCGACGCGGTCGAGGCCGGGCTCTTCCTCGGCGAGCTGCACACCCGACGCGAGCACTACCCGGCCGCGGTCGCCGTGTATCGGCAGCTCGCTCGCCTCCAACCGACCGAGCCCGATCGCCTCGCGGATCTCGCCGCGGCGCAGCGCCGAGCGGGCCAACCCGCCGAGGCCATCGCGACGCTCGAGGAGCTCCTCGCGCTCGATCCGACGCGCAAGGGCGAGGTCCTCGCAGAGGTCTCGGAGCTCGCGTTCGAGGCCGGCGACGACGCGCGCGCCCTCGAGGCCGCGCACGCCTCCGCCAAGGCCTCGGGGCGCCAGGTCGACGCGCTGGTGCGCCTCGGCGAGCTCCACGAGCGGCGGGGCGATCTCGACGCCGCCGCCGCGGCCTACGACGAGGCGATGACGGCGGAGCCCGACGACCTGCGGGCGTACCTCCACCTCGCCGAGCTCGAGGTGACCCGCACGCACGAGGCTCGCGCTCGCACGCTGCTCGCGACGGCGCTCGACCGCGGAGGCTCCGCGGAGCTCCTGCGCGACGCGGGCCGCCGCCTGCTCGACCTCGCCGAGGCGCAGGGCGACACGCTCGACGTCCTCGACCTCGCGTTGCGTCGCACGGTCAAGCAACCGAAGGCCGACGAGCCCCGCGAGTTCCTGCTGTCCGCGCTCGACCGCGTGCCGGCGACGCGGCTGGGCGCGTGGATCTCCGCGAAGCCCGAGGCGCAACGCGCCACGGCGATGCGGACGTCGTTGCTCGGCGCGGTCGAACGCGGGCCGGTCAGCGTGCGGGCCCGCGCGGCGGACCATCTCGGCGCGCTCGGTCTGCCCGACACCGCGCTGCCGCTCGTCCGCGCGGCGCTGTCGATCACCGCGCCACGCGACGCGACCCCGACGGTGCGCGACGCCTACGACCGCGCGCGCGTCACCACGTTGCGTGCGGCGGGCGCCCAAGCCGACCCGGCCGCCGCCGACGCGCTGACGCGGATCATGGAGGACGCCGGATCGTCGCGCCCGCTGGTGTACGCGGCCGCCTGGGGCCTCGCGGCGATCGGCACGCGCGACGATGTCTGGAGCGACGCGCTCGCCGTCGGCGCCGATCCGGTGCTCGCGATGCTTGGCTGTGTCGCGCTGGCGCGTCGCGACGACGCCGTCCCCGCCCCGCTGCTCGCGAAGGTCGGCACGCTCGCCCGCGACTCGCGGTGGGTCGAGGTCCGTCACGCCTGCGCCCTGTCGGAGGCCAGCCTGGTCGGCGACGACGAGCTCGAGACCCTCGCGGCCCTGCGTGATCCCGCCGATCCGATCCTGGCCGCGATCGCGGCGTGGCGCCGCGGACGAGTGAAGGGTGACGACCCCGACGTCGACGTGGCGTTGTACTCGACGCTGCTGGGGCCCGCGGGACTGCAGCGCGACGCGGCCGCAGCGGCGCTCGCGACCCGGCTCCGACCACGGCGCCCGCCAGCCCCCGGCGCCCGGGCCTACGGCCCCGCCTTCGAGCGGTGGCTCGTCACCGTCGTCTCCCCGACGTTCGAACCGATCGGCGCGTCGGAGATCCGATCGACCGCAGCGATCCGTCGGGCGATGGCCGCGAACGCCGAGGGCAGCCGGGTCGAACGCGCCGCGCTGAAGCAGGCGCAGCGCCCATGCTCTGCGACCGAACCGACCGCGACGAAGGCCCCCGCAGCGGCCGCGACGTCGCTGTGTCTCGCGCCGCTGACCGACGAAACCCTGGTGATCGCGCCCACGGCCCGTGATTGACAAGCTCGCCGGTGCGAAGCAGGATGCGGGAGCCATGGACCTGGGCCTCCAGTGCCACGTTTGCGGGCAGCTCAACTTGGTGTCCGCGCAAGCGTGCACCCGCTGCGGCACGATCCTGCAGCCCGCTGCCACGGCGGCGCCCTACCCCGGGTCCAGCCACACGGTGGCGGCGCCGGCCGGAAACACGGCGGTGCGGGACATGCCCGTGGCGGCGCCCGCCGCTCGGTTCGACCCGGCGACCGGACAGCGGATCGACGCCCAGGCGGCGGAGGAGCAGCCGCAGGCCCGCACGATGTTCTTCGGGGCGCTGCAGCAGCAGCCCGTCGTTCCGCGCCTGGTCGTCATCAAGGGCGAGGGCGGCGACGGGAACACATACCACCTGCAGGGAACGACGACGGTCATCGGCCGCTCCGTCGGCGAGATCACCTTCGCCGAGGATCCGTTCCTCAGCCCTCAGCACGCCCGCTTCAGCAGCCAGAACGGACGGCTCTTCGTCCAGGACCTCGGCAGCCAGAACGGGGTGTTCCTCCGCATCAAGAAGCCGACGCCCGTCCGCGACGGCGCGTACATGCTGGTCGGTGAGCAGTTGCTCCGGCTCGACCGCCGGCCGTTCTCCGACGGCGCGCCGACGGCCGCAGGCACGTACTTCTACGGCAGCCCCCGCCCGACGGGCGCGTTCCGCATCGTCCAGTGCCTCGCCGGCGGCGGCGAGGGACGCATCGCCTCCGCCGAAGGTGGCGTGCTCTCGATGGGACGCGAAGCCAACACGCTCAACTTCCCCGACGACCGCTTCATCTCCGGCCACCACGCTCGGCTCGACGCAGCGTCGGACCATGACGAAGTGGTCCTCACCGACACCGGCTCGCGCAACGGGACCTTCGTCCGCATCGACGGCGCGCAGGAACTCTTCCATGGCGACTACCTCTTTGTCGGGCAGCAGCTCCTGCGCGTCGAGATCGCCTGACGAGTTCCCCAGGAGACGACATCCGTGATCACGTGTCCGAACTGCGGGAAGGAAAACCAGGACCACTACAAGTTCTGCCTGGGCTGTGGGTCGAAGCTGCCGCAGGTCGGCTCGGTCGCGCCGAGCCCCCCACCGCAGCGCCCGGCCGCGCCACCGCCCCCTCCGCCACCACCGTCCCCCTCGGCCTCGCGGGCGACCGCTGCCCCGGCCAATCCGATGGTCCCCGGCGGCGCCCCCTCGGGTCCGATCGGCGCCCCGCGATCGCAGGTGCCCCTCACGCCGCCTCCGCCCGCCGGACCTCCGGTCGGCGGCCCGCCCTTCGGCGCCCCGGGCCCCGTGATGCCCCAGCCACCTCTGCCGCAGCAGCCCATGCCGCAGCAGCCCATGCCGCAGCCGCCCATGCCGCAGCCGCCCATGCCGCAGCCGCCCATGCCGCAGCAGGCCACGCCGCAGGCGCCGGCGCCCTCGGCCGCGCTGCCGATGCAGTTCGGTGCCCCCGAGCCCACGGCGGCAGCGGGCGTCTGCAGCCAGTGCAGCTTCCAGAGCCCGCCCGGCTTCGCGTTCTGCGGCCGCTGTGGCACGCCGCTCGCGGCTCCGGCACCCGCAACGCCTCCGCCGGACGTCGGCTCCGCGCAGACCGTGTTCGTGGGCAATGCGCGGGATCTCGCGATGGCGAGCACCGGGGTCATGGACGCCGTGCCCCCCATCGTGGAAGAACCGCCGCCCGCGCCGCAGGCCCCGGCCGAGCTCGGCGTCGCGGCGCCGGTCGTCGTCGTCGGCTCCTCGGGGACCGCTCCGGGGAGCGGGCTGGGGCCCTCGCCGATCCCCGCGAGCCCGGGTGTCCCCGTGCGGCTCGTCATGCTCGGGCCCGACGGGCAGCCGATCGGCGAGCGGGTCCTCGCCGCAGGTGAGGCGATCGACGTCGGCCGCGACGCAGGCCCCCCGTGGGACGACGACGCGTACCTCGATCCCCGCCACGCCACGATGCTCGCGGCCGAGGCCGGCGTGTTGATCGAGGACCATGGCTCGCTCAACGGCGTGTTCGTGAAGCTGACCCAGCGCACGGAGCTCCGCACCGGCGATCAGTTCCGCGTCGGCCAGGAGCTCCTCGCCTACGAAGAACTCCCCGAGCCGACACCGACCGAGGACGGCACCGAGCGGATGGGCAGCCCCAACCCCGGATACTGGGGCCGCGTGAGCATTCTGGTCGATCCCGCGATGGCGGCGAGCGCGTTCGCGATCGCCGGCGAGGGCATCGGCATCGGGCGCGAGGTCGGCGAGATCACGTTCCCCCAGGACGGCTACGTCTCGGGCCGGCACTGCCGCATCATCGGCGACGACAACGGCATCTACCTCGAAGACCTCGGCAGCTCGAACGGCACCTACATGCGCGTGCGGACCGGCCAGGTCGTCCCGTTCGGGAGCCTCGTGCTCATCGGGCAGAAGTTGTTCCAGCTCGAGCGCGCGTAGCCGCCATGAAGCGCGCGCGACCGCGTCGGGCGGCTTGTGCGGTAGACTGACGGCATGGCTTCGTCGAATCGGAACTGGTGTCGCCGGCTGATCGTCGGGTGCATCGCCGTGGGCGGCTGCGGTGACGATTCATCTGCCGGGGACTCGCGCGGGACCGACAGCGCGTCCAGCGGTCCGACGGCGACCGACGGCACCCTCACGACGACCACCGCAACCTCCGCGCCGGATCCCGACACGTCGACGACGGCGGACGGGACCTCGAGCGGTGGCGTGGACGCCACCACGGGCGAGGCGGCCTGCCCGGCGTCGCACAGCTGTGTCGCGGTGCCCCCGGGCTGGACCGGGCCGGTCCTGCTCCGCGAATCCGAGGATCCCGAGGCGACGCCGGAGTGCCCCGACGGCTACCCCGAGCTCGAGGCGGTGGGAGGAGCCGAACTCACCGCGGCGACCGCCGAGTGCGGGTGCAGCTGTGGTGAGGCCAACGGCACGACGTGCGCGCTGGCCACGACCGTCCACTACTGGGGCACCGATCCCACCTGCAGCAACGGCACCCCGCTGCAGTCGTACAACCTCTTCACGACGGTCTGCAACGACCTCGGCGCGACCCTCCCTGCGAACTCCTACTTCCAGGTCGAGCCGGTCGAGGTCGACGGCGGTTCGTGTGCGCCCCAGCAGACCGCGGTGGTGGGCCCCGCGGTGTACGGCGAGCTCGCGTCGACGTGCGGTGGCGCCGAGCTGCTCGAGGGCTGCGAAGGCGGAGACGTGTGCGCGCCGCGGGCCACCGGCGAGTCCCTGTGCGTCTGGCAAGACGGGGACACGGACTGCCCCGCAGGGTTCGACGGCGAGCGTACGCTCGTCCACCGCACGATCGACGACGCACGCGGCTGCACCGAGTGCACGTGCGACGATCCGGTGGGACTCTGCGACACGGCGACCATCACGATGTTCGCCAACGTGTGCAACCCGCCGATCTCCACGTTGCTCGACACGACCGGTGAGTGCGATCTCGGCTCGACCGGGTCGGTCACGCGGAGCGCGATCTTCGATGTCGGCCTCCCCAACGCGTTCTGCGTCGCGAGCCCTGCAGTCGCCACCGGCGCGGCGACACCTGCCGACCCCGTCACGATCTGCTGCGCGTCGTGACGACCGAGCACCGCAAGCGGCTCACCCCTCGGGGTCCCGGGGCTGCAACACGACCGCACGATCCCCGTACGTGAACGCGGCGGGGTACTCGACCACCTCACCGTCCGAGAAACGCACGGAAACGTCGAAGAGCCCCGGCCCGTCCGCCTCCGGCGTCAGCACCGTGATGAGCTGATCGCTCTCGACCACCACGGCCTTGGCCGCCTTCGGGCCGACGTACACGACCGGTGCGCCGTGGGACCGAAAGCCCGCGCCGATGATGCGCAACGGCTCGCCGCCAGAGCCCCGGCCAGTCGCAGGCGTGACGCCGGGCGCAGGCGCGCACCCGACGATCCACAGCACCAATGCGCTGGTCCGGCGGAGGTCCATCGACCGCGACAGTACGCGAACTGGCGGGTGCGTGTCACCCCGCCAGACCTCCGCCGGACGACTGCCCGGCGGAGGGGGAGACCTGCCGCTCCACCATCGGCCTGCTCGAGCTAGATGAGATCGCGGCGCTGCAGTTCTCGCCGGATCTTGCCCAAAGCCTGTTCCTGCAGCTGCCGGATCCGCTCACGCGACAGCGAATACTGCTCGCCGATCTCCTTGAGCGTCAGCTCCTCGTCGGCGCCGAGTCCGAAGCGCTTGCGCAGGATGTCCGCCTCGATGGGTCGGAGCGCGCCGATCACCTCGCGCACCTGCTCGCTCAGCGCGTCGGCCTCGAGGGTCTCGCCCGGCTGGACGTTGCCCTCGTCCTCGATGAAGTCGATCACCTTCCGGCCGTCGGCCTCGGACACCGTGCGATCGAGGCTGACGGGCGCCTCGAGCAGGAGCGTGTCCATCTTCTCGATCTTCGCGGCCGCCAGTCCCGTGTGCCGCGCGAGTTCCTCCGCCGTCGGATCGCGGCCCTGGAGGGTCTCGAGCTCGCGTCGCGCCTTCGAGACCTTGTGATACGCGTCGATCATGTGCACCGGCAGCCGCACGGCGCGGCCCTTGTCGGCGATGGCGCGCGAGATCGCGTGGCGGATCCACCAGCTGCCGTACGTCGAGAAGCGGAAGCCCTTGCGATGGTCGAAGCGATCGACCGCCTTCATGAGCCCGATGTTGCCCTCCTGGATGAGGTCCTGCAGCGGCATGCGCCCGTGGTTGAAGCGCCGCGCGATGGACACCACCAGGCGGAGGTTGGACTTCACGAACTGGTTCTTCGCGGTCCGGAGCATCATCGCGCTCTGGCGGACGCGCGCCACGTACTCCTCGAACGGCTTGCTGCCGCGACGGGGCGGACGCGCGGCCATGCTGACCCCATCGCGACCGCCGGCCTCGAGGACCTGGAGATCCGCGAGGATGCGATCGGCGAGGATGCCGTCCGTGTCGAAGAACGCGAGGGCGACCGCCGCCGTGCGACGGTCGAGCTCGAAGGTGTCGCGGTTGACCTTCGTCTCGCGATCACGCAGCGCCCGCGCCGAGTGACGCAGCGCGCTGAGCTCTGCGGTCGGCTTGGACTCATCGACGCCCTGCTCGGCGACGAAATCGGCGATCGGCTCGGCGAAGGGGGGATACGAGAGGATCCGGCGCCAATGCTCCGTGCGCAGATCCGAGATGCGGGTGGCCGCGCGAAGCTCCTGCTCGGGGGACATGACGCCGAGCCCCGACATCTCGCGGAAGTACACGCCGAGCGTCGAGTCGCCGTCATCATCGCCGCCGGTGTGGGCGCTCGGGGCGCTCGGGGCGGCCTCGCGAGGTGGCGTCGCCGCGGGAGCCGCCGCGGGCGCAGAACGCCCTGCCGTCCAGCTCCGCGGGCGGGAGCGAGCGAGTCGAGGCGGTGAACCGCGGGTGACTTTGCGTGCCATGGCGTACCTCTTGGATGCGGAAACGGCGCTTCGGGATTCGACAGCCGCCGGAGCGTTCGTGTTCCCTTGGGTATTCCCCGAGGGGGGTAAACGATTTCCAGCGGTGTCGAGTTCCGTGAAGGTGCAAGTTGAGCACCGTCGCCTCGCCGTCAAGCGCGGCGGCTTCCTAGACAACGTCGGAGCGGGCACTTCGGTTTCACCACGGCACGCGGGTTGTCACACCGCGACACGGCAGTCAGTGCCAAATTGCCTCGTGGGCGCGCGTACGCCCGTGCAGCGCTGTCAAGCCGTCAGCGACGCGCGACGAGCCAGATGTCAGGCGACGTCGCACCGAAGAACCGTGCGCGCGTGTGCCGGCTCCCCGACACCTCGAGCACTGTCAAGCCGACGGCCTCGCATGCTGCCACGAGTTCGTGCACCGCATACAGGCGCACGTCGTAGACGTGCTCGAACTGGCGGCCGTCCTCGAACACGATCGTGCGCTTCACGTTGATGCGACTGCTCGGATCGTGGACGTCGACCTCGTCGAGCACGAGGCACCCCTGCCCCTGCCACCACGTCCGTGCGGGCAAGCGCGGGACGACGTAGTCCCGATTCGACACATGCAACACGACGCGGCCCGAGGGCGCGCAGAGATCACGGAGCGCCTGGAGTACGGCCCGGTTCTGGGTCTCGTCGTAGATCCCCAGCGTCGTGCCGAGGCACGTGACGAGGTCGAACTGCTCCCCCAACCCGCGGTCGCGGACATCTTGGCAAACCCAGCGGAGCTTGGGCACCGAGGGGCCGTGCACGTCGGTCGCGAGGCGGAGCTGCGCCTCGGAGGCATCGAGTCCCACCGTCCTGTGGCCGCGCTCGGAGAAGGCGTTGGCGTGGCGGCCCTCCCCGCAGCCGACATCCACGACGCTGGCACCGACGGGCAGCACAGTGACGGACGCGATGAATTCGACCTCGGCCTGCGCGACGCGGTCGGCCCCGGCGCGGGTCAGCGCCGCGAAGTGGGCGGCGAACACGGACTCCGACCAGTGGCGAGGCCCCGCCGGGGGCAGGGTCTGGCCCGTGATGTAGGCCGGGATCTCCCCCGACGACCGTGAACCCGTGGACTCGCGGACCGCGTCGGGCGGCGGCGGTGGCGCCAACGGGCGCATCGCTGGCGGGCGCGGCGGGCCGCCGACCGGCTCTGGTGCCTCCACCGGCTCCATGGTCTCGAGGAGATCCGACGACTCGAGGACATCGGGCTCCGGATCGGCGTCGGTCACCGCGACCGCGTCGGGCGGTGGCGCCACGACGATCTTGCTCGGGCGACGCGGCGCCGGTACCTCGGGTGCGAGGTCGGCAACGGTGACGATCTCACCCGAGGTCTGGGTGTTCGCGGCGTCCGGCTCCGTGGGGATCAGCGTCGTCCCGGTTCGGACCGCCACGGGGGGCACGGCGCTGATCGGTTGATCGAACGGCGGAGGCGGGCCGAGGACGGCCGCGTCGCCCGCGGCGATCGGCGATGGCGCCACCACGGTCTGCGCGCTCGGAGCGGGGGAGATCACCGTGCGCGCAGAGTCGGTCGGCGGGACCGGTTCAGGCACAGCCGCGGCTGGAGGTGGTGGCGGTTGCGGCGGCTGCGGTGCCGGCCCGACGGTGCTGCGCTCGGTGAGCGGCGGGATGTACCAGTCACCCGCCGTCGGCGGCGGGTCGAGTTCGATCTGCAGCGCGCCCTGGGCCGACTCGAGCTTGACCTCGAGCGCGGAGGAAGCGTCCGGCGCATCGTCGGCGTCGAGGATCTCGGGCCTCGTCCCGTGCACGAGCGTCTGCGCGGCGTCGACGTCCTCGTCGCCGACGAGGTCCGCGCTGCGGATCATCGTCGGCATGCTGTCGTACGTCGCCAGTGGATCGAGGACCAGCGCGCTCGCGGTCGTCGCCTCCGACGACTGCCCGAACGCCGCCGCGTTCAAGACCTGGTGGAACTGCCCGTCCCACGCATCGAGCACCGCGAGCGGCGTCACCACGACGCGCGTCTCCTCGATCCACGACACCCACTGCTCCCGTGAGGTCGTCCACGGGTTCACGGGGCGTCGTCCTCCAGGAGGACCTGCCCGAGGCGAAGCGACAGGGGGATGTCCGTCTCCGCCGCGTGGACGCCGGGCTCGGTCAGCACGATGACCGTGCTCCCGAGGTGGAACACCCCGATCTCGTCGCCCTTGCGCAGACGCGCCGGCGGATCGCAGCGGTGCACCTGGAGCTCGCGGGGATGGGGCACGAAGCGGTGATACGAGCACGTCATGTGCCCGACGCCGAAGGCCGCCACCATCACGACGGCGACGTGACCGTGCCCGGTCTCGAAGACGTGGACCATGCGCTCGTTCAGCGCGAACAACCGAGGGACGCGGGCAACCGCGGCCGCCGTCACCGGCAGCAAGCGCCCCGGGACCAGGGACACGCGCAGCGCGAGCGCGTCGCACGGCGCGTGCACGCGGTGGTAGTCGCGCGGATGCAGGTAGATCGTCGACGCGATGCCGCCGACGAACCGCTCGGCGAGCTCCTCGTCGGCGAGCAGCTCACCGATGGTGAACTCCTGCCCCTTCGCGACGACGACCGTGTCGGCGCGCTCGATCGGGGTGGACTCGCGGAGCTCGCCGTCGCACGGGGACACCAGCGTCCGCGCGCTGCGGTCGATCGATCGCGCGCCCTTGCGCATCGGCCGGGTGAAGAACGCGTCGAAGCTCTCGAACCCGTCTTCGAGCGCGAGCGGATCGATGTCGCGGTCGTTCACGCCGAAGTAGCGCATGTACGCCCCGATGGCGACGCGCCCCATCTTCGGCGGCAGGCGCATCCGCGCCGCCAGTCCCATCGCGCGGCTGACGAGCGTCGCCGCGTAGTCCGGCGACGCGTCGATCACTGCGGCAGCGACCCGCGCACGCCATGGATCGACACGATTGCCCATGAGTTGCGAGGTGAGCCTATCCGAGATGCGGCGGCCCGAGCAAGTGCGAGCGACGGTCGATCTGACGGGCCGCTCGGCGGACCCACCGGGCTCAGCCCGCGGGATCGACCCGCGGCGCCTCGGGCGGGAGCGGGCGGATGCAGCCCACCACCTCCGACACGGAGCCGATGCCGAGGTCCGCCATCCGGGCGCGCAGCTCGTCGAGGACCACGAGCGCGGCGTCGGGCCGGGCGAAGTTCGCGGTCCCGACCTGCACGCAGCAGGCCCCGGCCATGATGAACTCCAGCGCATCCTCCCCGCCGAGGATCCCGCCCATCCCACAGATCGGGAGCTGCGGCAGCGCCGTCGCGACCTGGTGGACCATCCGCAGGGCGACGGGCTTGATCGCGGGGCCGGACAGCCCGCCGTACATCGTCGCGATCCGCGGTCGGCGGGTGCGGACGTCGATGGCCATCCCCGTGAGCGTGTTGATGAGCGACACCCCCGCGGCCCCAGCCTGGGCCACGGCGTCGGCCATCGCCACGACGTCGGCGACGTTCGGCGTCAGCTTGACGACGATCGGCAGGTCGGTCACCTCGACGCACGCGCGCGTCAGCCGATGGGCGACCTCGGGCACGGTGCCGAACTCGATGCCGCCCTTCTTGATGTTGGGGCACGAGATGTTCATCTCGAGCACGTCGATCCCGTGACCGCGGCCCGCCTCGAGCAAGCGTGCGCATTCGACGTAGCTGGCGAAGTCCTCGCCGAAGAAGTTCACCCAGACGCTGATGCCGAGCTCGGCGAGGAAGGGCAGCTTCTCGGCCAGGAACGCCTCGGCGCCGACGTTCTCGAGGCCGATGGAGTTGAGCATCCCGGACGACGTCTCGCAGATGCGCGGCAGCGGGTTCCCGAACCGCGGCTTGGGCGAGATGCCCTTGGTCGAGAGGCCGGCGAGGCGCCGCAGATCCATGAAGTCCGCGAACTGCTGGCCGTACGCGAAGCAGCCCGACGCGGCGAGGATCGGGTGCGGCAGCTCGAGCTTGCCCAGGCGCGTGCGCAGGTCGACGCTCGCCGGATCGATCGCAGTCGTGCGGGGAATCGCGGTCATGGCCAGCGCACCTGCTTGGCCTCGAAGACGGGCCCGTCGCTGCAGCAGTACTGATACGGGCGCGCGCCGTGGACCGGCACCGCGCACCCGAGGCAGACCCCGAACCCGCAGGCCATCTCCTCCTCGAGGCAGAGCCACGTCGGGACGTCGTGACGAAGGCCGATGTGGCGCACCGCGGCGAGCATCGGCGTGGGTCCGCACGAGAGGATCTCCACGGCTTCGCCGGCGGCGCGCGCGTCGACGAGGCGCTGCTCGAGCGGCGCGGTGACGAAGCCACGCGCACCGACGCTGCCGTCCTCGGTGGCGAGGACCGAGCGCACGCCCCACGCCTCGAAGTCGCCGAGGAGCACGAGATCATCGCGGTCGCGGCCGCCGTAGAACAGCTCGAGCCTCGCGGCCTGGCCGCGCGCGCTCGCCTGGCGCGCCTGCAGGTGCAGCGGCGGGAGGCCCACGCCGCCGGCGACGAGCAGCTGGGTGACCGCGCCGTCGGTCGGCCGGAACCCGCGGCCCAGCGGTCCCGTCACGGTGACCCGCGCGCCCACGGGGCTCGCGACGAGGCGCGACGTCCCCTGGCCGTAGGCCTTCAGCAGCACGGCGAAGCGCCCGTCGGGCTCGGACCACAGGACACTGAACGCCCGCGGGTTCAGCAGCTCGCGGCCCCACTCGCCGCGGAGCATCACGAACTGGCCCGCGACGACCTCGCCGAGCGCGCCCCCGGACACCCCGGAGAACTCGAGCACGACATAGCCGCCGCCGAGGCTTCGGTTCACGTCGACCCGCGCGGAGAACTGCGACGGCAAGGCGAGCGCAGTCATAGACGACCGGCGGGCCGCTCGTCCAGCCGGGCGCGTGTGAGGCCCGTCAGCCCCCCGCGAGCGGGCCGCCCGCGGGGGCGACGAGCTCGGCGCGCAGCAACACCGCGTCGTCGGGCGGATGCTGGTAGTAGCCGCGACGGACGCCGACCTCGACGAAGCCGGCCGCGATGTACAGACGCAGCGCAGCGACGTTGCGCCGCCCGACCTCGAGCTCGACCCGCGCACACCCCCCGACGGTCGCGTCGCGCAGCACCGCCGCGAGCAGACGCGCCCCGAGTCCAGCGCGACGTGCCCGCGGGTCGACCGCGATCCGCAGCAGGTGCGCCTCGTCGACGACCGACCACCAGCACGCGAAGCCGAGCACCTCGTCGTCGTCGTCGTCCGCCACCAGCACGCGGGCGATCGGCCGCTCGAGCTCCTGCGCGAACAGCTCGCGCGACCACGGCGCCTCGAAGCTCGCGGCCTCCACCGCGGCGATCCCGTCGAGGTCGGCGACGCTGGCGGGCCGCAGCCGCGGTGTCATGTCGGCTGCAGCGTCGCGGCCATGGTGTCCAGCACGCCCCGCGGCCCGAACAGCCCGAGCGACGCGTGCGTCGACGTGAGGAAGACGTCGCGACGCGCGATCCCGGCGGCGTCCGCGGTTTGCTGGACCCACAGGCCGCGCGTCGCCGCGCCCAGCTTGTCGGCCTTGGTGCCGACGACCATCACGCGCACCGCCGCGGGACGGGCCGCCAGGAACTCGACGAGGGCCCGATCACGCTCGTCGAACTCGCGACGCGAGTCGATGAGGAGCAACGCGAGCCGCAACGACGCGCGGCGCAGCAAGTAGTCCTCGACCATCTCGGCGAAGCTCTCGCGGACGTCGCGCGAGACCTTGGCGAACCCGTACCCCGGCAGATCGACGCAGCGGGCCTCCAGCGTCGCGTCTTCGGGCCCGCGCAGCTTCCATGTGAACGCGTTCAGCAGTTGGGTGCGGCCCGGCGAGCGGCTGACGCGGGCGAGCGCGCTGCTGTTGGTGAGCGCGTTGATGAGGCTCGACTTGCCGACGTTCGAGCGCCCCGCGACGGCGAATTCGGGGAGACCCTCGGCCGGCAAGGCCGCGCGCGTCGGTGCGCTCCGCTCGAACAGCGCCTCGGTCACCCGCCAGTGTTCACGTGTCATGCCCAACCGGCTTTCCGCCCGCAGACTATACCGAGCGGCCGCCGGCGTGTAGCCTGACGCGCAGGCAGTGGACGTCTACGGACTCACCGGAGGCATCGGCAGCGGCAAGTCCGCGGTCGCGGACTTGCTCGAGCAGTATGGCGTGCCGGTGGTCTCCGCCGACGAGCTCGCGCGCGTCGTCGTGGCCCGGGGCAGCGAGGGCCTCGCCCGCGTCGTCGAGGCCTTCGGCGACGGCGTGCTCGACGATCGCGGCGAGCTCGATCGCCGCAAGATGGCCTCGATCGTCTTCCAGGACCCGGCCAAGCGCCAGCAGCTCGAGGGCATCCTGCACCCGCGGATCCGCGAGCGCTTCGAGCAGGTGCTCGACGCGATCGAGAAGTCGGGCCACGCGGTCGCCGTCTACGAGGTCCCGCTGCTGTTCGAGAAGAACCTGCAGAGCGACATGAAGGCAGTGATCCTCGTGACCGCCGACGAGTCGATCCGCATCCAACGCGTGTGTGCCCGCGACGGCGTGACCGAGGCCGAGGTCCGCGCGCGCATGGCCGTGCAGCTCCCCGAGGACGTCAAGCGCAAGCGCGCCGACTACGTCATCGTCAACGACGGCGGCCCCGACGATCTCCGGCGCGAGGTCGAGTTCTTGCTCGCGCGGTTCCTCCGCGTCGGCCCGCTGCGCCCGACCGCCGCGGTGACGCGCGCGCCTGCGGTGGCGATCGAGACCGGGGCGCCGGCCGAGCCGATGCCCAGCGGCGGCACGGCGCGCCTGTTCGGCTTCCCGCCCGCCGCGCCTGCGGACGACGAATGACCCCGGTCCTCGCCGGCCTCCGCGTCGTCGATGCCTCCCGCATGATCCCGGGCGCCGTGCTCGCGCGCTCGTTGCTGGCGCTGGGCGCCGAGGTGATCAAGCTCGAGGATCCGCGCGGCGGCGATCCGATGCGCGCCATGCCGCCGCTGCGCGGGGGGATCGGGGTCGGCTTCGCAACGTACTACGCCGGCGCGCACTCGGTCGTCGCCCGGCTCGGCACGGATGCCGGCAACGCGGCCCTGCGCGCGCTCGTGGCCGACGCCGACGTGTTCGTCGAGAGCTTCCGGCCCGGCACGCTCGCGCGCTGGGGCGTCGGTCCCGAGGCGCTGCGTGAGCTCGTACCGCGCCTCGTCACGGTCTCGCTGCCGGGGTTCCCCGGCGGTGTCGAGGGTGCCGACGACGTCGCCCATGATCTCAACGCGGTCGCGCGCTCGGGCCTGCTCGCGCGCATCGGCGACGGGCTCGACACACCCCGCGTGCAGATCGCCGACGTCACCACCGGGCTGCTCGCCGGGCAGGCCGTGCTCGCCGCGCTGCTGCGGCGCGCCGCGACCGGCGTCGGCATGCACATCGAGCAGCCGCTGTGCGCCGGGGCGCTCCCCCTCGTCGTGTGGCCGTGGGCGGATCACCAGGCCTCCGGCGCGATCGGGGCGAGCGACCGCCTGATCGGTGGGCGCTGCGCCGCGTACGGCGTGTATCGCTGCGGCGACGGACGACGCCTCGCGGTCGGCTGCCTCGAGCACAAATTCTGGCGCACGCTCTGCGAGCTGCTCGGTGTCCCCGAGCTCGTCGCGGTGGGTCTGCGCGACGACGCGATCGGGGCCGACGCCATCGCCCGCATCGCGACGATCCTCGCGGGTGCACCGGCGCGCACCTGGCGAGACGCGTGCGCGGCCGCGGGACTCCCCGTCGACGTCGTCGTCGATGTCGACGACGCGGACGTGCCGAGTCCGTGGCTGGGGCCACTCTCCGAGCACATCCCGATGCCCGACGGAGCAGACCTCGTGGTCCCCGTGCGGGCGCTCCCGAGCTTCGAGGTCCCACCATCCGCCGCTGCGCCAGCCCTCGGCGCCCACACGCAGGCGCGGTTGCGGGCGCGTGGCGTCGACGAAGCCGTGATCGCGGAGTGCCTGGGTGCGACCGTCGCACCCGACTGATAGAGTGGCCGGTGGAGGTCGATCCGTATGTGCCCACCGCCCGATCCCGCGGCGCGTGACGCCGCGCCACGCGGTGAGTCGCCGGCCCGTGGCCGCGTGCCACCGCCACCCGGTGTCGGGCCCCGCACGGAGCCGAGCGCAGAGCTGGTCGCGGCGCCGGATCGCACGGTGGTGACCCGCCGCCCGCGGCCGAGCCATCGCGCCGCCGAGCCCCACGAGCTCCTGCCGACGCTGCGGCTCCCACCCGTCGAGGCCCGGGCGCTGCGGCGCCAGGTCTCCGCAGAGGCCGGGCCCGACGCGGCGCTGCCGAACGAGAGCGGCGCGATCGAGCTCGCCGCGCCGACGCCGACGAGCGTGCGTGCGATGCCGGGGCCCCCGCGCTTGCACCGTCCGCCGCTGCCGATGCCCGACGTCCTGCGCCAGGGCCCACGCCCAGCGCCGCGTCGCGCCGCCGAGACCCCGGTCGAGACCGTCGCGCGCGCGTCCTCGGTGCCCGGGCCGGTGACGACGATCGACACCGCGTCGCTCGTACTCGAGGTCGCGGAGTGCCTCGCCGCCGAGGCGCCCGCCATCGATCGGGGCCCCGACCCGGGGGCCGCACCCGACGTCGAGCCGCCCGCGCCCGAGGTCACCACCACCGCACTCGAGCCCACTGCGTTCGAGCCCACGATGCCGGCGCTCCCGGTGCCCGCGATCGATCGTCCCGTCGATCGTCCGCTCCCCGTCGTGCGGACCTCGGCGCCCACTCCTCGGCGACGACGGACGCCCTGGCTGCTCGGCGTCGCCGCGGTGGCGGCGGGGGTCGTCGGGGTGGTGTGGGCCCTCGCCCCGGTCCCGCAGGCCGCGAACGCGAGCCTCGGCGCCCTGCAGGGGGCGGTGAGCGTCGCGAACTCCGAGCCCGCCGACGCGGGCCCCGTGGCGCCGAGCCCGTCGATCGCCGTCGCACCGCCGCGCGCCGAACCGATGCCTGCAGCGCCCGAGGTCGTCGCGCCAGAGGTCGTCGCGCCAGAGGTCGTCGCGCCAGAGATCGTCGCGTCGACCGTCGTCGCGTCGCCGCTCCCGTCGACCGCCCTCGCGACCCCGGCGCAGAACGCCGCCCCTGCGGACCCCGACGAAGCGCTGGTCGTCGAGCTCGACCCGGTGCCCACGACGACACCGAAGCCGAAGCCCAAATCGAAGGCCAAGTCGAAGTCCAAGGCGCAGCGCCGCCAGGCCAAGCCAACGCCGGCGAAGACATCGACCAAGGTCGCGACCCCGGCCCCTGCCCTCGACGCGGCCGCCCTGCTGCGCGAGGCCGAGAAGGCCTTCGCCGAGGGGCGCCACGGCACCGCGCTGCGCAACGCCCAGCGTAGCCTCGCGGCCCGCAACGACCCACGCGCGGCGCGGATCGTCGTGCTCTCGGCCTGCAAGCTCGGCCGGCAGGACGTCGCCCGCGCGAACTTCGAGCGCCTGCCGCTGGGCCAGCGCCGTGGCGTCCGCAACACCTGCAAGGACGCCGGGGTCCGCGTCGGCAGCTCGGACTAGCGGCGGGAGGATGCGCGGCGCGACCGGGCCACGCCCAGCGCCCAGAGGCCCGGCAGCAGCAGCACCGTGACGTGGCCGAGCCACAGGTGCACGGGGTGCACGATCGGACAGTGCAGGTACGTGCCCGCAGCGCCCACGGCAGCGCTCGCGGCCGCGACCACGATGGCGCGCCCGCCCAAGCGATCGCCGTCGCGCGCGAGCCAGCGCAGTGCGAACCACGCCGGCAGCCCGCACAGCGTGCCGAACACGAGGCACCCCGCGGCGTATCCGAAGCGATCGGCCCCGGCACCGACGAGCGATGCGGCGTGATCGTGGTGGGCCGCGGGGAGCGAGGCGAGCCCGAGGATCACCACCACCGCGAGCACCGCGGCCGCCACCGACGACACCGGGCGACGCGGCCGGTGCAGCGATCGCAGCGTCACCACGGCCGCCCCTGCGATCGCGAGCGCGAGCGCGAGCACCTCGATGACCGCGCGCAGCCGCGGATACACCCCGAGGTCCGGACGGGGCATCGCGAGGACCACCGACAGGGGCACCGCGACGGCGGCGAGCAGACCGACGGCGAGTCGACGCGGCGTCGACCAGCTGCGGGCGCGCGCGACCGGTCGGTCCTCGCGCTCGAGCGCGGCCGCGAGATCGGACCAGGACGGACCGCCGGCGGTGGGCGCAGGCGCCCGGGGCAACCCCGGCGCCGCCGCGAGCATCGCGGCACACGCCGGGCAACCCCGGAGGTGCGCGGCCGCGTCGGCGCCTCCGACGTCTCCGCCGGATTCCACGCGCCGCTGGAGCTCGTCGCAATCCACGTCGCCTAGCTCTCCTCGTGGCCGTACGACGGCCCGGTGTGGACGGTTACGCCGGCGCCGTCGAGGTGCGCGCGCAGCTTTGCATACCCGCGATGGGCCCGCACCTTCACCGCGGTCGGCGTGGCCCCCACGACCTCGGCCACCTCGCGGAAGGTGAGGCCCTCGAACCAATGCAGCACGATCACCTCGCGCTGGGAGTCCGGCAGGCTCGCGAGCGCGCGGCGTACGTGGTGATCGTCGAGTCCGTCGGCCGCGTCCGCGACCTCGGGCGGATCGACCGCGGCCTCGTCGAACTCGTGCTCGGGTTTTCGACCGAGCCGACGCATGAACTGACGCCGGAGGTTCAGCGCGATCGTGTACAGCCACGGACGCAGCGCCGAGCCGGGGCGAAAATCGGCGCGGGCGCGATGCAGGTGGAGGAACGACTGCTGCACGAGGTCGTTGGCGTCGTCGTTGCGCAGGCCACCGCGGACGAAGAGCTGTCGCAGACGCGGGGACCAGCGCTCGAACAGGCGCGCGAAGGCGGTGCGGTCGCCGGCAACGTGCGCCACCATCAGCTCCTCGTCGCTGGGGTTCGGGGCCAGGCGATGCGGAGGGTAGCAGGACTGCTACAACTCGACCTCGGCCACCAGCGGTAGGTGGTCCGAGGCCTGGCGCGCCGCGGCGACGCGCCCGGCGATGACGTCGCCGAGGACGACGTCACCCCGGACGTAGAGCCCGTCGAGGGCGCGAATCGGGGCGTACGCGGGGAACGTGAGCCGCCGCCCCGGGGCGCCGCGGAACCCCACCGGCGCGAGCAGTGCCGGACCCAGCGTGCCCCAGACGTCATTGAAATCACCGCCGACGATGATCGGCGTGCGCTCGTGCAGGCCGGCGAACGGGTGCTCGCCGAGGAACCGCTGCAGCTGGCTGCGGCGGTCGCCCTCGAGCAACCCGAGGTGCAGGTTGAACACGTGGACCGTGCGCGGCCGGCCACGCACCGGCACGCGGAAGCGGGCGTGCAGCACGCTGCGGGCCTTGCGGCCCTTCACCGTCACGTCGACGTTGTTGCTCTCGGTCATCGCGAAGCGGCTGAGGATCGCGTTGCCGTAGGCGCCGCCCGAGCGCAGGAAATGGTTCGGGAACCACGTCCGGTGCCGCAGGCCGAGCGCGTCACCGATGAGGTCGACCTGGCGGTGGCCGTTCGAGCGCTTGGCCCCCTCGTCGACCTCCTGCAGCAGCACGAAGTCGGGCTTGTAGTGGCCCAGCGTCTCGCACACGCGATCGGGCCGGTAGCGCCGATCGAGGCCGCCGATGCACTTGTGCACGTTGTACGTGACGACGACCAGGCGCATGGGGCGAGTCGCTCGGGGGCTGCGGCCCGGGTGGGCGACGCTAGCTGAGGCCGGTCTTGCTCACGACGCCGCGGAACATGTTGAGCGTGCGCTCGAGGCTCTCGATGACCTCCTCGAGGCTGCGGGCGTCCTGCGACCGGATCTCGGTGTCGGCGCGCTTGAGCACGCCCTCGGCCTTCGCGATCGCGTCGCGGCCGAAGCTCGTGCCGCTCATGATGCCCTGCACCTGCGGGAACAGCTCGCGGACCTCGGCGATCAGGCGCTCGGCCTGCTGGCGCTGGCGCTCGAACTCCTCGGAGGCCCGGACCTCGACCATGTAGTGCTGGCTGTGCTCGACGAGCTTCTGCAGTTCGTCCTCGGTGAGGCCGCTGGTCGCCGTGACGGTGATGCTCTGCTCGTGGCCGGTCTCCAGGTCCTTCGCCGAGACGCTGACCAGGCCGTCGGCGGAGATCGAGAACGTCACCTCGACCTCGACCTCGCCGCGCGGCGCCTTGCGCAGGCCCGAGAGGATGAACTCGCCGAGCAGCTCGTTCTCGGCGGCCTTGTCGCTCTCGCCCTGCAGCACGAGGATCTTCACCGACGTCTGGTAGTCGCGGACCGTCGTGAAGATGTGCGACGCGGACGTCGGCACCGTGCTGTTCTGCTCGATGAGTTTGTGGAAGTAGCCCCCGACGATCATGATGCCGAGGCTGTGCGGCGTGACGTCGAGCAGCAGCACGTCGATGCTCTCGTCGACGAGCGCCGCCGCCTGGATCGCGGCGCCGAGCGCCACCACCTCGTCGGGGTGGACGCCCTTGCACGGCTCGAGGCCGAAGAACTCGGCGACGCGGGCCTGCAGCAGCGGCATGCGGGTCATGCCTCCGACGAGGATGACGTCGTCGAGGTCGCCGCGATCGATGCTCGCCTCGCGCAGGGTCTTCTCGCAGATCATGATGGTGCGATCGACGAGGTCCCGCGTCAGCTCCTCGAGCTCATCGCGGGTCAGCGTCTCCTGCATGTGGAACGTCTGGCCGGACGGCGTCGTGTACAGGAACGGCAGGTCGATCAGCGTCTCGCGGGCCACCGACAGCTCGCAGCGGCCCTTCTCGGCCGCGTCCTTGATGCGCTGCATGGCCATGCGGTCGTCGCCGACGTGGACGCCCGTGCGCTCCTCGAACGACTGCGTGAGCCGGTCCATGACGCGCAGGTCGAAGTCCTCGCCGCCGAGGAAGGTGTCGCCGGCGGTGGAGACCACCTCGAAGACGCCCTTGCCGATGTCGAGCACCGAGATGTCGAACGTGCCGCCGCCGAGGTCGTACACCGCGACGCGGCGCTCGAGGTCCTTGCCGAAGCCGTACGCCAGCGCGGCCGCGGTCGGCTCGTTGATGATGCGGATGACGTCGAGCCCGGCGATGCGGCCGGCGTCCTTGGTCGCCTGACGCTGGTTGTCGTTGAAGTAGGCCGGCACCGTGATGACGGCGCGCTCGACGGTCCCGCCGAGGTACTGCTCGGCGATGAGCTTCATCTCCTGCAGGATGAACGCGCTGACCTCGGGGACGCTGTAGACCTGGTCGCGCAGCTTGATGCGCACGTCGCCGTGCGGGCCCTCGACGATGGAGAACGGCGCCGACTGCAGCACGGCGCGGGCCGCGGGGGAGTCCCACCGCCGACCGATCAGCCGCTTGGCCGCGTAGACCGTGTTCATCGCGTTGGTCACGGCCTGGCGCTTGGCGATGTGGCCGACCAGCCGCTTGCCGCTCTCGGAGAGCGCGACCATGGACGGGGTGGTCTTGTAGCCACCCTTGTTGGGGATCACCGTGGGCACACCGTCCTCGACGATGGCGACGCAGGTGTTCGTGGTACCCAGATCGATGCCGACGACGTTGTCCATTCGCAGGTCTCTCGGCGCGGCTTCACCCCGCGCGACAGTCCTAGAGGCTAGGGTAACTTGATGGAATTGAGAAGGGCGCGGATCTCCGGATCACCCGGGCGGTGCCGATCGGCGATGCTCGCCTGCTCCCGCGCGGTGTGCTGTTGACCCACCGCGAGGAAGGCTCGCGCGAGCATGACGTGCAGGCGGGCGAGATCGGTCGGACGGCGTTTGTTGGTCCCCGCGATGTCCTCGGCCCGCAGCGCCTCGAGGGCACCGAGGGCGAATTGCCGGGCCTGGGCCTTGTCCTTCGGGGCGATGGCCTCGGCCGCGTGGGCGAGGTTGTCGACCGTCGGATGGGCCACGGCCGCCTCGACCAACAGCGGCACGGCCTCGGCCGCTTGGCCGATCTCCCGCAGGGTCATCGCGCGCTCGAACGCCTGGGCGGCCCGTTTCGACCGCGCCACCTCGAGGCAGCGGTTCCAATTGTCCCGCAGCGTGGCGTCCTGGGGGACGAGCTGCAGCGCCATCCGCCACGCGTTCGCCGCGCGCGCGAGGTTGCCCGCCTGCTCCGCGGCGACCGCCTCCTGAACGTAGGCATCGAGCTGCACCCGCATCGCGGCGTCGAGGGCCTCGCGCTGCCGCGCGGCGCGACGGGTGGCCCGTTCGTGGCGACGCGCGGCCGCCTCGGCCTCGGCCTGGGCCTCGCGCAGCTCGTTCTGCTGGCGCACGACGTCGTCGACCTGCTTCGCCCGACGCGCGAGCTCGGCTCGCCTCGCGATCTCGGCGTCGACGAACGGGGCCCGCACTTCGGGGGCGCGCAGCGCCTCGTGGGCCTGGGTCGCGCGGCGGAACAGGACCGCGAGGTGCTCACTGAACTCGCCGATGCCCTGCCCGAAGTACGAGTCGGGGTGGAAGTCGCGGCTCACCTCATGGTAGGCGCGACGGATCGTGCGCATGTCGTGGGTCGGCCAGATGCCGAGGATCTCGTAGGGCGAGAGGTCCTCGAGCTTGTCGACGAGGGCCAGGATGCGCTGCTGCTCCTCGACGGAGATCGCGAGGGCGGGCTGCAGGCGGGGGTCCTTGACGCCGACGCGGGGCCACGGCGGCGGCGGTCCGCCGGTCTGCACGATCTCGTCGGCGCGGCTCGACTCGGGGGCGGCGCCCTGGGGCGTCGGCGAGGGCGGCGACAGCGGCGACGGTGGCGGCGTCGGCTCGGGGCGCATGCGGGCTGCGGCGAGCTGGGCGACGAGCGTCTGACGCTTGCGCTCGGCGACCGCCCCGTTCGCGGGCGGGCGGGGCCGTGGCGGCGGCTCGGGGAGCGCGGCGAGGACCTTCACGACGCCGAGGCCGACGAGCTTGTCGAGGGCCGCCTCCGCCTCGACGGGCGGCAGGCCGCAGGAGCGCAACAGATCCGCGACCTTCACCGGCGCATCGAGGCGACTGAGCACGAAGAACTCGCCGGGACTGAGCGGCAGCTCGTGCAGCGGCGTCGACGGCTCGGCCACCACGCGCGAAGAGGGGTCCCAGGGCATCGTCGATCCCCACCAGCTTAGGCGGGTCCGGCCCGGAAGTCAGCGGGCATCGATCGGCGCCCGCGAATTGCGTTGCGCCAGGGCTCGGCGCGGCGCATCTGCCATACTGCCGTCGGATCACGTGTCTCGCCTCGCCCTCGCCGGCTGCGCCCTCGCAGCGTCGTTGTCCGCGCCGGGGTGCAAGCACCCCACGGCACCGCCGGTGCCGCCACGCGCCGAGCAGGTGCAGCCCAGCAGCGCCGTGCTCGCCGACGCCGATCTGCTGGTCAAGTCGATCGGCGGACAGGACCTCGCGCTCGTCCGCCAGTGGATGACCCCGGAGCTGCGCAGCCGCCTGAGCGTCGAGACCCTCGACGAGGCCGCGGCCCACCTCGGCCGCGAGTTCGGCCCGGCCATCGGCATGCTCGAGGAGCGCACGCACCACGAGGGCAAGTTGCTCTGGTACTCGGGGCTGTGGGTGCAC
Organism: Deltaproteobacteria bacterium Ga0077550; assembly: GCA_001464385.1. Lineage (GTDB taxonomy): Bacteria > Myxococcota_A > Polyangia > Nannocystales > Nannocystaceae > Xiheibacterium > Xiheibacterium aquaticum. The sequence goes on along the minus strand of LNFB01000105.1, from coordinate 32,873 downwards.
CGACGCGAGGGCAAGCGGCCAGTGGTGACCGCGGTGCTCTACCAGTTCGCCCTCGACGAGCGCCGCCAGCTCGCGCGCCTGCTCATCCGCGAGCATTGGTTCCTCGAGACCCTGAAGGGCCCCGCCGAGGGCTATCTCCCCGTCGCCCGCCTGCACTTCCCCGGCGCCGGCGAGTGGACGATCAGCCACGGCGGTCGCAGCACGTCGACCAACCACCACTACAAGACCGTGGTGCAGCGCTTCGCCTACGACATCGTCGTGAAGAAGAACGGGCGCCGAAAACAGCCCGGCAGCCCCAGCACCGACAACCGCTCGTACTACTGCTACGGCCGCGAGATCCTGGCGCCCGCCGCGGGCACCGTGGTGCTCGCGGTCAACGACGTCCGCGAGAACATCCCCGGCCAAGCCGGTGAGAAGGGCGGCAACGGCGTGGTGATCGATCACGGCTTCGGCGAGTTCTCGTCGCTGTGGCACGCGATCCCAGGCAGCGTGCGCGTGCAGGTCGGCGACGAGGTCGCGCCCGGCCAGGTGATCGCCCAGGCCGGCAACAGCGGCCACAGCAGCGGCCCGCACCTGCACTACCACCTGTCGGCCCGCGGTCGTCGAGGCGGTGAGATCGGCCTGCCCGCGCCGTTCGTCGACGTGTGGCGGGACGGCACGTGGCACGAGATGTACGAGCCGACCCGCGGCGACGCGCTCAGCAACGATCCGCCCGCGGGCGTCGCCCGCCGCGATCAGGCCGCGGGCCCGCGCGTCTTCGTCGACTTGTGATCGTCGGCCGAGTGCGGCTGCGGATCGTCGCGCCGCCGCAGCGCCCGCGGGTGCGCGCGCTCGTAGACGTCGAGCATCGTGCCGAATGTCAGATGGGTGTACCGCTGCGTGGTCGACAGGCTCGCGTGGCCGAGCATCGTCTGGATCGTCCGCAGATCGCAGCCGCTCTCCAACAGGTGCGTCGCGAACGAGTGGCGCAGGCCGTGCGGCGCGATGCGGGCGCGCGCGCCGGTGGCATCGCAGCGCCGGTACACGAGCTCCCGGACCATGCGCACGCCGATGCGGCCGCCGCGGTCGCCGATCCACAGCGCCTTGGCCGGCGACTTCGGCTGCACGAGCGCTGGACGCACGGCGAGCCAGGCGTCGACGGCCGCCTGCGCCGGGGCGCCGAGCGGCACGATGCGGTCCTTGCCGCCCTTGCCCCCGACGACGCGCACGCGCAGCTGCCCACCCTCGCGCTCGAGGTGATCGAGGTCGAGCCCGCACGCCTCGCTCACGCGCAGCCCGGCGCCATAGATCACCTCGAGCAGCGCCCGGTCGCGCACGCCCGAGGGGCCCTCCTGCTGCGGCTCGTCGATCATGCGCCCGACGTCGCCGGGGGGCAGAGCGACCGGGAGCTTGCTGCGGCGCTTGGGGCTACCGACCAGCTGCACGTCGTTGTCGGCGCGCAGGCCCTGGCGGCGGAGCCACTCGCCGAAGCTCCGCATGGCCGAGAGCTTGCGCGCGATGGACGTCGATCCGAGCGTGCGGTGGCGGACCGCCAACCACGCGCGCACGGTCCGGAGGTCGAGATCGGCGACGGCCGCGGGCCGGCCGCGCAGCTCGTCGACGAACCGGGCGAAGTCCTCGAGATCCCCGCCGTAGGCCCGCAGCGTGTGCGGCGAGAGCCGCCGCTGGGTGCGGAGGTGCTCGAGGTACGTCGCTGCGGCCGCGCGCATGTCCACGGTGTACGCCACCGCGGGCGGCGATGCCAACTCCTGGCGGTGCCCGCCGACGCCGCAGCGACGCCGAGATCTGCCCGCCGGATCCCGCGGCGTCAGGGACAGTCGACGTCGTGGACGACGACCGCGAGCCGCTCCTCGATCACCGCGATCGCGGAGCAGTCGTCCGGGCCGAGGTTGGTCTCGCGGGCATCGACGACGTCGTCGGTCCGGAACGTCTCGTTCGCCGCGACGGGATCGAGATCCGCGATCAGCGTCCGCGAGACGTCGAGGTCCGTGAGGATCTCGAGGGTCTCGACGCCCGCGAGCGACGCCAGGGGATTGCCCGCGAGCTTGGCCTTCAAGAGCCCGGGGAAGCTCGCGAGCGCCGCGATCGAGGCGATCGCGTTGTCCTCCGCCTCCAGCACCTCGAGCAGGACCAGCGGCACGAGCCCGGAGAGATCCGCCGCGCCCGTGCGGTTGATCGTCACCGTCTGGAGCGTCGGCGCCAGCCCGAGGTCGTCCACCGCCTGCGCCGAGAGCACGGTGTCGTCGAGCTCGATGGTCTCGATGCTGGGCAGATCGGCCAGGAACGCCAGCGAGTCCGCCCTGCCCTTCTCGAACGACAGGCGGCGGAAGACCGAGCGTCCGGCCAGCGGCGAGAGGTCGAGCGCGACGCCGGTGCCACCGACGATGAGCGCGCCGAGCAGCGGCAGCGTGCCGACCGGCCCGAAGTCCGTGACGGGGTTGTTGCGCACGTCGATCTCCCGCATCTCGGGCAGCCCGGTGACCGCCGAGAGATCGTCGACGTCGTTGTTCGCCAGCGCGAGCCGGCGCAGGCTGACCAGCGACCCCACGCCCGCGAGCGACCGGACCTGATTGCCGCCCAGGTCGAGCACGGTGAGCATCGCGAGGCCGTCGACCGGCGCGGTCGTCGTCACCGCGTTCTCCTGGGCGACGAGGCGATCCAGGGCATGCATGCCCTCGATGCCCTCGAGATCGACCAGGGCGTTGCGCGACGCCTCGATCGAGACCATCTGGGTGGCCGCGCGCAGCGGCGCCAGGCTCTCGATCGCGTTGCCCTCGACGTCGGCGAAGTGCAGCGCCTCGTGCTCGGCCAGCGGCTCGAGATCCGCGATCTCGTTGTCCGACAGGTCGACCGAGAACAGCGCGGTCATCTCGGCGAGCGCAGAGATCGAGCGGATCTCGTTCTTCTGCAGCACGATCCCGGTCAGCGCCGTCAGGGTCGACAGCGACGACACGTCGGTGATCTTGTTGGCGCCGAGGTCGAGGAACTCGAGCGCAGTCAGGGTCGCCAGCGGTGACACGTCCTCGATGCCATTGTCGTCGAGCACGAGGATCCGCAGGCTGGTGAGCTCGCCGAGCACCGACAGATCGGTCACCGCGTTGCCGCTGAGCTGCAGCTCCTCGAGCAGCGGGAGGTTGCGCAGCGGCTCGAGGTCGGTGACCGCGTTGCCGCTCAAGCCCAGGCTGTGGAGGCTCTGCGCGCACTCGAGCCCGCGCAGATCGGCGATGCCGAGGTCCGGCGCGCGCAGGCCCGGCAGCTTGCGCAGCTCCTCGGCGAGGATGACCTTGGGCGGCTCCTCCTCGGCGTCCTCGGGCGGCTCGGGCTGGGGCAGGATCGCCTCCAACAGCCCGCGCAGGGCCTCGTCGGGGACCTCGACCTCGCCGACGCAGAGCTCGAGGTCGTCGCCGTCGCCGATGCTCCCGGGCGGGGGGTCGCCACCCTGACAGGCGCCGACGGCGGCGAGCACCGCCGAGAGCAGAACGATCGACGGGGTTCGGGCCGACACGCCCGACGACCCTAGCACGGCCACCGTCGGACCGCGCGCGCGGCCGCGGACGCGGGGACGACCGCGGTCAGACGGGGACCGGCAGCAGCGTCGAGCCGACCAGGCGGCGCTGCAGGTCCTCTTTGTCCGCCTCCTGGATCCCGTAGTCGCCGATGAGCACGATGTGCCCGCGGAACCCGTGGCGCTGGTGGAAGTCGACCAGCTCGTCCATCGCCGCGTGCAGCGTGTCCTTCTCGGTGTGCCGGTTCGGCACGAGCGCGAGGTACATCGTGAGGTCGGGCGGCACGATCTCGGTGATCTCGGTGTGCACGCGGATGACGTTGCCCTCGATCGACGACGGGCGGATCGAGTCGCGCGTGACCTTGTAGACGGCCTCGCGCTGGACGGTGCGCGTCATGTGGAAGACGACGATCTGTCGGTACGGGATGCCGCTGGCCTTGCTCTGGGCCCGGGCGATCTCGACGGCGTGGTGCAGCAGCCGTCCGATGCGCACGCCACCGACCGCGACCACGATCGTGCGGTCCTCCGTCTCCAGCGCCTCGCTCTCGACGGTGTCGATCACGCGCCGGAAGTACGAGTGCGCCGCGCGGAGCAGCGGCCGGTGGTTGTAGCCGAGGAGGATCGCGCCGACGGCCACCGCGGCCGTGACCAGCAACGCCCGGAGGTCGCGGATCTGCTCGCCGAAGCGGTCGTACAGGCCGAGCAGCGCGAACGACAGGAACGCGAGGCCGAACACGGCCGCCAGCGGCAGGCTGACCCCGCCGATCGTGACGTTGAACGGCGCGCGATAGACCCGACGATCGTTCGCCTTGAACTTCCGCAGCAGGATGAACGCGACCACGCCCGAGAACATCACCAGGCCGAACGACGCGCCGTACCACCGCTCGAGCACCTCGATGTCCGCCTCGCCCTCCCAGCACAGCGCGAAGATCGACACGAAGAACATCAGGTTGATGCGCGAGAAGACCCCGCGCTCGTTGGGGTCGAGCAGCGCGCGCGGCAGCAGGTTGTCGCGGGCCATCGTGACCCACAGGCCGCGGGCGCCGGCGAAGCCGGTGTTGGTCGCGCCGATGAGCATCAGCGCCGCGCTGGTGACGATGACCACGCTCCAGATCGAGCCGAGCAGCTCGACCCCGGTCACGCCCGCGACCGCCGTCTTGCCGAGCTCGGCGACGAGGTAGCCCGCGGCGCCGAGGAGCTGCTGCGGCGACAGGACCATGAACACCAGCACCGAGGTCAGCCCGCCGACCACGAGCAGGGTCAGGAGCATCACCCGGTAGATCTTGCGGATGTCGCGGCGCGGACGCTCGAGCTCCTCGGGGATGTTCATCACCGACTCGACCCCGGACGCGCCGAGGATCGAGGAGCCCAGGGCGACGGGCACCAGCGCGGCGCCGAGGGTGAGGAAGCCCGGCAGGTGACGGGCGCCGTGGCTGCCGGCCGGGGCCGCGGCCTCGACCTGCGGTGCGCCGTGGAGGAACAGGTCGACGTCCAGGCCGTGCATGAGCACGTAGATCACGCCGAAGCCGAGGGTGATGCCCATCACCGCGAGGTTGATGAGGAAGATGGTCTTGCTGACCTGCACGCTCTCGTGCAACCCGTAGTTGTTCAGCGAGAACAACAGGACCAGCGGCGGCAGCATGACGACCACCGCCCGCGGGAAGATCGGCGACAGGGCGATCGCAGCGAGCGTGGTCAGCAGGACCGTCGGCATGGTCGCGCGCCAGCGCCCCGGCATGACCCACATCGCGAAGCCGATCGCCGGCAGCGTCGCGAGGCAGATCGCGGCCACGGTGTGGCCGCCGTGTCCGCCGCCCACGAGCGAGAGCACGTAGTCGCTGAACGACAGCAGGCTGACGATCGCCGTCGCCACGTACGAGAACGAGATCGTCACGCCGACCGACGCCGCGGCGACCACCGCCAGCTTGCCGAGGTGGCTGAGGGCATAGCGCGTCATCACGTACGTGCCGCCGTTCGACAGCGTCAGCAGCACCGCTTCGACGTAGATCGGCGCGAGCACGAACAACAGCGCGTACAGCCCGATCTGGAAGATCGGCGTCGTGTATCCGACGCCAGCGACGATGAGCGCGCCGGACGAGTAGTACGGCGAGGTCAGCGGGTCGGGCCCGACGAGGAAGAGCCCCTCACGCCAGCTCAGCTTGGCGCGTTGGGGGGGCTCCGTTGCCGTGTCGGCCGACTCGGTCATCGCGGCGCCGGGTTATGCACCCGCGCGAGAATCCCCGCAACCGCCCCCTCGGCGCGCGGACCGGACGGCGGGCCCTCGGCACGCCGCCCGATCACGCAGCGCCTGCGCTCGGCTCACGGCGAGGGCGGTGCCGGAGGCTCGGGCTTCGCCGGGGCCTTCGGCGCCGGCTTGTCCTTCTCCGGCGCCGGCTTGTCCTTCGCCGCGCCACCGGGGGCCGGCGTGGTGCCGCCGGGCGGGGCCGCAGGCGACTCCTTGGGGGCCGGGGCGCCCTTGAAGAGCTCGCTGCGGTCCTTGTGGATCTGCTTGTAGCTCATGTCCGAGATGACATAGAACCACTCGCCGAAGCGGGCCTGCAGCTGCTTCGCCCGATCCTGCCCGCGCACGCTGGGCTTCGCCGGCTTGCCGTCCTCGGGCTCCTCGACCGGCGCCTCCTCGCCCTTGTCCATCGACGGGTCGTAGGCGACCTCGACGAACATGTAGCGATTGGCGGCCTTCTCGTCCTTCTCGCCGTCGAGCTCGGGCGTCGTCGGCTCGTCGGGTGCCTCGTCGTCGGCGCCCGCGGTCAGGGCCAGGCCCGACTCGTAGGTGATCTCGCCGAAGTAGAGGCTGAACACGATGCCGTCCTTCGTGACGACCCGCGCCTCGCCCTCGTTGCCGAACAGCCGCGCGCCGTCGGGCGTGACGAAGAAGCCCTTGGACTGCAGCGCCTGCAGCGTGAGCGGCTTGGGCCGCGGACGCACGCCGACGATCTTGATGCTCGAGATCGCGGTGATCATCTGCCGGACCTTGGCGCTGTCGACGATCTTGCCGTCGGGGGCCTCGACGCCCGGCTCCGCGACCCACTCGTCCTTGCCGTCGACCGACGTCAGGTTCGCGCGCACCGGCGAGCTGCCGGTGACCTTGCCCTGCTGCTCGTCGACCGTGTACGGGTCGTAGAGCATCGTGATGATCTCGTCGCGCTTGACCTTGAGCAGGTCCTTCTCGATCCAGTCGGTGAAGTTGGTCGAGATGTCGAGTTCGAGGCGCGCGCCGTAGACCCGCTTCTCCTCGGGCGAGCGCACGTAGAAGAAGCCCTGCTTCTCGGGGATCTCCTTGCCCACGATGATGGCCACCAACGTCGCGCCCGAGGCGTCCTTGATGGTGATGTGCTTGCCCTTCTCGTCGCCCTTGCCGTCGGCCGACTCGGGGTCGAGCACGCCGTACTGGCCGTGCTCGGCCGCGTTGTCGCCGTAGTAGAGGTCCTTGTTGACGTCGATGAACGACGCCGCGGCCTTGCCCATGCGCTCGGTGCCGTCGGCCGGGTAGTCGTTGTGGCTGGGGATGACCCAGCGACCCGACTTCTGCTCCACGGCGAACCGCAGGACCTTGGCGGCCTTGTCGTCCCAGCTCACCACCTCGAGGGCGGTCGCGAGGGTCGGGTCGGTGAAGCCCGGGAAGAGCGGTGTGCCCGTGTCCTCGAAGCTGGCGGCGGCCACATCCCGCGGCCGCATGTTCCACGCCAGGCCGACCGAACCGAGCGCCAGCGCGACCATGATGACGGTTGTGCGATTCATGCGCCCTCTCCTTCCTTGCCCTTGCCCGCGGCGCCCTTGCGCCGGGTCGTCGGGATCGCGTCGTGCTCGCGCCTGCGCTTGCGCAGGTAGATGAAGCCACCGAGCAGCAGCGCCGGCACCGGCGGCAGCAGCACCGACGCGATGCGGATGCGGTCCTCGATCTCGCGCGACTGCCGTTGATAGCGGGTCTCGACCTTGCCGACGGCCTTGGCCTTCTCGCGCTCGATCGACTCGGTGCGCGCCTGCAGCCGCCGGTTCTCGGCCTGCTCGGCGCTCTTCAGCATGATCTGCTTGGTGGTCTCGTCGAGATCGCTGCGCTGCTCGATCGCGTCGACCGCCGCCTCGAGCGACTTCTTCGCCTCCTCGAGCTCGGCCTCCGCGGACTTGTTGGCCTCCTCGGTCTGGGCCTCGCGGGCGGCACGCTCTTCCTTCTTGAGGTCGTCGACCGTGGCGAGCCGGCGGTACTTGGCCTTGCGCTTGCGCAGCTCGACGAAGCGGTCGTCGCCGATGAGCCCGTCGACCACGTTCAGCAGGAACGTGACGTTGTCGAAGCGCACGTCGTCGAGGCCGTCGGCGTCGACGTCACCGCCGCGCTCGTGCATCGCGTAGAAGTTGTTCCCGAACAGATCGAGGTCGGCGATGACCACGACGTTGCGGTCCTTCTTCTCGCCGTCGGCACCGCCCTTGATCCGCGCGGCCATCACCTTGGGCTTGCCGTCGGGCGGCACGACCGTGAGCCGGCCGTCCTCGAGCTTGCCCGGGCGCGGCGGCATCGGCCCCTGGATGCCGAACAGCGGGTGCCGCTGCACCATCGCCTCGAACAGGGCCCAGCCGGTGGTCGGGCCGGTCTCGAGCAGCGGCGTGAACTTGTCCTGCCAGCCGGCCGCGGGCTTCAGCTCGCCGCCGAACATCAGCACGATCTCGGTGAGGCCGTCGACCGAGGGATCCTTGCCGACGAAGCTGTTGCTGCCGTCCTGCCGGGGGCCGACGAACACGATCTGCTTGGGCACCTGCTCGAGCGTCGGGTGCGGGTTGTAGGAGTCCGAGAGGATCTTCTCGTCCTCCCAGTCGACGCCGATGTCGCGCAGGAAGCCGGCGTAGTCGCCCTTGGGCTCGGCCGGGGGACCACCGCCGCCGCCGAACATGTTGTTCTGCTGGCCGGGCGGCGGGAGCTTCTCTTCCTTCGGCGACGTGCGGATGTCGAACAGCGGGAACGGATCGACGGTGAGCAGCGCGGGGCGTCCGGCCTCGACGTAGGCGCGGACGTTGTCGAGTTCGTCCTGGGCGCAGCTCGGCAGCTGCGGCACGAACAGCACGTCGACGTCCTCGGGGACCGGCTGCTTGGGGTTGAGCGAGCGGACCTCGTACTGCTTGCGCAGCTCCTCGACGATGCGCCACGCCGGCTGCTGGCTCTTACTCTGCAGATCGAAGTTGCCCATGATCGTCGCATCCGTGCGCCAGATGCCGACGACCTTCTTCTTGTCCTGCGTGACGACGCGCAGCGCCCGGGCGATCTCGTACTCGACCGACAGGCCGCGATCGAGGAAGCCGATGATCTCCTCGCGTGGGCCCGACACGAAGGCCAGGCCCATGAACGTCTCCAGCTCCTCGAGCCGGCCGCCCTCGCGGTCGACCAGGGGCCGGGGCATGATGTTCCACTTCTCCATGGCCTCCTCGGCCTCGGGCGAGTGGAGCTCGGGCTCGATGATGCGCACGGTGAGGCCCTGGCCGCCCTGCGCTTCCATCTCACGCAGCAGGTTCAGCAATCGCAGGCGGATCTCGACGTACTCGCGCGGGACCTCGCGCGACACGAACGCGTGCACGACCACCGGGCGCTCGACCGCGATGCTGCGGATGAGGTCTTCGGTCGCAGGCGTCAGCTTGGACAGGCCCTCGGACGTGATGTCGGCGCGCGACCGGGCGCGCGTCGCCGCGTAGCCCAGGGCGCCGACGGTGACGGCCAGGGCGCAGAAACGAATCAGGCGGTGATGACGGACATGGAGCGCCATGACTACCAGTGCCTCCTTCCGAGCAGGAACGCGCAGAGATACAGCAGCACGGATGCGCCGCCGGCGAAGTAGATGACGTCGCCGAGCCGGACGATGCCCTCGCCGAAGCTGGCGAAGTGGGCGTCGACGGCGAGCGACTCGAACGCGTCGACGAAGCGGTTGTCGCCGCCCTCCTCGTGCAGCCACGGGAGCAGCGACGGGAGCCAGAACGCGAGCCCGACCACGGCACCGAGGCCGCCGGCGAAGGCCGCCCCAGCGATGTCGCCGCTGCGGACCACGAACCAGCCGAGCGCGAACAGCAGGCCGAGGATCGCGGTGCCGAGCATGCCGGCCGCCCACGGCTCGCTGCCGGCGAACACGAGGCCTGCGCAGCCGAGCGCGCCGAGGATGAACGCCACCGTCGCGTTGGTGGTGAACATCGACGCCACGAGACCGACCGCGCAGAACAGCGCGCCCATCATCCAGTAGCCGAGGTACGTCGAGACCATCAGGCCCGGGTCGGGGTCACCGAGGTACGCGAGCACGGCCACGTGCGCGACCGAGAAGCCCAGCGACACGGTGAACATGCCGAGCACGCCGAGGTACTTACCGAGCACCACCTCGCCGTCGCGCACGGGCGACGTCAGGAGGATCTCGTCGGTGCCGCCGCGACGCTCGTCGGCCCACGCGCCCATCGTCACCGCGGGCACGAAGAACATGAGGATCGCGGGCATGAGCTTGTTCAGCTCGGCGAGGTCCGCGAGGTTGCGGGCGAAGAACCCCTCCTGCATGAACGCCGCGGCCGCCGTGGTCGCGATGAACAGCGTGAGGAACACGTAGCCCGTGGGGTTGCCGAGGTACTGGCGGAGGTCCTTGCGGACGATCGCCGAGACCACGTTGAAGTCGATCCCGAACATCACGCCACCTCCTTCGCGGCGCCCTTGGTGCCGGTGAGCTCGTAGAAGCGCGCCTCGATCCCGCGGGATCCGGCGAGCTCGTCCTTGGTGCCCGTGAACACGATGCGACCGTCGTGGACCATCACCACCGTGTCCGCGACCGCGTCGACCTCCTGCAGGATGTGGGTCGACAGCAGGATCGTCTTGTCCTTGCCGAGCTCGCGGATCAGCGCTCGCACGTCGCGGATCTGCAGCGGGTCGAGACCCGAGGTCGGCTCGTCGAGGATGAGCACCTCGGGGTCGTGCAGCAGCGCCTGGGCCATGCCGACGCGCTGGCGGTAGCCCTTCGACAGCTTGTGGATGGGCTTGTGCAGCACCGAGCCGATCGCACAGCGCTCGACCACGCGATCGATGCGCTTGGCCGCGTCGTCGAGGCGGCGCAGATCGACGAAGAACTGCAGCGACTCCGCCGGCGTCATGTCGCGGTACAAGGGGCCGCTCTCGGGCAGGTAGCCGAGCTTGCGGGCGAGCTCGATGCGCGCGACGTGATCGGTGGGATCGAGGCCGAGCACCTCGACACGACCCACGGTCGGGGCGAGGTAGCCGGTGAGGATCCGCATCGTCGTCGACTTGCCCGCCCCGTTCACGCCGAGGAAGGCCGCCACCGTGCCCTTGCGAACCTGGAACGACACGTCGGTCAATGCCGCGAAGTCGCCATAGGATTTCGAGATCTTCTCGGCCCGGATCGTCACGGGCCGCGCTGCGCTGTCCGTTTCGGTCATCGCCCCTCCTCAGGGTTTGTCGACACCCAACTGCCGTTGCCCAGCCGCTGCGAGGCTCGCAGGACCAGGGCCGGCTCCCCGACGTGGGCCGGACGGAGACCGTTCGGCACGCGTATTGCGCGGCAAGCGCATGGAGGTTGGGCGGGCGTCAGTGTGGTTTGACGTGCTCCGGAGCGCAAGCCCCCCGGGGCGCGTGGCCGCGACGCGGCAATTGCTCGGCCAGCGGCGTCGCCGTGGCATAAGTCGGGCACCCATGCTGCGCTCGCGCGTTCGCCACGCCGCCCTCGCGATCTTCTCCCTCGCCGGCCCCGCGGCCCCGCTCGCCCCGGTCGGGCTCGCGGTGGCCTGCCGCGATCCCGCGACGGTCGAGCCCACGCCCGCCCCCGCAGCGGCGGGACCGGCGGCCCCGAGCGCGTCGCCGCCGGTCGCCGCGGCCGACCCGACCGCCCCGATCCCGGCGAAGCCCGACGCGCCGGCGCCCGCGGCAGATCCCACCCCCGCGGCGTCCGGCCCCGCGGGTCTGGTGCCGCTGACCGACGCGCAGCGCACCGCGTTCCTCGCCGGCGACGCCGACGATCCGATCCCTGTCGAGATCCACTACGTCCAGAGCAACGAGACCCGACACGACCTCTACTTCGACTTCATCGCGAACAAGGGCGGCGCCTACGTCGGCGTCGGCTCGGACATGAACTTCACGATGATGGCGGTGCAGCGGGCCGAGTTCGCGTTCCTGATGGACATCGACTATCGCGTCGTCGATTTGCACCGCATGTACCAGGTGCTGGTGCTCGCCCACGACAACCCGCGCGCCCTGGTCGACGCGTGGCACAAGAAGAACGAGGCGACGACGCGCGCGACCCTCGAGGAGGCCTTCGCGTCCCTCGACGAGAAGGCCCGCGGCCGCCTGCTCCGCGGCTTCGCGACCGCCCGCGAGACGGTGTACCGCCACCTCGAGCGCGTCATCGCCCGCAACCGCGACGGCAAGCCCACCACGTGGCTGTCCGACCCCGACAACTACGCCCACGTCCGCGCGATGTACCAGACCGGCCGCGTGCGCATGATGCCGGGCAACCTCGCCGGCGACCGCAGCCTGAAGACCGTCGGCGAGGTGTGCAAGGCCCTCGGCGTGACGGTGCAGGCGTTCTACATGAGCAACGCCGAGGAGTACTTCAAGTACATCGCCTCGTTCGTCGAGAGCGTGTCGGCACTGCCGTCGACCGAGACGAGCGTCGTGCTGCGCACCATCTACAACAAGAAGTGGGTGCACGCCGATCTGTGGGCCTACCAGGTCCAGCCGCTCGACGACTTCCGCACGCGCCTGGCCGACAAGAAGAACCGCTCGCGCAACCCCATGCTCCGCTACGCGGAGATCGACGGCAAGCTCGACAAGGACACCGGCCGCGAAGGCCTGACGCTGGTGGCGCTGCAGCGCCCGTAGGGAGCCCATGACACCCCGCCCCGCCCTCGGCCGCCGCCCGCTGTTCGACGCGTTCCTCGTCGCGACCATGGTCGCGTTCGCGGCGACGTCCTTCCTCTTCGATCGCGCCGCCGCCCTCGACCTCGTCGCGGCCGACAGCCCCGATCCGTTCGGCCGGATGCTGTGGCAGTTCGGCACCTCCTACGATCCGCTGGTCGCCCAGAACCCGCTGTTCCTCCGGGTGATGTCGGGCATCTCGGCGTTCGCCTTCGGACCGTTCTACCTCTGGGCCGCGCGCGCGCTGTGGCGCGGCGACGAGCGGCTGAGGATCCCGGCGATCGTCTACGCGTGCACGATGTCGTACTCGATGGTGGTCCACGTGGCCGTCGAGTTCCTCGGCGAGCTGCCGCCCACCGACACGCTGATCTTCGCGCTGGTGTACGCGCCCTACTGCATCCTGCCCGCGGCCCTGCTCGCGCGCGTCGGCGCGCGCGGGACCGCCTGAGCCGCGCCGCTACTCGAGCCGCGGCGGGCCGAGCTCGCCGAACACATCGGCGCCGTCGGCCGTGACGACGACGATGTCCTCGAGCCGCACGCCGAACTCACCGGCGACGTAGATGCCCGGCTCGTCGGACATCGTCATGCCCTGGGCGAGGACGGTCGGCGTGCCCCCAGCGAGGTACGGCGGCTCGTGGACCTCGAGCCCGATTCCGTGGCCGAGCCGGTGCGTGAAGTAGCGGTCGTCCGCGCCGTAGCCTGCCTCGGCCATCACGGCGCGCGCGGCCGCATCGACGGCGCCCGTGGTCACGCCGGGTCGGATCGCGGCGAGGGCCGCACGCTGGGCCGCGGCCACCGTGTCCCACGCCCGTCGCAGCGCCGCGCTCGGCTCGCCGACGACGAACGTCCGCGTGATGTCGGAGCGGTAGCCGTGCAGTGAGCCGCCGGTGTCGATGAGCACCGCGTCGCCGCCTCGCACGTCGCGGGCCTCGGCGGTGCCGTGGGGGAACGACGCGGCGGGCCCGACCAGCGCGAGCACCCACGGATCCTCGAGACCCGCCCGTCGGAGCGCCTGCTCGACCCACGCCTGGATCTGCGCCTGCGGCGTGCCGACGACGACGCGGCGGCGGACCGCGGCGATCGCCTGCTGCGTGGCGAGGTTGGCGGTCCGCAGGCGTGCGAGCTCGGCCGGCCCCTTGATCACGCGACACGGCCCGATCGCGACGTCCTCTCGGACCCATCGAGCCGTCGGCCACGCGCGCTCGAGGCCAGCGGCGACGAACTGCCGCATCGTCGGGTCGACCGCGATGCGCTGGCCGTGGAGCCCAGCGAGCACCGCCCCCGCGCGCGCGAAGGGATCCTCGTGCTCGCGCCAGAGCAGCAGCTCGTGATCGGCGACCCGCTCGAGCACCGTGCGTTCCTCGAACGCGGGACACACCACGACCGGCGGCCCCTCGCGCGGCAGCACCAGGAGGAACGGCCGCTCGGAGCGGCCCCACGCCGGGCCGCCGACGTAGCTCATGTTGGCCCCGGGCTCGAGCACGAGCGCGGCGAGGTCGAGCTCGACGAGCCGAGCCCGGACCGCGGCGCGGTGCTCGGACCACTCGGCGGCGTCGGGCGCCATCACGCCGTCGCACAACCCATGCAGCTCGGCGAAGGCGTCGAGGTCCGCGGCCGTCGTCGCGGGACCGACCGTCGACGTCGTGGATCGCGGGACGCTCGTCGTGCGTCGCGCGACGCACGACAGCGCCGCGCCCCCGAGGCCGCAAAGCGCGGCCCGTCGACTCCACGCGGTCATCACATCGACGCCAGCAGGCGCGCCTTCTGCTGGGCGAACTCCTCGTCCGTCAGCAGGCCCGCGATGCGCAGCTCGTTCAGCCGCTCGAGCTGCTGCGCGAGCTCGTCCATGCTCCGCGTCGGCGCGGGGGCGGGCGCCGCAACGGGCTGCTGCTGCGGGTAGGGCTGGCCGTGCATGTACTGCGGCTGCATCGCGGCCGGGTGCGCATGCGAGGGGTGCACCGTCGGCGGGGGATACGGCGGCGGGTACGGGTAGCCCGCCGGGGGCGGATACCCTGCGGGTGGCAGCATGTTCACCACGACGCCCGGGTTCAGCGCGTGACCGTTGTAGCGGCGGTTGAACTCGTCCTGGTCCATCAGCGCGAGCACGAAGAAGTCGATCACACCGAGGATCGCGGGGATGAACGTGAAGCTGAAGATCAGGTACGCGATCCCGGCCCCGATGCGCCCGAGGTAGAATTTGTGGACGCCGATGGTGCCCATGAACAGGGCGAGGATCGCCGCGGTGCTCTTGTCCTTCATGCCGCTCCCTAGTGTTGCTGACGATCCGCCAGGGTCATCGACGCCGGCGTCCCGATCGCGTCGCCATACTGCAGACGATAGACCCACTCGCCGCTGTCGAGATCGAGATCCTCGATGAGCGCGCCCGCGTCCTTCATCGCGACCAGCGTCTCGACGAGGGCGCGGTCGGTCCACCGCAGCTGCGCGAGCAGGCCCTCGAACGTCGTCGTGCCGCGGGCGAGGACGGCGTGGACCCGCCGCGTCCGCTCGGCGAGCACGTGGGGATCGACCTGCGGCGCGGGCGTCGGCGTCGGCGCCGACGCGCTGGCTTTGCGTAGGCCCAGCAGCGCCACGCCGCCGCCGAAGGTCAACATGCCGCCGAAGAGCACGGCCCCGATGAAACCCGAGGACAGCACGGCGGCGAAGAGGGCACCGAGCGCCGCGAGCCCGAGGCCACCGGCGATCATCGCCATCGGCGGGACTGGCAAGCGCTGGACGAAGGCCGCGAGGGTGTCCTCTGCACGGACCGCAGGCAGCTGCCCGGTGGGCACGCGCACGAGCGCCCCTGGGCCGGGGGCGGCCGCGGGGTGCCGAGCGGCCCCCCAGAGTTCGGCGACGCTATGACGGGCCACGGCTGGAGGCTAGCACTGGCCCGTACTCGCGGGACCACGGCCGTGTTCCCGCGGGGTGGAGACCCCGGCGGCTGCGTCCGCGCCGAGCCGCGCGGCGCGCATCGTCGACGGCCCTCGCTCGATCTCGCTCCGGCGTGACGGGCGTGGGCTTCGACGCGATCCACGTCACACCACCGTGATGCTGGAGTCTGCGCTCGCTCGCGGAAACCACGGTGCTTCGCATGACGTTTCGACTCCGAGTTGCGAGCTCGCAGCCAACGCAGCAGCGAGGTCACGACACCCCGGCGTGTCGCCCAACGACCCGTGCGGAGCTCCCATCTCTTGCCCCATCACGGCCATCATGGGAAGCCGTGGACGCACCGCGAAATCAGCGGAGCGACCTGTGACGTGCCCTCCCCCTCTGATAGTGTCACCCTGCCTCGTCCCATGCGCCGTAACCATCGACTGCTTGGACTATCCCTCGCGTTCGCCGTCGCATCGATGCTCGGGGGCTGCGACGCGCTGCAACCCGGCGGTGCGCTGCTCTACGTGTTCTCCACCCACCACGCGACGCCGGAGGACGGAGCGTTCCCCGATCGCGGCGAAGACAATCAGCCGCGCGTGTTCGAGTCCGACGCCGGCTGGAACATCACGCTCGTCGAGTCCTTCGTCACCATCGCGGAGGTGACCCTGGTCTCCTGCAGCGGGAACGAGCACCCGCTGAACATGTTCTGGGGCCCCTGCCCCGAGGACCTGCGCGTCGAGGATCTGCAGACGCTCACCGTCGCGGGGCGCAAGGTCGATCCCGGTGACTACTGCGAGCTCATCGTCGACTACGGCCAGTACACGATGCCGGTCATCGAGCCCGGCAGCGAAGACACCCGGCACCGGGTCCCGCAGAACGACGCGGTCGATGGCACCACCGTGTATCTGCGCGGCGGTGCGGCCCTCCCCGGCCAAGAGGTCCCGACCGAGTTCGAGCTCCGCGGCACCCTCAGCCAGCGTGTCTCGCTCGATCTCAGCACCGTCGAGGATGGATCCCCGCTGCGGATCGATCACACGGAGGACTTCCCGAAGGAGCTGACGATCTCGAAGACCTACGATCGGTTCTTCGATGGTGTCGATTTCTCGGGCTACGACAAGCGCGAGATCGAGGACGAACTGACCGCGGTACTCGAAGCCGAGACCCGCGTGCAGGTCGGCCAAGAGGTCCTGATCGACCCGCAGTAGCGCCGCTCGTGGGGTGCACTAGTCCGGGAGATCGCTGAGCGACGGGAGGCTGGAGGGCCCGCGCGGAGCGTCGACCGGCGGAGGTTCGCCGTTGGACGGCGCGTCGCGGTCATCCGCGTCGCGGTCGCGGACGTCGCCATGGTCGTCCTGCGCCGCCTGGCCCGGATCGTCGTAGAGATCGAGCAGCACGTCGCCGGAGGGCGCCGCGCCGACGAGCGCCTCGTCGACCGGCTCGGTGCCGGGGATGAAGAACTCCTCGATCGTCTCGAGCTCGCCTTCGGGCGGGGCGAGCAGGCCCGTCGCCGCGTCGATGCGGCGGACCGAGACGCTCGCCGGCGGCGTGAAGCCCCGCGCCGGCCCGACCTCGGCGGCCTTCACCGCGTCGACCCAGATGGGGACCGCCGCGCGACCGCCCGTCTCGGCCTTGCCCAGGGGCCGCGGCCGATCGAAGCCGACCCACACGACCGCCGCGGTCCGCGGCGTGAACCCGGCGAACCACGCATCGTGATGATCCGCGGACGTCCCCGTCTTGCCGGCCACCGGTCGACCGAGCGCCTTGGCCTTCGTCCCCGTGCCGACCTGCACGACCGACGTCATCATGCTCGTGAGCACGAACGCGACCTCGGGGGCGATCACCTGCTCGTCGGCCGCGCCGGGCTGGACGACGCGCCCATCGGCGAACTCGATGCGACGGATGATCGCCGGCGCACGCCGGCTCCCGCCCCGGGCGAGGGTGAGGTACCCGCCGAGCAGCTCGAGCGGGGTAACCTCGCCCGTACCGAGCGCGATCGACAGATCGTCGGGCTGCGCCGACGCGATGCCTGCACGGCGGGCGAAGTCCCTCACCACGTCGATGCCGATGCGGTCGACGAGCTTGATCGCGATCGTGTTGACCGAATGCGCCAGCGCGACACGCAGCCGGATGTCGCCGCGATACACGTCCGCCTCGAAGTTGGTGGGCCGCCACTTCTCGTAGATCTCGGGCGAGTCCGAGACGAGGGTGGCCGCCGAGAACTGCTTGGACTCGATCGCCGCCCCGTAGACGAACGGCTTGAACACCGAGCCGGGCTGCCGCGCCGCGCGGGCGGCACGGTTGAACTCGCCCGCGGCGTAGTGAGAGCCACCGACCATCGCGAGGAGTTCCCCCGTGTCGACGTCGGCGACGACGACCGCGGCCTCGGGGCCCTCCGCGAGGTCCGCGAGCGCGAGGCCGCCGGGCGCCGGCGACCCCTCGGCCCCGGCCGGCAACACGACGCGCACGTCGATCGCCGCCCCCTCTGGGAACTGGGTCGCGAGCGCCACCTCGGGCTCGGCGTAGCGCGAACCAGGCGCCACGCGCACGAACACGCGGTGCGATCCGATCTTCGCCAGGATCCCACCCTTGGTGCCCGGATCGGGCGCGTCGACGATCGCCGGGTAGGCCTCGCCGACGGCGATCGGCGCGTCGCCGTGCATCTGCGCCTGCGCGCGCACCTTGGCCTTCGCCGGGACGAGCTTGTGGCCATAGCCCTGGCGCACGTCGAGCGCGCGCAGGCCATCGAGGAGCGCGGCTCGGACGGCGCGCTGCGTCGGCAGCGACACCGTGGTCTCGACGCGCGCGCCGAGGTACGGCAGCGCGTCCGCCCCGTACTCGGCCTCGAGGCGCGATCGCACCTCGTCGACGAACTCCTCGGCGCCGGGCTCGACGCGCGGCCGCGCGGCCTCCGGCGCGAGCCCCAGGCCGCCTTCGAGGAAGGGCCGGACTTCTTCGGCCGTGGCGAACTGATGACTGACCATCTGGTTGAGTACGAACGTCTGCCGACGCTTCGCGTACTCGGGGTCGCGCAGCGGAGAGTCGCGCCCGGGCGCCTTGGGGAGCGTCGCGAGCAACGCCGCCTGCCCGAGGTCGATCTCGCGGACGCTCTTGCCGAAGTAGAACCGCGACGCCTCTTCGATGCCGTAGCGCCCGTGCCCCAGGTAGATCTCGTTGAGGTACAGCTCGAGGATCTCGCGCTTGCTGAACGCCTGTTCGAGGCGCCGCGCCAGCACGAGCTCTTGCACCTTGCGTTCGAGCGTGCGCTCGTCCGACAAGAGAAAGATCTTCACCACCTGCTGCGTGATCGTCGACGCGCCCTGGCGCACCTCGCCCGCGCGGAGGTTGACGACGAGCGCGCGGACCATGCCGAGCACGTCCATCCCCTCGTGGTGGAAGAAATCGGCGTCCTCCGCGGCGAGGAACGCACTCTCCACGTGGCTCGGGATGTCGGCGTAGCGGATCAGCGTGCGCCGCTGCGTGTAGATCTCGCCGATGACCTCGCCATCACGGCTGAGGATGCGCGTCACCTGGGGAGGTCGATAGTTGCGCAGACCATCCTCGTCGAACTCCTTGATGCCGCGCGCGTACCACCAGAACACGCCAGCGACGGTCGCGACGCTGGCAAACACGCCGAGTGCGAAGAGCACGGCGAGGACGGCGAGGACCTTCTTGGCGCGCGAGGGCGGCATCGTCTTGCGCGGCGGCGCGGCGTGGGGCCACGCATCGTACCGCGCCCACGGCCCGTGGCGAGGATCGTGACCTCCGGAGGGCCCGTTCACCACGGCACGCGCCCTGCCACGCCGGCCAGCACGACGCCCGCGCCGCGCACGAGGGACCCGCCGCCGGCGTCGGGTCGCGGATCGACCCGCGTCCCGAACGTCCAGCCGGCCATCGCGTCGACATCGAGCCAGCGCAGCACCGGCACCCGCAGCTCGAGCTGGGCGAGCGTCCCCGAGGCTCGGGGCTCGAACCCGTGGCGGCCGCCGCGGTGCGCGAAGCGGGCGAACACGCCGACGCGCCGGAGGTCGGCGCCCACCACCAGGGCGAACGTGTGGCCGAGCGCGCCCGGACGAGCGCGGTACTCGATTCGGGCCTGGGCGCCGCGGTCATGCGAGAAGCGCAGCGCCCCCATCCCACCGACGCCGGCCGGGATGTTGCCGCGGACCCAGGCGTACTTCGGCAGCGCCGACTCCGCGAGATCGGAGGGCACGGACGATGCGGTGCCCAGCAGCGGGGCTTGCCAGCGCGTCGCGCCGTAGAACACGTCGAAGTACGCGGGGTCGTAGCCGGAACTTCCCACCGTGAGCTCGGCCGTGGCACCCAGCTCTACACCGCGGCGCCGACCGAGGCGACCGTCGGCGTCCGCGCCGAGGTGTAGCCCGCGACCGAGGCCGCCGACGAGGTCGAGATCGAGGTAGGGCCCGGCGCTCCAGCGCCAACGATCGGTGGCGCGGTACTCGAGCTCGAGCGCCCCCGCGACGACGCCGCGCGGTCCGGCGGTGCGCAGTCGGCCACCGCGGCCGAGCTCGAGCGCTGCGGGCTCGCTGGCGTCGACCACGAGTCGCCGCGGCGCGGTGGGATCGCCGACGACCGACGCACCGAGGCCCGCGCCCGCCCAGCGGCCCTGGACGCGCGCACCGAGGATCTGCGAGCCCGCGAGGTCGCCCGCCAGCGTCTGCACGCGGACGGCGGCGGGCTGCTCGAGCAGCGAACCGCGGATCTCCGCGACCGCCTCGAGCCCGCTGCGTCGGCGATCGATGTCGAGCCCGTTCGCCCAGCCGCGCACGAGGCTGCCGTGGCCCAGCGTCAGATCGCGCTGCACCCCGAGCACGACCTCGACGTGCGCGTGGGCCCGCCGGCCGACCGCGTGGTCATCCCGATACTCGAGGAGGCGAAGCACGGCGAGGTAGTCCCCGACCTCATCCCAGTCGCGCAGGCGCAGGGCACCGCGGTCGTCGGGCGTGCGGTCGTACAGGCGCAGGCGCAGCGGCACGGCGAGGCCGAGGCGCACCGGGGCGACGCTGCGGAGATCGAGCACGGCGCCGGGCTCGACGACGACCGCGGGGTCCTCGGCGATCACGCCGAACGCCAGCCCGAGTCGCGCGTGGCCGTGGACGCGGCGGCGCGACGGCGGGCGCAGCGGTGCGCTGGCGTCGACGATGACCTCGCCCCCGCCGACGCGCGCCACGGCCGGCGATGGCGACGGCGACGACGACGGCGACGGCGACGGCGACGGCGACGGCGATGCACACAACGCCGCCAACGCGGCGGCGACGATCACCACGTCTCGCCGTCCGGTCCGATGGTCTCCTCCATCGCGGGCCGGCCTGGCGCGTCGGACTCCGCGGGGTCCTCGTCACTGGGGTTCCAACGCACGCGCGGCGGCGCGTCGGCGGGGTCGTCCGCGCTCGGCTCCCCGCCGGGCTCTGGGCTCGGCTGCCCGTCGCCGAGCAGGCCACTGAGCGCCCGCTGTCCGCCCTGCGCGGCGAGGAGCGCGTCGATCTCGGCCAGGCACGCGCCTTCGCTGCTGCGGTCGTTGCCGTCGAACAGCAGGGGGACGTCCCGCCAGGCGAGGTACTCCTCCTCCGTCAGGCGGTTGCGCTCGCGCATGATCGACAGGATCCGCGCGAGCTTCACCTGCATCGACGGGCTCGGACCACCCCGACAGTAGTGGACATGCCGACGCACCGGGCTCGGTAGCATCAACGCGAGATACGCGGCCTCGGGCGGCGTGAGTTCCTCCGGGTACTTGCCGAAGTAGTGCCGCGCCGCGCGGGTGACCCCATAGATGCCCGGGCCGAACTCGATCACGTTGAGGTAGATCTCCATGATCCGCTCCTTGCTCAGGGCGGTCTCGACCCACCAGGTGAGGAACAGCTCCTGGAACTTCCGCGACAGCGTGCGCTCGTGCGACAGCAGGACGTTCTTCACCATCTGCATCGTGATGGTCGACGCGCCGAGGCGGACCTTCCCGGCCGCGAGATTGCGCTGCATCGCGGTGCGGAACTGCGACGGCAAGAACCCGCGGTGCCGCCAGAAACCACCGTCCTCGGTGGTGAGCACGGCCTGGACCATGTACGGCGAGATCTGCTGCAGCGGCGTGAACGAGCCGGAGTGGGAGAAAAGCTGCACCGATCGCTGCCGACCGTCACGCATCGTGACGCGGTGCGTGAACCCGCCCGCGAGCCGATCCGTGGAGGCATGCGCGGGCACCTGCTTGGCGACGCAGTCCCAGATGCCCACGCGACCGTCGAGGACCATCCGGTCGAGATCGGCGTAGTCGGCGTCGAAGCGGACGTCGAGCTCGAACTCCCCGTCGAGGACGAAGCCCTGCAGACTCGGGACGAACTCCACCGGGATCGCGTCGAGGACCGCCTGGCACGGCACCGGAGGCACACGCGCGTGCGTTCGGTACCGACGATGACGGCGCTCGGGGGGATGGAGCAGATCGGCCGCGAGCTCGAGCCGGATGCCTTCGCGCTCCACGACCGCGCGATCGATCTTCACGCGATGCGCGGCGGGATCGAGCTCGGCCGAGAACCCAAGGTCGAATCCGAGGTCCCGGACGGGATCCTTCGCGAGCATCGGGTGGTCCACGTTGAGTCCCTCGAGCGACACCTCGCCCTGGACGCGCGCGATGCCGCCGCCGAACACCACGCCGAGGCGGCCACCGACAGTGGCGCGCTCGGACTCGACGAGCGGGAGGCCCTTGAGGACCTCGGGGACGCGGCCGAGCTCGAACTCCGCCATGTCGACCCAGAGCGATCCGGCCGAGAGATCCCGACGCACGCGCCCGGCCACCGACCAGAGCCGCGCATCGCTTCCGACCTCGTCGGCGCGATCCGAGAAGCCGCCGGCGAGATCGACCGCGACCTCGCTGATCGATGCGTCCGCGAGCTCGACCCAGCCCTCGACGCCGGACACCGCGATCTCGGGGGTCACCGGGGCGCCGACACCGTCGAGCTGGACCCGCAGGGGGAACGAGGGCCGCAGCCCCACGTCGGTGCGCTCGGTGTCGACGTGGGCGCGCAAGCGATCGGCGGTGACCAGCGGCGTGTTCTCGAGCTGCACGCGCACGTCGGCGACCTCGACGTCCGCACTCCAGTCGGCCGGATCGATCACCGCAGTGGCGCGCAGCTCGGCGTGCCGAACGCGGGCGTCCTCTCCGGGGTCATCCACGACGAACCAGAGATCCCGGAGCAGCACGCTCGCCAGCGCGAGCTCGACACGACGGCGCTCGGGCGGCGCCGCCTCCTCGCGGTCGCGGCCCCTGGCCTTGTGCGCGAGATCCGTCAGCACCGCCCGCGAGCCCTCGATCCGACCTCCGTCCACGACCACGCCGAGGACGCGGAGCCGTCCGTCCCACCACGCCGCGGGATCGAGCTGCACGTCGATGGCGTCGATGTGCACCAGCGGGGGCGCATCCCCGATCGACAGGCCCGAGATCCCGATGTGGTCGACCCCGATCTCGACCGCGTCGATGGTGACGGGCAGCTCCAGCCGCGCCTCGAGCCGCTCGATGAGCGTGCGGTGGGCCCAGCCGCGCACCCAGCCCGGCGCCATCACGGCGACCAGGGCGCCGACGACCACCCAGAACCCGGCGGCGCCGAGCAGCCAGATCCACGCCCGAGATGCGGGCTTGGGTGGTGGTGAGCGCCGCATGTCGTCGGTCCGTCTGCCCCCAGACTACTCGCTTCGCCGTGGGCCGAGGAACTACGCCTGACGCCCCCGATCTCGATTCCCGCGGCGCACCCAACACGAACGGCGACCCGAGGGGGTCGCCGCAGCGGGGAACGCACGGGCCGAAGGTCAGCTCGCGCCGCCGCACTGGATCGCGAAGAACAGCTTGCCCGAGTGCGCCTCGTTGCTGTAGCTGCCGGCCCCGATCATGAAGAGCCCGTCGTTCTCGATGCTGTACTCGAGCGAGACCAGCGACTTGCTTCCATCACGGCTCGAGAGATCGGCGTGGAGCTTGAGTCGCTTCTCGTCGCCACCCATCAGGGTGAGGCCCAACCGGTGGCCACTGGTGAACGACGAATCGGTCTTGGTGGCGAGGGCGAGCTTGACCGCCTTGCGCTCGATGAGGTGGAAGCCCTTGTACGCGGCGAACTCGTCGTTCTGGAGCGACGGCTTCATGAACTCGAGCTCGGGCGGGATCGTGCCGTCGCCATCCTTCGACATCAGGACCGTGGTGACCTGGCAGTTCGCCTTGGTCACCGCGGCCTCGGCGGCGAGGGGCGTCACCGCGACGGCGGCGAACGCAGTCATCGGCGCCAAGATGGCGGCGAGGACGGGGGCGAGCATGCGGGACGTGGGGCTACGGTGCGTCATAGCGAGCGTTCACTCTTCTGCGTGGCGGCATCTTCTTCGACGTAGAGCACGGTGACGACGCCGGTGTGCGAGATCCGCCCTTGCTTGCCGCCGAACTCGATCCCGTGGATCTCGGCGTCGGCCGCCCGCGGGGACGGGAAGGACTCGGCGATCGCAGGCGCCGGGATCGAGGCGGGGCCAGGGGCGACCTTGGCGTCGGGCGGAGCCGGCTCCGCGGACCTCGGCACAGACGCCACCTCCGGTTCTTGATTCACCGGGGGCGCGTCCCCGCTCCGGAGGACGACGACCGCGACGGCGGCCGCGGCCACGGCGGCGAAGGCAGGCACGCGGAACGGACGGATGGCCGACCAGACCCGCTGCCAGAACGAGGCCGGCGCCTCCACCGAGCGGGCGTCCTCGGAGATGGTGCGGTCGATCTCGTCCCAGATCTGCTCGAACCGAGCCCGTGGGACCTCGGCCGCCCGCATCTCCATGCTTCGCCCGACCAGATCCCGCATGAGCGTCATCTGACCGAGGTGCGCCCGGAGCTCCGCGTCGGCCTCGACCGAGCGGGCCATCCGCTCGGCGTCCGGCCCCTCGAGTTCGCCATCGAAGAAGGCCTGGAGGTCTCCGGCTTGGGTCGGGATGTCGTTGTCGTACTTCATGGCAGCGCGGCCTCGGTCTGGGGCTCTTCAGCGCCGTCTTCGCTGGGCTCCGGCAGATGCTCGAGTCGTTCTCGCAACAGTTTCTGCATGTTGCGACGGGCGTGGAACAGACGACTCATGATGGTGCCCTTGGAACAGTTCATGGCCTTCGCCATGTCGGCATAGGACAAACCCTGGAGCTCTCGCATCACGATGACGGCGCGATGCTTGTCGCTCAGGTACTTCAGGCTGTCTTCGACGGCGGTGAGTATCTCCTTGTTCTCTACCGCCTCACCGGGACTGCCCAAAACCGACGCGGGCAACGCATCGACCGGGGAGCTCTCGGGATCCCCGTCGTGACGCAGCTTGTCGTCGAACTCCACGTCCTTCTTGCGCGTGTTGCGGCGCAGGTAGTCGATGCAGAGGTTCGCGGTGATCCGATAGAGCCACGTGTAGAAGCTCGACTGCCCCTCGAAGTTGGGGAGGTAGCGGAACACCTTGATGAAGGCGTCTTGCACGACATCCAGGGCGTCCTCTTGGCTGCGCAAGAACCCGTAGGCCACCGCGTACACCTTGCGCTCGTAGCGCTCGAAGAGGAGCTGGAAGGCGCGCCGATCGCCGCTCTTCGCGGCTTCGACCAACGTGTGGTCGTCGGCATCGGTGGGAACCACGAATGTTCGTCCTTCGACGGCCGCCTGGGCCGCCCATTCAGGCACCTGGCCCCCTCGCCGGCCCAGCACCGCTGGAACGAGGATCGACCATGACGCGTGCGCGCCCGCCGGTTATACCTTTGACCGAGGCCGGCTGTGCACCCCCGTTCGCTCGAGCAGGATCAAAGGTGAACGAGGGCGCGCAGTTGCGCCGCCTGCTCGACCGCGTCCGATGGGTCGCGGCGGGGCGCGCTGGCCTCGCGGCGGCGATCGACGGGTCGTTGGCGACGATGATCCTCGCGCTCATCGCTGCCCTGGCCGCCGGTTGGACCCTTCGCGGCGACGTCGCCGCCCGGGTCTGGGTCGTGGCGTCCGCGGGCGCCAGCGCCCTGGCCCTCGCGTTCGCGGCCCGCCGGTTCGCCGCGATGGCCGGCACGCGGGAGCGGACCGCGGCGACCATCGCCGCCGCCTCGGGCGACCTCGGCCGCCCCGTCGACCCCCTCGACGGGGCACTGCGCCACGAACTCCGCGGCGCCTTCGATCTCCTGGAGGGCCGCGGCCGCGCCGGCTCGGTGGAGCTCCGCGCGGCGTATGTCGGCGAGGTCGAAGCCCGCCTGACGGCCCGCAGCGTCCGACCCGGCGCTGCGCTCGGGCGCCCCCGCGTCGGCCGTCGCCTGCTCGCCTTGACGCTCACGCTCCTCACCATCCTCGCCGCGAGTCGCTTCGAGGTGTGGGCGACCGGGTTCGATCGTCTCCGCCACGGCGTGGACGCCCGCGAGCCGCCGCCTCCACAGCCGGTCTGGTCCGCGCTCTCCCTCGAGCTCACGTACCCCGAGCACACCGGACGGCCGCCGCGCACCGTACCGAACCCCAGCGGGGCGCTCCGGGCCCCCGCGGGCACGCTCGTGCGCCTCAGTCTCACGCCACGGATCCGCGCGAGCGGGGGCGCCGTGGTCGTCGCCTACGACCCCGACGAACTCAGTCGAGCGCCGGCTTCGGAGCGCGCGCCGCTGTCGACGACGACCGACGGGACGCTCGAGGGCGAGTTCGTGGTCCGCGGTTCGGGGAGCTGGACGGTGGTGCTGGGAGAAGAAGATGCGCATCGATCCGCGGCGCTGCCCGTCGAGCTCGAGCCCGACCGCGCGCCGGAGATCGAGGTCACCCCCCTCTCTCCGGCCGAGCAGAGCGTCCGCGACGACGACGAGGTCGTCATCCGATGGAACGCCCAGGACGACTTCGGCGTCGCCGCCGTCGAGCTGGTCTACCAGCTCGCCGATGGCACGACCCATCGGCTGCCGACGCAGGTTCCACCCGGGCCGACGCGCACCTGGCGGACCCACACGCCGTGGGACATCTCGACGATCCCCGGAGCGGCGCGCGACGAGGTGCTCTACTGGCTCGAGGTCGTCGACAACGACCCCGGCCTCGGTCTCACGCCCCTGCCCGACGGCCCGGGGAAGCGCACGAAGTCGGCGACGATGCGCCTGCAGGTCGAGGACGAGCAGGCGGAGCACGCCGAGAACATCGCGAGTCTCCGCGAGCTCCGCGACGCGGCCGTCGACGCCCTCGCGGCGCGCATGCTCACCCCGGCGTTCACCGACGACGCCACGTCCCTCTCGGCGCGCGTCGAGGCGGCACGAGGCTTGTTGACGCAGAGCGAGGCGCTGCTCACCGGCATGGCCGCGACCGTCGATGCGATCTCCGTCGACGCGCTGGCCGAGGATCGCGACGCCAAGACCCTCGCAGGGATCCACGGGCGGCTGCTCGCGATCCACCGCAAGGAGGCGGCGGCCCACGGCGCACTCGTGACCGGGCTCGAGCTCGACGACCCGGCGCGTGCGACCGCCGAGCTCGCTCGCATCGCGCCGATGCACGGCCAGATGCGCGTCGCCCTCGAGGACGAGATCATCCGCCTCGACGACATGGTCGACGGGATGCTGCTCGAGCGCCTCGAGGCCCTCGTCGCGCGTCTCGAGGCGACGCAACGCAAGCTCATCGAGCTGCTCGAGGCGCTGCAGGCCGGCGACGAGACCGTCCGCGATCAGATCGAGCAGCTCGAGCAGCGCCGGCGCGAAGACCTGCGACGCCTTTCGGAGATCCGCGCGCAGCTCCGCGACGAGCTCGAGCAGGAGTACATGAACTCCGACGCGTTCGCGATCCTCGAGCAGATGGCGGCGGACGAGGAGCTGCAGGCGATGCTCCAGCGCGGCGAGGTCGATCGCGCGCTCGAGCGGGCGCGGGGTGAGCTCGACGACGTCTCGCGGATGCGCGACCAGGTCCAGCAGCAAGCCGGCGCCGGCGGACCTGCCAGCCCGCTGTCCGAAGAGGAGCGCAAGCGGATCGAGCTGCTGCGCGAGCTGAGCCGCCTGCAGGACGAGGAGGGCGCGCTGCGCAACCGGACCGCAGAGCTGCAGCGGAACTGGCGGGAGGCGGTCGCCGACCGCAAGGCGTCGCCGGCCGAGGCCGAGGCCGCCCGCAAGCGCGGTGAGGCGATCCGCGAGGCGCTCGAGGAGATCAACGACGCGCGCCTGGGCCGCGAGGCCCGACGCGGCCTCGAAGACGCCGCCGCCGCGCTCGAGCGGCTCGACCAGGCCAGCAGCGCCGACGCGCCCTCGGCCCTCGAGCTCGCCGACGCCGCCGACGCCGCCCTCGACGGCATCACCCGCGCGCTGTCCGGCGCGGAGCGACGTGAGCAGGAGGGCAAGGCGCTCGAGCGGGCGCAGGGCCGCGCCGAGTCGCTGCGCGACGAGCTCGACGGCAAGCTGCCTTCGGTGGCCGACGTCCTGCCCGACGCCGAGCGCCAGGAGTTCGACGCGCTGGGCGAGCGCCAGCAGGGCCTTCGGGATCGCGCGGCCGAGGTGTTGCGCGGGGAGCTCGGCGATCTCCTGCCGCCCGCGGGCCGTCAGGGGATGCGCCGCGCTGACACTGGCATGGGCCGCAGCAGCCGCGCGCTCGATCAGAAGACCCCGCGCGAGGCGATCGGGGGCCAGGGCCAGGCGTGGCAGGGGCTGCAGGAGGCGATCGACAGCCTGCGCCGCGGGCCACCGCCTCCGCCCGCAGGCTCGAGCGGCGACGCCTCGACGGAGGCCGAGCGCGATCGGACCCTCCGCGACGCGCTGCTCGACGCGATGCGCGAGGACGCCCCGACCGGCTTCGTCGACCCCGTCCGCCGCTATTACGAGGAGCTCCTGCGATGACCCGCTTGCCCCGCCGCATCTGCGTCGCCGTCCTCGCAGCCCTGCTCGGCGCGACGTCGAGTGCTCGCGCCGACGACGACGTCTCGGAGGTCGACGCCGCGCTCGGACGCTGGGACGTCACCGCGGCGACACGCGCCCTAGCCGACGTCGCCGACGGCAACGACAAGCAGGTGAAGCTCGCGGTCGTGGCGATCTACGAGGGCCGCTACGCCGATGCCGAGCAGATCCTCGCCGAGGCGATCGCCCAGGGCGGACTCGACGGCACCGACGCGCTGGCCGAGGAGGCCCGCCACTACCTCGCGCTCGCCCGGGGCGCGCAGAAGGCCCTGGGCGCCGCAGTCACCCTCACCAGCCCGGACGGCCACGTCCAGGCGGTCTTCGCCGACGCGAAGGACGCCGTGCTGGCCCCGTACCTGTTCGAGGCGATGGCCAAGGCCCGCGAGGTCCTCGGGACGGAGCTCGGCGTGCTGCCGGACCACGCGGTGCGCTTCGAGTTCCTCGACGATCCGACCAAGCTCGCGATGGTCACGCCGCTGACGATCGCGAATATCCGCACCACCGGCACGGTCGGCGTCACGAAGCACCGCCGCGTCGTGATGATCACGCCGCGCGTGATGGTCCACGGCTACGGCTGGCTCGACACCGCGGTGCACGAGTACGTGCACTACCTGCTCACGTTGCGCACCGGCAACCTCGCGCCGGTGTGGCTGCAAGAGGGCCTGGCGAAGCTCTACGAGACCCGATGGCGCCGCGAGACGCCCGAGCCGCTCGATCCAGCGGTCGCGTTTCGCCTGCACCAGGCCATCGTGCGCGACGACCTCGTCACGCTCGAAGAGATGTACCCGTCGGTGGCGATGCTGCCCTCGGCCGAGCTGGCCGCCCTCGCCTACGCCGAGGTCGAGACGATGCTCGCCCTGCTCCGCGAGCGTCGCGGCACCGCCGGGATCACCACCCTGCTCGACCGTGTGCTGGCCGGCGACGACGCCAAGACCGCGCTGGCCACCGCGTGGGGTGACGAGTTCGAGGCGTTCGAGACCGAGTGGAAGCGCGTCACGAAGACGCGGACCGCCAAGGGGCGGGACGGTGCGATCGACACGCCGAAGTTCAAGGATGGCGACGCCGATCCCGACGAGATCGGCGACGTCTTCTCCGAGCTCGGCGGCGGCAAGGCGCGGCAGCACGCGCGCCTCGGCGCGCTCCTCCAGGCCCGCGATCACCTCGACGCAGCGGCGCTGCAGTACGAGAAGGCGCGGGCCGTCGACGCACGCGCGCGCAAGGACCCGACGTTGTCGCGGCGCCTCGGCAAGCTCTACGTCGAGCTCGAGCGCTGGCGCGAGGCCGTCGAGTTGCTGGCGATCGCGGCGGCCGAAGCCCCCGACGACGCCAACCTCGCCGCCGCGCAGACCCGCGCGCTGTTGCGGGCCGGCCAGCGCGGGCCCGCGCTCGAGGCCGCCGATCGGACCCTCCGCAACAACCCGTTCGTGCCGACGCTGCACTGCGACCTCGCCGAGCTCGCGACCGACCCCGTCGTCGTCACCCGCGAACGCGGGCTCTGCCGCCCCTGACGAGCCACACGCCGGCCGGCGGTGCGCCGCCGTCGGCCGTGTCGACTACGCGACGGCGGACACACGCACGCGCTGGACCGGATCGTTGGAGCCGCGGCTGGGCTCGCGCTGTTGCGGCGGCGTCGCGCGAACGAACGAGCTGTCGATCTGCCGCAGCAGCCGCCGCAGACTCTTGCACACGGGCGCCGCCTGACGAACGACGACGCCGACCTGGAAGCCGGCCTCGCGCGGGCCGATTCGATCGAGCACGAGCCGGACGTCGCCGATGACGGCCTGGATCTCGCCGTCGGCGGCCGCCTGCGGCTGCGCCTCGACGTCGAAGAACACGTGCGCGAGGCGGCACAACGCCCGGGCCGCGAGGGCCTCGTCGAGCGCCGGCACGCAGCGACCGGTGATGATCTCGGCGTGTCGCAGCAGGAACGCGCCGAGCACATCGGGCGTCTGCGCGAGGCGAGCGAGCTTCTCGACGACCTCGGGGTGGGCCAGCGCGACCATGCGATCGAGCTCGGGGGCATCGGTCGTCGCGCGGGCGGTCCCGGCGAAGATGCCCTCCCAGCGGCCGACGATCGTGCGAGCGGATCGCGTGATGCCGTGCACCCACGTCGCCTCGGCGTCGCGCCATGCCAGCATCGCGTGCACCGCGTCGGCGCCCACCACTCCGCCGGCGGTGGCGTGCACGGGCTGGCCGGCCTCGAAGAAGACGACGCCGCTGCGCTCGGGTCGGGTGCTCGTCGCAGCCACGCGTAGGTGGAGCACACCGTCGTGCGCCGCGGCGCAGTGCAGCGACAGCAGCTGCGCGGTGGGGACCCCGGTGCACGAGCCCGAGAATCCCGCGTCGGCCGTCGGCGTGCGCAGCACCTGGAGCACCGCGTCGACGTCGAACGGCTTCACCAGGATCGCGGCGGCGCCCAGGTGGCACGCGGACGCGACCTTGGCCTCGTCGGCGCGGTGAGTGATGCCGATGAGCGGGACGCCGTCGAAGCGGCGCTCGACCTCACCGACGACCTGCGCGGTGACGTCCTCGTCGGCGTCGAGGTCGAGCACGACGGCATCGATGGTGGTTGTCGCGAGCAGCCGCTCGACGTCCTCCGATGTGGAGGAGATCAACTCCACGACCCCAGGGCTGGCCTGCGCGACGAGGTGGGCGGTGTGGCCGGTGTCGGCATCGACAATCAGGATCCTGGGCGCGTGGTTCATGTCGCGGTTCCTCGGCTCGTTCTCGAAGGTGCATCGGCCGCACTCGTCCACGGTTGAGGCGCGAGGGGTGTCCCGAAAACGCACGAGGGTCGCGGTGCGGGTGGCATCGGTCTTGCTCGATGGGTCCGTCGCATGCGTCCCCGTGTCATGACGTCGCCAGGTGAGGCGTCCCCTTCGCGTCCTGCCGCGGCCGGCCCCCGCGTCTGGGCGTTCGGCGGGGGCAAGGGCGGCGTCGGCAAGAGCGTCGTCGCGTGCAACGTCGCGGTGCGCATGGCCCAGCTGGGCCATCGCGTCGTCCTCGTCGACGGCGACCTCGGCGGGGCGAACCTCGACACCCTGCTCGGCTGTGCTCGACCTCCGCGCACGCTCTCGCACTTCTTCGACCGCAGCGCCGCGTCGCTGGCCGAGATCGCCACGGCCACCGGTGTGGATGGATTGACGCTCGTCGCCGGCGACGGCGAGTGCCTCGGCGCCGCAAACCCCGTCCACGCGCAGAAACAGAAGCTCATCCGCCACATCCGTTCCCTGCCCTGCGACCTCGTCGTCGTCGATCTCGGGGCCGGCACCAGCTTCAACACGCTGGACCTCTACCTCGCCGCGGACGTCGGGGTGGTCGTCACCACGGGCGAGCCGACGAGCCTGCAGAACTGCTTCGCGTTCATCAAGACCGCGACGCTGCGCGACGTCGAGCAACGCACCGGGGTCCAGCGTCGCGACCACGACGACGGCTCGCTGCGGCGCATGGGCAACGAGGGCGCGGACGTCCGCGCGGCGCTGCATCGGGCGACCTCGCTGGTGGTCAACCGCACGTCGCCGGCCGAGGCTCGCCGCGTGGCGAACCTGCTGCACGATCTCGCGGGGCGTTTCCTCGGCGGTCAGGTCCGGCTGGCGGCCTCGATCGCCGACGATCCCGCGGTCGGTCGCTCGATCCGTCAGTCGCAGCCGCTGTGCGTGCTCGAGCCGACGGCGCGCGCGGCCACGGACATCGACGCGCTCGCCCGCGAGCTGTGGCGCGGTCCCGTCATCGACACCGTCGCCCGCGCCGGCGTCAACGAAGAGATCGACCACGACGGCCAGCGACTCCACGTGCAGACCGAGGATCTCGGATCGCCGCAGTGCGCGGTGCGAACCCAGGTGTTCCGGCCCGACGGCAGCGTCGTGTTCACGCGACGCACGCCCTACGTCGACGCGTTCTTCGAGCGCCTCGCGGCGGTGCCCGCCGATCGGGTCCGCTTCCACCACGTCGCGATCGTCCGCGCGCTGCGGGCCGGTCGCGTCGATCCCCTGAGGAAGTCGGCATGATCGGATCCTGGCTGGTGGCGTCGGTGCTGTGCGGCGGGGCGATCGGCTCGGTCGGCCCCGCGGAGAAGCTGCAGGTCAGCGCCAGCATCCTGGCGGGGACCGGCATCAGCTTGGCGGGCGTGGCCCGCAAGACCTACGCCTCGCGATCGCCGACGTTCCTGCTCGCGGAGGTCGGCTTCGTCCACCCGCAGCTGCAGTGGCTCGAGTTCGCCCCGACGATCGCCCTGGAGGTCGAGGGCCGCATCGGCGTCGGCCTGATGCCGAAGCTTCGGGCACGGCTCCCGGGCAAGCGCGTCCGGGTCTGGGCCGTCGCCGCCCTGCCGATCTTCTTCGCGCCCTACAGCCTGCTCGGCGTGCAGGGCGGCGCGGGACTGTCGGTCGCCCTGCACCCCCGCGTGGCGCTGATGGCCGAGTTCACCGGGACGGGCTACGTGTGGGGCAGCGATCTGATGAAGGGCGCCGCGCTGGCGAAGCTCGATCAGACCTTCGGCGTGAGGATGAACTTCTGATGGACCGCATCACGACCGCGTTCGCGCTGCTCGGCCTCGTCGTCGGCGCCGCCGGTTGCCGCCCCGCGGAGTGCCTCCGCGACTCCGACTGCAACCCGGGCTACGAGTGCGTGGCGTTCGAGTGCGCGCAGAAGCCGGTCGACACCGACGTCACCACCTCGGGCACGACGACCGCAGGCGACACGACGACCGCGGGCGACACGACGACCGCAGGCGACACG
>LNFB01000104.1 GCA_001464385.1 Deltaproteobacteria bacterium Ga0077550 | reverse complement strand
GGGGCGAGGTCGTCGAGACCGGGACCCACGAGGACCTCATCGCGCAGGCGGGGCACTACGCCGCCCTGGTGGCCGCGCAGAATCGCGGCGAGCCCCACGGCGCGGCGGCGGAGTCCGGCGCATGAGGGCCGCGCTGCTGTACCTGCTCGCGCTCGTGACCATCGTCGCGCTGGCGCTGTCGCGGGCGCTGGCGCCCGACGTGTCGACCTCGGTCGTGGCGGTGCCCGAGGCCCCGCCGGTCGCGGACCCGAGCGCGCCGCTGCCCCGCGGCCACGTCGGGGTGATCGTGGCGGCGCACGCCACCGACGTGGCCACGACGCAGTCGGCGATCGTGGTCGCAGTCGACGTCGCCGTCGGCGATCACGTCGATGCCGGCGCGCCGCTCGTGCGGCTCGATGCCCGTGCGGCGCGGCACGATCTCACCGCCGCCGAGCTGGAGGAGCAGCAGCTGCGCGAGCTGTCGAGCCGCGGCGCGGCGCTGCTCGAGGTCGGGGTGGTGTCGCGCGAGGAGGCCACGCAGATGCGCTTCGCCGCGCGGGCCAAGGCCGCGCAGGCTCGCCGCGCCCGCGTCTCGGTCGACTCCGCGATCCTGCGGGCGCCGTTCGCCGGCGTCGTCGTCGAGCGCCGCGTCGAGCAGGGCATGGTGCTCGCGCCGGGGGCCACCGCGGTGCGGATCATCAGCGACGGGCCCGCGCGCGTGCGCTTCGGGGTGGCGCCGACCCAGGCCGCCGGCCTGCGCCGCGGCGACGAGGTGTGGTTCGCCGACGCCGCGGACGCCGGCGTGCCGAGCCTGCGCGCGCGCATCCAGAGCATCTCCGACGAGACCGATCGCAGCACCGAGCTGGTGACGATCGACGCCGAGGTGCAGGGCGAGCCGCCCCTGCGCAGCGGCACGCGCGTCCGTGTGTTCACGGCGCACGACCTCCATGGGGCCGACCCCGGCCAGATCCTCCTCGGGCGCGCCGATGCGGGCGGAGGTCCGAGCGCAGCCGAGAGCGAGAGCGCGATCCAGAAGGAGTGAGACCGTGGCACCGACGATCATCCCCCTCGACACCGCGAACGTCTCGGCGTTCGTCGACACCTACTTCCTGCGCCGGCCCGTGGTGTTCCGCGGCCTGGCGGCGGCGATGCCGGCGTACAGCAAGTGGACCGACGCCTATCTCGCCGCGGCCTTCGACGGCGTCTCGCACCTCGCCACGCTCCCCGACGAACGGCGCGCGCGCATGCGGCTGGTCGACTACCTCGAGTATCTGGGTCACCCGCAGGCGTTCGCGAGCTCCGTCGGCCCCGTGTACATGACCGACGTCTACCTGCGGCCCAGCGTGCTCGGCGAGCGCCTCGACGCGCTCGAACCCGACGCCCGCTGCCCGCTGCCGCGGCCGGGCGTGTGGGCCGAGCGCGTGACGATCTACATGGGCGCGCCGCGGACCGGCGCCGCGCTCCACCAGGACATCTTCGACACGCAGTCGTGGATGGCGCAGATCCGCGGACGCAAGCGCTGGCGGCTGTGCGCGCCCGAGACCGCGTGGACCGGTTGCGCGCGCCCGGTCGATCTCTTCGAGTCGCAGGACGTGCCCGGTCCGATCTACGACGTGGTCCTGGGCCCCGGCGACGTGCTCTACGTGCCGTCGCGGTGGTGGCACCAGATTCGCAACGACGAGGCGAACATCGCCGTCGCCGGTCACTTCTCGACGGTGGCCGAGGCCCGCGCCGCGCTCGCGGCGGCCGAGGCCGACCCCGATCCGCAGACCCGCGCCGAGTGGCCGCCGATGTGGCAGAAGATCCTCGCGCTGCACGGGCGCACCGATGCGACGTCGGGGGCCGCATGACCGCGCCGGTAGTCCGCAGGGCGACGCGCGAGGACCGGACGCCGCTGCAGCGGATGCTCGAGCTGTACCAGCACGATCTCTCGCACGTGTGGGATCAGGATCTCGATGCGCACGGCGAGTACGGCTACGCCCTCGACAAGTACTGGTCGAACCCGGTGTGCTCGGCGTTCGTGTTCCTGGTGGAGGGCCGCTTCGCTGGGTTCGGCCTCGTCGACGATCGCGTCAGCCTGCCCGAGAACCAGTGGTGGATGTCGCAGTTCTTCGTGCTCAAGAAGTACCGCCGCGCTGGGGTCGGCCAGGCCGGGGCGCGGGCGATCTTCGACGCGGTCCGCGGGCGCTGGGAGATCGGACAGATGCCGGGCAACGACGCCGCCGTCGCGTTCTGGCGCCGCGTCATCGACGGCTACACCGGCGGTCGCTACGTCGAGCACCTCCTCGACGACGAGCGCTGGCGCGGCCACCTGCAGTGCTTCGACAACGCGGCGCCCTGACGCACCCGGCCGGCCGAACCCCGAAGCAAAGCCACGGCCAAAGCTGGTAGCGTGGGCGAGTGATCCCCCTGCGCCTGTTCGTCTGTGGGAGCGCCCAGGTCGGCAAGGCGACGTTGATGCGGCGGCTGCGATCGGCGCCGGCGCGTCGGCCCCTCGCGGTCGCCGAGACGACGGCCGCCGCGGCCGAGGGGCTCGGCGCGCTCGCGGCCGCGTCCGGGGCCGACGCCGCGATCATCGTCGTCGACGCGCGCCTCGGCGGCGAGCCGCAGGCGCACCGCCACAGCTACCTCGCGGCGCTGCTCGGGGTCCGCACCGCCGTGCTCGCGGTCAACAAGCTCGACCTGGTCGACGACGCCGAGGCGGCGTTCGGCGCGGTGGTGGCGAGCTTCGTCGCCTTCGCGCGCGCGATCGGGCTGGGCGACGTGACGGCGGTGCCGATCGCGGCGCTCGCCGGCGACAACGTGCTCGCGCCGTGCGAGCGCTGGCCGTGGTACGGCGGCCCGACGCTGCTCGAGGTGCTCGAGGCGGCGCCGCACGCCCCGGCGTCGGCGGTGTTCCGACTGCCGGTGCGCGCCGTCAGCTCCGACGGCGGCGAGGTCCACGGCACCGTCGCCAGCGGTCGGGTGGCGCCGGGCGACCGCGTGCGCGTGCAGCCCGGCGGCCGCGAGTCGAGCGTCGTCCGCGTGCTCGTCGACGGCGTCGCGGTCGAGGCCGCGGTCGCGGGCGCCGAGGTCACGCTCGCCCTCGCCGACGCCCTCGCGCCGTCGCCTGGCGACCTGCTGTCGAAGGCCGAGAGCCCCGCCGAGGTCGCGGACCAGTTCGAGGCCACGGTCGTGTGGACGTCGGACGAGCCGCTGTTCCCCCACCGGGCCTATCGCCTCGCGCTCGCCGGTCAGCAGGTCGACGCCACCATCACCGACCTCAAGTACAAGGTCCACGTCAGCACCCTGGATCACCTCGCCGCGAAGAAGCTCGAGCAGGGCGAGATCGGGGTGTGCAACCTGGCGCTCGCGCGGCCGATCGCGTTCGATCCGTACGTCACGAACCGCGCGACCGGTGGGTTCACGCTGGTCGATCGGGCGACGGGGACGCCGGTCGCCGCGGGGATGCTGCACTTCGCCCTGCGGCGCGCGCACAACATCCACATGCAGGCCGTGGACGTCAACAAGGCGTCGCGCGCCGCACAGAAGGGCCAGCGGCCGTGCGCGCTGTGGTTCACCGGGCTGTCGGGCGCGGGCAAGTCGACGATCGCCAACCTGGTCGAGAAGCGCCTGTTCGCCCTGGGCCGGCACACGTACCTGCTCGACGGCGACAACGTCCGGCATGGGCTCAACAAGAACCTCGGCTTCACCGAGGCCGACCGGGTCGAGAACATCCGCCGCGCCGCGGAGGTCGCCAAGCTGATGGTCGACGCCGGGCTCATCGTGCTCACGGCGTTCATCTCGCCGTTCGCGGCCGACCGCGCGATGGCCCGGTCGCTCTTCGCCGCCGGCGAGTTCGTCGAGATCCACGTCGACACGCCGCTTCACGTCGCGGAGCAGCGCGACGTGAAGGGGCTGTACCGCAAGGCGCGGCGCGGCGAGCTGCGCAACTTCACCGGCATCGACTCGCCCTACGAGGTGCCGCAGGAGCCCGAGCTCCGCGTCGACACGGTGGACCGCACCGCCGACGAGGCCGCGGATCTCGTGGTCGCGACGATGGCGGCGCTCGGCCTGCTCGAGCCCGGCTGACGCGGGCCTCACGACCGCGCGAGGAACTCGATGACCAGGCGCTGCAGGTCGGCGGCGGCGAGCCCCGAGAAGTGCAGCGTCTGATCGTGGCTCAGCACCTCGTCGGCCAGGCCGGCGCCGAGGTTGGTGAGCACCGAGATCGCGGCGACGCGCATGCCGCAGTGTCGCGCGACGATCACCTCCGGCACGGTCGACATGCCGACCGCGTTGGCGCCGAGCCGAGCGAACGCCCGGATCTCCGCGGGGGTCTCGAAGCACGGCCCGAGCAGCGCCATGTACACGCCCTCGCGCAGCGGGATCCCGAGGTGGGCGGCGGCGTCGCGCATGCGCTGCTGCAGCTCGCCGTCGTATGCCCCGCTCATCGCCGGGAACCGCGGGCCGAAGGCCTCGTCGTTGTGGCCGACCAGGGGGTTCTGGCCCTGCATGTTGATGTGATCGACGATGAGCATGAGGCTGCCCGGCGTCGCGTCGACGTCGAGCGCGCCCGCGGCGTTGGTCGCGACGAAGGTGTCGCAGCCGAGCAGCCGCAGCGTGCGGACCAGCGGCACGACCGCGCTCGCGGGGTGGCCCTCGTACAGGTGCACGCGGCCCTGCAGGCAGGCGACCTCGACCCCGCCGAGCGTGCCGAGCACGAGGCGACCGACGTGGCCCTCGACGCTCGGCACCGGGAAGCCCGGCAGATCGGCGTACTCGACGACGGTGCGATCCTCGATGCGATCGGCCAGGCCCCCGAGCCCCGAGCCGAGGACGATGCCGCAGCGGGGGGCGCGGTTCGGGGCGCGCGCGTGGATGATCTGGGCGGCCTTGCGGGCGTGCTCGCTCACGGCCGGCAGGGTAGGGCCTGGCGCCGGGCGGCGTCGAGCCCGATCGGCTACATGACCTTGCGCGCGAAGGCCGTCCACAGGCCGCGCGGCAGGGCCGCGGCCGAGCGCATCGCCGCGGCGACCGGCATCGGGAAGGCGTGGACCGCCTTCCTCGCCAGGATCGCGTCCACGATCTCCTGGGCCGCCTCGACCGGCTGCAGCTCCATCGGCAGCTTGCCCGCGCCCTCGTTCATCGCGGTGCGCACGTAGCCGGGGCGGACGTCGGTGACGCAGATGCCCTTGGGCCCGAGGTCGACGCGCATGCCCTCGAGCATCGCGCTGAGATAGGCCTTCGACGCCGAGTACACCGCGAGCTTGGGCAGGCCGCGGTACGCCGCGATGCTCGAGACGCCGACGAGGTGGCCGCGGCCGCGCGCGACCATGCCGGGGATCGCGGCGACCAGCGTCGCGGTCGCGCCGATGACGTTGACGCCGAGCATCGTCGCGCAGTCGTCCCACTGCAGCTTCGCGCTGTGGCGCTGGGTCGCGACCCCGGCGTTGGCGACGACGAGGTCGAGCCCGCCGAGCTCGCCGTCGATCCGCTGGACCGCGGCCGTGATCGCCGCGGCGTCCGAGACGTCGACCGGCACGATCGTCGCGTGGCCGCCCTCGGCCCGGATTGCGGCTGCGACCGCGGCGAGCTCGGGCTCGCGCCGCGCCGCGATCGCGACGTGCAGGCCCTGGCGCGCGAGCAGCTTGGCGAGCTCCGCCCCGATGCCGACGGAGGCCCCGGTGACGAAGGCGGTGCGGAGGTCGTGTCCAGCCATGGCGGCGGAGGATGGCACGGATCCCGGGCGCCGACGCGCACCGTCAGCGCAGCGGCGCCGCCGTGGCGCGGGCCGGCGGCGGCACGCCGAGCAGCGCCGCGACCGTGGGCGCGAGCTGCAGCATGGACGGCACCTCGGCGCGACGGCCCGGAGCGACGCCCGGCGCCATGACGAGGATCGGCACCTCTCGATCGTAGGCCCACGGCGATCCGTGGGCGGTGCACTCGCCCTGCTCGTCGTTGAGCAGGCCCCACTGCGGCGCGACCATGTACACGTCGCCCGAGTGCGCGGGGTGAATGCTGCGGCAGACCAGCGCGGCGACGTCGTCGCCCTCGCAGGCGCGATCGGGGCGGTGATCGATGCGCTCGACGTACGCGAGGCCGCGGGCGCGCAGCGCAGCGACGACCGCGTCCAGCGCCCGATCGCGATCGGCCTGGGGGCGCGCGGCGAAGGCCGCGGTCATCGACAGCTCGATCGTGCCGGGTCCGAGCACGCCGACGGCCGCATCCCGGGCGGCGGCCTCGAGATCGTCGGTGGCGAAGAACGGCGTCGCCTTGCCCTGCTCGCGCAGACGCTCACGCGAGGGCAGGGCGCCGTGATCGCTGGTGAGCACCGCGGCCCAGCCCTCGCGGCCGAGCTCGGCGTCGAGCGTGTCGAACAGCCGCCCGAGATCGCGATCGATCCGCAGCAGGTGATCGACTCGCTCCCACGACTCCTGGCACCACACGTGCCCGGCGTAGTCGTGGGGCGAGAAGGTGATCGCCAGGACGTCGGGCACGTCGTCTTCGCCGAGGTGCTCGCCGGCGATCGCCGCGAGCGCGGTGTCGACGAGCAGCGTGTTCGCCCGCGGCGTGAACGCCAGGGCCTTCGCCGGTGTCTTGGTCGCCGCGGTGCGGTGCGGGAACACGCTGCCGAGGCCGTACGGATCGCCCTCGTCCGGCGCTGCGTCGGGGCGCCCGGCGAGGCCCTCGATCCGCGGCGGGTCGAGCGGCGTCCACGGCTCGCCGAGACCGTCCTCGCCGAGGCCCGGGGTCGCCTTCGCGAACGCGGTGACCCACGCCGGCAGCGCGGCGCCGAACGCCGTGCTCGAGGTCATCGCGGCGCTGCCGGGATCGAACCACAGCGCGACGTCGGGGTGCTGGCCGAGCACGGTCACCGCGGCGCGGGACTTCCAGCCGATCGCGACGGCGCGGGCGCCGGGGCGCGCGGCGTGCAGCGCGTCGGCGATCCCCGGCGCGAGCAGCCGATGGTTCGACACGCCCGCGTCGCCGAGGTGACCGTCGCGCGGATCGATGACCTTCGCCTGCGGGTCGTCGTCGACCTCGACGCGGCGGCCCTTCGCCGGGTCGAACCATCGATTGGCGATGATGCCGTGCACCGAGGGCGTCGTCCCCGACGCGATCGTCGCGTGGCCCGGGGCGGTGTTCGTGGTCGCGTACGGGTACGCGGCGACGGGCCAGTAGGCCCCGTCCCGGAGCAGGCGCGCGATGCCCCCGTCGAGCGCGTCGCGCTGCCCGTCGAACGACCAGCTCGGCAGCTGATCGATCACCACGAGCACCACGAGGCGCGGCGCCGCGGCGACCGGCTCGGGCGGGCGCGTCGTCTCCGCCGCGCTCGGCTCGCACGACGTCAGGGCCAGCGCGAGGGCGAGGGGCAGCGGGCGCGGGGGCACGCCCGGGAGGGTAGCAAGCCCGTCGATCGCGGGGCCGCCGGGGAATTTTCCGTGGGGGTGTTGACGGTCGGCGCGACGGGGTTACGCCATGGGGGTCCGCGGGCGGCGGGCGCACGAGTGGGCGACACGGTCGCCGACGATGGGCGGTCCGCACGCACGGGAGGAGGCCAAACGATGAAGACAGCGCAATCGGGCGGTCGCAGGCCGCCGGAGTCCGACCTGGATCTCACGCTCGCCGTGGCGCGGGCTCGGGGTCCCAACCGCATGGCGAAGCAGCGACAGGCGCGGTGGGATCGCGACCTGTGGCAGGCCTACGTGCTCGATGGCCCGGGCAGGCGCGGTGGCGCGGCGAACGAGCCGCCGGCCGAGCCCGCGTGATCGTCTGATCCGCGGCTCAGATCGGCGGCGACGGATCGTACTGGATGTACCGTCGCACCTGGCGGGCGCGCTCGACCGAGTGCATGCGCATCACGAGGTGCAGCGCGAGGTCGATGCCGGCCGACACGCCAGCGGCGGTCATCACCGTACCGTTGTCGACGAACCGGGCATCCGGCTGCACGTCGATGTCGCGACCGAGCTCCGCCAGCAGCGTCAGCGATCCGTGGTGCGTCGTGGCCGGCTTGCCGTCGAGCAGGCCGGCCTTCGCGAGCACGAGGGCGCCGGTGCAGACGCTGGCGATCGTGACGCCGCGCTCGGCGAGGTCGCGGAGCCACGCGAGCATGGCGTCGTCCTTCAACAGCGGGCGCGTGCCGCGGCCGCCGGGGAGGATGAGCAGGTCGAACGCGGGCGCCGCCTCGCGCCGGTGATCGGCGAGGACCTGCAGGCCCTTGGCGCAGCGGATGGGTCCGGCGAGATCGGCGATGGTGAACACCTCGATCCCATCGTCGGGGAACTGATCGGCCCAGGCCGCGAGGACCTCCCAGGGGCCGGCGAAGTCGAGCTCTTCGACGCCCTCGAACAGCAGCACGGCGATGCGACGCGGTCCGGACATGTCGGCCGCAGTCTAGCAGCCTGTTCCGCGCTCGAGGTGCTAGCCTCGCGGTCGCGATGTCCCCCGAGTTCTACCGAGTCCTGCACCTCTTCGGGATCTTCCTGCTGTTCTGCACCCT
Source organism: Deltaproteobacteria bacterium Ga0077550 (assembly GCA_001464385.1). Classification (GTDB taxonomy): domain Bacteria; phylum Myxococcota_A; class Polyangia; order Nannocystales; family Nannocystaceae; genus Xiheibacterium; species Xiheibacterium aquaticum. The sequence continues at coordinate 5,118 of LNFB01000104.1, read as the reverse complement.
GGGCGGGTTGACGATGCTCGCGTGGCAGACCCGCGGCGCGCAGGCCGTGAAGGAAGAGGTCAACACGGCGCGCAAGCGTCTGGTGATGTTCCACGGCCTCGCGCTCATCGTGATCCTCGTCGCGGGCTTCGGGCTGATGGCGAAGCTCGGGATGATGAAGGGCTGGCCGACGTGGATCTACGGCAAGCTCGCGATCTGGGTCGTGCTCGGCGCTGCGGCCACGGCCGTGCGCAAGCTCGCCGATCACGGCAAGCTCTGGATCGTCCTGTTGCCGGTCTTCGGGGCCGTGGCCGCATACCTCGCGATCCTCCACCCGGGCTGATCGACGGACGGAGATGCGACGCTTGACGCGGAGCCTGGGGATCGCGGCGGTGGTGCTGGCGCTCGGGTGCCCGGCGGCCTCGACGTCGCCGCCAACGGAGCCGATCCGACCGCCGGTCGCCGCGACGCCGGAGCCGATCGCGGAGCCCACCGCGCCGGCCGTCGAGGCGCCGCCGGTCGTCGAGGCGCCGCCCACCGATCCCGCCGCGTTGGTCACGTGGCTCGGTGACCACGCGATCCTCGTCGACGGCCACGTCGATCTGCCGTGGCGCTTGCTGAAGTCCGCGGCCCCCGACGGCGCCGCGACCGAGGACGTCACCGTCGCGACGTCGGGCGGCGACTTCGATTGGCCGCGGGCGAAGGCCGGTGGCCTCGACGCGCCGTTCATGTCGATCTACGTGGCGTCGAGCTTCGAGGGCAAGGGCGCCAAGGCCCACGCCGAGCGGCTCATCGGGATGGTCGAGTCGCTGGCGGCCTCCGCCCCCGACAAGTTCGCCCTGGCCCGCTCGCCCGCGGAGGTGCGCGCCAACACGGCCGCGGGCCGCATCTCGCTGCCGATGGGCATGGAGAACGGCGCGCCGCTCGAGGGCGACCTCGCGAACGTCGCCCACTTCCACCGCCGCGGCATCCGGTACATCACGCTCACGCACTCGCGCGACAACCACATCTCGGATTCGTCGTTCGACAGCCGCCACACCCACGGTGGCCTGTCGCCGTTCGGCAAGCAGGTCGTCGCCGAGATGAACCGCGTCGGCATCATCATCGATGTCTCGCACCTCTCGGATCAGGCCTTCTGGCAGGTGCTCGAGACCAGCCGGGCCCCGGTGTTCGCCAGTCACTCGTCGTGCCGCCACTTCACGCCGGGGTTCGAGCGGAACATGAGCGACGAGATGATCCGCGCGCTCGCGGCCAAGGGTGGCGTCATCATGATCAACTTCGGCAGCGCGTTCCTCGACGGCGCGATCGCCAAGGCCCGCGATCGCCACGAGGCCGCCCTCGCCAAGCGCCTCCGCAAGGCCAAGCTCGCCGCCGACAGTGAGGCGGGCGCCGAGATCGTGGCGGCGTACGAGAAGGACCACCCCGCGCCGCGGGCGACCGTCGAGCAGGTCGCCGATCACATCGAGCACGTGATCGCCCTGGTCGGCATCGACCACGTCGGCCTGGGCTCGGACTTCGACGGCGTCGGCGACTCCCTGCCGTCGGGGCTTCGGCACGTGGGCGAGTACCCGAACCTCATCCGCGTGCTGGTCGATCGCGGACACACCGCCGAGGCGCTCACCAAGCTGCTGGGCGGCAACGCGCTGCGGGTGTGGGCGGAGGTCGAGTCGGTCGCGCGGCGGACGGACGATTCCTCGCCGGGTCCGTGATCAAACCGGCCGCGGACTCCGACTGGGGAAGCATGGACACGCGTCACCCGCCCGCCGGTATGAGCCTCCAGCCCCCGCGGGCCGCCTCGGTCGACGAGCGCCGGCTGCTCCAGGCGGTCTATCGCCGCGTCTTCGGCGAGGCCGAGCCGGTGACGGTCGGCCGCTTCACGCTGCTCGAGCGCATCGCCAGCGGCGGCATGGGCGTGGTCTTCAAGGCCTACGACAACCAGCTCGACCGCAAGGTCGCGGTGAAGTTCATCCAGGTCGACAGGGCCGGCGCGTCGGCGCGGCGGGGGCTGGTCAAGGAGGCGCGCGCGCTCGCCCGGCTGTCCCATCCCAACGTGGTGCAGGTGTACGAGGTCGGTGAGGCGGCCGACGGCGAGCTCTTCCTCGCGATGGAATTCGTCGAAGGCGTCACGCTTCGTGCGTGGCTCGGCTCGGCTTCGCGTCGCTGGTCCGAGGTGGTCGACGTGTGCCTGCAGGCGGCGGACGGCCTCGCGGCCGCGCACGCCGCTGGCCTGGTCCACGGCGACTTCAAGCCCGACAACGTGATGGTCGGGACGGACCCCTCGGCCGGCGTGCGCGCGCGCGTGGTCGACTTCGGCCTGGCGCATGTCGGTCCGCGCGAGGATGCGGGCGACGGCGACCCGCTCGATCTGGCCGCCGACGTCTCGGGCACGTCGACGCTCGGGCGCGGGGTCGCGGGCACGCCTGCGTACATGGCACCGGAGCAGCTCCGCGGCGCGCCGCTCGGGCCGGCGGCCGATCAGTTCGCGTTCTGCGTGACGCTGTTCGAGGCGCTGTGCGGCGCGCGTCCGTTCGCGGGCGACACGCTCGGCGAGCTGCTCGAGAACGTCGAGGCGCAGCGCGTCGCGGTGACGGAGGATCGCAGCGGGATGCCCTCGCCGCTGCATCGGCTGCTGCTGCGCGGGCTCGCGGCGGATCCCGGCGCGCGGCACCCGTCGATGCGGCTGCTCGCGGAGCAGCTGCGGGCGGTGCGTCGACGTCCGCGGCGCCGCGGCGTCGCGGTGGTCGCCGCGCTGGGCATCACGGCCGCGACCATCACCACGCTCTCGCTCTGGCCCGAGGTCCGCCCGCCGGTCCCCGTCGATTCCGAGGGCGTCGCCCTCGGGCTCGCGCGGGCGCACGCGCTGGCCGAGCACGACCCGAGCGCCGCCGTGGCCGCCCTCGACGCGCTGGGCGGCGACGCGATCGGACCGGCAGCGTTCGTGCTCGCGGAGGAGGCGGCCCTCGCCGGGATCGCCGATCGAGAGTGGGCCGTCGCTTCAGGCCTGTCGGTCCACGGCGTGTCGGGATCGAAGCTGCTCGCGTTCCGGACCGAGCGTCGCGAGCTGGTGGCGATCGATCTGCGCACGGGGGAGGAGACCCGGCTGCTGCAGGACGTCGATCCGCCGCGGGCCGGGGAGCTCTCCGCCCTCTTGAACCCGGGATTGTTCGCCGATCCGCTCGGGGACACGCTGGCCTATCGCGACGAGCAAGGGCCTCGGACCCTGGCGGTCCGAGGGGGCGCCGCAGTCGAAGTCGAGGCCGATGATGCGCGTGCGCTCCTCTTCTCGAGGGGCGGCACGCGGGCGGCGTTGCACCGGGGCGACCGCGTGGTGGTGCTCGAGGTTCCCAGCGGCCGCCATCTCCTCGAGGTCCCGGTGCCCCCCGCGCCGCGTCTGCACCTCGCGTTCGATCCCGAGGGGACCCATCTCGCGGTCGGCGTGTTCGGGGAGTCCCCGCGGATCTGGGGGGTCGACACCGGTACATCGGTGGCCCTCGCGCCGAGCGAGGTGGCGTTCAGCGCGTTCATCGACGCCGACCACCTGGTTACCGCCGGCACTCGGGGCGGGCTCATCCAGTGGGACCTCGTCGATGGCACGCAACGTGCGATCGCCTCGGAGACGACGCGTCACGTGTCGCTGGCGATCGCCGGGGGATGGTGCGTCACCGCGGCCGCGGACGACGGGATCCATCTCCGTCACCTCGCGACGGGGCGACTGCGGCGGTTCGAGGGCGAGAGCTTCCCCGTCGTGTCGCCCGACGGGCGGTGGGTGGCGTGGCTCCTCGAGGATGGGCGGGGGCGGGCCGTCGAGCTCGCGAGTCGGACCGAGCGCGAACTCTCCGCGGCCGCGCCGATCGTCGATCTCGCGTTCGCCGAGGACGGATCGGGGATCGTGACGTGGGCCGACGATCGCACCGCCCGTCACTGGCCGCTGCACGGGGACCCCGCGGCGGTCGGGCGTGATGCCGGCGATCTGACCGACTTCGCCCTCGACCACGGGGGAACCGCGGTGGTTGCGGCCTACCGCAGCGGCGCGATCTGTCGGTGGAACGTCGGCGATGGCCGGCGGGTGTGGTGCGCCGAGGAGTCCGGACCCCTGCAGATCGCGATGTCGCCCGCCGGCGCCTGGGTCGCGACCGAGAGTCACGACGGCAAGATCACCGTGCGCGACGGGAGCGATGGCGCCGTCGTGTATGTGACGGAGGCGTCCATGCGCGGGATGACCTTCGACGGCGAGGCGCTCCTGCTGCATGGCGCGGGGGAGTTCGCGCGGCTGGACCTCGAGACCGGCGCGCGTACGCGGGTCTTCGAGACCGACGAGTCATGCAGCAACATCTCGCTGGATCCGGCGCGCACGCGGGTCGTCGGGGCCTGTCACCGTGGGGGCCTGCGTGTCGCGGTCCGGATCTGGTCCCTCGCCGACGGTCGTCCAGCGACCGACCTCGCCATCGACGACCTGTGGAGCCCGGTGATGCTGAGCCCGGAGGTCGTCGTCGCCGGCGGCCTCGGGCACGGTCTGACGCGCATCGATCTGAGGACCGGCGACCGCTCGACGGTCGGCCGCGTCCGTAGCTGGTCCGAGCTCGAGCGCGACGCGGCGGGCGAGACCGTGGTCGTCGGTGGCGGTTCGGAGGGCATCGTGCTCTACGACGCCGACGCGGATGCGGGCGTGGTCGTGCCGAGCGAAGGCGGCGACGCGTCGACCGTGGGGCTGAGCGGGGATGGAACGATCGTCGCGTACTCCCTCGACGACGGCACGATCTCGTTCCGCCGCCGCGAGGTCCCGCGCGAGCCCGCGGCGCTGCGCGAGTGGATCGCGGCGCATCGTCTGGTCCAGGGGCGCGTGGAGTGACGCCGATGGACGTCGAGGCCGAGCTGTACCGGGCGTGGGTGGCGGGCGATCGCAACGCGGGTGCTCGGCTGATCGAGCGGGCGCTCCCGTCGGTCAGCCGCTTCTTCGCCAACAAGGTGGTCGCGACCGCCGAGCACGAGGACCTCGTCGCGATGACCTTCGAGCGCTGCGCGAAGAGCCTGGGTGGCTGGCGCGGCGCGGGCTCGTTCCGCGGCTACGTGCTGGGCATTGCCCTCAACGTGCTGCGGGACGAGCTGCGCCGCCGCGCGCCGCCCGTGCCGATGGGGTCG
>LNFB01000103.1 GCA_001464385.1 Deltaproteobacteria bacterium Ga0077550 | reverse complement strand
CGCTGCTCGGCGTGCCCGCCGGCACGGTGGCCAGCCGGGTCCGCCGCGCGCGGGAGCTCCTCGCGGCCGCGGTCGAGCAGCTCGCAGGGACGTTGGCGCTGGCGGAGACCACGGTCTCCGGCATCGATGCCTGGGCGCGATCCGTGCGCGAACGGCTCGTGTGACCGGCCGCATCACGCCGTCGTACGATGTCGGTCCGGTCGATGCCGACCCACGGACCCATCGATCGCAAGGCCCCGGTCGAGCGCATCGCCCTCGACGAGCACTCGTGGGTCGACGTCGTGCGGGCCTTCGCCCACGACACCGAGGCCACGTTCGAGCGGCTCGTCCGCGAGGTGCGGTGGTCGCAGAACCGGCAGATCCGCGGCGGTCGCAAGGTCGACGATCCGCGGCTCGACGGCTCGCTCACGCGCGAGGAGGCGGCGTGCGATCCGACCTTCCACTTCACGCGTCTCATCCTCGAGGCGCGGTACCGCGTGCGTTTGATGGGCCCGCACCTCGTGTACTACCGCGACGGCCGCGACAGCATGGGCTTCCACCGCGACGACACGCTGCGATGGCTCGACCAGACGATCATCGCCGGGCTCGCGTTCGGGGCCACGCGGCCGTTCCAGCTCGTCGCGCGCAGCGGCGGCCCGATCACCGAGCTCGAGATCGCCGCCGGCGACCTCTACGTGATGGGCGGCCGCTGCCAGGTCGACTGGTTCCACGGCGTGCCCAAGCTGCCGGAGTGCGGCCCCAAGATCTCCGCGGTGTGGCGCTGGACCTCGCGCACCGGCCGACCCGTCGAGCCGTGGGTCAGCTGACGGGGGTCGCGAGCGGGTCGAAGTACACGTCGGCGACGGACCCCGGGGAATCCCGCCGCGTTACTCGCCCTCACCGGGTGCGCATGCCGGTGCAGCCGTCGACGATCTCGATCTCCCGCATACCCTCGGCGACGGTCACACTCGAGATGCCGTTCTCGCCCTCGTCGACGATCCAGAACATGTCCCCCGGCTGGAACGTCGCGCTCGTCGACGAGTTGCTGCTCATCGACGAGTAGCGGCCGCTGCCGAACTTGGGCTTGTCGCCGAAGAAGACCTTCACGTTCTGCTTGCAGGTGTTGCGCAGCGTGACGCTGACGGGGCCCGCGGGCGTGGGCGCCGACGCGGGCGCCGACGCGGTCTCGGGGGCGCCGCCGCCGATGGTGCGCTCCGCAGGCTCGCCGCTCGAGCTCGGTGCGGCGGCGCCTTCGGGGGCCGTACCGTCGGGGGCTGTCGTCGGGGCCGCGGTGCTCGGCTGGAAGAGGAAGCAGGCCGGCGCGAGCGCGGTGACCAGGGCGAGGGCGACGAGGCGGGCGATCATCCCCGTCAACGACGGGCGCGACGCTCGCCAGTTGCACCGGGCGCTGGGGCAATCACACCCACGTTCAACCCTGCCGCAGCTGGGCGAAGAGGCGCACCGCGGCCAGAGCGAGGTCGCCGACCTCCGCGAGGCCCGCGTAGCCCCGCGGGCCGAACATCGCCGGGAGGTGGGCCGCTGCGCGGGGATCGATGGCCAGGGCGAATGTCTCGACGCCGACGCGTTGGCCCTCGCGAACCGCTTGGCGGACATCGCCGATCCCGTGGCGGCCCTCGTAGTGATCGGTGTCGGTCGGCTTGCCGTCGGTGACCAGCACGACGACGCGTCGCCTCGCCCGCGTGCGGAGCAGGACCTCGAAGCCGTGGCGGAGCGCCGGTCCGATCCGCGTGTACCCGGCGGGTCGTAGCGCTGCGAGTCGGCTGAGGCCCATGCCCACGTCTTCGTCGAAGCCCTTGATCGCGGTGAACCGGCAGTCGTGGTGGGTGTAGCTGCGGAACGCCGCGACGCCGATCTCGTCGATGTCGGGCTCGAGCGCGGCGAGCAGCACGGCGACGGCGTCGCGCGCCGTGTCGAGCACTCGACGATCGTCGACCCACGCGTCCGTCGACAGGCTCGCATCGACGAGCAGGAGCATCGCGACGTCGTGGCCGCGACGGCGTCGCCGTGCGTACAGCCGCTCGCCGCCGTCATGACCGGCGCGCAGCGCAGCCTGGCGGTCCACCACGGCGTCGACGTCGATCTCGGGGCCGTCGGGCTGTCGTGACGACCAGCGCAGCGCGGACCGGATGCGCTGGAGTTCGTCGCGGAGCCGCCACGAGGTACGGCGGTGCTCGTGCTGCACGCGCCGGCGCAAGCTCGCGCCCGCCGCGGGGTCCGGCTCGAGTCGCTCGACGTACAGCCGACAATGGCGCGAGAGGTAGCGGCGGCGCACGGGATCCCATTCGTCGTACCGCAGGCCTGCATCGTCGGGGTCCCGCGCCGACGCGGCGCCCAGCAGTGAGAGGTCGGCGCGGTACACCGACGCCGTTCGCTCGTTCGAGAGCACGACCTCGTCGAGGTCGAGTTCGTCGAGGGCGTCCCGATGCTCGCCGAGCTCGTCCGAACCATCGGCGTGCTTGTTGCCGCCCGTGTACTCCTCGGCGGTGTGGACCTTCTCGAAGGAGTGGGTGAGGGGGTTCGGTTCGGCCGCTGGAGCTTCGAGCTGCCGCCGTCGCTTCGCGGTACGTGGCCGGGATGCGTGCTCACTGGAGACGTCGGAGGGGGCATCGGCGATCGGTCGCGTCGGGGACGAGCCGAGGGGGCCTTGCCCGGGGACGAGGCGGCCCCACAGGGGGACGAACTCGAGTCGGACCGCGCGGAGGGGATCGAGCCGATGGAGGATCGCGGAGATCCCGTCGTTGTGTAGGCACGCGGCGCGCGTGTCAGCGCGCAACTCGGCTGGGACGTCGGCTTCGATTGCGTCGAGCGACCGACCGAGGTCGTGTTGGACCACGGCCTCCAGGAGCGCCGCCGCACCTCGCGTGCTCGCCAGGCACGGGCGCGTGGTGAGCACGGCCGCCGCCAGCCGGGCGCGTCGAGCGGCCCAGCCCGGCAGCTCGCTCAGGAGTGAGCGCTCGAGGGCCAGGGCCGCAGCGAGCCAGCGAGCGTCGTCGTCGAGGTCGAATTTTTCGCCGAGTCCGGCGCGGATCGCCGCCGCCGCGAACCCCACCGACACCAGGGCGAGTTCCTCGTTCTCCTCGATCGTCGGCAGGACACCGAGCTGTCGAGGCAGCAGCAGGCTGGCGCCCGCGATCGACAGCGGACCGGCGTGGAACCGGATCTCGACGTCGCGCAGTGCGATCGCACTGGCGACGATGCGCAGCCGGTTGGTCCGCGCCACCAGGTCCACGTCGCGATGGGAGGTCGCCGCAGTGCGACTCCGGCTGCGCCATCGGCGGGCGAACCAGGCGAACAGCGTCTCGTCCAGCGCCATCACCCCGGCCCATTCATAGTGAGAGGCTCACGAGCTCGCGGAGCGCTGCGGCGGTCTCGGCGTCATCGGTGAGCGGACCCACCAGCGCGACGTCTCCGGCGACGCGGGGCGGCAACCCGGAGGCGATCAGCCGGGCCGTCATGACCAGGAGTCGCGTCGACACGGTCTCGCGCAGCGCGAGCTCGTCGAGGGCGCGGATCTTCCGGGCGAGCCCGACCAGCCGCCGCCCCAGCGCTGGATCGCACGGCGCCTCGTTGGCCACGATGTCCTGCTCGACCGCTGCCGGCGGGTAGTCGAGCCCGATGGTGACGAAGCGCTGTCGGGTCGACGGCTTGAGATCCTTGGCCCCGTGTCGGTAGCCCGGGTTGAAGCTGACCACGAGCCGGAAGTCGGGCGGCGCGAGCAGCCGCTCGTCGTGGCGGTCCAGGAACAGCTCGCGGCGATGATCCGCGAGGGGGTGCAACACGACGATGACGTCCTCGCGCGCCTCGGCGATCTCGTCGAGGTAGAGGACGGCGCCAGCGCGAACCGCCCGCGTGACGGGTCCGTCTTGCCAGACGGTGTCGCCACCCTGGACCAGCCAGCGGCCCAACAGATCCGCGGCCCCGGTGTCGTCGTTGCAAGCGACGGTGACGAGCTCGCGGCCGAGCTCATGGGCCATGGCTTCGACCAGCCGCGACTTGCCGCACCCGGTCGGGCCCTTGAGCAGCACGGGGAGGCGGAGCGCCGCCGCGGCGCGGAAGCACGCGAGTTCGTCGCCGACCTCGCGGTACCAGGGGGCTGCGCCGTCAAGCGGCATAGCCATCCTCACCTTCGCGCTGCGCCGCGAGCACCCGCCCGACCGGCCAGCCGGATCGGATGAACACCCATAGATACGCGAGGATGCCGCAGGTGAAGAGGCCCGCGGCGAGGATGAGACCCCAGAAGTGGATCTCGATCTCTCGCTGCACCGTGACGAAGTCCATGCCGACGCGGCGCTCGAGCACGACCTGGGTGACCCCGGCGACCGCGAACGCAAGCGTCATCGCGATCATCCCGATGTTGCTGGTCCAGAACGCGAACGTGGACGCCGGCGAGGCGTGGAGGTGGCGACCGGTCAGCAGGGGGACGGCATAGACCGAGATCGCGAGCACGAGCATCGCGTACGCGCCCCAGAACGCCATGTGGCCGTGCATCGCCGTCACCAGCGTGCCATGGGTGTACATGTTGACCTGCGGCAGGGTGTGTGCAAAGCCGAGGAAGCCCGCGCCGACGAAGGACATCACGGCGCACCCCACCGTCCACGAGAGCGCGATGCGGTTGGGGTGGTTGCGTCCCCCGCGTTTCGCCATCGTGATCGCGTAGATCGCCATGCCGAGGAACGCGACCGGCTCGAGCGCCGAGAACAGCCCGCCGACGAGCAACCAGTATCGCGGCGTGCCGATGTAGTAGTAGTGGTGGCCGGTGCCCAGGATGCCGGAGAGGAACGTGAAGCCGACGATGACGTAGAGCCACTTCTCGACGACCTCGCGGTCGACACCGGTGAGCTTGATCAGGAGGTACGCCATGATCGCGCCCATGATCAGCTCCCAGACCCCCTCGACCCAGAGGTGGACGACCCACCACCGCCAGTACGAATCGACGGTCTGGTTGTCGGTCGGGATCATGCCGGGCAGGTAGAGCAGTGCGGCCATCAACAAGCCGAAGAACAGCACCATCGAGGTGGTCGTCATTCGCTTGCCCTTCCACACCGTCATCCCGATGTTGGCGATGAAGACCAAGACGTCGACGACCACCAGGTAATCGAGCGGTCGCGGGATCTCGAGGAACTTCCGCCCCTCCCACCAGCCGACGTGGAAGCCGATGATCGAGGTCACGCCGACGGCGACGAGGCCGGCGAGCTGGAGCTTTGCGAGGCCGGGCCAGTACAGCTCGCGGTCCGCCTCGTCGGGGATGATGAAATACGCGGCGCCCATGAAGCCGCACAGCAGCCACATCACCAGGAGATTGGTGTGGGTCGCCCGCGCGACGTGGAAGGGGATGACGTCGTGGAGCACGTCGTGGCCGGCGTGTGCGAAGGCCATGACGAACCCGTAGACCAGCTGCAGGGTGAAGAGCAGCATGCAGGTGGCGAAGAACCACCAGGCGACTCGTTGGGACTCGAAACGCATGGTGATCAGTCCTTCTGCTGGCTGAGAAACGCGACCATTTCGTCGATCTGCGCGTCGGTGAGGGGGAGCTTGGGCATTCGCGCGTCGGGCTTCACGCCCAGCGGATCCTCCAGCCACTGCCGCAGGTAGGCCGCGTCACGACGGGACCCCACGCCGTCGAGCGCGGGGCCGACTTGGCCGCCTTGTCCACCGAGCGTGTGACACGCGACGCACATGGTGTTGAACAGCTGGGGTCGATTGCCTGCCGCCATGCCCCCGGCCGTCGCCATCGGCATGAGGCTCGGCGTGGCGGGGAAGCCGTTGAGGTCGACCGTGCCCGCCCAGCGCAGGAACGCGATGAGGGCGTCCTGCTCTTCCGTCGTGAAGTCGTAGCGCTGCATCCGTCGCTCCCCCGGATACATCGCCGCAGGGTCGACGAGCATCGCGCGGATGAAATACTCGCCGCGGCGCTCGTACACCCGCGTCAGCTCGGGGGCGTAGTAGGCCCCTTCGCCGAACAGCGTGTGGCAGCCCATGCAGTTGCTCGACTCCCAGAGCGCCTTGCCCTGGGCGACCTCGGGCGTGATCTCGGCGGCGCGGGTGCGCTCGGGCAACTGACGGAACGTGTCGATCGTGAGGCCGATGAACGCGATCGCGCACGCCGCCGTGCCCAACACGAAGAATCCGCGCGCTTGCGACTTGCTCAGCATGGAGGTCCCCCGCCGTCCGCGGAACGCGACACGGCGATTCCGACTTAGGCGGCTCGCGCTGCCGTGGCAAGGTCGCGGGGGACGGCGGGCTGATCCAGATCAGCTCGTCGCGCCGGCCTGCTCGACCAGACACGCACGATCACGCACTGCGAATCCGTCCGATTCGGTGCGCAGCAGACCGTCGCGTTCCCACCGCGTCATCACGCGGGTCACGGTCTCGCTCCGTGCACCCACGAGCCGCGCGAGCACGGCCCGCGACAGCCCGACCGGGATGCGGAGCTCTCCCTGCGCAAACACATCGCCGAATCGGTCGGCGAGGTGCAGGAACAGCGTGGCGAGGCGCTGCGGGACCTCGCCCGCGGTGAGCACGTCGATCTTCGCGAGCAGCATCTGACTGGCTTGGACGAGCGCGCGATGGGCCGCCTCGGCGAGCGCGGGCTCCTGCTGCATCACGGCGCCGAACTCCGACGCAGGGACGTGCAGCAGCTCGACGCGCTCACTGATCGCGACCGCGTCCGCCGGGTAGCGGTGGGGCCCCATCACCGCCACGAGGCCCACGCACTCGTGGGGCCCGAACAGCCCGAGGGCCGCTGCGGGGCCAGCCGCGGCAGGCTTGATGATCTGCACGAGGCCGCGCCGGATGAACGTGAGTTCGGCCGCCGGATCGCCGGCCCGCCACAGCGTTTCGCCCTCGGCGTGCCGTGTCTCCCGGGCGCCCTGGGCCAGCCGTGCGCAGGCTTCGGGCGTCGCGTGCCGCAGCAGGCCCGTGGCTTGGAGGGACGACCGTGGCACCGCCATCGCCCCTCGGCATACCAGAGATCCGTGGGGGCAGTCTCGCGAGGCCGAGGAATCGAAGGGCCGCGGCGTGTCAGCGGCCGTCTGCGTCTGGGATCGCAGCCCTCGGGGCGACCGTTCGCGACCTCGCCGGATGTGCGGCGCACCGCGCGATCCTCAGCTGCTCGATCGACACCAAGGCGGAGTGCTACAAACGACTGCGATCAGACGGGTGGCCCTCGCGATCCTCGTGGTGTTGAACTGCATGGTGCTCCTCGGCCGTCTGTGGCCCGAAGGTGCGCCGCCGTTCGCCCCCACCGTCGACATCGTCTTCTTGGTCGCCTCGCTGGGGGCCTTCGTCTTCGCGCTCGTTCGCTCGCCGTCGGGGCGCTGACGCGCAGGCGCTGCGACGCCCCGTCGAGCACCGGGCCTGGTTCGTACTCGAGCCGCGCGTGGCTCGAGAACCTCGGCCCATGATCACTCGAGCCCGAGGACTCGCAGGCACCGCGCCGCCGCGTCGGCGCCGGTGGTCCACGTCGCCTCGAGGCTGCCGTACAGCGGCACCGAGAAGGCCTCGCCGGCGAAGTGCAGGCCGACCGGCGCGTAGAGGTCGAGGAGCGACGACTGGAGCCCGGGCCGCGCCGGGCCGGCCCCGACCTTGGTGTACGAGTACGCGCCGCGGAAGCTCGGCGAGGAGTTCCAGCGGCTGATGACGGCCCGGGTCGGGCGCGTGTCCACGCCGGTGATCGCCCGCACCACGTCGATCGCCTGCTGCGTCGTGCGGGGCTCGTCGAGGTCGCGGGCACGGCTGCCCGCGAGCGCGAGCAGGACGACCTCGCTGTCGCGGAGCTTCGAGACCTGCCACGCCGGTAGACCGGCCTGGCCGACGTAGAAGCCGAGCATCGCCTCCTTGCCCAGGGCGGTCGTGGCCGAAGGCCAGTGCAGCGCGAGCTTGGTGTACGCGCCGAGCTCGATGCCCGCGAACGCGGCGCGCACCTGCTGACCGATCGAGCGCGGCAACGGAAAGTCCGGTCGGGTGATCACGTCGACCGAGGCCGTCACGATCAGCGCGTCGAACGAGTCCCGGTCGTCGTCGACCCGCAGCGTCCACCCGCGATCGAGCTGCGGCGTGATCTCGTCGACGCGCGAGGCGACGCGGATCTCGACGCGCGGCTGGCTCGCGAGGCAGTCGGCGTAGAGGCCGAACAGTCGGCCGACGCCGTAGGGCTCCCCGTCGACGAACGGTCGCGCGTCGTCGCCGGGGCTGGTGTTGCGGGCGCGATCCTGGGCCGAGTAGAAGCTGGGCTCGATCGCCTCGGAGAACGCCCCGCTGCCGGACACGGCGTACGCATAGCGGGCCGCGAGGTCCCCGAGGTCGACGCCGGTCGCGACCGCGACGTCGAGGCCGGCCTCGATGTTGCGCTCGAAGGTCTCCTCGACGCGCAGGGCGGCGGGCGTGCCGGCGATCTGGTCCGAGTGCGTGCGCACGAGCGCGCCGTCGGGCCACCACCACGCGGCCTCCCGCACCTTGGCGTAGGGGCTGATCCACTCGATGTCCGGTGGCAGGATGAGCAGCTCGGTGAACTCCTCGATCCACTTGCTGGCCACGCCGGCCTCGAACGACTCGGCGCCGAAGTCCACCGCCTCGCCGGCGACCTCCACCGTGCGCACCCGACCGCCGGTGCGCTCCTCGGCCTCGAAGACGACGACGTCGGCGCCGCCGCGCGACAGATCGAAGGCGGCCTTGAGGCCCGAGGCACCGGCACCGAGCACTGCGACGCGTGGCATGGCGCGGGCCTGTGCACGGCGCGTGCCCCCCTCGTGGGCCACCGATCGCCCGCGGAATCCGGGACCTGGATCGACGAGGGCGCCGCGTGGGCGCCCTCTGGGTGGACTGGAACGGCCGCTTCCGGCCGGACGCGGCCAACGGTGTCAGTTCTCGACGAAGGCCTTCAGCCGCTTGCTGCGGCTCGGGTGCCGGAGCTTGCGCAGGGCCTTGGCCTCGATCTGGCGGATGCGCTCGCGGGTCACCGAGAAGTCCTGGCCGACCTCCTCGAGCGTGTGGTCCGAGGCCTCGCCGATGCCGAAGCGCATGCGCAGGACCTTCTCCTCGCGCGGCGTGAGCGTGGCGAGCACGCGGCGGGTCTGGTCGGCGAGGTTCAGGTTGATGACCGCGTCGGACGGCGAGGTCATGTTCTTGTCCTCGATGAAGTCGCCGAGATGCGAGTCCTCCTCCTCGCCGATCGGGGTCTCGAGGCTGATGGGCTCCTTCGCGATCTTGAGGACCTTGCGGACCTTGTCGAGCGGGAGCTCCATCTTCTCGGCGATCTCCTCGGGCGTGGGCTCGCGGCCGAGCTCCTGCACCAGATAACGGCTGGTGCGGATGAGCTTGTTGATCGTCTCGATCATGTGGACCGGGATGCGGATCGTCCGCGCCTGGTCGGCGATGGCGCGGGTGATGGCCTGACGGATCCACCACGTCGCGTACGTCGAGAACTTGTAGCCGCGCTTGTACTCGAACTTGTCGACGGCCTTCATCAGGCCGATGTTCCCCTCCTGGATGAGGTCGAGGAACTGCAGGCCGCGGTTCGTGTACTTCTTCGCGATCGAGACGACCAGCCGGAGGTTGGCCTCGACCAGCTCGGCCTTGGCCTTCTCGGCCTGACGACGCGCGGTCATCAGCTTGCCGTGGAGCTCCTGCAGCTCCGGCGCCCGCATCGAGGTCTCCTGCTCGACTTGCTTGATGCGCTTGGTGGCCAAGCGCATGCGCGCCTCGACCTCGTGCAGCTCGGACGGGTGCAGGCCGAGGCGACGGCAGAGCTTGAACTCCTCCTCCTCGGACAGCCGCACGTCCTTGAAGAGCTTGCGCAGCTCCTTCAGGTCCATGCCCGCGCGCCGCTCACACTCGGTGAGGTCGCGCTCGGCCCTCATCACCCGATCAACCAATTGCGTGAGCTCCTCGACGATGCCGTCGATCGGGCGACGGCTGAGGTTCATGTCGGTGATGGCGTCGACGCACGCGGTCTCGTGGTCGTCGATCGCGATCTGGGCCTTGCTGCGCTTCTCGCCGGGCTTCTTCTCGGCGAGGGGATCGATCTGCTCGCGGAGCTTCTCGAGCTCCTTCTGGTGGCGACGGATCCGCTCGAGCTGCTTCTGCATGTTCTCGAGCGCGGCCTCTTGATTGACCGGGCTCGGCTCGGGGGCCGCGGCGGCGAGCGCCGTCATCGGGCCGCCATCGGCCGGGTTGCTGACCTGGATGACGTCCTTGATGCGCATCTGACCGCGCTTGATGCGGTCGTACATGTCGAAGATGAACGGGATCGCGACCGGGCTGCGCAGCGCGATCTCGAGGAGACGACGCTCGCCCTCCTCGATGCGCTTCGCGATCTCGACCTCGCCCTCGCGCGTGAGCAGCGAGACCGAGCCCATCTTGCGCAGGTACATGCGCACCGGATCGTTGGTCCGGGCCTGCTCGTCCTCTTCCTCGTCTTTCTCGTACCGCTTGGGCATCACCTTGCGGGTGGCGACCTTGGTGGCGGCAGTCTTCGCGGCGGCGGTCTTGGGCTCGTCCTTGGCGACGATGGACACGCCCTCGGCGACGAGCATCGCCTCCCACTGATCGAACTCGGCCGGGTCGATGAGATCGGGGGGGAGCAGCTCCTGCAGCTCGTCGACGGTGATGTGCCCCTTCTTCTTGCCGTACGCGATCAGGTTCTTCTTGAGCTTCTCGGCGTCGACGGTTCGCGTCGGGGTCTTGCGCATCATGGTGGAGGCCTCGAGACCTTGGGCAGGGTGAGCCATGGGGAAGTTAAGTCCGGGTTGACGTGCCGACGACGTCAGTTGCGCGGGGGCTGCGGGTCGACGGGGCGGCGAAGCTCGTCGATGCGGCGGGAGAGTTGCAGACCGTAATTCTGACGCTCGGCGGCCTCGCGGTCGAATCCCTCCGCGGCCAGGCGGCGGGCTTCGGTGTCGACGCGGCGTTTCTCGTCGACCAGGGCCTCGCGCTCGCAACGCCGGACGAGATCGAGCAGCACGGCCTGCGGGTTGGTGGCCCCGAGGTCGCGGTACTCGCCGGCGAAGACCCGCTCGTGCACGAGCGCCTGGGCGTCGGCCTCGACGAGCGCGAGCAGCTCGGGCATGCCGAGCTCTTCGCCGCGTCGTGCACCGTCGATGACCGCATGGACGATGGGAGCGAGCCGCGGATCTTTAATCCAATCGAGCGCGCCCGCCCGCTCGGCGACGCCCGCCAAATGGGGCGCGTCGACCAACAGCATGGCCAGTTGGCTCTGGCCTGCTGGCAGAGGCTGCAGGGGGCGCACGGCCGCGGATAGTGGCACAGGTCCCTGCGATGTCGAGCGAAAGTGGCGAGAGTTTTCTTCCGGGTGTCGCGCGTTGGGACCGCGCTGGGGCTGGCTCTGCTCGTGCTGCGCGGCCGCCGGGCGACCCGTGGTGGCCGAGCGCGCCGCCGCGGCGGCGGCATCGGTCAGCTTGCGCAGCGTGGCCTCGACACGGGACAGTGGCACGTCGAACAGTGACGCCGCGCGGTCTGCGTAGAGCTGCCGCTGGCTCTCTCGCGGGGCGCGGGCGACCAGCGGCAAGATGCGATCCAACGCGCGCGCCCGGGCATCGACCGCATCGCCGGCGGTCTGGGCCATGCGCACCATCATCTCGACCAGCGCCGCCTCGGGCCGGGCGAGCATCGACTTCAGGCGCTCCGGGCCGAGGCTGTCTGGATCCTCGCCCTCGGGGAGCAGCACCATCCGCACGTCGAGGTCCGCCTCGAGCAGCAGGGGCAGGGCGGCCCACGCGGCCTTGCGCCCGGCGGCGTCGCCGTCGAAGGCCATGACGACCTGATCGCAGAACCGCGCCATCAATCGGGCCTGATCGGCGGTCAACGCGGTGCCCAGGGGGGCGACGGTCTCGCGCTGACCCCATTGGTGCATCCGGACCACGTCGAGGTTCCCCTCGACGAGGATGGCCCTGCGGGTGGCAGAGAGGGCGGCCCGCGCCTGCTGGAGCCCGTAGAGCGACTTGCCCTTGGTGTAGAGCAGGGACTCCGACGAGTTGATGTACTTCGGGGGCGCCACGTCGCCGACGGCCACGTCGTGGGGTGGTACGACGCGGGCCGAGAAGGCGATCACCTCGCCGCCGGGGGCCACGACCGGGAAGACGAGCCGGCCGCGGAATCGGTCGTACCACTGGCCGGATTTCTCGCTGCGCCCGATGAGCCCGAGGCGCTCGGCCATCGGCAGCGACAGGCGCTTGGCCGCGATCGTGGAGGCGAGGCGATCCCACCCCGCCTCGCTCGGGGCCGGGGCGTAGCCGAGGCGGAAGGCCTCGATGCTCTCGGCGTTCAGTCCGCGGCTCGCGACGTAGGCGCGGCCCGCCTCGCCCTCGGGGGCGTCGGCCAGGATGGCCTGCCACGTCTGGGTCGCGAGGGTGCACAGCGCGTAGGCCTCGTCCTTCTCGGACTCGCGCTTGGCGTCCTGCGGGGACTCGGCCGGCAGGGTCACGCCGTAGAGATCGGCGAGCTTGCGCACCGCCTCGGGGAAGCTCTTGCCCTCGATCTCCATGACGAAGCGGATCGCGTCGCCGCCCTGGCCGCAGCCGAAGCACTTGAAGCCCTTGCGCGTCGGGTTGACGTTGAAGCTCGGGGTCTTCTCGCCGTGGAAGGGGCACAGGCCCTTGTAGTTCTGACCGGCGCGGCGCAGCTCCATGTAGCGACCGATGAGGTCGACGATGTCGACCCGGTCGCGGACCTCCTGCACCTTGTCGTCGGGGATCTGGGCCATGCCGTCGGGGCGCCGGTTTGTCGCGGCCGGCCGAGCGGCCGCCCGGCGGAGGTGGATCCGTACGATGGGCGGGGGCGGCCGGCAACCATGCCGAAAAGTTGCGGCCCCGGGCCCAGCCATGGCAGGGCCTGGGGGGCCATGCTGATCCCCGCCTCGACCACGCACGCGGCCCCCGGCGAGGCCGACGCCAGCTCCCCCGCAGCGGCCGAATCCGAGCGACGCGTCAGCGGGCGGCGGGGACGCGCGCGGGATCGGCTGCTCGACCGCGGCAGCCACCCGACCGCGGTCCCCGCAGGGACCCTGTCCCGCGTCCGCGACATCGAGAACATGCTGCTGTTCATCGACGACGATCTCCGCGAGACCGCCCTGGCGATGACCCGCATCGAGGACTACCTGACGCGGACGCTGCAGACCCTCGAGTCGCCGGAGATCCGCCGCGAGCACGTCCACGCGCTCGCGAGCGAGACCCGCGTGCTCGATCACCTCGACCTGCTGTCCGAGACCCTCGAGAGCCTGCGGCGCCGGCTCGCGAAGCTCTCGACGACGATGAAGTGACGGTGGTCGGTTCGCGCCGGCGCGCACGCGCAGATATCATGCGCGGGACGTGAACGACGGCCGAAGCCCGCCGCTGCGACCAGAGCTGGCGACCCAGGCGCTGGCCGTCACCGCGGCGCTGTACCTCGGCTACGCGGCGCTCGGCGCCGTCGGCCTCTCGAACGACCTGCGCTACCTCGGCCTCGTCGCGGGCTTCTACCTGCTGCCGGGCTATCTGCTGCGCCGCGATCCGGAGCGCGCACGCCAGTGGCAGGTCGGCCCCGACGGCGTGATCCCGCGGTGGTCGTGGCGCGGCGCGAAGTGGGCCGCGATCCTGGCGCTGCTGGTGTTCCCGCCCTTCGTGCTCGGGTTCCTGTGGTTCTACGCGAAGGTCTGCCACGGCGAGCTCGGCGTGCTGTCGCCGGTGCTCTGGATCGAGGGCCTCACGCCCGCGGCCGGCGGGCTCGAGCGCTACCTCGATCGGTTCTGCCGCGCCTACGGCGGTGAGTTCTGGCCGACGTCGCTGCGCGTGCCGGAGGCGTGGCTGCTGTACGCCGGCGCCGGCGTGCTGCTCGAGGTCGCCAAGGAGCTCTTCACGATCGCCCTGCCCGAGGAGGTGTTCCACCGCGGCTACCTCATGAGCGCGCTCGAGGAGCGGTGGCCGGCGCGCCGGCGGATCCTCGGTGCGCCGCTCGGGCTCGCGGCGCTGCTGGCCTGTGTGATCTTCGCGGTCGGCCACCTCGTCGGCGAGATGGCGCTGGCGCGGCTGGCGACCTTCTTCCCGAGCCTCGTGTTCTCGTGGCTGTGGCGGCGCAGCGGGAGCCTGTGGGCGCCGGCGCTGTTCCACGCCGCGTCGAACCTGCTGATGTCGGTGCTGCTCGCGAGCACATTCGGTCGTTGACGTGACGCTCGCGACGCGATCGGATCGAACGGTCGGCGGCGGCGCCCGCTCCGCCCCGTCGAGCGGTGTCAGATCGCTTGACGGCGCCGCGGGATCCTCGAAGATTGAAGGCGTGAACACCGTTGGTTGGATTGGTCGTACGGGGTTGGTGGGCGGTGGCGTGCTCGTCTCGTCCAGCGTCGCATCCGCGGCGAACGTCGCACTGGAGGCCCCGGCCGGTGCCGCCGTGACGCAGCCCGGCGAGGTGTTCGACGACATCGCCGCGCTGCTCGAGGAGCGCGGTCACACGGTGACGGTCGTCGCCGGCAACGAGCTGGACACGCTCGAAGAGCTGCAGCAGTTCGACACCGTCGTGATCGGAGGCAGCTTCACCGGCGAGATCGACGTCGTCGTGTTCGACGCCGTGATCGCCCAGTACGTGGAGAACGGCGGCGGGCTGGTCATCCCGGCGGGGCTGCCCTTCGTGATCGACATGGCTGCGATCCCGGGGTTCGACACGGTGCTGCCGACCGGGCCGTCGAGCAACTTCGTGAACAGCGGTGCGGTGAGTCTGATCGACGGCCACGAGATCGTCGACGGGCTGTCGGACTGGAACAACCCCTCGATCAGCATCCTCGCCGGGGTGCTGCGCGACGGCGCGATCGCGTTGAGCACCATCGCAGGCGACTTCGACTCGGTCGTGTGGGACTACCAGGGCGGCCGCGTGGTGAGTCTCGGGCCGCTGTTCACCACCGAGTACGGCGTGGGGTTCGGCAACGAGGTGCTGCTCGACGGCTCGATCCCGGACGCCACCGAGATGTTCCTGCGCGCGGTCGAGTGGTCGGCGTTGAACGCCGCGCCCGAGGGCTGCCATGACGGCGACCTCGATCCGGGCGAGATCTGCGACGACGGCAACTTCAGCAACACCGACGACTGCGTCAACCCGTGCGTGCCGGCCAGCTGCGGCGATCACTACGTGCACGCGGGGGTCGAGCTCTGCGACGACGGCGACGCGGACAACACCGACGCGTGCCTCGTCGGGTGCATCCCCGCGAGCTGCGGCGACGCTTTCACCCGCGTCGGCGTCGAGGACTGCGACGACGCCAACGACGACGAGACCGACGCGTGCCTGAGCACGTGCGCGGCCGCGTCGTGCGGCGATGGCTTCCTGCGCGCCGGGGTCGAGACCTGCGACGACGGCGACCTCGACGATTCGGACGATTGCCCGGGATCGTGCCACCCGGCGGTGTGCGGCGACGGCTACGTGCTCGCCGGGGTCGAGCCCTGCGACGACGGCAACGCCGTGAACGACGACGACTGCCTGGTCGGCTGCATCGCCCCCGTCTGCGGCGACGGCTTCCTGCAGAACGGCACCGAGGCCTGCGACGACGCCAACGACGACGACACCGACGCGTGCGTCGGTGCGACGTGCCAGCTCGCGAGCTGCGGCGACGGCCACGTCTTCGCCGGCTTCGAGGAGTGCGACGACGGCAACGCCGTGCCCGGGGACGGGTGCACCGCATGCCAGCAGGACGGCGACGACGACTCCACGGGCAGCTCCGACGGATCGAGCAGCGGCGGCTCGACCGGCGAGGGCTCGACGGGGGAGGGCAGCGGCTCGTCGGACAGCGGCGTCGTGGAGACCACCGACGGGGGCGAGTCCGCGGGTTCGAGCTCGGAGGGCGTGGATTCGCTGGATTCCAGCGGTGGCGAGGCGTCGACCGGTGAGGAGTCCACGGGTGAGCCCGCGGTCGGCGGCGATGACGGCGGCTGCAGTTGTCGCGGCGCGACGAGCACGTCGGCCGCGCCGTGGTGGCTCGTGGTCGCGGGCCTGTGGCGTCGTCGCGCGCAACGCCGCCCGGGTCGATGACGGATCAGCGTCGCGCCGCGCGGGCGCGTCCCGTCGCCCGGCGCTTCGCGGCGGCCGATCGCTTCGCGGGTACGGGCGGCCTCGGCGGCTCCATCGCGAGGACCTCGGCCTCGTCGCGCGCGAGCAGGGATCGAAGCCGCGGGTGCTGGAATCGACGCGCGACCGTGATCGCGTAGAACGACTCGAAGAGCCCGGGGACGACGCTGTGCTCGCAGAGCTCGCCCCTGCGGATCTCGTCGCGCACGACCACGGAGGGCAGGAGCGCGACGGCGTCCGTGTCGCGGGCGAGCAGGCGCATCGTCGCCATGTCGTCGACCTCCGCGAGCACGCGGACGGTGAGGCCCCGCTGCTCGCACAGCGCGTCGAACTCGGTGCGGATCTCGCTGTCGGGCCCGGGGAGGATCATCGGCGTCGACTCGATGCCGGCGTCGAGGCGGACGGGCTCGGCCCGCGGCCGCCCGACGATGCTCACCGCCTGCCGGGCGATCCGCCGGCACCGCCACGCGCGTCCCGACTCGCGGTGCGTCGGGCGGTTCGACAGCACCACGTCGAGGTCGTGATCGGCGAGGCTCTCCAGCAGGTCGTCGAGTCGACCCGACTGCAGGCGCAGCGTGACCCCGTGCTGGTCGAGCAGCGGCTTCACGAACGACTCCTGGAAGTTGCGGGACAGGGTCGCGACGGCGCCGACGCGCAGCGCGTGCTCGGGGAGGCGCCCGTGCTGCAGCGTGGCCACCAGCTCCGCCCCGGCGCCGAAGATCGTCTCGGCGTACTCGAGCGCGACGCCGCCGGCCTCGGTCAGCGCCAGCGTGCGGCCGGTGCGGTGGAACAGCGCCTCGCCGAGCGCGTCCTCGAGCCGCCGGATCTGGGCCGAGAGCGCCGACTGGGACACGCGCAGCCGCGCCGCCGTTCGTGTCAGGTTGCCGTCCTTCGCCACGGCCCAGAAATAGTGAAGGTGATGGAAGTTCAGCGGGGACGTGCTCATGGCGGCGTTCTCTCGAACAGAACGTAACGTGAACTATTATGCCATTTTCACGAACGATTGCGTCGGCTAGACCCGGGGCGATGACGCTCGAGACGCCGTGGCCGACCCTTCTCCCCGGCCTGGCCGCCGGGATCCCTGCAACCTTCGCCGTCGCGGCGCTGGCGGTCTCGCGGGCCCGGCCGCTGCGGTTCGCCGGGCCCGCGACGGGGCTCGCCCTCGCGCTCGCGACCGCGGTGCTGGCGGGCGTGGTGCTCTGGCCCGCGCCGCGGCCGGTCGACGGCCTGGCGGGGGCCGTGCGCGTCGATCTCGTCACGGGCGTCGTGGCCACGCTCGTCTGTCTGCTCGCGGTCGTGATCGTGCCGTACTCGCGCCGCTACCTCGACGGTGATCCGGGGCTCGCCCGCCACGCCCGCGCGCTGCTGGGCGTGCTCGCGGCCGTGACCACGCTCGTGGTCGCCGCCGACCTGGCCGTCATCGCCCTGGCCTGGATGGGGACGAGCCTCGGACTGCACGCGCTGCTCACCTTCCACCGCGATCGGGGACCGGCCGTCGTCGCCGCGCACAAGAAGTTCCTGCTCAGCCGGCTCGCCGATGTGTGTCTGCTCGGCGCGCTCGCGCTGATCGGGGCGTCGGTCGGCAGCCTCGACCTCGACGCCGTCGAGGCGTGGGTCCGCGCGCACGAGGGCCTGAACCCCTCGATGCACGCGGCGGCGGTCCTCGTGGTGCTCGCGGTCGCGCTGAGGTCCGCGCAGCTGCCGTTCCACGGCTGGCTCATCCAGGTGATGGAGGCGCCGACCCCCGTGTCGGCGCTGCTCCACGCGGGGGTCGTCAACATCGGCGGGTTCGTGCTGCTCCGGCTCGCGCCGCTGGTGTCCGAGGCCGGCCTCGCGCAGGCGCTGCTCGTCGGGCTCGGGATGGTCACGGCGATCGTGGCGTCGCTCGTCATGACGACGCGGGTGAGCGTCAAGGTGTCGCTCGCGTGGTCGACCTGCGCGCAGATGGGCTTCATGCTCGTGCAGTGCGGGCTCGGGGCCTGGCACCTGGCGTTGCTGCACCTCGTCGCGCACTCGCTGTACAAGGCGCACGCGTTCGCGAGCGCGGGGAGCACCGTCGAGCGCTGGCGCGCCGGGTCGTGGGTGGCCGCGCCGCCCCGCGCCTCGCTCCGGCAGATCGCGGTCGCCGCGGTCGCCGTGATGGCCGGCTTCGGCGTCGCGGTCGCGTCGGTGCGGGTCGTCCTCGGCGTGCCCACGGATCCGACGACGCTGCCGCTGATGCTGCTGCTGGGGCTCTCGATCGCGCCGGTCGTCGCCCGCGGCGCTGCGGCGGGTTCGCTGCGGACGCTCGCGCTGCGGACCGCCGGCCTCGCGATCCTCTACCTCGCGTGGCACGTCGGGTTCGAGGCCGCGTTCGCCCAGACGATGACCGCTGGCCTCGTCGCGTGGTCGTGCGTGCTCGCCGGGTTCGCGCTGTTGTTCGGGCTGCAGGTGGCGATGCAGACGCGCCCGCGCGGACGGCTCGCGCGGACCCTCCACCCGTGGCTGTTCGCGGGCCTCTACCTCGACGAGATCGTCACGCGAGGCCTCTTCCGCGCGTGGCCCCCACCGATCCCGACGCACCCACGCGCGACGCACGACCCACGCCCGACCGAGATCCTCGAGGTGCAGCCATGACGATCCACGCATCATCGACGCCGCACGACGACACCGCCGAGGACGACGCGACGCTCGCCGCGGACATCGAGGGCGCGTGCGCCCGCATCGCGCCGATGTGGCCGCTCGACCGCCTCATCGCCGTCAATCCGTTCTGGCCCCGCATCGACCAGCCGATCGCGACGGTGGCCGCGGAGCTCGCCGCGCGCTCCGGCGCGGCGTTGCTGATGCCGCGCGCGTGGTACCGCGAGCAGCTGCGCCGCGGCCAGCTGCGCCCGGAGCACCTGCGCGCGGCGATCGACCTCGAGGGCGCCTCCATCGCGCCCGCCGAGCTCGAGGCGCTCGCGGCGTCCGACGCACCGGCGTCGCCGCGCTGTGCCCGGGTGATGGACGTCGTCGCGCCGCCGCAGGACGGGGCGGGTTTCCCCGCGTGGCGCGACTTCGTGATCCACGGCATCAGCCAGTTCTGCGCCGCGTACTACGACGGGGGCCAGGCCGAGCTCGGGCCCGATCGCGAGGGCGGGCTGTTCGCGGCCTGGCGGCGCCACGCTGCGGTGGATCGCTCCCCCGCGCTCCGCATGGGCCTGGCGGCCTACCGCGCGGCGGTCGGCGAGCTCCCGTCCTGCGCCGACGCGATGATCCGCCGGGGCGTCGTGGCCCTCGAGATCCCCACGCCGTCGCGCGCGGTGTACCTCGAGGGCCTCCTGCTCGACGTGCTGGGGTGGGCGTCGTGGTGCGCCGGTCGGCGGTGGACCGCGCGCCTCGCCGGGGACGACGATCGCGACCTCGTCGAGCTCCTCGCGATCCGCGTGGCCTGGGAGGTCGCGCTGCTGCGCACTGCGACGGCGGACGGCCTCGGTCGGTGGCGGCTCGCGATGGCCGCGTGGCCGGGCATCGAGGCCGCGGCCCGGGTCGCGCACGCGCACGACTGGGTGCTGCAGCGCGCGGTCGAGCTCGCGGCGCACGAGCGGATCGCCCGCGAGCTGCCGCGCGGTTTGGCGGTCGCGCGCCCCACCGACGCCGCGGTGCAGGCGGTGTTCTGCATCGACGTCCGCTCCGAGGTCATCCGCCGCGCGCTCGAGGCCGAGGATCCGGCCGTGCAGACCGTCGGCTTCGCGGGTTTCTTCGGCCTGCCCATCGAGTACCGACCCGTCGGGGCGAGCGCTGCGCGACCCCAGCTCCCGGGCCTGCTCGCACCGCAGATGCGCGTGACCGATACCGACGTCGACGCTGCCGTGGCGACGCGCCGCGCCGCGCGGCTGCGCGACGACGCGATCTGGAAGGGCGTGCGCACCGGCGCGTCGTCGAGCTTCGGCTTCGTCGACGCGTACGGCGTCGCATACGTCGTAGCGCTCCTCGGCGACGCGTTCGGTCGCGGCCCGCGGGCCGAGCGTGCGGGCCTGTCCGTCCGCGACGACGCGCGGCGCAGACCACGGCTGACGCACCACGTCGACGGCACCGACGTGACGCTCGAGGAGCGGTGCCGCCTGGCGGAGGGCATCCTCCGCGGCATGGGGCTCGTCCGCGACTTCGCGCGGTTGGTCGTGCTCGTGGGGCACGGCTCCGAGTCCCGCAACAACCCCCACGCCGCCGGCCTCGACTGCGGTGCGTGCTGCGGCCAGACCGGGGAGGTCAACGCCCGCGCCGCGGCGGCGCTGCTGAACGAGCCGGAGGTGCGGGCCGGGCTGCGCGCGCGTGGACTCGCGCTCCCGGACTCCACGCACGTGCTCGCGGCGCTGCACAACACCACGACCGACGAGCTGCGGGTGTTCGAGCGCGACGCCGTCCCGCCGACGCATCGCGGCGATCTGGAGCGGCTCGAGCGGTGGTTCGGCGCGGCGACGGTCCGGGCCCGACGCGAGCGAGCGCCGCGGCTGGGCCTCGCGGGCCTCGACGACGCCGCGCTCGGGGCCGCGATCCTCGATCGCGCGCGTGACTGGTCCCAGGTCCGACCCGAGTGGGGGCTCGCCGACAACGCGGCGTTCATCGTCGCGCCGCGCGAGCACGTCCGCCACCTCGACCTGGGCGGACGATCGTTCCTGCACGACTACCGCGCCGACGACGATCCGGGGTTCGCGATCCTCGAGGCGATCATCACGGCGCCGATGGTCGTCACGCATTGGATCAACCTGCAGTACTACGCGTCGACGGTGGACAACGGGCGCTACGGCAGCGGCGACAAGGTCCTGCACAACGTCGTCGGCGGGCACCTCGGCGTCTTCGAGGGCAACGGCGGGGACCTCCGCTTGGGCCTGCCGCTGCAGTCGCTGCACGATGGGACGCGGTGGATCCACACCCCGCTGCGGCTCGGCGTCTTCATCGAGGCGCCGCGCCACGCCATCGAGGCGGTGCTGGCGAAGCACCCGCCGGTGCGCGCGCTGGTCGAGAACGGCTGGCTGCACCTGTTCCAGATCGACGCGGTCGAGCGGCGGATCCGCCGATGGCACCGCGGCTGGATCCCCGCCGGCGAGGCGATCGGCTGAGCCCGCGCGCCCGCGTCGGCGCTGCGCCGTCCGCTGCGCGGGGTGCCACCGCCGGCCGCTCCACGGCCGGGGCTTGCCGCCCTGCGCCCTCGCCGAGTACGGTGCCGTGCGTGACCGCCCGCCGCGTCGGCGCCTTCTTCGACATCGATCACACCGTGCTCGAGATCAACTCGGGCTCGCGGTGGATCGGGTACATGTGGCGCACCGGGCAGATGGGCCTGCTGGAGGTGGCGCGGGCCATGAAGTGGCTCGCGCAGTACCGCTTCGGCCTACTCGACTACGAGGCGATGGCGACGCGGGTGCTCGCGGGGTACGCCGGCCGGGAGGTCGCGCCGCTCGCCGACGAGATCCAGCGGTGGTTCCACGACGACGTGGCGTGGGCGATCTGCACCGAGGCGCGGGCTCGGATCGAGCGCCACCGCGAGGCCGGCGACATGCTGGTGCTGCTCACCTCGGCGACGCAGTTCCTCACCCGACCGGTGGCCGAGGCCCTCGAGATCGAGCACATGCTGTGCACGCGGGTCGAGGTCGACGGCGGCCAGTTCACGGGGCGCTACGCGGCGCCGGCGTGCTACGGCCACGGCAAGGTCCACCACGCCGAGGCGTTCGCCGCCGAGCACGACGTGGACCTCGCGGCGAGTTACTTCTACTCCGACAGCTACTCCGACTTGCCGATGCTCGAGCGCGTGGGTCAGCCACGGGTGGTCAACCCCGATCCCCGCCTGCGCAAGCTGGCGCGGACCCGCGGCTGGAGCATCGAGACCTGGACCGCGCCGCCCCGTGGCAGCGCCAAGACGACGAAGGTGCAACATGTGGGATCCTGAGCTCGGAGACGTCGACGCGATCATCGATCGGGCGCTGCGCGAGGACCTCGCGGCCGGCGACGTCACGGCGCGGGCGACCGTGCCGCTCGAGCTGACGGCGCGGGCCGAGCTCGTCGCGAAGGCCGAGACGGTGGTGTGCGGGCTCGCGGTCGCCGAGCGCGTGTTCCTGCGCCTGGACGGCCACGCCCACTGGGAGGCGCGGCACCCCGACGGCACCGCCGTGCCGCGCGGCACGGTCATCGCGGTCGTCGACGGCAACGCCCGGGCGCTGCTGGCCGCCGAGCGCACCGCGCTGAACCTCGTGCAGCGCATGTGCGGCATCGCGTCCACGGTGCGCGCCTACGTCACCGCAGCGGCGGGTCGCTGCCGCGTGACCGACACCCGCAAGACCATGCCGGGGCTGCGCTCGCTCGATCGCTACGCGGTGCGCTGCGGCGGCGGCCACAACCATCGCAACGATCTCGGCTCGGGCGTGCTCATCAAGGAGAACCATATCCGATGCGCGGGCGGCATCGCGAAGGCGATCGTCGCGGCGCGGGCCCACGCGCCGCACGGCATGCGCATCGAGTGCGAGGTCACCACGCTGGTCGAGGTCGACCAGGCGCTGTCGGCGGGGGCCGACGTGATCCTCCTCGACAACATGGACGACGGCATGGTCGCGCAGTCGGTCGAGCGCATCGCCGGCCGGGCGCTCATCGAGGTGTCGGGCAACGTCGACCTCGAGCGGGTCGGGCGGGTCGCGGGCCTCGGCATCGATCTGGTCAGCGTCGGCGCGCTCACCCACTCGGTGCGCGCGGCCGACGTGTCGCTGCTGTTCGAGTACCGCACGTGAGCGACGCGTCGGACGCGGTCGCCGAGGTCGCGGTCGCGCTCGGCACCCGGTGGCTCGGCCGCGCGCACCGGCACCACGCCGAGACCGGGTCGACCAACGACGACGCGGCGGCGTGGGCGGCTGCCGGGGCTCCGCACGGGGCGCTCGTCACCGCGGACGAGCAGCACGCCGGTCGCGGTCGGCTCGGCCGCACGTGGCACTCGCCGGCCGGTTCGCACGTCTACGCCAGCGTCGTGCTGCGGCCGACGACGGCCGACGCGCGGTGGTCCGCGTTGGGGCTCGCGGTCGGGGTCGGCCTGCGCGACGGCCTCCGCGACGGAGCGCTCGGGGCGGGCGTCGATCTCGGGCTCAAGTGGCCCAACGATCTGTTGGTCGGCGACCGCAAGCTCGCCGGCATCCTGTGCGAGGCGCGGTGGATCGGCGGTGCACCGCAGATCGTCGTCGGCTTCGGCATCAACGTGCGTCGGCAGGCCTGGCCCGCCGAGCTGCGCGCTCGGGCGATCACCCTCGAGGAGGCGACCGGCGCCGCGCACCGTCCCGCAGACGTTCTAGTCGCGGTGCTCGAGGCGCTCGAGCCCGTGCTCGACGAGTTCGGGGCCCGCGGGTTCGCCGGGCTGCGCGAGCGCTACGAGTCCGCCTGCGTGTCCTTGGGGCGAGTCGTGCGCGTGAGCGAGGCCGACGGCCGCGCGACCGAGGTCTTCGCCGCGGCCCTCGATCACGACGGTGCGCTGCTGGTCCGCGATCCCGGGGCGTCGCGGCTGCGGCGGGTCGAGGCCGGCGAGCTGCTGATGCCGTAGGTCGCCGCGGCGGCCCGACGGAGGACGGCGTCGGCCGGGGCGGGCGTGCTATCGTCGTGTCGATGTTGATCCGCGATCGCCTGGCCCACAAGCGGCCGGTGTTCAGCTTCGAGTTCTTCCCGCCGAAGACCGCCGAGGGCGAGGCGACGATGCTGCGCAGCCTCGAGCGCCTCGCGCCGCTCGAGCCCGACTTCGTGTCGGTCACCTACGGGGCCGGCGGGAGCACGCGGGCCCGCACGATCGAGCTCGTCTCGCGGATCAAGCGGGAGTTCGGCATCGAGGCGATGGCCCACCTGACGTGCGTCGGCGCCACGCGCGACGAGCTCGCGGCGGTGCTCGACCAGCTCGCCGACGCCGACGTCCGCAACGTGCTGGCCCTGCGCGGCGACCCGCCCAAGGGCGAGACGTCGTTCACCGCGACCGAAGGTGGCTTCGCCCACGCCACCGACCTCGTGCACTTCATCCGCAGCCGCGGCGACTTCTGCGTGGGCGCGGCCTGCTACCCCGAGGTCCACCCGGAGGCGACCGACGCCGCCGCGGACCTGCGCCACCTCGCCGAGAAGGTCGCCGCCGGCGCGGACTTCCTCATCAGCCAGCTGTTCTTCGACAACACCAAGTTCTTCGAGTTCGAGGCCGCCGCGCGCACGGCCGGCATCGGCGTCCCGATCCTCGCCGGCATCATGCCGGTGACCAATGCGACGCAGGTCGAGCGCTTCTCGGAGATGTGCGGCGCGACGATCCCCGACGTGCTGCGGGCCCGGCTCGCCGCGTCGCAGGGCGATCCGCAGGAGGTGTTCTGGACGGGGGTGAGCTACGCGGCCCACCAGTGCCGCGCGTTGCTGCGACCGAATCCGGGCGGGCCGTTCGTGCGGTCGCCCGCCGGCGTGCCGGGCATCCACTTCTACACGCTCAACAAGTCGCCGGCGGGGCGGGCGATCTTCGAGATCCTCCGCATCGCCCGCGTGGGGTTCTGATGCTCGCCGCCGTCGTCGCCGGCGTCCTCGCGGCGGCGCCACTCGGGCCCACGCTCGGGGTCGGAACGCTGCTGCAGTGCCAGGAGCAGCTCGGACTGCGGGCGTTCGTCACGGGCACGCCGCGGTGCCCCGAGGCCGCGAAGCGGTGCTTCGGCATCGTCGTGCACGTGGTCGTCGAGGGCGACGCCCCGGTGGTCGCCCCGGTGTGGTTCGCCGAGCAGGTGGCCGCGGCCAATCGCCTGTTCGGCACCATCGATGTCGGCTTCGAGACCCTCGAGGTCCGCACCGAGCCGGCCGAGCGCGCCTCGATCGAGTCGCGCTCCGATCGCGACCACCTCGGCCGCGGCGAGCACGGCACCGCCAGCGCTCCCGCGGGCGTCGTGCACGTCTGGGTCGTCCGTCGCCTCGCCGACGTCGACATCGCGGGCGACGAGATCCGCGGGGTCCACTGGCGCGATCGTGCCGACCCGACGCGGCGGTTCGTGATCCTGTCGTCGATCGCCGGCGACCGTACGCTCGCCCACGAGCTCGGCCACTTCTTCGGTCTGCCCCACTCGCGCTACCCCGAGAGCATCATGAACAAGACCCCGCGCGAGGATCCGCCGTGGGAGCTCCGGGGGTTCCACGCCCGCGAGTACGCGATCATGCGAGGGCGCCGCGATGCGATGGTGGCCGACGGCACGCTGCGCGATCGCAGGCGCGCGCGGCCCCGCTCGCAGGGTGTCCCGAAGAACGCTTCGCGTTCCTCCGCACCCGACTAGAACGTGACGGCGGCGACGCGACCTGCGACCCTGTCGACGTGACGACGCCCGCCCCCTCGTCGATCGCCGCGGACGAGTTCGAACGCATGGTCGCGGCGACGATGCCGATCGATCCGCGGTTCCGCTGGCGCGTGCTGGAGCTGCACCGCGGCATCGCCAGCGTCCGGCTCGACTACGACGACGCGTTCACGCGACCGGGCGGGACGATCAGCGGGCCGACCCTGTTCACCCTCGCCGATCTCACCTTGTGGGCGGCCGTGCTCAGCGTGATCGGCATGCAGCCGTTGACCGTCACGACGCAGATGTCGATCCACTTCCTGCGCCGTCCTCCGCCAGCGCCCCTGGTGGCGCGCTGCGAGGTGCTGCGCGCGGGTCGTCGGCTCGTGCACGGCGACGTGCGGATCTACTCCGAGGCGCCGGCCACCCCGGGGCCGGGGCTCGAGGGTCGGGGCGGGCCGGTCTGCCACGCGACCGGCTCGTACGCGGTCCCCGAGGCGCCCGCGACCGGGGCCTGATCGGGATCGTGACGCGGGCCGCTCGCGTGGGTAGGGGCTCGCACCACCTGGATTCCGGCGGATCCGTGGCGCACAGTCGCGTCGGACGTTACGTGGATCCTCGATGGACCCCTCGGATCCCGGCGCGGCGCGACCGCATTGCCCGAAGATCACGAAGTGTCCGATGTTCCCGCTGTTCCGCCGCAAGGTCGTGCTGCGGATCTTCCAGATCCGCTACTGCGAGTCCGAGTTCAGCGAGTGCGCCCGCTATCGCCTGGCGACCGCGGGTACGATGCCAGATGCGCGCATGCTGCCCGACGGCGACTGGTTGCCGCCCGAGACGTGATCGCGGCCGCCAGGCGGTGGTAGCCTGCCGCCGCCATGCGCACCGCGAGTTCCGTCGTCGTCGCCGCCGCCGTCATCCTCGGCATCTCCGCGTGCGGGTCGGAGCCGCGCGACGCCGGGACCACGATCACTGCGACCGAGGGCCCCGCGCCGATGACCTCCGCCACCGCGGCCGGCTCCGAGTCGACCGGCGGCAGCACGGGTCTCGCCGACGAGACCGGGACGACCAAGCTCGACGTCGGCGGCGGCGCGGATCTGGGCGGCGGCTTCGCGGCGAGCTGCGACGACGTCGAGGCGCTGCCGAGCAACCAAGGCTGCGAGTTCTGGGCCGTCGATCTGCCCAATGTCTCGGTGATCAACCCGCCGGGGCTCATCACGCCGCCCGCCGACCAGCAGTTCGCGGTGGTGGTCAGCAACCCGTCGTCGAGCACGACCGCGAACGTGGAGATCTTCGTCGGTGACGGCGACGCGCCGGTCGCCTCGGGGCCGGTGCCGCTCGACACGATCCGCGTGTTCGAGCTCGACGAGATGGGCATCACGCCGGGCGTCACCGGGGCCGACGGCACCGCGTACCGCATCGTCAGCGACCTGCCGATCGTCGCGTACCAGTTCCAGCCGCTCGACAACGCCAAGGCGGTGTACTCGAACGACGCGACGATCCTGTTCCCGACCCACGTGCTCGACGGCGACTACGTCGCGGTGACCGGCGATGCGCTCCTCGTGGGCAACGACGGCTTTTCGACCTCGGACGACAACACCGGCGCGTTCGTGTCGGTGGTGGGTACCGAGGACGGCACGACCGTGACGCTGTACCCCACCGCGGGCCTGCACCCCGGCGCGGTCGCGGGCGTCACGATCGATCGCGGGCAGGTGCTCACCGCGATCTCGTCCGAGCGCGGCGCCCCGGGCTGGGGCAACCTCTCGGGCACGCGCGTCGTCGCCGATCGGCCGGTCGCGGTGTTCTCGGGCAGCGTCGCGACCTCCGAGCCCGCGGGCACGCAGGCGTGTTGCGCCGACCATCTCGAGCACCAGATGCTGCCGTTGACCGCGTGGGGCACCGCGTACCTGGCCGCGCCCGCCGCGGCCGCCACGGGCAACGGGAGCGACGAGAGCCTGTTCCGCGTGACCGCGGGCTTCGACGGCACCGAGCTCGTGTACGACCCCGCGCCGCCGCCCGGGGCCCCGACGACGCTCGATGCCTACGAGACGGTCGCGTTCGTCACCGATGTGCCGTTCGCGGTGCGCTCGACGGACGCGGGCAAGACGATCGCGGTCGCGCAGTTCCTGCTCAGCAACCAGCACTTCGCGGGGCTGGGGCGGCCGGGGGATCCGTCGATGATCCTGGTGCCCGCCGCCGCGCAGCTGCAGCGGCGGTACGCGTTCCTGGTGCCGCAGGGGTATGCGAGCGACTTCGTGACGGTGGTGCGGCCGATCGGCGCCACGACGACGCTCGACGGCGCGATGATCGGCCAGGGGTTCCTGCCGCTGGGTGAGTACGACGGCGCGGGCTACGAGTACGCCCACGTCGCGGTCGCGCCGGGCGGGCACGTCATCGAGGGCGACGCGGCGTTCGGGATCACGGTCGTCGGATACGCGCAGGACGTGAGCTACGGGTATGTCGGCGGGAGCGGGGTCGAGGTGATCGGCGAGGCACCGCCGCCGCCGGGTTGATCGCGGCGCCGCGTCCGGCGGCCGCGGCGTCGAACGAGCAGCAACAACCCCGACATCACGGGGGCGATCGGAGACGCACCGGAGCTGCGGCAGCCGCAGCCTCCGCCGTCGGACTGGCCCGGCGCGCCGCTGTCGGTGGACGTGCCGCCCGCGGTGCCCGCGTCTGTCCCCGCGCCGACGCTCGTATCGCTCGGCGTCGGGCCCGTGCCGTCGGGATCGCCGGTGCCCTCGCTGCCCGTGCTCCCGGTGCTGCCCGTGCTCCCCGTCCCCGAGGGATCGTCGACGCGAGCGTCCGTGAACGCGAGGTCCGACAGGAGCACCGCGACCGGAGCCCCCTGGGCGGTCAGCGTGATCGATGCGAGGTCCGTGAGATCGACGCCGACGAAGGCGTCGAGCGGGATCCGCACCGCGCTCAGCACCTTCTTCGGATACATCGGGTACACGGTGCCCGGATACGGTGCCATCGCATCGCCGTACTCGCTCACGATCACCGACGCGTCGTTGTCCGCGGCATCGGTGAGCGTCACCGCGAGATCGCCCGTCGTCGGCGGCTCGAAGTCCGGCGTCAGTCGGAACTGCAGGACGGCCAGCGCGCTCACGTCGGTCCCCGCCGGGAGGTGATTGGTCCACGAACCGCCCTCCTCGAGCCCGATCCGGAGCACGCCGAGGCCAGGCGTGTGCGGCTGCCGACCCTCGTAGATGTAGCCGTCGTACACGCCCACGGAGTCGACGCACGGGTCGGTCTGCGGGTGATCACCGAGTCCGCAGATTTCGTAGCGCTGCGCGCCCGACACCTCGACGGCAGCGCCGAGATCGTTCGTCCCGAGGGCTTCGTCGGTGTCGATGTGGTTGACGTCGAGCCGCTGCGTCGGATCGTCCGGTGCCACCCAAGCCACGCGCGGGGCGGCCGGCGCCGCCGAGGCTGCGATCGCGTCGCCGCGCAGGATCGGATCGAACTCCGTCTCGTCCTTCAGCTCGGCCCGGAAGAACGCGGCACCGTAGGCCGCGAGGCTGTCGCGCTGCGCCGTCTCGGTGAGCCGTCCCGTACCACTCGAGCCGCAGTACGGATCTGCCCCGAAGAACGACTCGAGGTAGACCGCGTCGTCCGCAGCCCCGGCCACGAACATGTCGGGGCTCCAGATCGTGTTGTAGTAGTTGTGATTCGATCCATCCATCACGAACGTGTATTTGGGCGTGGGGTCGCCGGCCACGGCGTAGCGTGCGTCGTCGAAGAAGTGCGCGCCCTCGAGGCTGTACACGTCGCCGTCGCAATAGGGCAGGAGCGCGGCCATCGCGACATTGCTGACCACGCGGCGCCAGAAGTTGGCCGGGGCGAGCAGGAACACCGCGTCGACACGGTGGTTGCCGTCGGGTGATTGATCGCGCGCGGCCCAGGTCGCGACGCCGTCGCCGCCGCGAGAATGGCCCATCGCTCCGATTCGCTCGAAGTCGATCGCACCCACGAACGTGTCGCCGAACGGCTCGCCGCCGGCGTCGTTCCACACCGCCCAGCGATCGAGGTGCTCGTCGAGCAGGTCGGCGCGGGTCCCCATGCCGAAGTCCGGATCGTCGTTGTCGTTCGCGTTGATCCCGTTCGCGCTGACCGACACGACCACGAACCCATGGCTCGCGAGCAGCTCGCCCAGGTCGTCGTAGCCCTCGAACGACGGGATCGGGACCATGGGCGGTGGGCACGGCCAGATCCGAAAGCCCCCGTTGTAGGAGCCGTCGCCCGGCGAACCGTCGGGATCGGCCGGGTCGTAGCAGGTGCCGTGCCAGCCGTGGAGCAGCAGCACGATCGGGAACGGCCCCTCGTCGAGCTGCGCCGGGCTGAACACGCGGCCGGCCACCTCGATGCTCGGGAATCCGGGCGGGGTGAAGGCCTCGTCGCCCAGGTCGTAGTCCCGGACCTCCACCGCGTGGGGCCCGGGGGCGTCGGGCTCGGCGGCGCGCGCTTCGATCGCGGTCGTCGCTGCGGCGAGCGTCGCGGTGATCACGGTCGCTCGGCTCGACGGACGTCTCACTGGCCACCTCCGATCACGGCGACGTCGGACAGCGTGGGCTTGGACTGCGCCGCGGAATTGTCGAGGACGCCCGCGCGCACGACCATCGCGCGGTCCTTCGGCATGCGCTCGAACTGCGCGGCGGGCATGGTGAAGATCAGGCGATCGACACGCCCGTCGGCGCCCGAGCGTGATCGACGGACGATCTCGTCGCCGACCTGCAGCTCGGGCCGCGCGAGCGCCATCGGGGGCAGCGGCCGATCGAGCGCGACCTCGACCTGCACCTCGTCACCGCGCGACCGGACGGCGCGCAGCTCGACCTCCATGCGCGACGCCGCGGTGGGAAGGGGTGGGGTGGGGGCGGCCTGCGGTGGCTCGGGCACGGATGCCGCCGCCCGCGGAGACTCGTCGGAATCCGGCCGCTC
>LNFB01000102.1 GCA_001464385.1 Deltaproteobacteria bacterium Ga0077550 | reverse complement strand
CCCCTCGCCCGTCGCTCACAGCGAGTAGTACAACACCTCGAACCCCGTCGAGTTCGCATCGAACGCGTAGTAGAACGGCGCCGTCGCGGCCGCGATCACCGCCACGCCGCCGCCGGCCGGATCCGGGCGCAGGAAGTTGAACTCGCGCGAGGTCGAGATCGTCGATTCGCCCAGCACCAGTCGATTGGTGACGTCGATGTGCTGCAGCGTGCAACTCGACTGGCACGGGGGGTCCGTGTAGTAGTAGTCACCCGAGCCGACCAAGCCGTAGACGGTGCCGTCGGCGGCCTCCCGGAGGGAGTCGTAGGTGCTGGCGTCTGCGGGCAGCGTGCCGAGCTCGCCGTCCTTGATGAAGCAACCCGACTCGAACACCGAGCCGATGACGCAGCCGTCGCCGTGGATGAGCAGCAGGTGCCCCTGCTCCGTGATCACGTGGGTGGCGGGGTCGCCAGCGAACGCGTACCCGAGGCGCACCGCGAAGTCCCCGTGGTACGGCGACTCGTTCACGTACACGACGGTGTCGCTCGCCGCATCCACGGCGTAGAGATGGAAATCCGACGGGCTGAGATCATGGGTGACCGAGACGAACTCGTCGAACCCCGGCACGCGACGCATCGGGATGCCGTTGTAGGTGTAGGGCATCGACGTGGCCAGCAACTCGCCACCGATCGCATCGTACGTATAGAACACGCGGTCCCAGTCGTTCTCGGGGCCGCATGCCACGCGCGCGCCGCTGGTGATCGCGACGCCGAGGCAGCTCTCGGTCAGCAGCCCCGTGCCGACGACAGCGAACTCGGCGTCGAGGGTGACGAAGCTGGCCGCGTCGGCGAGGACCAGCAGCTCGTCCGCCCAGTCTGCGGCGGTGATCGTGCGGGGACTGGCGTAGTCGAGCACGAGCGTCCCGTCGCGCGCGACGAGCTGGGCACCCCCGGCATGGACGACGATGAGACCGTTCGGGGTGAAGAACGCATCCACGAAGTTCTCGCCCGCGGCGACCTGTGTGCCATCGGCCGGCGGGGGACCGCCGTCGGTCGGATCTCCGGTCCCGTCGGCGCTCGTCATGGGGCCGTCGTCGGCCGACGCGCTGCCCGGGGCCGTCCCGGCGTCGGCGCCATCGCTGGCGTCGCCGGGCCCGGTGTCGGCGCTACCGGCGGAATCGTCGCCGTCGTCGGAGTCGGCGTCGCCACGCACGCTGGGCCCGCAGGCGACGACGGCAGTGACACACAGGGCTGCGATGAGGTCCTTCATGGCTCGACTCCTCCAGAGTGAAGCGGCGTTGCGATTCGATCCTCGAGGCCGCCGACCGCGAGGACGGTACCCGAACTCGGCCGCGTTCACGGGGGAATCCGCGCGCCAACCACGCTATACAAGCTGGCGGCCGCGACGGCCACTCGGCCATTCGGCCGCGCGACCGGAGGCGTCATGATCGAAGCTCCCCCGCTCCCGCCCACGATCGAGCTCTCCGGCGCGTGGTTGCGTCCGCTGCGGGCCTCCGACGCGGACGCGTTCTACGCCTACCTGCAGGATCCTGCGGTCACGGCGCTCACGAGCTATCCCATCGTCACGCCGGCGCTCGTCGAAGGCATGATCGAGCGCTACCGGACCCGCTGGGCGAGCGGCGAGCTGTCCAAGTGGGGCCTCGCGCTGCAGGACGACGACCTGCTCGTCGGCACCTGCGGCTTCAACGAGTCGTCGCCCGCCCACCGGTGGACGGAGATCGCGTTCGATCTGGCGCGGCCGCACTGGGGCACGGGCGTGATGCGCCAGGCGGTCGCCGCGGTGCTCGACTGGGTCTTCGCGCGGGACGACATCGATCGCGTGCAGGCGTTCGTGCGGGTCGACAACAGCCGCTCGTTCGGTCTGCTCGAGCGCAGCGGGTTCCTCCGCGAGGGGTGTCTGCGGAGCTATCGGATCTGCCGCGGGCAACCCCACGACTTCTACATCTATGCGAGGCTGCGCTCGGATATGCGAGCGCTGCGCTCGGATCGCCCCAGCGCTCCCTGACCCGCGCTGACACAGAGCCGCCATGTCGACGCCGAACTCCAAGCGCATCGCAGGCCTCGTCGGACCGACCGTCGTCGCGGTCGTCGTCTCCGAATTCCCGCTGGTCCAGCCGCACCTCTACGACGCCCAGATCCCGCCGGTCGTCTACCTCTCGGGGGTGTTGATGTTCGTCGGTGGGCTCGCGATCGTGCGCGCGCACAACCACTGGGCGCTCGACTGGAGCGTGATCGTCACGCTGTGTGGATGGCTCGCCCTCGGCCTCGGCCTGTTCCGGATGTTCGCGGCGGAGGCCTACCAGCGCGGCGCCGCGGACACGGGCGCGGGGACGTTCATGATCTTCGAGGGGATCCTGATCGCCGCTGGCGTCGCGATGACGGTCGCGGCCTATCGCCGGGGTTAGTGCACCGGTCGCGACGACGTGGAGATCGATCATGGCGCTCAGTGCATTCACCGACAAATCCCACGCCCCCACCGAGGCCGACCTGCGGTCCGTGCTCGGGACGAAGTACGCCGCCTGGGTGCGGCTCGTCGAGCTCGTGACCGCTCGGATCCCGGCGCTGACGCAGCTGTGGGGCTTCACCGGCAAGAGCACCGGGTGGGGCCTCCGGCTGCACCACGGCAAACGCGTGATCGTGTACATGACGCCCGCCGACGCGCACTTCCGGGTCTCGTTCGCCCTCGGCGAGAAGGCCGTCGCGCAGGCGAAGCTCGCCGGGCTGCCCAAGGCGCTGCTCGACGCGATCGAGGCCGCGCCGCGCTACGCGGAGGGCCGAGGGGTCCGCATCCAGGTCACGAAGCTCGCACAGCTCCCCGCACTCGCGGCGCTGGCCGAGATCAAGGATCGCAGCTGAGCGGTCCGTCAGTCCGCGGGGAGTCCGTGAGCCTCGATCCCCTGGACGTGATTCGCGATGCGCTCGGGCGGGCGCTCGTCGACGAAGACGGTGAAGCGATCACGCTCCGGCCGTCGGCGGCGCTCTCGGAGCCCGAGCTCGCCGCGTTCCGCGACACGCTCCCGATGGCCTTGCCATCGCCTATCGAGCGATTGCTGCGCTTCTGCAGCGGGATCGACGGCACCTCCGCGGCCGAGACGATCGACTTCACGGGGCGGACCATCGGCTTCGAATTCGTCGAGGCGTTTCCCCACGGTCTGCCGATCGCAGCGGATGGTTGGGGGAACTTCTGGGTGGTCGATCTCTCGCCGTCCTCGACGGATTGGGGCCCCATCTACTTCGCCTGCCACGACGCGCCGATCGTGCTGTTGCAGAGCGGGAACCTCGCCGAGTTCTTGGTCGAGGTCTTTCGAATGGACACCCCGCCGCACACCAGTCTCATCGACGACGTCCACGAGGATCGCCTGTTCCGCGTTTGGATCGATCAGCCCGGGATCCTGCCGCAGGCGGTCGCCGCGGTGTCCCCCGATCCCATGCTGCGGGCGTTCGCCGCTCCGCTCTCGGCGTCGCACGTGGTCGTCGACCTCCGCGGCGCGGCGCCCGGCCAGGGGTTCGCGTGGGGTCGGTACCGGCTCGGCTCGTTGAAGCGCCACCGCGTCGAGCCGATCTTCGCCCTCGAGAAGAAGCGCGGCGTCCTGGATCGGTTGCTCGGCCGAGGACGCTGAGCGCCGTTCACCGCTCGATCCGCGCGCGCAGGAACAGCCTCGCCCGGCGCAGGCGGCTGCGCGCGGTGTTCTCCGGGATTCCCAGCGCGCGGCCGACCGCGGGGGCGCGGCGGTGCTCGTAGTAGAAGAGCCGGATCACGTCGGCGAACTCCGGGCCGAGCTGCTCGAGGGCGACGGCGAGCTGGAGCTGGGTCTCGTGGCGGACGGCGAGCTCGTCGGGGCTCGCGGCCGAGGACGGGACCGGGAAGTCGTCGACGCTGGGGGCCCGCCGGACGCGGCGTCGGATCTCCTCGAGCGCGACGTTGCGGGCGATGCCCAGGCAGTAGTGACCGAAGCGCTCTTCGTGCTGCAGGCGATCCTGGGTCTCGAAGAGGCGCAGCCAGGTGCGCTGCACGAGATCGCCGATGTCGCCCGTGAAGCGGCGCCGGAAGTAGACCGCGAGCTTCGGGTGGTGGCGGCGGACCAGATCGCGGCCGGCCACCGCGTCGCCCGATCGCCAGCGCAGGAACAACGAGCCGTCGTCGTCCAGGGGCACACGCAGGGCGGAGGGATCGAGGATGAGATCGGCCATCGGCGGTGCGAGCCGTGGAGCAAGCGTCGGGCCAGCCGCAAATCGTGCGAGATCGGCCGCGGAGCGATCGTCCGGCTCCGCGTCACCGTCCGCTGCAGCGGCCGCGATTCCGCGGGGGTGTCCGCGATCCTGGACGGTCGCGCCGCGGCCTCACGGGTGGTGGTAACCCACGATGTCGTCGGTGCGCGGCAGGTCGCCGCCGAGGGCGTGGGCCGCGAGCATCCCCGACATCACCGCGGCCTCGATGCAGCCGACGTCGACGCCACACGCGGTCCAGTCGCCCGCGACCGTGAGGTTCTCGCAGTCGCGATCGAGCGGGGAGATCCGCGCGGCGCCGCTGCCGGGCACCGACAGCACGTAGCGATCCGAGGGGTTGGTGTTGGCGCGGAGGTACTGCCCGTCGACGCCGGCCGGACCCGACGGCGGCGCGACGAGCAGGCCGCGATCGAAGCGACCGTCGATCCCGACCGCGCCGGGCCACAGCCGCGGCAGCTCGTCGTCGAGCAGCGCCTCGACGTCGTCGCGCACGCGGGCGGCCATGCGCGTCGCGTGCTCGGCGGTGGCCCACTGCGCAGCAGGACCACCGTCGGGCAGCACGTTGCAGAAGTACGACAGCGATCCCGGCGTGCGCTCGGCCGGCCACGACTCCCAGCCGACGAGGTTGCTCATGTCGCCCCAGCTGTCGAACGGCGGCGCGAAGCCGGTCATCATGATCGGGCCCAGGCGCCAGCCGAGCTCGGGCAGCGACGGCTCGAGCCAGAGCTGCGCGGCCTGGGTGGCGACCGTCTGCACGCGCTGGACCATCGTCCGCCAGCGCGGGTGACGGTCGACGAGCTCGGCGCAGGTGTGGGGCACGGCGCCGAGCCCGAGGGCGACGACGACGAGGTCGAAGTCGCGGTCCGCCTCGAGCCTGCGCGCGCCACGGGACTCGGCGCACCAGATCGCCTCGTACTCGGGGCTCGGCCCGGTGCTCGGCGCGTGCGCGAGCTGATCCCACAGCGGCTCCGCCGGCCAGCACGGCAGGCCGTGGACGTCGACCAACGGCTCGTACGCCCCGCCGCCACGGATCTCCGCCTGCACCGTGAACTCGAGCGCGGCGACCCGCGAGGCCGACGTGCCGGGACCAGGCGCGGCCAGGCGCACGCGATCGAGGCGGTGGAAGAACTCGAACCGCACGCCGCGGGCGCGCAGGCACTCGTAGATCGGCGCGAACACGATCTCGCCCATGCCCGCGGCCATGCGCCAGAACAACGCGCCGCGGTAGGTGAAGAACATCCGCGCGCAGACCCGGAGGAACACGCCGGCCGACAGGCGTGGGCGCGTGGTGTCGCCGTGCTCGTACGCGAACATCAGGCTGTACATGCCGCGGACGAATGGCGACTCGAGGCACCGCGTCGACGCGCCGTGGTGCACCAGCCAGTCGCGGTAGTCCCACGCATCGAGGACGTCGAACCCGCGCGGCGATCCGACGACGCCATCGACGATGCACCCGCGCATGCTGACCCCGACCAGCTCGATCACGTCGGCGACGCTCATGGCGTCCCCCGCGTCGTCGTCGTCGTCCGCGAAGAGGTCGAACACGCCCCGGATCGCGACGTCGAGCAGATCGAGGATCGCGCGGTGGGCCGCGGGCACGGGGCCGCCGATCAGGGCCGACAGCAGGCGCAGGCCGTCCATCACCTGCGCGGGCGATCGCAGCGCCGCGAGGCCGCCGGCGACGACCCGCTCGGCGCG
>LNFB01000101.1 GCA_001464385.1 Deltaproteobacteria bacterium Ga0077550 | reverse complement strand
GGTGGCGGCCATGCGCGGCGGCGCAGCGAAGGCGTGCTCGACGAGCAGGCCCAACGTCGCGAGCGCGCGCGTCAGGTAGCCCGCGACCGAGAACGGATCCTCGGCGCCCGGCACGTCGAGCGGATCGCCCGGCAACCCCGGCGTCGGCGGGAAGTAGGCCGACCACACGTCCCAGCCGCGCCGGGATGCGTAGCGCCCCAGGCCGATGTGCGTGACCGGGGAGAACGCGTCGCGCCAGTGACGGATCGGGCAGTTGCGCCGCTGCGGCGCGATCTCCTCGTAGACGCCGCGCATCATCCGGAACGCGTTCTCGTAGCAGCCCATCCACAGGTGGATGCCGTGCTCCTCGATGCGATCGCACGCGCCGCGCGACGACGCACCCTTGCCGCCGAGTCGCCAGCCGGGTTGGTACACGGTGACCTCGAAGCGGCCGCGCTGCTCGGGTCGCGTCAGCTCGAACGCGGCGGTGAGGCCGGCGCAGCCGCCCCCGACGATCGCGACGCGGGTGGGTGGCGTCATGCGGGGCCTCCTGCATCGTCGGCGAACACGCGCAGCTCGCCCTCGGCGACCAGCCAGTCGAGGGCCTCCTCGGCGCGGATGAGCTCGGCGGCGCCGACGATCCCGGTGCGACCGTGCTCGCCGAGGACCGCGGAGACGACCAGTCGCTGCATCGCGACCGTGGTCGCGTAGGGGCGCTGGCCCACCGCCGAGATCGCCGTGGTGCGGCCGCCGGAGGTGACGTGCGCGACGACGGCGAAGCGCAGCCGCTCGGGTGCATCGTCGCGGTCGATCGACGCGGCCTCGAGCATCGGCGCGAGCGCGGACGCCAGGGCGTGCGAGGCGTCACCGCTGCGGAGCAGACCGTGCGCGACCCAGAGCGCCCGGGCGGTCGTCGCCGAGCCGATCGTCGGCGGCGCGAGGGCGGCCCAGGTGCGGATCGCCGCGCGCGGGAACAGCTGGCCGAGGCGCCCGCATCCGAGGGGGAACGAGAAGCACTGCTCGCGCGCGAACGGGGGCGGGAAGTCGATCGTGCGGGTCGACCAGGCGGGCGTGGCGAGGAGCATGCGCAACGCGGAGCGCAGACTGCCCGGCGTGCTCGCGAGGCCGGCGCTGCAGAAGCCGAGCTCGATCGACTCCGGGGCCGTGAGCTCGCCGGTGCGGCGGCGCAGCGCGGCGACGGCGAGCCACTCTGCGAGCGCACCGCCGATCGGCGCGACGCCGGGGCACACCACGACGCCCGCGCGATCCGGGGCGTCGTCGAGCTCGGCGGCGATCGCCTCGGCGACCGACGCATCGGCGCAGACATCGAGGTACGACGCGCCGGCGGCGACGGTGCATGCGGCGACGCGCGCGGCGTCGTCCGCTGCCAGGGACGCGCACTGCACGACGACGCGCGCGCCCGCGAAGCTGCGACGCAGCGCATCGACGTCGTCGCTGCGGGCGACGCAGTACTGCGCACGTCCGCCGCACGCGGCCGCGGCGGCAGCGAGACCCGCGGCGTCGCGCCCGACGAGCACGATCGGCCCGCGGGCCGCGAGGTGCGGCGCGAGCTCCCGCGCCGTGCGCCCCGTGGCGCCGTACAGGGCGATCGTCACGGTGCTCCCCCGGTCGCGGCGTGGTGGTGCGGGTCGTCGACCGGCGCGCTGTGATCGACCGGCGGCGTCGTCCGTGGCTCGGGGTCGCCATCCTGGTCGGGCCCGAGGAAGAACGTCTCCATCATGTTCGAGCGCCAGCCGTCCTCGTCACACTCGAACAGCGTCAGCACGCCGCGACGCGCGGCGGGGAGGTGCCCGCCCATCGCCAGGGGACACA
This sequence comes from Deltaproteobacteria bacterium Ga0077550, assembly GCA_001464385.1. Classification (GTDB taxonomy): domain Bacteria; phylum Myxococcota_A; class Polyangia; order Nannocystales; family Nannocystaceae; genus Xiheibacterium; species Xiheibacterium aquaticum. The sequence goes on along the minus strand of LNFB01000101.1, from coordinate 1,074 downwards.
GCACGCGCTGCGGATCGGGGGCCTCCCGATCGCAGAAGCGCGCCCGCGCCGGGGCCTCGGCGGGCAACCCGAGCTGGCGGACGATCGGGATCGAGGCGTACGGATAGATGTACAGCTCGTGGGGGCCGAGCCACGTCGGAGGATCGGCCTGCACGCCGCGGCGGGAGAAGTACACGTCCTCGACGTTGCAGCGGACCAGTGACGGTCGCAGGACCCCGTCGGCGTCGATCGTGCGCAGCGCGTCGGCCCGGAGGTAGCGCAGGCGCTGCTCGGCGAAGATCTCGGCGATGTGGGGCGCGAGCTCGTCGCGGGCCCTCGACTCGCCGTGGTGGTGGTCGCCGGCGCCCTCGCACTCGACGATGTCGAACAACGGGCTCATGACGACGCGATCGCCCGCATTGAGCGCGCGCAGGGTGTCCGTCCGCACGCTCATCATATGCCGGCCGTCGCCGTTCGGTCCCATGGGCGTGCCGCTCGGCAGCCACGCCTGCGGTGACTCGTCGACCTCCATCAGCCAGCGATCGGCGGCGAGCAGCTCGCGACCGACGACGAAGGCGTGGGCGTTGTCGGTGAATCCATGGGTCTCGACGAACACGAGGCGCGAGGCGCCCTCGAACTCGATGTCCGCAGCGATGGCGATGTTGAGATACGCACCCGAGAACCACTCGAGGCGATCGACGGGCTCAGGCGGGTGACCACGAACACGACGATGCCGTGGTCGCCGGCGGCGCGCGGCGTCAGCGTGACGCCCGGCGGCGTCGGTACGAGCTCGCGACAGAGCTGTCGCAGCCGATCCAGCGGCGCGCGCACGGCGATGATGCGATACGACTGCTCCTGCCGGACACGGCCATAGCTGCTGAACCCGTCCGCCGACGAGGGTCCGAGGAAGGTGTTGTAGCGCGCGGCCATGCCGGGGACGTGGCGGCCGATGACATTGCCGGCGCCATCCGTCCAGTCGGAGATCGCCGATCGCCGCGCGAGCGTCTCGAGGCTCGAGACCTCCAGATCGAAGCGCGCCGCCGAGGGGTAGAACGGGCGGACGATCTGGGTCTCTCCGCCGTCGGCGTCGCGCTC
>LNFB01000100.1 GCA_001464385.1 Deltaproteobacteria bacterium Ga0077550 | reverse complement strand
TACCGCGGCGATGGCCCCGTGCGGGTCGGCAACCAGGCCCACCACCACGTGCAGAACGACGTCTATGGCGAGATGGTCCTCGCGATCAGCCGCGCACTGCTCGACGTGCGCCTGCGCGGCGATCCGGAGCTCGACGGCACGCTCGATCTGGTGCGCCGCCTGCTCGGTCGGATCGAGGTCACCCTCGACGAGCCCGACGCCGGGCCGTGGGAGCTGCGCGGCGCCAAGCACCTGCATGCGTTCACGCTGCTCACCCACTGGGCCGGGGCCCGGCGCGCCGCCGAGATCGGCCTCGAGCTCGGCCAGTCCGACCTCGTCGCACGCGGCGAGGCGGTCGCGAACGCGGCGCGGCGGCTGCTCGACGAGCGGTGCTGGAGCGCACAGGCGGGCGCATACGCCCAGTCCGCTGGGGCGCAGAACCTGGACGCGTCGATGCTGCTCGCGCTCCACTTCGGCTTGCTGCGCGGCGACGATCCCCGCGCGCGCTCCCACGTCGACGCGATCGCCCAGCGCCTGCGACTGGGCGAGCACCTCCTGCGGCGCTACGACGTGCCCGACGACTTCGGCGAGACCCACGCCGCGTTCACGGTGGTCTCGTTCTGGCTCGCCGAAGCGCTGCACATGGTCGGGCGCGTCGACGAGGCGCGTGCGCTGTTCGAGCACCTGCTCTCGCTGCACAACGGCCTGGGGCTCTACGCCGAGGACATCCTCGTCGGCAGCGGCCAGCAGGCCGGGAACTTCCCGCAGACGTACTCCCACGTCGGGCTGATCAACACCGCGTTCCGGCTGAGCCGGCCGTGGGACTGAGCCGCGCCTTCAGAGATCGAGCGGGCCCGCGTGCAGCGGCGTGCTCGGCCCGAGGCCGGTGTAGCCCGCGCCCAGCGACAGGTCTGCGACCCCGTGCGCGTCCGCGAGGGCGCCGAGCGTGCCCGTCGCGCCGAACTCCTGGTCGTCGCCGCCGAGCATGCGCAGCACGTGGGCCCACAGATCGCCCATCGTGCGCCGGTCGTGCACGACGTGTCGGCCCTGGCCCTGCGGGAAGGCGCTCGGCATGCCCGCCATCACGACGGGGATGTTCCACGCGAAGTGATCGGAGCCGTAGCCCATCTCGCTCACCCACACGACCAGCGTGTTGTCGAGCAGGCGCGAACCGTCGATGTCCTCGATCTCGGCGAGGCGCTGGACGAGCTGGGTGAACTTGCGGCCGTAGCTCTGGAAGCCGGTCGCGATCTCATCGGCGCCGCTCGGGTTGTTCGCCGTGGCCTGCAGCCCGTGCACGAGGTTGTGCAGGGCGCCGTCGCCCTCGAACGGCGAGGCGCCCGCGCCGAATTCCGAGCTCCACGCCGGATCGGGGTGGAAGCCGAGGCCCGCGACGCGCACGACGTCACACGCCAGCGCCTGGACCAGGTTCTCGAGCTGGTGCGGCCAGGTGAGATCGTCGCTGCGACCGCGGCTCCACTCGGGCAGGTTGCCGGTCTGCTGCCACTCGTCCCAGTCGGCGGGCACGACGTGGGGCATCGCGGCCTCGTCGGGGCGCGTGCAGGTCGTGGTCGGCTGCGACGGCCCGCCGCCCTGCAGCAGCGCCTGGGTGCTGGCGATGAACGCGGCGTGCCGATCGAGCCGCTCGCGATCCTTCGCGCTCACGCGCTGGCGCAGCGACGCGAGCTGATCGCTGACGCCCGAGAGCAGATCGACGCGCCGCGCGGCGAGTCGCTCGCGCAGCGTCGGCGGCTGGGGTGTCGGCGTGGGATCGGCGACCGGCGGGCCGAAGATGTCGCCGACCGCGATGGCCGGGTTGCCGCTGACCGTCGCGCCCTCGGTGCCGTCGGGGCCCTGCCACTGCGTCGGCGAGTAGCCGTAGTCGTTGTAGGGCGTCGCGCTGGCCGGGAGCACCAGCGACGGGCGCATCGCCGCGCTCGCGCGCAGCCGCAGGCCGGCGACGTAGTCGATCGACGGGCCGATCGAGCGCCACTCCTCCCCCGCCTGGGGCTGGCACGTCAGGGAGCTGACGAGCGCGGGGATGTGGCCGTCGGCCATCGCGCTGGCGTGGCGCACGAGGTTGTCGATGCCGTCGAGCGTGACGATCTCGTCGCGGATCGGCGCGAGCGCGGCGAGCATCGCACTCGGCGCGGTGCCGGCCGGCGGCAGCGGGCCCGTGGTCGTCCGCGGGGACCACCAGTCCTCGGGCTTGCCGTTGGCGACGAGCCGACCCTGGTGGTGGCAGACGACGACGAGGCGCTTGGGCGGCGCGTCGACGCCACCCCGCGCGGTGCGGGGCAGCAGCGACTCGAGCACCGGCAGCGCGAGCATGGCCCCGCCGGTGCCGAACAGGAATCGGCGTCGATCGATCAGCATGCGCCTCGTCATGGGGCCTCCCGGTGGCGGAACGCGTCCGCGGTGACAATCGCGACCAACGCGGCACCGAGGTCGCCGCCCTCGTCCTCGAGCACGCCCTCGAGGACGGCGATGGTGCAGGCGTCGGCGTCGGTCTCGGCGCGGGACAGGGCGAAGCGGAACAGCTGGCGCGCGAAGCAGGTGCCGAGCTCGGGCGTGGCGGCGAGCTGATCGACGAGGTCGACGTGATCGGTGAAGGTGAGGTCTGCCTCGCCGACGCCGACGAGCGTGCCCGAGGGATCGATCGGGCGCCCCGACGCGTCGGTGTCGCGCCAGCGGCCGATCGCGTCGAAGTTCTCGAGGGCGAGGCCGGCCGGATCCATCGCGGTGTGGCACGCCCCGCACTCGCCGCGGGCGATGCGGGTCTCGGATTCCTGGCGCGCGGTCGGGTCGTCCGGGAGATCGAGCGGCACGCTCATCGCGTCGGGCGGCGGCGGCGGCAGCGTCTGGCACAGCAGGCGCTTGCGGACGAGCTTGCCGCGGTACACGTACGAGGTGCGATCGCTGTGCGCGAGCGAGGCGAGCAGCGCCGGCTGCGTGAGCACGCCGCGGTAGCGCTCCGGATCGAGTGTCACCCGGGCCCACTCGCCTGCAGGTGGCGCCGGGATCGAGAAGAGCGCGGCGAGCCCCGCGTCGACCCAGGCGTCGGACGAGCGCAGCGCGTCGTCGAGCGTGCCGCCGTCGCGGACGATGCCGACGGCGAAGCGATCGAAGCCGTCGTTCACCGAGGCGGCCAGCGCGGCGTCGAACTCGGGGAAGAGCTCCGTCGACTTGTCGGCGGGCGACACGAGGCCGGTCGACGTCCACTCGCGGAAGAAGCGGGCGATCGTGGTGTCGGCCTCGGGCGCCGCGAGCAGGCGCTCGGCCTGATCGAGGATCGCGTCCTGCTCGTCGAGGGCGCCCGACTCCGCGAGGTCGAGCAGCGTGTCGTCGGGCGTCGAGTCCCACAGCAGGAACGACAGTCGACTCGCGAGCTCGACGCCGGTGAGGCGCCGCGGGGTCGCGGCGGCGTCCTCGGTGATGTAGAGGAACTGCGGCGTCTGCAGCATCTCGGCGGTCACCAGCGCGACTGCCTCGGCGAACGTGGCCCCGTCCGCGACGCCGGCGGCCCAGGTGTCGAGCAGCGGCTCGCGCTCGTCGTCGGTGAGCGTGCGGCGGTAGATCCGTCGGCCCTGGCGCCCGAGGAACGCCTCGGCGCAGGCGCGATCGGGGTCCGGGTCTGCGGCGCACGGCAGCAGCTCGGGCAGCGCTGCGGCCACATCGACCGCGACGTCCTCGGCTGCGTAGACGATCTGCTCGACGTCGTGCTCGCTGACCTCCTTGGCGCCGAGCTCGGTGGAGTAGCCGGTCGGCGTCTCACCGACCGGGGCGGGGAACGCCCCGCTCGCATCGACGCGACCGTCGAAGATGGCCGCGATCGAGCGGCGGTACTGCAGCTCCGTCAGGCGGCGCATGTCGAGGGCCGCGGGGCGACACTCGCCGGGGACGCCGTCACCGGTGTCGGCCCCGTCGCCGCTGTCGCCATCGGTGGGGCCGGATCCATCGCTGCCGCCCGCGTCGTCGTGGTCGCTCGCCCCCGTCCCCGTCGCGCCGCGGTAGCACGCCGGCGCGCCTGCGAGCGCGACGACGATCGGCACCACGATCGCGACCTTCGATCCCGAGCCGACGTTCACGGTGGGAGAGGACCCGCGGGCCCGGGCGTTCGGCCGAGAAAAAGATCCGCGCCGCATCGGTTGGACTGCGGCGCGGCACGGGCGTGGCCCCGGCCACGATCGCGGCGGGGCGTGACCCCGACGAAGCGTCGCGGTAGGCTGCCCCTGCCTTGTGGCCGCTGCTCGTCGCGTGTGTGCTGGCCGGAGCCCCGACCGTGACACCGCCCGTCGACGCGGAGGTCCCGGCGATCGCGTCGACTCGCGTGGTCGTGCTGGTGCCGTCGATCCCGGATCGGCGCATCGACGACGTCCTCGCGTCGGTGCGATCGAACCTGCCCGAGGGCGGCGGCACGCTGATCGAGGTCGGCTTCGAGGTGGATGCCCAGCACGCCGATCTGCTCGCGCGCCGCGTCGCTGCGTCGCGCGAGGCCGCGGTCGCGCACGATGCCCGCGGCGTGTTCTGGCTCGATGTGCGGCAGGCCGGCGAGTACCACGTGTATCTGTACGTGCCCGCGCGCGGCCAGCTGCTGCGCCGGCGCGTGCCCGAGGCGGCGCAATCGGTCGAGGCCGCGGTCGAGGCGATGTGGCTCATCGTCCGCTCGGGCACGCTGGCCCTGGCGAAGGGGGCCGACGTCGCGATGGAGGCGGTCGATCCCGCGACGATCGAGCCCGCGCCGCCGCCGGTGGAGGCACCGGCGCCGATCGTGCCCCGTGCGCCCGCGCCCTCGACCACGACGTCGCGCGCGGGCGTGGGGCTGTGGTTGTCGGCCTCGTACCTCGGGCTCGGCCTCGGCGATGCGATGCCGTGGCAGAGCGGTGGTCAGCTCGAGGTCTCGTACGCGGTGCCGTCGCGCCGCCGCGTCGCCGCGCGGCTCGGCCTCTCCTACGCGGGCGTCGTCGGCGAGGTCCGCTCCGAGTCGCTGTCGATCGCGCGCCACGAGCTTGCGATCGCGGCGGGGATCGGCGGTGCGCTCGGTCGGCGGATCCGCCTCGAGGGGCGGCTGCTGCCGGCGGTCGATCTGCTGCGCTGGCGCGCCGGTGGGGACCGCGGCCTCGAGCCCGCGGCGAAGCTCGCGACCGAGCTGCTGCTGCGCATCTCGACGTGGTCGCCGGCGCGCGACCCATGGCCACGGGTCACGATCGATCTCGGCGCGGGCGCGGACGTCGGGCTCGGCGGCTTCGACTTCGTGCGCTGCGGGGCCGGTGCGACCGCGTGCGAGGGCGACGCCAAGCGGGTCGCCCTGGCCCCGTGGCGGGTGCGGCCCCGCGCGCGGGCGGGGCTGTCGGTCGGGTTCTGAGCCCGATCCTGCCCGCCGAAAAACAAACTCTCGGCCGTCCGCGCCCGGCCGCGTATCGAAGCCGATCGTGACCGCCGCCTGCCCGCCGCTGTGGCCCGGGATCCGCCTGGCGGAGCCGCCTGGGTATACTCGGGCGCACATGGCCCCGCCGCAGCCCGAGCGGGTCGCCCTCGATCGCCCCGCCGAGCTCACCCTGGTCGAGCGGGCGCGACGCGGCGAACAGGATGCGCAGCGCGAGCTCGTCGAGCGCCTTCTGCCGCACCTGCGCGCGGTGGCCCATGCGCTGCTCGGGCGCGGGGCCGATGCCGACGACGCGGTGCAGATCGCCCTCATCCGCGTGCTCGAGGGCCTCGCGAGCTGGCGCGGCGACGCGGCGCTCCACCACTGGGCGCGCAAGGTCGCCGCCAACGCGTGCCTGCGCCTCGCCGAGCAGAACCGTCGCCACGCCCGCGGCGTCACCGAGGACGCGGACGTCGAGGAGCTCGTCGCGCCGGCCAGCCACGCGTCGATCGACGCGCCGGGGTCGGTCCGCGAGTACCTCGATCGGCTCCCGGCGCGGCAGCGCGACGCGGTGGTGCTCCGTCACGCGCTCGGCTACTCGGTCGAGGAGATCGCGGAGCTCACGGGCGCGGCGCTCGGCACGATCAAGTCGCGCCTGCTGTGCGGGCGTCGGGCGCTGCGCAAGCTCGTGCGCCGCGACGACGCGGTCGACGAGCTCGCGCACGGCCTGCGCAAGGGGGCGGTGCGATGAGCGACGCGCACGAGCGGTGGTGCGAGCTCGCCGACGAGGCGGCGATCGGCGAGCCGCTCGGCGCCGACGACCTCGCGTTCCTGCGGGCACACGCGGACGATCCGGCGCACGCCGACGAGCTCGCGCTGTACGCCGAGCTCGGGGAGCTCGCCGAGCCCGACGCGGTGCGGGCCGACGATCGTGCGCGCGCCGAGGAGGTGCTCCAGCGCTTCCGCGCGACGCAGGTCCGCACCGGACGCTCGCGGGTCGTCGGCGTCGCGGCGATCGGGCTCGCGGTCGCGGCCACGATCGCCCTGGTGGTGTCGCTGCGTCCGCGCGCCGAGCCGCGGCAGGACGCCGTGATCGCGGGGGCGCAGGTGAGCCGCGGCGGCCTCGTGCTCGCTGGGTCCACCCTCGCCACGGGCGACGCGATCCCCGGCGGCGAGTGGGTCCGCGCCACGGCCGATGCGTGCGTCGTCCTCGAGGGCGCGCGGGCGTGCTTCGACGACGGCACCGAGCTGCGCGTGGTCGATCGTGCGATCGAGGTGCGGGCCGGTGCGGTGCGCGTCGAGTCCGGGGTGATGACGGTGTTGGGCGGCGACGCGGCGCGATCCCTCGGCGCCGGTGAGCGCGTCGCCGTCGATGCGGCGCCCGTGGCCCCGATCGAGCCGGTCGCGCCCGAGCGCCACGCCGCCGCGGTCGCGCCGCGCGTGATCCCGCCGTCGCCCGAGGTGACCACGGTCGCGCCGCGTCCGGAGTCGGCGGCGCGTCGGTCCCCGAGCAAGTCGGCCAGCGAGATGCTCGCCGAGGCGCGATCCTTGGCCAACGCGCGGGAGCTCGCGCGCGCCGTCGCGGCCTACGAGGAGCTCCGCCGCGCGCACCCGGGCTCGGCGGAGGCCCACGCCGCGAGCGTCTCGACGGGCGAGCTGCAGCTGCGGCGCGGCCGGGCGCGCGAGGCCCTGCGGGCGTTCGATCGCTACCTCGAGCGCGGCGGCGCCCTGGCCGAGGAGGCCCGCTGGGGCCGCGTGCGTGCCCTCGACGCGCTCGGCCGCGCCGCGCCCCGCGATCGCGCGATCGAGCAGCTGCTGGTCGCCCACCCGCGGACGATCTACGCGGACGAGGCCCGGGCGATGCGCGACCGCTGAGCTGGTTGCCGCGTCGCGATCGATCAATCGGCGCAGATCTCCCAGCCGTCGACGACGACGGGCTGCGGATCGCTGACCCCCGCGCCGGCGTTGTTCCACACCATCACGAGCGGCGACGCACCGACGAAGTCCGACGGCGACGGGACGCTGGCGACGATCGTCCACGCGACGCCGTCCTCGGAGGTCTCGAAGTATGCGGTGCCGTCGGCGACGCGCAGGCCGATCCACCGCGGCGTGCCGGTGGCGACCGGCTCGAACAGCGACTGCGTGCCGTCGTCGCCGCGCGCGGTGGCGATGACGGTGTCGGCGCGCAGCCCGAGCGCCAGCACGGCGTCGGTCGGCGGCACCTGCTGCGTCACCTGCAGGAACAGCTCGGAGTCGCTGGTGGGATCCGGCGGCGTGATCACCTCGAGGATCGTGTGCGCGGCGTCGAAGGCGACGGCGTGATCCTGCAGGAGGACGACGCCGGTGCCCAGCTCCGCGCCGGAGGGCGGGCGCAGCGTGAGCACGCCGTTGCCGCTGGTGACCAGCGCGTCGCCGTCGGCCCACGTCGCCCACAGCTGCGGGTCGAGCGGCGCGTCGTCGAAGGGCGCCTCGATGCACTCGCCGGGGAGCAGCGCGCCGCCAGTGGTCTCGCTGCCGCCCGTGCCGCCACTGCTCAAGCCACCACCGCCCGAGGCATCGCCACTCGAGCCGCCGAACGTCCCGATGACGACGTCGTTGCAGCCGAGCGTCGTGGCGCTCGCGAGGGCGAGCATGCGGGTCGCGCGACGCATCCGACGCACCGCGGTCATCGTAGCAGCCGGGACCCGCGCGCGGTGATCGTCGCGGGGCCGCACGTGCGTCCGGACTGGTAAGCTCCCGCCGCCCGTGCTGCCGAGTCTCATGCTGGTGGTGCTCGCCGCCCGGCACGCGTGGGCCGCCCCGGCGCTCCCGGTCGAGGGCGAGTCCACGACGGACAGGGTAGCGCTGTCGTGGCGCGCCCCCGAGGGCTGCCCCGACGCGGCGGCCGTGCGGGCGCGGATCGGGCGGCTCGTCGGCGCGTCGCTGGGGCCGGTCGAGCTCGGGGGTCTCCGCGTCGACGGCGTCGTCACGGCGGTCGACGGCGGGTTCTCGTTGGACCTGCGCGTCGCGACCGACGCGGCCACCGACGCGCGCGTGCTGGTGGCCGATCGATGCGAGGCCCTGGCCGACACCACTGCGCTCGTCGCCGCACTGGCGGCGGATCCGATCGCGACCGCGACGGTCGTCGACGTGCCTGCGGTCGTCGACGCTGCGCGGCTCGGCGACGCCGATGGGTCCGTCGGCGATCCCACGGCGGACGGGCGATCGACCCCCGCGTCGACGCCGAGGTCGTCGTCCCGCGACGCAGGCGATCGCGCGCGGCCGTTGCCCGGTGACCCGCGGCCGCCGCGGCCGTCGCGGCCGATCGGGATCTGGACGCGGCTCGCCGCGGGCGTGCAGTTCGGCGCGGTGCCGGGCGTCGCGTTCGGCGTCGCGGGCGTCGTCGCCGTGGGTGGACGTCGCCTACGCGGCGAGCTGGCCGGATCCTACTGGTTGCCGCGGACGACCGATCGCGCCGGCACCACGATCCGCGTGCAGCTCGGCGCCGTCGCGCCGCGGATCTGCGGGACCCTGCCCCAGGGCCGCATCGACGTGGTGCTCTGCGCCGGCCCGGAACTCGGCGTCCTGCGCGGCGACGTGCAGGGCGGCCCGACACGCCTTCCGCTGTGGCTCGCCGTCACCGCCGAGGCGGGGATTCGCGTGCCGGTGTCGCGGCGGATCTCGGTGTGGACGACGGTCGCCGCCGCAGCGCCGCTGGTGTTCCCGCGCTTCCGCCTCGTCGACGCGACGGGCACCCGGCAGCGCGAGGTGTACCGACCGGCGGCGGCGGGGGTGCGGGGGGTGGTGGGGATCGAGGTGCGACTGCGGGGGGTGGAGCGGTGAGGGGGATGCGTCAACCCAACGCCGCGAGCACGCGGCCAAGCCGATCACGCACCGCGATCGCCAGCTCCACCAACCGTGGATCCCCGAGCGCCGCCGCGCTCTTGGTCGGATCGACCGCGAGCACGACCGCCTTGCCGTCGTCGCCCTCGTAGACCACGACGTTGCACGGCATCATCAAGCCGGCCTCGAGGTCGATCCCCAGCGCCGCGTGGGCGAACGGGGGATTGCACGCGCCGAGGATGCGATAGCGCCGGATGTCGACGCCGAGCTTCTTCGCGAGCGTCGCCTGCACGTCGATCTCCGACAGCACGCCGAAGCCCTCGGCGGCCAGCGCCACCGGCACCCGTGCGAGCGCCTCGTCGAAGCCGACCGCCATGGTCGTGCGGAGTCCTGACGTCGTCATGTCGCTGCTGCCTTTCTGCTCGGTTGCCGAGCTCACTTGCCGAAGATGTTGCGTAGCCACGAACCGCCGCTCGTCGGCGCGGTGCCGCTGGGCGTCGCCGCGGCCTGCTCGCGGCAGTTGCACCGTTGATCCCGCGGCACGTCGCCGAGCACCTGCTCGATGTGCGCACCGCACCCCGCGAACGTCGGCCGTCCGCACTTCGCACACTGGACTCTCCTGCACATCACGCACCTCCTTGGCTCGACGCCGCCGGGCTCGAAGCCGCCGGGCTCGAAGCCGCCTGATTCGAAGCCGCCTGCGCGGCCGTTTCTTCGCGCTCGAGTCGAGCGCGGATCTCGTCCATGTCGAGCGCCTGCACCTCGGCGATCAGCCGATCGAGCGTGGCGCCGGGCAGCGAGCCCGCCTGCGAGGCGAGCACGATGCCGTCGCGCATCACCATCAGCGTCGGGATCGCGCGGATGCGGAACGCCGCCGCGAGGCCCTGCTCGGCCTCGGTGTCGATCTTGCCGAACACGACGTCGGGGTGGCGTTTCGACGCCGCCTCGAACACCGGGGCGAAGGCCCGACACGGGCCACACCACGACGCCCAGAAGTCGAGTAGCACGATCCCCTGGGTCGAGATCGTCTCGAAGTTCTCCTCGGTCACCGTCACTGTCGCCATCGTTGCCGTTCGCCTCCGAACGGTGGGAGCCGCGACGGCGACAAAGGGTTCACGCCCCGTCGCGGAGCGTCGCGCGCAGCGCGAGCTTCACCGCGGCCTGCACCGAAGGCGGGACCGGGGCCGCCGGCGCCGTCGTCCGGCACAGCGCCAGGGTGCGCTTCAGGGAGTCGCACGCGCCGCGGCAGCGCGCACAGCCCTCGAGGTGCCGCTCCATCTGCGCGCACACCTCCGCGTCGATCTCGTGCTCGAGGTGCTGCGAGAACATCGTCAGCACGTCGGGGCAGGTGCCCGCGGCCGCGGGGGCCTCGGGGATCCCCAGGCGCGGCGCGACGTGGGCGCGCACGGCGAGGCGGGCGCGGTGCAGGCGGGTCTTCACCGCGGCCGCGGAGATGCCGAGGACCTCGCCGACCTCGGGCGCGGTGAGGCCCTCGACGTCGCGCAGCACCAGCACCTCGCGGTACGTCGGCTCGAGCGCGTCGATCGCCTCGGCGAGCGCCTGCTCCACCTGCTTCCCGGCGACCGCCTCGTCGGGCCCGCGCGCCGGATCCGGCAGGGCCGTCGCCGCGGCGGGGTCGGCGTCGAGCGAGCGCTCCTCCTGCACGAACTTGCTGCGGCGGTGTCGCTTGATGCAGTGGCTCCGCGCGATCGTGTAGAGCCACGTCGACAGCGACGACGCGCCGCGGAACTCCCGGATGCCGCGGGCCATCGCGACCAGCGTGTCCTGCAGGACGTCCTTGGCGTCCTCGGGATCGCGGCACATCGTCATGCCGAAGCGGTAGATCTGCGCCTGGTGGCGCTCGAGCAGGGCCTCGAGCGCGGCGCCGTCGCCGGCGCGGGCCCGCTCGAGCAGGACTTGATCGGGATCGTCCATGGGCGCTCGCGTTGTGACACGGATCGAGCAGCGAGGGCACCGCGGGCGTCGCGGTGGACCGCAAGCGCCGCGATCCTCGGGGCAAAGCACAAGGATCCCGAAGGCTTGGGGACGCCCGCAGGAATCGGCGGTCGCCAACCACGGATCCCTGGTGCCCTCGGGCATCATCGAGGGGAATCGGGTGACATCGGGCATGGGCGCGGCGACATCGGGGGTCTACTCGGCGCAGGAGCCGGAGGGCGTCGCGACGCCCGCCGAGTTCGCCGACCTCTATCGGTTGCACGCCCCCTTCACGTGGGCGTGCCTGCGACGGCTCGGCGTGCCGCCGGCCCTCGTCGACGACGCGATGCAGGAGGTCTGGGTCACCGCGCACCGCCGGCTCGCGACGCTGCACGCCCCGGGGGCCGCGAAGGCGTGGTTGTACGGCATCGCCCGCCGCGTCGCCGCGCACTACCGCCGCGCCGAGGGTCGACACCGGCGCAAGCTCGACGCGTGGGGGGACACCGCGCCCACGCACACCGAGGCGGGCCGCGAGTCGCAGCTGATCGTCGAGGCGATCCTGGCCTCGCTCGACGAGCGCGTGCGCGAGGCGTTCGTACTCAGCGAGCTCGAGGGCTGGACCGCGCCGGAGATCGCCCAGGCGACCGGGGCCAACACCAACACGATCTACTGGCGCGTCCGCACCGCGCGGCACCAGCTGCAATCGCAGCTCGCGGCGCAGGGGGGCGAGCGCAGCCTCGACGCCCAGGTGATCGAGCTGCGCGATGCGACCAAGCCCTCGCGCAAGGCGATCAGCCACGCGTGGCTCGTGCTGGCGCCGCAGCTCGGCCGGGGCCCCGTGCTCGGCGGTCTGTTCGCGAGCTGGTCGGCGGCCAAGCTGGCGCTCGTCGGCGCTGGGATCACCGTCGCGCTCGCGACCGGCGTCGAGGTCGGCCTGCGGCCGGCGAGCGCTCCGCAGGTGCGCGCGGCCGCGGCCGTATCGCCATCGCCATCGCCATCGCCATCGCCATCGCCATCGCCATCGCCATCGCCATCGCCATCGCCATCGCCATCGCCATCGCCATCGCCATCGCCCGTCGCGGTGCTCCCGAGCACGCCGGGCTCCGCCGCACCCGAGCCTCCTGCCCCCGTCGAGGTCGCGCCGTCGGCCGCGGCGCGCGTCGTCGTGCCGCCCGCGCCCGCGCCTGCGCCGTCGCCCGCGGTCGACGTCACCGCCGAGGACGCGCGGCTGCTGACCGAGGCCAAGCTCGCGTTGAACGATGGGCGCACCACCGACGCCGCGGCGATCCTCGCGACGCACCGCGAGCGCTTCGCCGACAGCAAGCTCGCCGATCTGCGGGCGTCGCTCGAGCTCGATCTGCTGTGCCGCGACGGTGACGCGGCGGCGGCCCGCGCCCGGATCGACGCGGGCGCGCCGGGGCGGCTGCCGGCGAGCTGTCGCGCGCTCGGGGCCACCCCGTGAGCCCCGCGCTCCGCCTCGCCGCCGCGGCGGCGCCATGGTTGGTCGCCTGCGGTCTCCCGGTCGACATCGGCACGCTCGACGGCGGGACGACCTCGGCGTCGGACTCGGACTCGGCGTCGGTGTCGGGCTCGTCGACGGGGGGCAGCACGACGATCCCGTCGGACACGTCGACGTCGGTGCCGCCGACCGAGACCGACACCGAGGATCCCCCGCCGCAGGTGCAGCACGACTTCGCGATCCGCCTCGGCGACCTCCCCGACGTCGGCACCGGCAGCGAGTCCGGCGGTAGCTCGGCGTCCGGCTCCACGGGCGAGATGGACCTCGACCCCGACACCCTGCTGATCCGCGCGACCACGGGTCCGGCGAGCTGCGCCGACCCGTTCGGCGTCGGCGATTGCGAGCCGGCCTGGACGTACGGGTTCGGCCTACCGCCCGCGCTGCAGTTCGTCGGCGCGACCGGGCGTCTCGAGGACCACGACGGCGTCCTGTCGTTCAGCGACAAGCTCGACGGCGAGTGCCTCGGTGGTGGGGGAACCCTCACCGGGAACTTCGAGATCTCGGCGATCGATGGCACGCGCGTCGCCGGCCGCATGTTCGACCTCGACTCGCCCGACGCCCAGGGCCCGATCGCCTTCGACGCGCCGCGCTGTCCATGAGATGCTGCTGCGGTGGCGATGCTGGCGGCGCTGCTCGGCCCCCTGGCGATCGCGGTCTCGCTCGAGGCCCGCGTCGCGCCCATCGACGCCGAGACCTGGCACCACTCGATCGATCCGGCGCGCTGCGACGCGGACGTCACGGTCGAGCTGCCGCGCTGGGCGAAGTGGGTGAAGCACCGGCTCGTGCCGGGCGAGAGCCTCGCCGAGGTCGCCGCGCGCCACGGCCTGCGCGAGGCCGATCTGCGCGCGCACAACGGCATCTCGCCGTCGACGCAGAAGCTCCGCGTCGGCACGCGGCTCGAGGTGAAGGCGCGCAGGATCCCACCGCCCCGCCACTCGATCACGTACACGGTCGCCGCGAGCGACAGCTGGGTCTCGATCGCGCGGCGGCACGGCGTCGATCCCAAGGAGCTGCGCGCGTACAACTACCCGTGGAAGGACAAGCTCCGCGAGGGCGGCGCGCTCACGATCTGGGTCGATCCGATCGCGCACGCGTGGATCTCGGCGGCGCCCGACGACGACGGCATCGCCCGCGGAGGCCTCGGGGTCGGGGCGCCGGACGCTGGGCACCTCGTCGGCGGCGTTGCGATCCCGCCGGGCGACGGCTACACGCTGCGCTTCCCCGACTCGTCCTTCGGCACCTCGCATGCGGTGCGCGAGCTGGTGCGGGCGCTCGCGCTGTACCGCGAGCGCACCGCGTACGCCGGCGTCGTCGGGCTGGGTTCGATGAGTCGGCCGCGCGGCGGGCCCCTGGGCAAGCACCGCTCGCACCAGACCGGCCGCGATCTCGACATCCTGCTGCCGCGGCGCGTCGACGTGCCGGCGTGGTTGCCGCTCACGCCCCGGCGCGTCGACTGGCGCGCGGTGTGGGATCTCGCGGTCGCCTTCGCCGAGGTCGACGCCACCGTCGTCTACCTCGACTACGCGCTGCAGCGCGAGCTGTACCGGGCGATGAAGGCCGCGGGCACCGAGCCCGAGGAGCTCGCGCGCGTCCTGCAGTACCCGCGGGGCTGGGCCGCGCACCGCGGGCTGGTGCGCCACGAGCCCGGCCACACCGCGCACCTGCACGTGCGCTTCGGCTGCGGGCCCTGCGAGGTCGAGTGCATCGAGCTCGGCGCGTGGGCCGAGGCCGATTGATCAGCGCCGTCGACCCGACGCGCGCCGCTTGGACGGCGACGGCGAGGGCCTCGGCGTGCGCGTGGCCGCCTCGGGCGTCCACCGCGACCCGCGACCGAACGTGAGGCTGATGCCGAAGAGCACCTCGCCGTGGTTGGCGACGACGCGGCGCTGCTTCGCGGCGGGCCCGATGAGGTGCCGCCCCTCGATGCGCAGCGCGAGTCGGGGCGTCGCGAAGAACTTCACCCCGCCGCCGTAGTGGCCGATGGGATCGAGGTCGTTGCCCAACGCGTCGCGGTTGGATCGGATCCCGCCGAGGCCGTAGCCGCCGAGGATGAACGGCGTGATCCGGTACATCGGCAGCTGGGCGATCGCGTGCAGCCGCAGGCCGTAGAGGAACGCCGGCTGGCCGCCGTACTTGGCGACGGTCCAGATCGCCGCGAACTCGCCCTCGACGCCGAGCATCGCCAGCGGATAGTAGGCCGCGCGCAGGCCCGCCTCGGGGCCGGGGCGCCGCAGTCGACGGTAGCCGAGCGACGGATCGTAGAAGTCGTGGGGCCGCGCGGTGATGAACGCCCCGGCGAACGTGCCGAGCTCCCACATGCCGCGCACGGGCTTGGCCTGCTCGATCCACCGGACCGGCGTCGGCTCGTCGGCGGCGGAGGTCGGCGGTGCGGGGGCCGGCGCGCCGCCGAGGGCGGCCGTCGCGATCGCGATCGCTGCGAAGCCGAGGGCGGCCGTCATGGTGCGGGCTCCTCGAGCCAGGGGCTGTCGAGATCGGCGTCGAAGTTGCCGGTGACCGCGAGGTCGCCGATCAACGGCAGCGTGACGTCGCCGCTGAAGGTGCCGCGGAAGCCCTCCTCGACGAACGCGCCGGTCCAGTCGAACGACAGGTTGAAGAGCCCGCCGAGGTCGTAGTCGATGGTGCCCTTGCCGACGCCGTTGGTGAACGTGCCCTCGATCTCGTAGCTGGCGTCGAAGGTCAGCAGGATCGCGTTGATCGTGCAGCTGCCGCCCACGATCTCGACGTCCTCGCCGTCGTAGTCGACCCGCAGCGAGAGATCGCCGACGCAGCGCGGCGCGACGGGGATGCCCTGGAACATCGCCGAGAGCACCATCGTGGTGTCGCCCGAGTACGTGCCGGTCCACGGCGTTTGGACCCGGATGCCGCCGACGGTGGCGGCGAGCCGATCGCCGTTCGCGAGGGTCGCGGTGGCGGTGATGTCGTAGGCGCCCGGCGGTAGCGTGGCCTCGCCCTCGGGCCCGACGAGCAGCGTCGGCCCGTAGCCCTCGGCCTGCCACACGATCTCGTCGTAGGCGAAGGGCAGCTCGGCGGCGTCGCGGACCTCGGCGAGCAGCGGCACGGCGTCGCCGAGGTAGTGGATGGACGGCGAGCTCGGCTCGAACACCTCGATGCGCACGCCGGTCGGCGTCGGCTCGCCGGGCGAACCGCCGGTGGGATCGCCGTCGTCGTCGTCGTCGCCGACGGGCGGCCATTCGTCGGAGGTGCAACCCGGCGCGCCCAGCAGGGCGATCGCGGGGACGAGGCGGCGCAGCGTCGGTGGGCCCAGCACGCCGGGGACCGTATCACGGGCGGCGCGCCGGTCGAAGAATCGGCGGGCGCGTGGCGATGGCTCGCGACCTCACGGCTTGCGGCGTCGGCCATGGCCCACGCCGTGAACCACGCCCCGGGCCGCGCCCTGGCCCGCGCCGTGGTCGGTCCGCTTCGCGTGGCACTCGAGCACCTGCAGCTCGGCCGCGAGCCCGCCGAGGTCGACGCGCTGGCGCAGCCGCGGGGTCACGCCTGGGATCGCGGCGGTGCGATCGCCCGCCGGCGACAGCCACACGATGCGGGCGTCGGGGGCGAGCACCTCGATCCAGTGCCGCACCGCCCGCTCGAGCAGATCGCCGATCGGCGTGGACTCGCTGGTGGGGCGCGGGCGATCGAACGGACCGCGGACCGGGCCCTCGACCGGTACGCGATGACCCATCGGCGGGTTCGTGATGAGGAGCGTGACGGGCCGCGGCGGCCGGAACGTGCACGCGTCGCCTGGCTCGAGCACGGCGTGGCCGAGCCCCGCGGCGTCGAGGTTCGCCCGCGCGGCGTCGAGCGCCGCGGGCTCGAGGTCGGTGCCGAGCAGCATCGCCGCGGGCCCGAGCAGCCCGCGCTCGACGAGCTCCGCGCCCGCGCCCACGAACGGATCCCACACGACGTCGTCCTCGCGTACGCCCGCGACCTGGGCCAGCGCCGCGGCGATCGTCGGGTGCGAGGAGGCCGGCACCGCGCCGCGCCGCCAGGCGAACCGCGGATCGACGAGGCCACGCGGTCGCAACACCACGCGCAGCTCGTCGCGCTCGACGGTCACGCGCGCCTCCCACGGCGCATCGCGGGGATCGTTCACCAGCTCGGGCCGCGAAAGGGCGAGGGCCTCGACGACGCGCCACGTCGAGGCGCGCCGGTGGCCCTGGCCGAGCCACTCGAGCCGCCAGCGCAGCGGGCCGCGGGTCCACGTCGAGAGGATCCGCATCGCCGCGTCGGACGACAGCGCCCGCACCACCGCGGTCTCGACCGCCGCGGCATCGTGGCTGCGCAGCGCGACCGGGGGCAGCGCGAAGCCGAGATCGACGAACGTGCGCACCTCGTACAGCGCGGCGAGCGAGTCGGACCACGTCACGCGGACCGTGCCGCGCGGCCCCGCCTTCGCGCCGGGGATCGCCGCGCACACCATCGCCTCGAGGCCCGGCCGCACCGCGAGCTCGATCGCGACCGGTGCCGACGGCACGGTGTCGAGTGCGATCGCGGTGCCGAGGCTGCGCAGCTCGGTGCGCTCGAGCTTGAGCAGGCTCTCACGCACGACCCGCTCGAACTGCGCGTCGTCGGTCTGCACCGCCGCGAGCAGGGCCCGCGCGTCGGCGCCCCCCGCCTGGCCGAGCGCCGCGGCGACGACCTTGCGCTCCGGGTCGGACTCGGCGCGGTGCCACGCCGCGAGGAGGGCGGCCTCGTGCCGCGGATCCTCGAGCTTGCCCACGGCCGTCGCGGCGCGTCGCCGCACCCGCGCGTCGTCGTCCTGCAGGCGCTCCACCAGCCACGGGACCAGCGTCGCGTCGACGCGCGCCCGGCGGCCGACGAGCTCGCACAGGCGCGCGCGGTGGCCCGGCGCCGCGGTGGCGAAGCGGGCGATCGCCGCGGCGCTCGCCGCCTCGGCCACCCGCTCGAGCGCGCGGAAGATCGTCCTCGTCGACGAGCAGCTCGAGGAGTCCCGGCACGTCGCGGACCGACGGCGTGAACCCCTTGTCGCGCGCCCGGGCGCGCAGCGCCGCTGCGTCGTGATCGTCCACGTGGGCGCGGACGGTACCCGTCGGACGGGCGCCCCGTCCACCCGCGCTCCCGCCCCTCGGCCCCGCCTGCTACGATCGCCGCCGGGGGTACGCGTGGCTCGCATCGCAGTGATTCGTTGGTCGCGGTCGCCGTCGCGTGCGGCGAGTCGGGACAGTCGGCGACGGGCGGCAACAGCGAGGCCACCGGCCTGACCGATCCCGAGCCGACCGGGCTCTCGGTGAGCGCGACCGGGACCGGCACCGACGGCGGCACCCTCGGCCCCGTCGACTCGAGCGGCGGCACGGCGGTCGACCCGAAGTTCGACGTCGGCGGCAGCGCGGGCGACGTCGAGCCCGGCGGCCCGCCGACGCCGTCGTGCAAGGTCGTCGACGACATGGACGCGGTCGGCGAGTGCGAGGCCGAGGCCCCGCCCGACAGCTTCGATCCCGAGATCCAGTGGACGTGGACCGGACCCAACGGCGAGCCGTACAGCATCGTCACGCCGCTGGTCGGCAACCTCACCGACGACAACGCCGACGGCGCGATCGATCTCTGCGACATCCCCGACGTGGTGACCGTGGTCGCGAACTCCTCCGGGGCGCCCGGCGTCGCGGGGCACGTGTGGGTGCTCGACGGCGAGACCGGCACGCCGCACTTCGAGATCCCGACGCCGGTCGACCACACGGTGACGCCCGCGATCGGCGACATCGACGGCGACGGCCTCATGGAGATCGTGACCGCCGTGCCCGGCGGTCAGCTCGTCGCGTTCGAGCACGACGGCGCGATGAAGTGGCAGGGCACCGACATCTGGTCCGACGTCTACTCGGGCGCCATCGCCCTGGCCGACCTCGACAACGACGGCGACGTCGAGATCGTCGCTGCGAACTTCGTCACCGATCACACGGGCGTGCGGGTGTTCACCGCGCCGACGGTCGCGGGCAACTGGTCGGCGACCGCGGTGGCCGACCTCGACGACGACGGCGACCTCGAGGTGGTCCTCGGCAACGCGGCCTACCACCACGACGGCGCGCTGATGTGGTCGAACCCGGGGATCGGTGCTGGCTACCCGCAGATCGCCGATCTCGACGACGACCCCCAGCCCGAGGTCCTGGTCACCAACAACAACGGCCTGTCGCTGCTCGAGCACGACGGCACGACCATCTACCAGGATCTGCGGCCCACCGGCGACGGCATCGGTTTCACCACGTGGCTGCGACCCGCGACCGTTCACGACTTCGACGGCGACGAGATCGCCGAGTACGCGGTGAGCTCCGCCAACCACTACACGGTGTACGAGGCCAACGCGGCGATCGTGTGGTCGGCGGACGTCTCGGATCAGAGCGGCATCGCGGCCGGGACCGCGTTCGACTTCCTGGGCGACGGCATCGCCGAGGCGATGTACGCCGACGAGAACTTCATGTTCATCTTCGACGGCGCCGGCGCACCCCTGCTGCAGATCCCCAGGACCAGCGGCACGCTCAGCGAGTACCCCGTGGTCGCCGACATCGACAACGACGGCTCGTCGGAGATCGTCGTCGTCTCGAACCTCTATCTCGGCGCGGCGTCACCGACGGTGCAGGTGATCCGCGACGTCGAGGATCGGTGGATCCAGGCCCGCCGCATCTGGAATCAGCACACCTATCACGTGACCAACGTGCGCGAGGACGGGACGATCCCGCAGCACGAGCAGCCGCACCACAGCCTGCTGAACACGTTCCGCACCAACGCGCAGATCGAGGACGGCGGCGTGTGCAAGCCGCCGCCGGCGGGCTGACGCGCGCGCTCAGCCGAACAGCCGGCTCACCCGAACAGTCGGCTGAGCAGCCCGCCCTTGCGCTGGGCCTTCGACAACAGCCACTCGGCCTTCTCGCCCAGGGCCTTCGCGCTCATCTTGCCGACGACGGCGTCGAGGATCTTGCCGTCGTGGATGAACAGCAGCGTCGGGATCGAGCGGACCTTGAACGCCTCGGCGAGGTTGCCGTGCGCGCCGGTGTCGACCTTGCAGAAGCGCACCTCGGCCCGGTCGAACTGCGCTGCGACGTGCTCGAAGTCGGAGGCCATCGCCATGCACGGCCCGCAGGTCTCGGACCAGAAGTCGAGGACGACGGTGCCGCCGCCCTCGCGCATGATCTCCTCGATCTCGTCCTCGGTCTCGAGCGCGTCGTACGGCGGGGTGTCGGCCATGGGTCGGGCCGCGAGCGTAACCGAAAACCGCGCCCGGGACTCGGCGCGGCCGCCGGACGAAGGCGAGGGCGGTCTGGTCACAAGTCCCGCGGTCGTCCTCTGTCGGGGGGGATCCGCCGCCCGTGGTGTCCCCATCGGCTCGCCGCCATGCACCCCGCGAACGACGACGACGACCGGGACTTCCACGACCCGCTGCTGCGCGAGCTCGCCGCGGCGCCCCCGGTCGCCCTGCAGGATCGCGACCTGTCGCGCTGGCGCGGCTGCGACGTCGACGCGGCACGATGGCGGGATCTCGTGGTGCGTGACTACGCCGCCGACGTCCACCGCGGCGCGACCCCGGCGCCAGCGAGTGGCGCGACGAAGCACACCCTGCCGTCGCTCGCCGTCAGCCTCGCGATCGCGCTGGTCGAGGGCCTCGCGCCGCTGCTCACCGGCCCGGGCGCGATGCTGATCGAGGCGATGATCGCCGTCGGGGCCGTCTGGCTGATCTGACGCCGGCTTCTCCGGCACACTCGCGGTCGTGCAGCCCGCCGCCTCGATCCGCACCGCGACCACCGAAGACGCCGCGACGATCCTCCGCTTCATCCGCGAGCTCGCGGTCTACGAGCGCGAACCGGACGCCGTGGAGGTCACGCTCGACACGCTGCGCGAGCAGCTGGCGTCGCCGCGCCCGCCCTTCGAGTGCGTGATCGCGGAACTCGCGGCGGAGCCCGTCGGGTTCGCGCTGTTCTTCGCCAACTACTCGACCTGGCGCGGGCGCGCGGGCCTCTACCTCGAGGATCTCTACGTCACGCCGGAGGCCCGCGGAGCCGGCGTCGGCAAGGCGCTGCTGCGCCACCTCGCGGCGCTGGCAGTCGCACGTGGATGTGTGCGGATGGAGTGGTCGGTGCTCGATTGGAATGCACCGGCAATCGGCTTTTACGATTCGATTGGAGCGGCGCCGATGAGTCAGTGGACCGTCTATCGCCTCGCCGACGCGGAGCTGCGGGCCTTCGCCAGCGACTGAAGGTCCCGAAGCGGGCCAGGTCGCGGTGCTCGGAGCACGGCGGCGCAATCGATGCCGCCGTGCTCGTGGGCTGGCGCGAGCGCTGCGGCGTCGTCGAACAGGATGCGCTCACGCAGCGCCAGCGCGCGGCCCCCCTCGAGGATCAGCCGTCGCGGACGCGAGTCCAACTCGAGCGAGGATCGCCTCTGGCCAAGGGCGCCCTGCTCGCCCCCGACACCCTCGACCCGGCGGCGTGAGCGGGGGCGGTGCTGCGGGACGCTTGCGGCTGCTGCGTCACTGTGCTACTCGACTAGTACAGTGATTGCGGCACGGGAGCGGTGCGGGTGAGCGAGTTCGACGTCAGTCGGCAGCGGGGGCTGCCGGTCTACCTGCAGATCCAGGCGCAGATCGAGCGGCGCATCGCCGCGGGCTCGCTGGCGCCCGGCGACCCGCTGCCGTCGGTGCGGACGCTGGCCAAGCAGCTGCGCATCAACCCCAACACGGTGGTCCGGGTGTATCGCGAGCTCGAGTTCCTCGGGCTGGTCGAGACCCGTCACGGCGAGGGCACGTTCGTCGCCGCGGGGGCGCAGCGGCGCGCGAAGGCGACGGTGCTGGTCGAGGAGCACGCGGCTGCCTACGTGACCGCGGCCAAGGAGCTCGGCCTCGATCAGGGCGAGGCCGTCGCAGCGGTCAAGGCCGCGTGGCGCAAGCGCGACACCGCGGAGGTGGCATGACCGCGAGCATCGCGTTCGAGGGGGTCGACTTCTCGTACGAGCGCAAGCCGGTGTTGGCCGGCTTCTCGCTCGAGCTCGAGCCCGGCGAGGTCGTGCTGCTCGCGGCGCCCAACGGTCGCGGCAAGACCACGGCGCTGTGGCTCGGTGCGGGGCTGCTGAAGCCCGATCGCGGGCAGGTCCGCGTGCTCGGGCGCGATCCCTTCCACGATCGCGAGGTGCTGGCGCAGGTCGGCTTCCTCGCCGAGGGCTCGCCGCTGCCCGAGTCGTGGACCGTGGCGCAGGTGCTGCGATTCCAGCGCGAGACGTTCGGCCGGTGGAGCGACGAGGACTGCGAGCGGCTGATGCTGCGCTTCCGGCTCGACGCCAAGGCGCGCGTCCGCGAGCTCAGCCGTGGCGAGCGCGGCAAGCTCGGGCTGGTGACGGTGCTCTCGACGTCGCCGCAGGCGCTGCTCCTCGACGAGCCGCTGCTCGGCCTCGACGTCGCGACGCGGCGCGCGCTGATGTCGGAGATCCTCGGGCGCGTCGCCGAGACCGGCTGCCCGATCCTGCTGACCGGCCACGAGATCGCCGAGGCCGAGGCGCTGATCGATCGGTTCGTGCTGATGGACGCGGGGCGCGTCGTGTGCGACGAGCCGGTGATCGATCTGCTCGCGCGGCATCGACTGCTCGCGTGGGAATCCCCGGTGCCGCCGCCGCCGGACGCGCTGCAGCCCATCATCTTGCCGTGGGCGCTCGGGCGTCGCGCGCTCGTGTGCGACTGGGACGAGGACCTCGCGCGGCTGTGGCTCGCCCGCGGCGGTCGCAGCGAGCCCGCGGATCTCGAGACGGTGTACCTGTCGCTCACCGGGGAGCTCGAGAATGTCTAGCGGCGCGTCGAGCTGCGCGGTGCTGCGCGCATCGATGCGCGAGATGTTGCCGTTCGCGGGGATGGCGGTGGTGGTCGGCGCCGCGGTGCTGGCGTTCGAGTCCCGTACGTTCGAGTTCGGTCGAGCGTCGAACACCGCGGGGCTGTGGGGCGTGCCGGCGCTCGGCCTGTGGGGCGGCGTGGCGATCGGCGGGACCTCGCCCGCCGCGGCGCTGCACCTGATGGTGCGACCGGTCGGGCGGGTGCGCCTGCTCGCGCTGCGCGTGCTGGCACTGTGGCTCGTGCTGTTGCCGGCGGCAGGGGTGCTGCTCCTCGCCGGCCTTGGATTCCAATCTGGCGGCCCGAGCATAGGATGGCTCGCGGCCGCGACCCTCTTCACCACCGCCGTCGGCGCGCAGGCCGGCCTCGGAGGTCACCGCGAACCGGTCGCGCTCGGGGCGGCCGCGCTGCTGCTCGCGACGTATGTGTTCCCACTGCAGCTCGGGATCGAGGCGATGGGCCTCAGCTGGGGGCGGGTGCAGCGATGCGTCGGTGCGTGGGGTGTGATTGCGGCGGGCGTGGTGGTGGTGGCGGCGTTCGTCCCGGTGGTCGTCGCGTGGCGACGGTGGTGGCCGCGGCGGGGGCGGGCGATCGCGGCGCGGGTGATCGCGGGGTCGGTGGTGGTGACGGGGATCGCCGCGGTGGCCGTGACGGTGCCGATGGTGCGGACGGCGGCGATGCTCGAGCACGCGGAGCTGTTGGGGGTGATCGGGGCGGGGAAAGACGGGGTCTACGTGGTCGTGGGGACGTATGACACGTCGGGTGACGAGAGCGTCGATGGGCTCGTGGAGATCGATCTCGAGGGCCGTGTCCGCGTCGCCTGGGATCGTCGCGTCTCGCTGGGGCCGGAGCGCGTCGCGAGCGTTTCACCGGATTGGGCGATAGTCCCCGGGGGATTGCGCGCGGCGATGGTGCAGGACGGGCGTTCGATCTGGATCCCGATCGGTGCACACCTCGAACCACGGTCGCGATTCGACACCCTCGATCGTCGAGACTATGATCGCGTTTGGTTTGCCGAGCGAATCGCGACGCGGCTCGTCGCGCGCGAAACACTGACGGTTCCCAATGATTCGTGGATGCGCAGCGGTCCAACGTATTTCGCCCATGGACGCATCTGGGCCGTCTCCCGTTTGACGGGAGAACTCTGGAGCGCGGCGCTTCCCGTGCGTCCGCACGAGCGGAGCGATCCATGACCCCCATTCGCACCATCGTGCGCGAGGCCTGGCCATCGCGTCTCCTGCTTGTCTTGGCAACGCTGATCCTCTCGACCGTGATCGGCCTGGGGACGCAGGATGAGTCCCCAGGCCGGTTGCTCATCGGCCTCGGGGTGCTCCCGGCGTTCGCCGCCATGCTCGGCGCAGCGCTCGGGCAAGGAGAGCACGCCCGCTGGGCCTGGGTGCTGGCGCGGCCGGTGTCGCGCGGGCGCTGGTGCCTCACGCACGTCATGCTCGACGTGCTGACGATCCTGCTCGCCCACCGGATCGCGTGGTGGATCCTGCCGAGCACGGTGACAGAGGTCGGGATGCGCTGGGTCGAGCCCGAGATCCTCTCGCTGCCGATCGCGGCGCTGGTGTATGTCGTCACGGCGCTGGGTAGTCTCCGCGGTCAGAACGCGGTGCGTGGATTGCTGTCGCAGACTCCGCGGTTGCTCGCCGTCGGGCTCGGGGTCTACGCGTTGCAGGTGTGTGCAGACGAGCTGATCATCGATCGCCTCCACTACGCGGTGCTTCCGGTCTCGGAAGGGGCAGTGGCCTGGAGAGTCGCGGCGATCGCCAGTCGGTTCGTCGCCCCGGCGCTCGCGTCGATCGGGGCCGCGGTGCATTTGCTGGTGTGGGCGTTGGCTTCGCTCCCCCAGCCGGTTCCGCGGCGCCGGGCTGCGCGAGTGTCCATCGCGTCGGCGGTTTCCCTCGGCGTGACGTCGAGCATCGCGTTCTCCCCGGCGGTGTTGTGGATCGGGGGGCCGACGGTCTACGAGCGTGGCGACGCGAGGATCACGGTCGTGGCTGAGCGAGCGGATCTGTTCGGCGAGGTTCGGCTCGAGGACCCATGGGGGTTCGCCCGTCGCACCTACGGGGATCCGATCGCCGACCCGGACTTCGACGAGGTCGAACCGGGTGAGTACCGAGTGTGCCACACGGAGGAACTCGCGCGAGTCGAAGGCCCCCGCTATGTCCAGTACGGCGCGCTGCGCACCTGCGCCGACGTCCGCGTCGCGCCGGGCGAGACCGTGGTCGTGCCAACGAGCGCGTTCGATCAACCCGTGTTCACCGCCGCGCGGCTCTCCGCATGGTTCCTCTACCCCGGCATCGCGTCGACGCTCGACGCACGGTAGTCGCGGAGCCCCCAGCGGTTCACCGGGACGCTCACCGACCGAACTCGGCCACCGCGAGCGTGCGCTCCACGTTCCCCTTGCCGCGCCGCAGGGGCACCTCCAACGTCTCGACGATCTTCAGCCGGTTCGATCTCCCGTAGCGCGCCGAGCCCAGGGCCCAGTCGAGGTTGCCGCGGATCCAGCCGCGCAGGAGGCCGAGGAACGGATCGATGAGCTCCGGGGCGATCCAGGCCTGCTCGCGGACGCTGCGCTCGAGCTCGGTGAAGCGCAGGACCTCGCGGTTGTGCATGTCGACCGCGCGCGTGACCGCGTCCTGCTCGTCGAGGCCGAGCTCGGCGGAGCAGAGCAGCACGATGTTGTGGGGATCGCCGGCATCGCGCTCCTTGGCGTAGGAGAACACGTCGTTGGCCCAGCCGATGATGTTCGCGGCCATCGTCATCAGTCGACGGACATCCGGATCGATCCAGAAGGAGTCGTCGGTGCGGACCCGGTGGGTGACGTCGAACAGCGCGTACTCGGTGTACATGCCGACCGTGAGCTCGCGCAGGCGGAGGTACTGACCGAGCGAAGGAGGCGTCACGCGCACTCGGTTCTCGACCTCGCGGTGCATCGAGTCGAACCAGTCGCGGGCGGCCTCGGCGAAGCGGCGCAGGCACCCGGCGTGGCCGCGCGAGAGCACGCGATCGCGGACGTCCGCCAGCGCGGCGTGCATCCCCGTCAGGTGATCGCTGAGGCCGAACTCCAGCACCTCGGCGTGCTCGAGGTAGCGCGCGCGCAGCAGATCGGGCTTTCGCACCAAGGCGTCGTGCTGGTCGTCGGCGAGGAAGCCCCACAGGGTCCAGTCGAGCACCACACGCAGGTCGTCGTAGTCGGCCTCCGGGTACGCGCGCGCGACGAACTCCGGGATCGCCAGGCGCTCGAACGCCTGGTGCTGCTCCGCGTCGCGCAGGAGGCCATGTCGCGTCAGCCAGTCGGAGGATTCCACGTGGGCCCGTTGCCACTGCGGGTGGATCGCGGACGCGATGGGGCAAAACAACGTCCAGCTCGACATGGCGGCACCGACTCCTGTGGACGCCCAGCGCGGACGGCCAAACAGACCGACCGTAGCATCGCCGTTTGGCCGCGCAACTTCGGACGTCATCAGGTGCGATCGATCGACGCAACGCAAAGGCCGCGCGTCGTCGGTCGATCGATCAGCGCCGCGCCGCGAACTCGGGCGGCAACTCGTCGAGCAGCCGCGTCGTCAACCCGGTGAACAGGCCCACCGCCCGACCAACCATGCGCTGCGTCGACTTGGTCGTGACCCACGTGAGCATGCGGATCTTCGGCTTGTGCTCCTTCAGCACCGCCGACCACTGATCCCGCGCAGAGACGGTGTAGTCGACCATCTGCCGC
Organism: Deltaproteobacteria bacterium Ga0077550; assembly: GCA_001464385.1. GTDB lineage: Bacteria > Myxococcota_A > Polyangia > Nannocystales > Nannocystaceae > Xiheibacterium > Xiheibacterium aquaticum. The sequence continues at coordinate 32,138 of LNFB01000100.1, read as the reverse complement.
AGATCGATGCAGACCTCGACGTCCGTGGACAGCCGTCGCAGCATCGCGCTGGTGCGCTCCGCGGCGTCGGTCGCGTCGGCGGCCTCGATCGAGCCCACGATGCGCACGACGATGGCCGCGGGTTCGGTGACGAGATCGATGTGCCAGGTCGCCACGGGCGAGCGACATGATGCCTGCGACCGCGCGCGGGGACATCCTCGCGGCGGAGATCGACGGCGCAGGTCGTGCAGCCGGTGCGAGGCTTCCGCAGATGCGCGCCGACCCGCGGGTTCGTCGCGCGTGTGGCCGTTCGGCCAAGCTGGCGGGCCCCGCACCGCCGCGCTCGGGCGGCCGATCGGACACGTCGCACCCGGCGCGCCCGCGTCGACTCCAGCGTCCCGTCTCGGCGCCGACCGCAGACACTGCGCGTCGCGTCGCGGCGTCGGCAGAGCCGCGGTGCTCTACTCCACGCGATGCGCGACCGAACCCTGGAAGATCTCTGGCGTGAAGCGCTGCCCTCGACGACGCGGTTCGACCCGGCCCAGGTGACGCACTTGCCTGCCGCAGCGCAGCGCTACTTCCGACACACCTTGGCACCCGGAGCTCGTTGTTCGGCCAGCGCGCGGCTCGAGATGCACGGGACGATCAAGCTCGCCGACGCGTGGCAGCCGTTCACGGCGACGCAGGTGCTGTGCTGGGACCGCGGCTTCGTGTGGCACGCCCACACACGCATCAAGGGGCTGCCCGTCTCCGGCGCCGACGTGGAGCTCGACGGCGAGGGGGCCATGCGCTGGAAGCTGCTCGGGATCATCCCGGTGATGCACGCCGAAGGCCCCGAGATCTCGCGCAGCGCGATCGGTCGGCTCCACGCCGAGGCGATCTGGTTGCCCGCGGCGCTGCTCGGCCCCGAGGTGACGTGGTCCGAGGGTCCGCGCGGCCCCGCGTTCACCGTCGACGCGCACGGCGAGCAGACCCACGTCGAGCTCGACGTCGACGCCGACGGACGCCTGCGCGCGATGAAGCTCGCGCGCTGGGGGAACGTCGGCACCGGCGAGTTCCGCTACGTCGACTTCGGGGGCTCGTGCACCGCGGATCGAGAGTTCGACGGTGTCACGATCCCGACGGAGTACCGGATCGGCTGGTACTTCGGCAGTGATCGGTTCGAGTCCGAGGGCGAGTTCTTCCGGTGCACGATCGACGCGCTCGTGCATCGGTGAGCGCCGGCGCTCGGTGTGCACGCACGAACGGGCATCCGCCGCGCTGTTACCCTGTGCGCGACCGATGCGATCCGCCCACGTCCTGCTCCCGCTCGCGCTCGTGCTCGGTTGCACGGTCTATCAGCACCTCCGCCTCGATCGCCGCCATGGTGACGCCGCCGTACGCGACCGTGCCGTGGCCAGCCTCGCCGCGGGCGCGGTCGACTACGAAACGCAGGTGCGACCGATCCTCGAGGCGCGGTGCGTAGTGTGTCACGCGTGCTACGACGCGCCGTGCCAGCTCAAGCTCGGGTCCGTCGAGGGCCTCGATCGCGGCGCGTCCACCGAGAAGGTCTACGACGGCACGCGGCTGCTCCAGGCCGATCCGACCCGGTTGTTCGAGGACGCCCACGGCACGCAGGCATGGCGCGACAAGTCGTTCCACCCGGTGCTCAACGAGCGGAGGCAGACCCGCCGGGCCAACCGCGACGCCGGTCTGTTGGCGCGCCTGCTCGAGCTGAAGCGGCGCCACCCCGTCACGCCCGGAGCGTTGCTGCCGGCCGACGTCGACCTCGCGCTGCGCCACGACGAGCAGTGCCCGACGATCGAGGCGTTCAACCGGCACGCGCGGCGTCACCCCGAGTGGGGCATGCCCTACGGCTTGCCCGGCCTCACGGATGCCGAGCACACGCTGGTCCAGCGCTGGCTCGAGGAGGGCGCGGTGCACCTGACGAAGCCGGACGACGTGGCCCCGCATGCCGCCGAGATCGCCACGTGGGAGACCTTCCTCAACGACGACGCCCTCGCCGCGCAGCTCGCCAGTCGCTACATCTACGAGCACCTGTTCCTCGCCCATCTGCACTTCGACGACGGCGACCACGGCGCCGCGCCGCGGTACTTCGAGCTGGTGCGATCGTCGACGCCGCCGGGGCAGCCGATCGAGCGCATCGCGACGCGGCGCCCCTACGACGACCCGCGCGTGTCCCGGCCCTACTACCGCATCAGCCCCGTGCGCGAGGCGATCGTCGCCAAGCTCCACCTGCCGTACCGCCTCGACGCCGCGCGGATGAAGCGGTGGCGCGCGCTGTTCCGCGACGTCGACATCCCGCTGACCAAGTTGCCTTCGTACGCACCCGAGGTCGCGTCCAACCCGTTCGTCGCTTTCCGGGCGATCCCGGTCGACTCGCGCTACCGGTTCATGCTCGACGAGGCCGAGTTCACGATCATGGGCTTCATCAAGGGCGCGGTGTGCCGGGGGCCGATTGCGCTCAACGTGATCGACGACCAGTTCTGGGTCTTCTTCGTCGACCCCGACGCGCCGACACGTCTGCACGACGGCGCCTTCCTCGACGCGCAGGCCAAGTCCCTGCGCATGCCGGCGGAGGCCAGCTCGAACGCGTTGCCGCTGGCGACGTGGCTGCGCCAGGCCGAGGACGAGCGGCGCTGGGCCCACGCGAAGCAGCGGGTGCAGCGCGAGGACTTCGCGGCGCGCGGACCGGACACCGAGTTCTTGTGGGACGGTGACGGGAACAACCCCAACGCCGCGCTCACGGTGTTCCGCCACTACGACAGCGCGTCGGTCGTGAAGGGGCTCGTCGGCGCCGAGCCCAAGACCGCGTGGGTGATCAGCTATCCATTGCTCGAGCGGATCCACTACCTGCTGGTCGCCGGCTTCGACGTCTACGGCAACGTCGGCCACCAGCTGGCGACGCGGGCCTACATGGACTTCCTGCGCATGGAGTCGGAGTTCGCGTTCTTGTCGCTCTTGCCCCGCGCCGCGCGGGCCCGCGAGCGCGACGCCTGGTACCGCGGCACCGAGGAGCGTGGCTATCGCAAGATCGTCGCCGAGCTCGCGAAGTTCGACCCCGAGACCGCGATCACCTACCGCACGGAGGCGCCCAAGCACGAGCTCTACGGTCACCTCGCCGAGCGCGTCGGCGCGGCGCGCGACCGCTCGCACGATCTCGCTGGCGCCCGCCTGCCGGCCGATCTCGCGGAGCCGCTGCGCGACCTCGCTGCGATCGCCGGGGATCCGCTGTCGTGGGTGCCGCAGACCGCGTTCCTCTACGTGCCCGACGCGCCCCACGGCGCCCAGGTGTTCACGCTCATCCGCAACGATGGTCACTCGAACATCGCGTCGCCCTTCGGCGAGGACGAGCGCCGGCGACCCACCGAAGACACGCTCACGGTCGCGCGCGGCTTCGTCGGCACCTATCCCAACGCGTACTTCGTGGTCGAGCGTGCGCGGCTGCCGGGGTTCGTGGACCGCATCGCGTCGCTCGCCTCCGAGGCCGACTATGCCGCGGTGCAGGTCGATCTCGGCGTGCGGCGGACGGACCCCGAGTTCTGGCCGACGAGCGATCGGATGGTCGAGCTGTACCGGAGCCTACGGCCGATCGAGGCCGGGCTGTTCGACCTGGCGCGGTACGAGAACCGGTGACGGGCAGGCCCCGAGGTGCGATCGAACGGCCGTGCCCGCACTTCGTCGAAGATCGTCGCGTCAGATCCGGTCCGGTCGTCGCAAAGAAGGGAGGCACCCGAGGACCTCCGCCCATGCACGACCGGACGCGATCACGCTCGACCACCATCACGACCATGACGCTCGCCCTGCTCGCCGCCTGCGGCCAGGGACCCGAGGACGAATTCCGGGGGTACACGACCAACGTGACGCTTTCGGGCGGTGACGATGGCTGCGACGGCGCGAGCGAGATCGCCGTCGACGTCGACCCGCGCCGCTCGTTGTTCGAGACCAGCCGCTCGGCGCTGGCCCTGTTCTCGATGACGGAGACGCTGTCGGCGCTGGCGACCAACGACGGCTTGATCGCCGACCCCGACGGGCTCCACGACCAGCTCATCGATACGTACGCCGAGGGCCCCGGGCTCGGCTTGGGTGGCCACTGCGACGACGTGCTCGACGCCGACGGCAACCCGATCCTCAACGGGTTCCCCATCGCCTGCCCCCGCAACGAGCAGACCCGCATCGGCACGATCGACGACTGGAAGCCGATCGCCGCGGTCAATCGCTTCGACCTCGCGCCGTCCGATGGCTCGAACTGCGGTGAGGCCCGCCTCGTCTTCGCCAACAGCAACCACGGCTTCGATCGCGTGCTGCTCATCTTCGAGGCCAAGATCCCCAACCCCGATCCCTCCTGTGGGCTCGACGCCTGCGTGCCGGTCCAGGAGTTCTGGGCCTCGCTGACCAACGCGAAGCCCGGCAAGCGGGCCGAGCTGCTGCATCGGGCCTATATCACCGGCCACGAGAAGCTGCAGGCCGCCGGCTTCGGTCCGTTCATCCGCGCCAGCAACTTCGGCGTCGGGGCCGGCCAGATCCGGACCAACAACTTCAGCGACCCGTCGTTCCTGTGGACGCTGCGCGAGTTCAAGATCGTGAGCGCCAAGCGCAGCATCAGCCCCTTCGAGGAGGTCGTCGACGGCGCGCGGGCGCGCCCGCGACTGCGCGCCGTCGAGGTCCCCGTCGCCGCCAACCCGTTCGGCCCGCTCTTCGACGAGGGCGCGCAGAACACCGTCGGACCCGCCTGCCGCGACGCGTTCGTCCAGCAGTCGGTGCCGCTGCTCATGACCGACGACGTCAACATCATGGCCGTGGACATGCCGACCGAGTGCCTCGCCGCCGAGAGCATCGCCGACGGCCAGAACCGCTACGACAACCAGCTCGTGCCCGGCGGCGCCCTCCAGGCGGCGATCGAGGCGCGGGTCGCCCAGCTCGATCCGGGCAGCACGCTCGACGCGTTCGACATCACGCGCCGCGCCGCGTTCGCGGGGGCCTGCATCGGCTGCCACCAGGAGGCCACCGGAATCGACCTCGGCAACGGCGTGACCTCGCCGAACTCGGGCTTCTTCGTGCACACCGACGAGTTCTTCGACACGGACGACTGCGGCGACGGCAGCTCCGACTGTTTCCTCATCTCGGACGCGGTGCGCGACACGTTCCTGCCCCACCGCGAGCAAGTGATGGAGACGTTCCTGTCGAGCGGGCCGTGCTGCTCGCCGATCCTGCTCGACGAGGGGTTCGGGGACGCGCAGCCGATCGACCCGGTCGCCCTGGTCGAGCTCGACGACGTGAGCCCCCAGGCGGTCGCCGAGGCCGAGGCGGTCGCCGACGCCGCGGTGACGCTCGAGACGGTGGGCGGGGGGTCGACGCGTCGCGCCCACTGAGGTCGGTCCCACCTACGAACGTGGATCAGCGGATCCACGCCCGCAGGGCCCACAGCGGCTCGCCGTCCCCGCGCGCGACGTGTCGACGCTGGGCGCGGGCCAGGGCGAGGGGCGCGTCGAAGTCCGGCGCGGCCCCGTCGTACAGCTCGCCGCCGACGGTGGCGGCGAGCGCAGCGTCGACGTCGCCCACCGACGCGATCGCCTGTCGTGCGCCCGCAGCGAGGAACGCCTGGGCGAGGCCCTCGGGGCTGCCGCGCGGCGCGGTGTCGGGCAGCGCGGTGCCGCAGCCCAACAGCACGACGGTGTCGGGCACGTGGGGCAGGGCGAGCACGTCGTCGATGCCCACGGTGCCCTCGTCGAGCAGCATCATGTTCGACCACGGGTTCTCGCGCCCGAGCTCCGAGCTCGGCACGCCGACGTGGCCGAGGTAGTGGAAGAGCTGCACCTCGGCGAGCATGCGGCGCACGTCGGCGCCGCGGGCCGGCGCGCCGACATCGCCGACCAGCGACCATCCGTGTCCGATCATCTGCTCCGCCAACGCGCCGACGTGCGGGCGCAGGTGGCGGAGATCGTCGCGCGCATCGGCGAACACCACGGCGGCGGCGGTGCCCTGCGCCGTGCTCGGGCCGCCGCCGAGATCGAGGGACCACGCGAGCTCCCGGGAGGTGACCAGGGGCGCGCCGTGCCACGGCAGCGCGTGGATCGGGATCGCCAGCGCAGCGCCCTCGGCGATCACGACGATCTCGCGGGCGCGATCGATGCGATCGGCGAACGGGGTCAGCATCGCCTGTGCCAGGTGATCGCGGCTCGAGGCGGGATCGAGGGCGCCGAGGTCGACCGCCGCGACTCCGTCCGTGTCCACGGCGAAGCCGACCCAGCCCGCGGCCCCGGGCGCGTAGACGAGGGTGAGTCGATCGGGTGCCCGCGGGAGCGCGGCCGGGCATGCGTCGGGGCCGGGATCGATCGCGCCGTCGGCCACGCCCACGAGCGCCGCGCGCAGCTCGGCGCGTGCCCGAGCGATCGCGGCGCGGTGGCCGACGAGCAGCGCCTGCGGCAGATCGCGGCCATCCACCTCGGCGCCGTCGATCCGCTCGCGCGCCGCGTGCCACTGCGCGCGCGCGGCCGCGGCCGCGGGCGTCTGGACGCTGGCGCGGCCCGTGATCGCGAGCGGTCGCACGCCTCGCGTCCGGGCTCGCCGCGCGGCGCACAGCGCCTCGTCGATCCGTCCGCGTTCGACGAGCGCCGAGACCAGCAGCGCGGCCGATCGTCCGTGCTGGCTCGAGTACTCCGGTCGACCGAGCTCGAGCGCGACCTCGAGCGTCAAGCGATCGATCGCTGCTTCGGCGGCGCGCAGGGCTGCGATCGCCTGCTCGATGCGTCCGCGCGCCAGCTCGAGCTCGCCGCGTCGAAGCGCCGCGCGCCAGCGCAGCTCGCCGTCGTCCTGGATCTCGGCCCAGCGCTCGAGGGCGGCGAGGTCCGCCGATGCCGACTCGGGGTGCCCGACGGCCAGCGCCGCGCGGATCCGGAGATCGTGGAACCATTGGGTCGCGCCGAGGTCGAGATCGGCGGGCACGATCGCCGCGAGGATCGTGTGGGCTTCGTCGACGGCGTCGGCCTGCAGCTCGGCCAGGGCGAGGTCGAGCTGCGCGTGGGCGATCACCGAGGGCCGTCGACACTCGTCGCGCGACAGGGTGGCCAGCGCCCGGCGCAGCAGGGCGCGGGGATCGGTGGTCGAAGGCTGGTGCTCCGCGACCATCAGCTGCGCCCACGCGACGTTGCTCATCGCCATCGCCGCGCCGCAGCTGTTGCCGGCCCGCGCCGCCGCACGCTCGACCCGCGTGACCAGGCGATCCAGCGTCGCGGCGTCGCCGAGCACCCGTGCGAGCTCGGCGTGGGCTGCGATGGCGGCGAGCTCGTCGTCGACGCGATGCAGCCGCGCGGCCTCGACCGCCGCGTCGCGGAACTCGTCGATCGCGGTGCGCTCGTCGCCGCGCAGGGTGGCGATCCGTCCGCGATGGTAGTGGGCCCGCGTCGACTGGGCGCGGTCGATCGCGAGGCAGCCCGCGATCTGGTCGAGTCGGGCCGCCGCGCCGTCGAGGTCGCCGAGGTACTCGGCCAGGACGTGCGCCGCGGCGAAGCTGGCCTCGCACGCCTCGGTCCAGCGCCCGAGCGCCGAGGCCGACGCGAAGGTCTCGTCGGCCAGGGCGACCGTCGCGGTCCAACGCTCGGCCATGTAGGCCTGGCGGCGTCGGGCGATGTGCTCGCGCAGCTCCGCGAGCAGCGGCGTCGCCCCGGGCTCCCGGGAGATCGTGAGCTCGAGGTGCGCGCTGCCAGCACGGCCGCGTACCCGCGTGGTCGCGGGCGGGACGGTGAACGTGTAGAGCCGACCATCGTCGGTGGTGGCCTCGTCGACGCGGAGCGCTCCCGCGTCGGCGCTGAGCGTCCACGGCCCGTCGGCGAGCGGCGCCCACAGGCGCAGCCGCGCCTCGTCCCCGACCACGCAGTGGGTCCGGTCGAGCATCGCGCTGCATCCGTCGAGCACCCACGCATCGGAGGCAGCACCGGTGGCCGCGGGAGGTGCCTCCTCGGGGGCGCTGGAGCGGCAGGCCGCCGGGCCGATCGGCAGCGCGACGCCGAGCCACAGCGCCGCCGTCACGGAGCGGCGAGGATCTCGAGTTCGGTCGCGGCCCATGTGCATCCGTCGTCGTGGTCGTCGTCGCATCCACCCGGCGCGCCGACGCCGACCTCCACCCGCCAGCGCCCCGGCGCGAGCAGATCGCCCGCGCGCGTGCGGAGCTCGATCGCACCACCACCTTCGGCTCGCGCGACCTCGGTCCGATGCAGCACGGTGCCGTCCGTGACGCCGTGGGCGCGCACCGACAGCACGCGCGGCCCGGCCTCGCGCGCCAGCGGCCGCATGCGCAGGACCAGCGTGTCGTCGAGGTGGTAGCGCGGCGCGGACAGATCACCGAGGTGGGTGGCACGCCCGCCGCCGAGCTCGAGCGTGTGGGCGCCGACCGTGGCGAGCGTGGGCGTGGGCGCGAGGCTTGGCCCCGGGTCGACGACGCGCCACAGCCCGAGCGCGGCGAGCCCTGCGGCGAGCGCGGTGCCGACGACCCAGCGCGTGATCGGGCGTCGTCGCGGCTCGGCCAGGCCCAGCACCCCGAGCAGCGCCTCCTGGCGCGCGCGCGAGGGGCCGCGCGTCGGATCGGCGTGGGTCTGCAGCTGCGCCTCGCGCTCGCGCACGCGTCGGCCGAGCTCCGCGAGCACGTCGCGATCAGCGGCCATTCCCGGTCCTCCTCGGCTCCGAGGCGCACGAGCGCGGGCCATCGGCGATCTCGCGCGCCTTGTGCCGCACCCGCGCGGTCCAGGCATGCACCGCGTCGGCGGACATGGATTCCTGCGCGCACACGTCGTGGATCGGCCGCTGCTCGACGTAGATCGCCCGGAACAGCCGCCGCCCGCGGGCGTCGAGCCACGGCTCGAGCCGCGCCCACGTGGTGTCGAGCTCGATCGCGTGCTCGACGTCGGCGATCGCGTCGGCCTGCAGCTCGGGGTGCTCGTCGAGCAACTCGCTGGCGATCGGCGTCATCGACCAGAGGTTGCCGCGGAAGCCGCTCATGACCCGGAGCACGCGACGTCGGGCGATGAGCGCGACGAAGCCGACGAGCCCCATGCCCCGCGCCGGGTCCCAGCGCTTCAGGGTGCGGCCGCCGTGCTCGAACAGCGCGACCAACACCGACTGCGTGAGATCGTCGACGTCCTGACCAGGGTCTCGTCCGAGCCGCGCCGCCATCGGCGACAGCGTCATCGCGACCTCGCGGTGGACGACGCCGATCACGAACCGCGCCAGGGCCCGCGCGAGGTCGAGGTCGGACGCGAAGGCCCGCTCGATGTCCGAGGGCGTGAACTCCCGCTGCACGGTGCGTGTCCAGTGTAGTGGTAGGCCGGTCACATGCGCAGCTCCCCGCGGACGATCGCCGCGTCGATCCATCGGCCAAGAAGTTCACCCCGAGAAGAATTTCCGCGACGGTTTCCGACGACTCACCGACAATGCGAGGGAATGGGGTTCGGATGACTCGAGATCACGGCGTACAGAGCGATCGCATGTCCATCCTTCCGCGGGTCGGACTCGGCCTGCTCCTCGTCCTCGCCGGTGGATGCGCCGAGGAGGGCGAGACGGCGTCGTGGCGCATCGAGCCGGAGATCCTGCCGTTCATCCCGATCTGCACCGCGTGCTTCATGGTCGGCGGCGCCGAGCGCACCGCGGTCCACCGACGCTCGTTCGGCTCGGTCTCGCCCGACGCGGACACCGAGGACGCCGCCGACGCCGAGGACGCCGACCGTGCCGGCCCCGAGGCGCTGCGGTTGCTCGCGGTGCGCCGCATGGGGGGCCCGTGGGTCTCCACCGATGCCGCCCACGTCACCGATCGCGACGGCTTCCGCATCTACGACTGGTCGAGCCTCGACAAGGACGCGGCGGCGCCCGACGACGCGGCTTGGCTCGAGCCCGTCGAGGACGCCGAGCGGTCGCGGATGGTGCAGTTCCTCGTCATCGGCGGCGATGTGTCGGCGCTGTGCGACGTGCCCTGGTTCCCCGCGGTGAAGTTCCCCGACGACCTCGAGGGCTTCGTCGCGGACCAGCCCGTCGCCGATACGCGGTGCGAAACACTCGAGTGAACGCACCGCGGTCCACGGGCCGCATCACTCGAGCGGCGGGCACACGACGTCGAGGCACTCCTCGTCGGGCCCGGTGCACACGCCGCACGACGCGTTGCAGCACTCGAGGCCAGCGCCGCAGACAGCCGGGCCGCAGGGCTCGCCGACCTCCGCGCTGACGCGCTGATAGAACTCGGATGCGGCGAAGCCCGGGGCGACGCCCGCGGGCCCGTAGACGACGGTCGCCTCGCCGGCGGCGAGGATGCCGCTCTCGAACAGCTCGGCGTAGCCGGCGTCGATCTGCTCCTGCGTCGCTCCGGACGCGGCCAGATCGACCTCGGCGATGTAGCGCGCCACGGTGCTGTTCAGGATGCGCTCGATGAAGCTCTCGCACGGGAACGTCACGCAGACGATGCCCGAGTCGTCGAGGCGCTCGAAGGTCCCGTCGGGCGCGTTGCCGGTGACGCCGACCCACGCCTCGGAGGCCGCGAGCGTGTCCACGCGGAACGGGTCGTAGACGCTGCCGGCCTGGAACAGCGTGCCGCGCAGCAGGGCCTGCTCGCTCACCCACGCCGCGTCCACCTTCTGCTCGACGTTGGCCGGAAGGCCGACCGCGGCGTAGTCGGTGACGGCGACGTGGCACGACTCCGCGTAGGTGCCGTCGGCGCAGCGCGTCTCCTTGTTGTTGACCTCCTGGACGAACACGCCGCCGCAGATCGGGAACATGCACTTGCGGGTGTCGATGGCGGTGACGATGTAGTAGGTCGACGTCGGGACCGCCGGGCCGATCTCGGCGTCGAGGTCGTCATCGGCGCCTTCCTCGAGGTCGGCGCCGCGGAGCTCGATGTCGGAGGGGTCGCCGTCGTCGGTCTGGCAGGCGACTGGGACGAGCAGGGCGAGGGCGAGGATCGAGGTGCGGTTCATCGGGGTCCTTGGCTGCGTGCCGTCCTTGTTGGCGGTGACGGCGGAGAACCTGACGTGGGCGGAAGCGCAAGCGAACGCACGCGCGGCCGGAGCACTGCGGCCGCCCGTTCGCGACCTCGGCGCCTCGGTCGGGGCGCGTCAGCCCAGCCAGTGGGGGTCGAGCCGGTCGAGCAGGCGGAGGTCGCGGACGATCGTCGTGTTGGTGACGAGCATGCTCGCGGCGCCGAGCGACGGGTAGACCCGGATCTCGGCGCCGTAGCCGGGGCCGCCGCCGGCGTGGCAGCGGAACTCGTGGCCGCCGAGCGTGCCGGTGAACCATGCCAGCGCGAGGCCGCTGGGCTTGCCGGAGGCGAGCGGCTGTGGCTCGAACCACCGCGCGTACGAGCGCGCGGGGAGGAGCCGCGGATCTGCGCGGGCGATCGCACGCAGCAACGGCGCCCAGCCGCGGGCATTGCCCTTGAGGCCGCCGTAGGCCGCCCCGTCGAGGTGGAAGGGTCGGTAGCGGATCCAGCCGCGTTCGCTGGTGCGAAGGCGCGGGGGATCGGGCATCAGCGCGATCATCAGGCCGAGCGCCGACCAGCGGCGGGTGTAGCCGGTGGCGTGACGGCCCTCGGGGATCGCGAACCCGAGGTACGCGTCGGGGTCGTCGTCGCGGACGACGTCGAGGATGCGTCCCTGCACCACGTCGACGTAGGGGCGCGCGGCGAGCTGCTCGACGAGGCGACCGAGCAGGAGGTAGCCGATGTTGGAGTAGCGCGCGCGACGGCCCGGCGGATCGCACGAGGGGTGCTCGCGCAGCACCCGATCGACGAACGCCCGGCCGTCGAAGTCCGCGTGGTCCTCGTCGCGGTGCACCCACGACAGCGGCATCGGGTTGGGCAGGCCGGCCTGGTGCGACAACAGCTGTCGCACGGTCGCGCCGTTGCGGTAGGGCACCTCGGGCAGCAGCGTCGCGATCGGAGCGTCGAGATCGACGCGGCCCTCGGCCTCGAGCTGCAGCAGGGCGAGCGCGGTGATCGGCTTGGTCGTCGAGAAACAGTGGAACGTGGTGCGCGTCGTGGCCCGCCTCGGCGGTGACCGGTTCGCGAGGCCGCGGCACAGCGTCCGCGTCTCGCCGGTGGGGCCGAGGAACCAGTACTGCACCGCCTCGTCGCGGCCGAACATCCGCTGGAGCGTCGCGTCGATCGCGTCCGTCGCCGTCACCCCGACAGCCTCCCCGAACGAGCGCGCTCCTTCCACCCAGCGCGACGGGGCGGGCCCATGGCCCGATCCCCTCGGGCACGACGATCCTCGGGCCGTTCGCCCTGCCGGCGGTCCAGCTCCCGTGGCGAAATGGGGCGCGGAGCGGGGTCCATCGGCGTGCGCTTCGAGAGCATCGGCCCCCGGGTTTCGAGCTAGCATGGGCCGGTCGCATGAAGGCGCCCTCGCTGCCCAAGAACGAACCGGCCCGGTTGGCTGCGCTGGTCGAACTCGCGATCCTCGACACACCGGCGGAGGACGCGTTCGACGGCATCACGGAGCTGGTCGCCCAGATCCTCGAGGTGCCCATCGCCCTGGTCTCGCTCGTCGATTCCGACCGGCAGTGGTTCAAGGCACGACATGGGCTCGCTGCGACAGAGACGCCGCGGGACATCTCGTTCTGCGGCCACGTCGTGGCCGAGGACCGCGTCCTCGTCGTGCCCGACACGTTGGATGACACGCGGTTCGCCGACAACCCCCTGGTGACCGGCGAGCCGCGGATCCGCTTCTACGTCGGACTCCCCCTGCGCACCGGAGAGGGCCTCGTGCTGGGGACCCTGTGCGCCATCGATCGGGTGCCGCGGCGTCTGACCGAGGAGCAGCAGACCGCGCTCCGATGGCTCGCGGGGCAGGTGACCGACCAGCTCGAGCTCGGCGATGTTGCTCGCAGAGGCGCGTCTCGACGAGGCCACCGCGCGGCTCGACGCAGTGCTCGACGTGATGTTCGAGGGGGTCGTCGTGCAGGACTCGGCGGGCGCGATCGTCGAAAGCAACCGATCTGCGGAGGCGATCCTTGGCCTCACCGCGGATCAGATGCGCGGGCTGTCGTCCGTCGATCCTCGATGGAAGAGCATCCACGCCGACGGTTCCCCCTTCCCGGGCGAGGAGCATCCCGCCATGGTCGCGCTCCGCACCCGAGTGCCCCAGCGGCAGGTCCTGATGGGCCTCGAACAGGGCGGCCCCGAGCCTCGTTGGATCGAGATCAACGCCGCGTTGCTACCCGCGCGCGAAGGAGGGGATCCTGTCGGGGTCCTGTCGACGTTCGCCGATGTCACCGCGACCCGCAGATACGCGACCGCCCTCGCGGCGGAGCGGGGCTTCCTCGAGACGGTTCTGTCGAACCTCCCGTCTACGATCGTGGCCGTCTTCGACGCCGAGGCACGCATCGTGCGGGCATTTGGAGACGGCCGAGAGATCGGGCTGCCGGAACCGATGTCGGTGCTCGTCGGGCGTCCACTCGCCGAGGTGATCTCGGCGACGAACGCCTCCGTCGTGCTTGCCGCGGTCGCCGGGTGCCTCCGCGGCGAGTCCAACCAGTTCTCGGCGGCCCGGCGAGGTCGCAACTTCGACGTGCGCCTCGTCCCGCTGGAGGTGCCGATGGCCGACGGAGCCCGTGGATTGCTCGTTGCAAACGACGTCACCGAGCGCGAGGCGATGCGGGATCGCATGGAGCGACAGCAGCGACTCGTCACCACGGGGACGCTCGCTGCTGGCGTCGGTCACGAGATCAACAATCCGCTGCAGTACGTCATCGGCGGCCTCGACTTCGCGGTCGAGGAGCTGCGAGAGATCGCAGGTGCCTCACCCGCTGCAAGGATGGCGGATGTCGTCCGAGCGCTGGTCGAGGCGCGGGAGGGGGGCGATCGCATCCGGGAGATCGTGCGCGGGCTGCGAGCATTCGCCCGTGAGGAGGTCGCGAGCCGATCGATCGATCTCGCCGCGGCCATCCGCGTGGCCCACAACATCTCGAAGCACGAGCTTCGGCACCGTGCTCGGCTCGAGCTCGAGATCGATCCCGTCGCCGAGGTCCAGGGCGACGAGGCTCGGGTCACCCAGGTTCTCGTCAACCTTCTCGTCAACGCGGCTCAGGCCTTCGAGACCTCCGATCCCGAGCGCAACTGCGTGAGGCTACGGCTGCGGATGGTCGGCGACCGTGTCCAGGTCGAGGTCGCGGACAACGGGCCGGGGATGAGCCCCGAGGTCCAGGCGCGAATGTTCGATCCGTTCTTCACCACCAAGCCCGTAGGCGTCGGCACCGGGCTCGGGTTGTCGATCTGCCACAGCATCGCGGCGTCGATGGGCGCCGAGCTGACGTATGAGACCGAACCGGGCAAGGGCACGACATTCCGCGTCACATTCGCCGCGGCGACCACGGCTGCCGATCCCGCACCGGTCTCGGCAACGCCCGCATCGGGGCCCCGGCGTGGACGAATCGCCGTGGTCGACGACGACACCGGGGTCGTGCGCTCCATCGAACGCCTGCTACGAGCCGAGCACGACGTCGTGTCCTACTCCGACCCGCGGCAGGCGATGGCCGCGCTGCTCGACCCGGACATCGACTTCGATGTGATCTTCTGCGATCTGATGATGCCGCACGTTACCGGCGCCGAGCTCTATCGCGCGGTCATCCGGGCGCTGCCCGCCCGGGCCGAGCGGTTCGTCTTCATGTCGGGAGGGACTGTGCACAGCGACGTCGAGGCACTCCTGGGCGACGTCCCGAACGAACGGGTGGAGAAGCCGTTCAACGTGCAGAACCTCCGCGGCATGGCGCGGCGCTACGTCGCGAGCAACCGCTGACCTCGGGCGCCTGGGTTTCGGTTCATTGCCCGAGCCAGCGGTCGATCGTCTCCGACCAGCCCTCGCCGCTGTACGTGCACGCGGCGCCCTTGCACTCGCGGATGCCGCCCTCCATGCCGGGCGTGAGCCGCTGGTTGGCGGTGGCCGCCGAGACCGAGCGGTTGCCCAGGGCGATCGACAGCCGCTGCAGGAGGGAGACGGCGTGACCGACCTTGCAGCCGTCGAGGATCACCGTGCCCGCGGTGGTGAAGCGATCGCGCAGGCGGGCGAACTGCTGCAGCGCCGCTGCGTTGTCGGCGTCGACCCAATCCGACCCGATCTCGATGCCAGCGGTGTTGCCGTGGCCGACCACATAGAGCTGGTCGATCTTCTTCTGCGCGCCGAGCTTCGCGAGCACCTTGTCGATCCCGTCGCGGACGCTCGCGGCCCGGATCTCGCCGATGAGCAGGGCGGACCGCAGCCAGAGATACGTGTTGGACTCCTCGAGCTCGCTGACGAGCAGGATGTTCCCGGAGCTCATGAAGCGTCTACGTCCGGGAGCGGCGCAGATTCACGCGTTCTCGGCTGGCTACAGGGGGAGGGGGACGCAGCGTGGTAGCCTGGCGTGCGCCATGCTGCTCCGCCTCTGCCTCATCGTGCTGCTCGCGTTCGTGGGCGTGGGTCAAGTCGCCGCGATTCGGCGGCTGGTCACGCGGCGCGACGCGGGTGCCCAGCAGCTCGCGTTGCTCCTGGTCGTCGGCGGCATCCTGCTCCTGGTGGCGAGCGTCGTGACGCGATGGTCGCCCGGGCTGTCCCTGCCGGTGTGGCTCGCGGCGTCCGTCGCGGTGCTCGCGAGCACCGCGATCCTCGGTGGCATCGCGCTGCTCGAGCGGGCCCGGCGAGCGTCGACAGGTTAGCCCCGCGACGCGCGACGAGCCCATCGTCGGGCCGGCGACCTCACCGCGCCGCGGCCACCGCGGCCATCGCTCCGTCCGCCGCGGCGAGCGTCTGCTCGATCACCTCGTCGTCGTGCGCGATCGACAGGAACCCCGCCTCGAACTGCGAGGGCGCGAGGTACACGCCGCGCGCCAGCATCTCGCGGAAGTAGGCGCCGAACATCGCGGTGTCGCTGCGCTTGGCGTCGTCGTAGTTCCACACCTCGCCGGTCTGGAAGAAGCCGGTTAACATCGAGCCCACGCGGGTGCCCGACCACGGCAGGCCGTGGCGGGCCGCGAGCGCACCGAGCCCGTCGCACAGCTTGGCGGTGCGGCGCTCGAGCTCGGCGTAGGGCGGATCGCGATCGAGCAGCGCCAGCGTGGTGAGGCCCGCAGCCACCGCGACCGGGTTCCCGCTCAGCGTCCCCGCCTGGTAGACGGGCCCGAGCGGCGCGACGCACTGCATGATGTCGCGGCGACCACCATACGCGCCGACCGGCATGCCGCCGCCGACGATCTTGCCCAGCGTCGTCATGTCGGGCGTGACGCCGTAGCGCTCCTGGGCGCCGCCGCGCGACAGCCGGAAGCCCGTCATCACCTCGTCGAACACGAGCACGATCCCCGCGGCGGCCGTCAGCTCGCGCAGCCGCTCGAGGTAGCCGGGCCGGGGGGGCACGCAGCCCATGTTGCCGACCACCGGCTCGATGATCACCGCCGCGATCTCGTGGCCCTGGCGCGCGATGAGCTCGGCCATCGCGTCGATGTCGTTCCACGGCACGAGCAGCGTGTCGACGACGACGTTCTTCGGCACGCCCGCCGATCCGGGGATGCCGAGGGTCGCGGCGCCCGAGCCGGCGGCGACGAGCAGCATGTCGGCGTGGCCGTGGTAGGCGCCGTCGGTCTTGACGATCTTCTCGCGGCCGGTGAAGCCACGGGCGACCCGCAGCGCGCTCATCGTCGCTTCGGTGCCCGAGTTGCACAGGCGCACCATGCCGCCCCTCATGCTCGGCACCATCTCGCAGATGCGCTCGGCGATCTCGACCTCGCCGCGCGTCGGCGCGCCGAAGCTGAGGCCGTCCCGCGCCGCGCGGGCGACCGCCTCGACGACCTCGGGGTGCGCGTGCCCGAGGATCGCGGGCCCCCACGTGCCGACGTAGTCGATGAGCTGCGCGTCGTCCTCGGTCCACACGTACGGCCCGTTGGCCCGGCGAACGAACGGCGGATCGCCGCCGACCGACTTGTACGCGCGCACGGGCGAGTTCACCCCGCCGGGGATCGTGCGTTGGGCGGCGGCGAAGAGCTCGCGGCTGCGCGCGCCGGCGCGGCCGTCGGTGGGGGCGGAGTGCACGGGGGACATCGGCGGCAAGAGTACGCGAGGGCCGGCGTGCGGGGCGATGGCGATCGCGGGGTGGCCAGGGTGGAGATCGCAGCGAGCGGCGCGGCGAGGATCGCCGGGCGCGCGCGAAGGATCCCGAGGTCGTGCGATGGGCGCGGGCGACTCGAGGCGCGGCCTTTGGCCCTGCGGTCGCCCGCTCGCCGGCGGACTGACATAATCGGGGCATGCGGTGCAGGACTGCGATCGCGCTCGGGTGGATGTCGGCGTGCGCGTCGCGTCCGACGCCCGCCGACGGGTCGACGTCGGATGGCGGGAGCACGTCGGTCGCAGCGTCCTCGTCGGAGGTCGCGTCGGACGCCGAGGCCTCGAGCAGCTCGGTGTCCGCGGATGCGTCGTCGAGCGCGGCGGGCACGGGCGACACGGGAGCTTCCGACACGGGCACCGCCGGGGTCGATGTCGGGCCGACCGGCTGCGCGGTCGAGTGGCTGCCCCCGGTGTGCTGGGGCGTCGCGTGCGAGGACCTCGAGTGCGGCGAGCCGTGGTCGAGGCTCGACGCCGACGGCTGTGCACGGCCCGAGTGCGTGACCGATGCGGATTGCGCCGCCGATCGCCACTGCAGCCCGCGCTTCGTCGCGGCACCGTGCGTCTCGGGGCTCAACTGCTCGGACGAGGGCGGGATGTGCCTGTGCGGCGGCAACCTCGGCTGCAACCTCGATGCACGGGGCTACTGCCTCGATCGCACCGAGTTCCCACCCGCCGAGCTCTGCGCGGCGATGCACGTGCCGTGCGAGTATCTCGCCGACCGGATCGGCCAAACGGCCGCGGCGGTCGAACAGGTCGGCGAGGAGCTGGTGCCGGAGCTCGCCGCGCGCGTCGCCGAGTGCCAGGCGGTGCGGGTAGAGCGGGCCGTGGGCGAGTGCGGCCTGTCGCCCTGCACGGTCGTGTGCGCGCTCGGTGACAACATCTGCGGCGCCAAGGGGGATTGCGAGTCGCTCTGCGACGCGGTGGATCCTGCGGTCGCGCTGGAGTTCGCGCAGCTGCTCGCCGCGTCGCCGGGCCTGTGCGCGGATTGTCCGAGCTGCGAGGCAACGGGGAATCCCCTGTGCACGATCGG
Organism: Deltaproteobacteria bacterium Ga0077550; assembly: GCA_001464385.1. Lineage (GTDB taxonomy): Bacteria > Myxococcota_A > Polyangia > Nannocystales > Nannocystaceae > Xiheibacterium > Xiheibacterium aquaticum. The sequence continues at coordinate 14,024 of LNFB01000100.1, read as the reverse complement.
TCATGCGTGCGGGGGATGAGGGATGGCGGGGTTGGCCATGAGAGCTTTCGCGAACGTCCTCTTCGTATCCCTCGCTGCCTCCTGCTCGGATGACGCCGCTCGGATCTCTGCGTCCGACTCGAACTCCGACACCGGCGCCGCCGAAACGTCGAACGAGACGGGTGGACCCGGTGCATCGAGTGGGGCGACAGCGTCGACTGGCCCAGACACGGGCTCGGGAGCGGATTCGGAGGTCGGTAGCACTGCCGGCGTCAGCGAGGCCGATGCTGAATCAACATTCTCCGGTGACACCGACGCGTCGACCTCCACCTCGACGACAGGAGAGAACTCCGATCCCTTCATGATGTGCGCGAGCGCCGGCTCTGCGGAGGAATGCGCCGCGATCATCTTCCCCGATGGCCCGGAAACCCAACAGCCTAGCTGCCACTGGCGGGATGTGCATACGGTTGGAGCGACCGTATCGTGCGAGCTCATCAGCACTGAGCAGAGGTGCATCTTCTTCGATGGTTTCCTGCTCGGTTGCGGAGGGGGCGGAAGCTGCGGCGAGCCGAATGAAGGCGAGCCGTTCTCGAGGGAGGTTGGGGGCGCGATGGAGTTGCTGTTCTATCCAATCGAGGAGGTCTGCGGCCCCGTTCCAACGGCTCCCCCCGATGAGGCGCAGTGGGAACGGTGCGGGAGGCCTCCCCATCCGGTCTGCACGTGTATCTGCGATCTGATCTGATCCCTACCGGCCGAGTTCACCCCGCGGGGCATCGTGCGTTCGGCGGTGCTGGTGAACATCGCATCGGGCGGCTCGGCCGCGCTGTGGCGCATGCCGTTCGATACACGAGGGTGAGTCCGCAGAGCCGTCAGTCCTCCACCGGCGCCGTGCGCAGCGCGTCGATCAACGCCTTCTCCCGCCCCGCGTGCACCCCGAGCTTGCCGTGCTTGACGAACCCGGGCTTCAGGTCGCCCGGCTGGCTGTAGATCGTGCCCATGACCTCTTCCCAGGGCATCGGCTTGCGGACGAGCAGCTTGCACGCCGCGATCTTGCGCATCGTGGCGATGAGGCCGTTGTCCGTGGTGACGACCGCGCCGTCCGAACCGCTCGAGTAGCAGCCGCCGCCGTCGCCCAGTAGATCCTGGCGGTTGGTCGCCAACGCGTCGTGGATGTTGTCGTACTGCGCGTCGCTGAAGTGCTGCGGGAACGGGCAGCCCTTGAAGTAGCTCATGACGTTCGAGCGATCCGGCGTGAGCGTGATGTTCTGGGTCGCGCCGTTCACCCGGATCGCGATCGTGACGCTGCCATTGTCCGCATCGCACTTGTTACCGCCGTGCACGGCGACGAGCAGCGAGCCCCGGGGGTCGGGCGGTGTGTCGCCGACGGTGAAGCTGCCACGCGAGTCGCCGTCGAACACGGCGCTGGGATGGTCGCCCGGGTGCTCGGCGACCCACGCCTCCATCGCGGCCTTGGCCTGGGCGGCGTCGGCCACGGCCCACCGATCGCTGTCGTTGAACGTGTGCGGGTTGTGGAGGTAGTGGCCGAGCTCGTGGGCGAGCAACGTGCTGCCGTCGAAGTCCTCGGGCATGCGCACGTAGCTCTGCGTGCCCCAGGACTGACCGCCGGTCGGGCGGTCGACGTACCAGTGCCCGCCAGCGCCGTCCCACTTGACCTTGAAGTTGCCGCCGCGCGAGAACACGACGATGCGGTCGGATCGCTCGAGCCCGTACGCGGTGCGGGCGTTCGACGGCGCCACGGTGTCGCACAGCGTGTTCGTGTCGATGCTGGCGTCGGTGTTCGCGGCGATCGTCGCGGTCGTCTGGCCGGGTGCGAAGATGCAGTCGCGGTTGAGCGCGGTGCTCTCCACCAGGTCGTCGAAGTTCGAGGCGGGGTGGATCACGAACGAGACGTCGCCGCCGTTGCGGCGGAAGATCACGTTCGTCGCCGCGATCGCCTGTTCCGCCTGCGCGCGCGTGAGCTTGCTGGGGCGCCCGCCGTCGTCGTCCGCGGTGCGCACGAACTGGATCGGCAGGCGGTACTTCGGCGGCTTCAGCTTCGGCGCCTCGGTCGCGTGCCCGACCGTCGGGATGCCGGCGGGCTTCGCCGTGGGCAGGTGGTCGGTCGCCTTGCCCACCGGCGACGGCGCGAGGCGGGCGGAGGCGGGGCTCGCGATCGCGAGCAGGGCGAGGACGGGGAGCACCAGGCGCGGCTGCATGATTGGGAGAGACGGCGGCCCGCACGTGTGACGGCGGGGCGTGGGGCTGGGCTCACCGACCCGTGCGCTCGCGGTGCTTGCACCCCGGCCAGCAGCACGGCCGGCGCTGGCCCTCCTCGAGCTCCTCCTGCGTCCGGCGGATCCGCCGGGCCCGCGTCGCCTCTTGCTTCGCGTCCAGCACCCAACAGATGAACTCGTTGCGGGCCAAGGGCGTGATGTCCCGCCACGCCGCGAGCGCCGTCGCGTTGGCGGCGAGCGCCTCCCGCAGATCCTTGGGGAGCTCGTGGACGACGCCACCGGGTACGGGCTCGCGGGGCACGGAGAATAGTAAGACCGCAGGGCGGTGGCGGTCGTCAAGCGGTCCGCTGCCGTTCACTCGGCAAGGATGACCGCCAGCGCGACCGATCCAGCCCGTGAGCGCCTCACGTCTCGGATGTGGCGCGCTCGCCGACGAATTGCCCGAGTGAACCCCGAACCGCGGATCACACGAAGCCCAGCGCCGCGATCGCGTCCACCAGCTCGCCGTGGATCCCCGGGTGCGCGCACAGGATCCCCACGTTCTTCGCCAGCCGCGGCGGCGCCGAGAAATCCAGCGGCGCTCCGCGCAGGTCCGTGACCCGCATGCCCGTGCGCGCGGCGATCACAGCCCCCGCGGCGTGGTCCCACACCAGCTCGACGCGCGTCGGATCCGTCGGCACGCGCAGGTACACGTGCGCCTGCCCGCGCGCGACCAGGGCGTACTTCGCCTGCGAGTCGCAGCGGATCGTGCGGCTCGGGCGACCCAGGTGCCGAAGGATCGCGTCCACGTGATCGAGCTTGGTGTGCCCCGACTCGACCGACACCGTCGCGGTGATTTCGTTTCCGATCGCCCCCGCCCGCGGGACCTCGCGCGCCGCGTCGTCGTCCACGCCCAGCTCGAACACCGGCCCGTCGGCCTCGACCACGTACACCGAGCCCTCGGCGTCCGCCCGATCCACCCCGCGGCTCGGATCCCGCGGGAGGTTCGGGCAGCCGAGCAGGCCGACCACCGGCGCGTCGCCGTCGACGCGGGCCAGGCACACCGCGTACTGCTCGCGCCGCAGGAAGCCCTTGGTGCCGTCGATCGGATCGAGCGTCCAGTAGGGGCCGTGCGTCGGGCGCTGGGCGCCGGCGTCGATCGCCGCGAGCACGCCGTCGCGATCGGCGTCGGGCCAGGCCACGCGCGCCGCGGCGACCACCGCGTCCAACCGATCGAGATCGACGCGGAGCTCGTCCGCCGATTCCTCGCCGATGATCACCGGCTCGCCGAGGTGCGCCCGCAGCCGCGCGACGATCACCGCCTGCGAGGCGAAGTCCGCGATCGTCACCGGCGACGCGTCGGCCTTGCGCACCGCATCGAACGACCCGGCCGCGACGGCCCGGCACACCCGGCACGCGGCGCGCAATGCCTCGAGGGCCACCTGGTTCTCGGGCGCCAGCCTCATGCCGGCTGCTCCGACCCGGCCGGGGCCCCGAGGAATCGCCGCGCGAACGCGACGATCGATCCGCTCACGAACTCAGGGGCGTCGAACTGCATCGCGTGGGCGCTCGGCGTGGTGCGGACCTCGAGCAGCTCGGGGGGCACGCCGGCGACGGCGGCCCGCGCCGCGTCGTTGTCCGTGGCGGCGTCGCCGTCGGCGAGCAGCATCAACAGCGGCCGATCGAACCGACGCAGCCGCGTCATCGCGCCCATGGCGAGGTTGCCCATGAAGCCGCGGAAGCGCGGCGTGACCATCGCGAGCTTGTGCGGATCGGGGCGGATGAAGCCGTCGAGATACGGGCCCGTGGTGAACATCGTGTCGTCGATCGGCGCCGGGATCGCGGGCACGTCGAGGGGCGCCCCCGCGGCCGCGGCCTCGTTCTTCGCGGCGGTCGCCGTGACGGTCGCGCTGGGGAACAGGCCCGGCGAGACGAGCACGAGCCCGGTGAGCCGATCGCCCAGCGGCCGCACCAAGTTCAGCGACAACACGCTGCCCCAGCACCACCCGACCAGGAACAGCGGCGCGTCGGGGACGGCCGCGGCGTCGATGATCGCCAGCGCGTCGTCGACGACGCTCTTGGCGCTCGGCGCATCGCCCCGGCCGACCTCGTCGAGGCCGGTGCCGCGGCGATCGGCGCCGACGACGACGAGCCCCGCGGCGACCAGAGGATCCACCAGCGGGAACAGCCAGCCCGAGTGGCTCATGATGCCGTTGAGCAGCACCACGGTGCCGCGCGGCGTGCCGCTCGGGTGCCACGCGCGGTAGCGCAGCGGGTGGCCGTCGGCCGCGGGTACCTGGCCCATGTGCACGGGCGTGTCGCAGTCGAGCCGCATCGTCACATCCCCATCGCCACGCCGCCGCAGACGTTCCACGACTGGCCGGTGACGCCGCCGGCCTCGCGCCCGAGCAGGTGCACGATCGTCGCGGCGACCTCGCCCGGCTGCAGCAGGCGCTTCTGCGGGTTGCCCTCCACGATCGACGCGATGTACGTCTCGGCGTCCTGGCCGACCATCTTGCCGCGGATCGTCATGCCGACGCGCAAGAGCTCGGTGTCGACCTGCGACGGCGCGACCGAGTTGACGGTGATGCCGAGCTTGGCGACCTCGAGCGCGAGCGAGCGGGTGAACCCGTCGACCGCGGCCTTCGACGCCGCGTAGATCGAGTTGTACGGCGCGCCGAGCTTGGCGGCGACCGACGACACGTTGACGATGCGGCCGTACTTCGCGGCGATCATCGGCTTGAGGCAGAGCTTGGTCAGCCGGAACACCGCGAAGGTGTTGAGCGCGAAGATCCGGTGCCACTCCTCCTCCTTCGACATGAGGAGGTTGGCGACGTGGTTGGCGCCGGCGTTGTTGACCAGGCCGTCGATGCGGCCGTGGGTGCTGCGCACGTGGGCGACCAGCGCGCCCGTGCGCTCGGGGTCGGTGATGTCGGCGACGAAGGCCTCGGCGCGCAGGCCCATGTCGCGCAGCGTCGCCGCGGCGGACTCGACCTGATCCGCGGTGCGCGCGACGAGGATCGCGGTGGCACCGCCTTGCGCGACGCGTCGGGCGACCTCGAGGCCGATGCCTCGGCCGGCGCCGGTGATGATGTGGACCTGGTCGTTCAGTTCGGACATGGCAGCTTCGGATCGCACGGCCGCCGCGGGGCACGCGTGGAGCCGTGGTCGGCGCCGACACTACCCGCCGGGCGCGGGCCTGGCAACGCGCGACGCCGAGCGGGCCCGTGTTACCGTGCGGTTGGAATGATGCCGCGGACCCTGCGAGTTCCCCTGTGCTCGGCTTCGATCTCGATCGTGATCGCCGCGACGGCGTGCGGCGGCGGCGATTCTTCGAGCTCGTCGGGCTCCTCGGAGTCCGGCACCGGCAGCAGCGGTGGCAGCGGCGCGGCCGAGTCGAGCTCGAGCGGCGGCGCGGGCGACACCACGACCGGCGGCATCCCCGATCTGTGCCCGGACGTCGCGGTCGAGACCGGGATCGTCGGTCGCACCGATCGCCGCACGTGCGAGTTCCTCGCCGATTGCGTGATGCCGGAGACCGGTGTCGAGGTGCGCATCTTCATCGAGAACCCGCAGATGGGCGGGAGCCCCACGATGCCGGGCACGCTCGATCCGGCGGCCGTCGCCCTCAACGACATCAACAGCGGCGTCGGCGGCCGCTTCGAGTTCAAGGTCTCCGCCGGCAGCTACCACGTCTGCGCGATCGCGGACGACGGCGGCGTGCTGTGCTCCGAGGCGATCGTGCTGAGCGACGACGACCCGGTCGTGTTCGCGGAGTACGAGGGCGGCACCGCGTTCAGCTGGACCGTCGAGTCCTGCGGGCTGTAGATCGCGGCCGTCACCGCGCCGCGACGTCGTCACCGCTCGAGCACGCAGATCGCCGCGATCGCGTCGTCGGGGTCCGGCGCGCCGGAGTCGAGCTCGCAGTCGTACTCCCACGTGCGCCAGAACGACATCAGGTACAGCCCGGGCTGCGACGGCGCCTGCACCTGCATCTGGGCCTCGCCCGATGCCGTGTTGCACGCGGGCTGCCCGTCGTAGAAGCAGTCGCGCCAGGGCGCATCGACGAGGCCCATCATGCCCTGTGTGATGCAGCCCTCGCAGTCGCAGCTCGCGACGTCGTAGTCGAACAGCAGCTCGACCGACGCCGAGGGGGCGACGCGGGTGACGTTCGTGCCCTCTTCGGAGAAGCGGACGTTCTGCACCGCGACCTCGCTGATCGGTCCGAGCGCGCTGGGCAGGCTCGGCAGCGGGATCCCATTGCACGTCGGGTCCTCGGGCGCGCCGGTGGTGGGGTCGGGCGGATCTCCGCTCGACGATCCCGAGTCGCCGGTCGGCGGTGGCCCGGACGAGCTCTCCTCGGCCGTCGCGGTGGTCGTCGAGGGTCCCTCGGCCGAGTCGCCGTGGGTCGTGGACGCGGTCGCCGTCGCGGACGCGGACGCCGATGCAGACGTCGGCTCGCCGCCCTCCGAGGACGCGGGGCCGCCGGTGCCGAGGGTGCCCGACGCGCCGTCGGACGCGACGCCGCCGGAGTCGAAGGCGCAGGCGACCGCGAGCAGGGGAGCGAGTCGAGTCACCGCGCGCAGCAGCATCGTCTCCAGGGTCGCCGGTCGGATGACGTCGCGCAATCGCGGGCGATCCGAGCCCGCGTGATCGCGGGCCCGGATCGGGCGTCGAGCTGCGCTCGCGTCGCGCTAGGCCGGTGCGTCGTGGCCCTTGCGACCGCGGCCGTGGGGCAGCAGGCCCCGCGGTCCGTGCTCGGCGATCCGCGTCGCCATCGTCGCGCGCTGCTCGGTCGTGAGCGCGTGGTGGATCGTCACCATCGCGCGATCCCGCGCCACCATCTGCGTCTCGTGGTGGGCCTTCATCGCGTCGAGGTACGTCTGCACGGTCGCGGCCGCGAGCGTGTCGGCGCGGAACGCCTCGGCGAACGCGGCGTGGCTCGCCTCGTCACCGTCACCGCGACGCGGGCCCGAGGCCGCGAGCGCCCCGGAGATCACGTTGCGCTGCTCGTCGGTGCACGAGATCGACGCGCAGAGTTCCTCGGTCATGTGCGCCGCGAAGGCCTCGGGGTCGCGCTCGCCCTTGCCGTCGCGCTTGCCCTTGCCGTCGCGCTTGCCCTTGCCGCCGTGCTTGCCCTTGCCACCGTGCTTGCCCTTGCCACCGTGGCCGCCGAACAGCGCGCCGGGGCCCCGCGTCTCGAGCAGGTCGGCGAGGACGTCGCGCTGCTTCGCGTCGAGGATCCCGTGGGCAGTGACAATCGTCTCGGCCGACCAGCGCGGACCCATCTCGCCGTCGTGCACCGACTCACGCCAGCCCGCGAGATCGTCGGCGTCGAAGTCGCCCGAGCGCCAGGCCTCGGCGAGCGCCGCGTTGGCGGCGGTGAAGACATCCTCGGAGGGCCGCGTGGGTGCGGTGGTCGTGAGCAGGGCGGTCAGCTGCGTGCGCTGCTCGTCGCTGCACGACACCGCGGCGCACAGCCTGTCGATCGGCGCGCCGTGGTGGCCGTGGCCCGCCGAATCCGCGTCCGCGTCGCCGTCGAGCTCGGCGCTGCGGGCCTCGTCGGTGTCGTCGTCGTCGCAGCCGACCATGCCCGCCGCGGGGACGAGGGCGAGCCACAGGGTGAGGGAACGAATCGTTGGCACTTGCACGGGTTGGAGTGTGGGCGCTCGGTCGTGGAGCCGCCGTCGCGGCGTCGCAAAGCGGACGTAAACCGCGCGGCGGCCGGCGGACGAGGTGCGACGGCGGTGCCCGCCCCTTGTCGCGGGTCCATGGGCCACGGTCGAGGGTTGCTGCCACCGACCTCGCTCGTCCCAGGTGAACTCGTCGACGCGCTGCGGCACGCCTCTTGCTCTGCGGCGGGCGAGCCTGCCCGACCGATCGGAGCACGCCAGGAGACAGACCACGATGAAATCACTGATCTCGATCGGAGTCGCAGCCATGCTCGCGACGCCGCTGATGTTCAACACGACGAAGGTCCGCGCCGACGCGGTCGCGGACGGGCCGTCGGCGGAGGTGCCCGCGGATCCCGGGGTGCTCTTCGGGCCTGCGGCGGTCTACGCCGCGACAGTCGCGACCGTGCGCCTGGCCATGATGGTCGCCTCGCTGTCGGCGACCGACCCCAAGAGCGAACCCGTCGATCAGGCAGAGAACGCCTTCGACTGAATCCAAGGTGGCGCCGGTGTTTCGCAGCATCGGCGCCACCTCCCCCGAGCACCCATGCATCCGATTCTCGACCGCGTCTTCCGAGTCCTGGGGGGCGCATTGGTGGCAGCTCACCTCGGGCTGACGATCGTCTACAACCTCCCGAGCAATCCGGCGCGCCAACAGGTCGCCCCGCTGCTCGACGCGTACATCGGGCGCTACTTCGCCCAGAACTGGCGGATGTTCGCCCCCACGCCGGCCTCCTCCAATCTCTCGGTGCTCGCCGTGTGCCTCGCGGAGGACGAGTTCGACCGCGTCTTGCACGAGCGAGCCGCGGGCGCGCCGCTCGAACTCGGCGAACGGTGGGTCGATCTGACCGCGCCCCTGGTGCGCGGTCACCAGGGCGCTCGATTCTCGGCCTACGATCGGCTGGGCCGCGCGCAGATCACCGCCGCGCGTGGGGTCGCGTCTCTCCCTGGACACCTCGAACTCGCGACGCGCTCGTGCCACAAGGGCGACGAGATCGCGTGTGAAATCGTGGAATCGGAGATCCGAGCATGGCGCGAGGGCTCGTCCGAATACCTCCGTCGCGTCGCGTCGTCGTATTGCCTCGCGACCGCGCCGCAGTCCGCCGGAGTCGCCCTGGCCGTCCGCGAGTACCGGGCGATTCCGTGGTCGAAGCGCCTCGATTCGGACGCCACCCCCGAGCGGACGGACCGACCGCTCGGCGTGTTCGAGCTCGCCGGTGATGTGATGCCCGCCCCGATCTATCGACCCTAGGCTTCATCTCAGGTTGACGGGTAGTCATTCGAAGGACCGATCCATCATGGAATGCCTCACGTTCTCGCAATGGCTGAACGGCCCAGCGCGCCACCGGACCGGCATCCGCGGGTTCCAGATCTGCATCGGTATCGCCACGCTGTTTCGCTGCGCGACCGAGGGCGCATTCGCGTCCTGGCTGTACGGACCGACGGGACTGGGTATCGGTTCTGTCGTTCCCCTCCTGGGCCCGAGCGCGGCCCCGCTGGATGGGGTGTACGCCTACGATGCAGGCGTCCAGGCGGTGGTCGCCGTGCAGGCATTCGCAGCCATGCTCTTGATCTCCGGGCGGGCGCAACGCCTGGGCGTGTCCATGGCGCTGGTCTGCGCGGTGCTGCTCGAGTGCCGAACCGTCGAGATCAATGACGGCGGCGACAACCTCGCGCGGCTGAGCTTGTTGTACATGTTGCTACTGACTCCATCGAATCGACCCTCGGTCGCCGGGTCGGTCTCGGCCTACCTCCACAACCTCGGCGTCACCCTGCTCGTCGGACAGGTGCTGATCCTGTACGGAACCGCCGGCTTGACCAAGGCCATGGGCGAGGCCTGGACCCACGGCACCGCGCTCTATCTCATCGCCCAGGTCGACGAATTCTCCCTGCCCGCGCTCCGTGAACTGTTCGAGATCCCGCTGTTCACGGTGGCGGCGAGTTACACCACCATGTTGTGGCAGCTGACCTTCCCCATCGCGGTGTTCTCGCGGTTCAAGCTCGCGTATATCGCGGTAGGCGTGATGTTCCACCTCGGCATCGCCGGGTTCATGGGCCTCGTCACGTTCAGCCTGGTGATGCTCGGAGCGGAGCTGCTCCTCGTCGACGACCCGACCCACGCACGAATCGCGGCCTGGGTTCGCGCCGTCGCGGCACGCGGACACACCGCGTGGGCCCGACGCAAGGGGGCTGCGTGAGGCCGCTGCACCTCGTCCTCGGGTTGTTGGCGTTGGCGTTGGTCGCCGGTGCGTCGTGGGCCACGCGGCGCCCCGAACCCGTCGAGATGCTCGCCCCTGCGGCATCGAGGGAGCCACAGCCCGAGTCGGACGGGCACCGCCCGGCGACGGCAGCCGCCGAATCCGAGGTCGATGCCAGCGGCGATCTCTGGCTCGAGGGGCGCATCACCGACGTCGCCGGCCGAGCCGCGGGCGGCGTGAGCGTCGTCATCGACACGCGGCCAGCACGGACGGTCGTCTCGGATGATGCAGGCATCTTCGTGTTCGACGGCCTGCAGCCCGGGCGCAATCGCCTGGTCGCGCGCGGCACCGCGGGCTACGCCGGCCCGGTCGACATCCTCGTCACGGCGCAGACCGAGCCCGTCGAGCTGGTGCTGCGTCCCGCCCACGGCCTCGAGGTGGCGGTGCTCGACGGCGAGCGAGACGAGGCCCCCATCGAGGGCGCGAGCGTGGACGTCCGCGACCCATCCCGTCAGCGCCGCCAGACCCTCGCGGACGGCCTCGCCACCTTCCCCGCGGTCGCCCCGGGAACGGCCTGGCTGAGCGTGAGCGCTCCGGACCGTGCCACGACGATCCTTCGCGTCGACGTGCCCGAGGGACGGGGCACCCTGGCGCTGCGCGTGGTCCTCGACGCCGGTCGCGTCATCGAGGGGGTCGTCCTCACACCCGATGGCGACCCCGCGGTGGGGGCGAAGGTCGCGACGCGGATCGCGGCGGGCCCCGGTGCCGCCGCGGTCGCGGCCGATGTCGACGGCGGTTTCTCGGTGCGCGTCCCCGATGGGGTCACCGTCACGCTGCGCGCCACCGCGGTCGGTTTCGTCGCCGCAGAAATCACGGTGCCTCCGGACACGCCGCTTCCGGTGACCTTGACGCTCGGCGCGGGCCGGACCCTGTCGGGGATCGTCACCGACGATCGCGAGGTCCCGCTCGCCTCCGCCGTCGTTCGTGGCATCACACCCGAGCACGAGGTGCTAGAGGCCGTCACCGACCCCTCGGGCGCGTTCGAGTTGCAGGGTGTCCCCCCAGCGCCGATCGAGCTGCTCGCGGTCGCCGGCAGCGGGCTCTCGGAGCCTCTCGCGGTCGCCGGCGGCGATGGGTCGATCGAGGGCCTCGCGCTCGTCGTCCCCACCCGCGGGTGGATCCGCGGCGTCGTGCGCGACGCCGACGGTGAGCCGCTCGCCAACGCCACTGTCCATGCGAGCCCGGATCTGCGCGGGCGCATGGGCAGCGACGCCGGCCGCATCGGACGCGGGGCCATGATCGCGGTCGCGGACGACGAGGGCCACTTCGCGCTCGAGGGGCTCCGGCCGGGGCGCTACGCCCTGCGTCCCCTCGGCGCCGACGAGGTGGGTGCGGATCCGATCACGCGGACGCCAGCGTTCGCGAGCACCGGCCAGGACGACGTCGTGGTCACGCGCCTGCGTGGCGGTCGCCTCACCGCCGCGGTCGTCGATGCCGCGGGGGCACCGGTGGCCTACACCGTCCGCGTCGATACGGGGGCACCGCACCTGATCCACGACGCGACGGGGCGGTTCTCGATCGACGGGATCGCGGCCGGCCCCCATGTCGTGACGATCGACGGTCGCGGCCTGGGCGGCTTCGAGCTGATCGACGTCGAGGTCCGCGAGGGGGAGACCACCGATCTCGGTACGCTGCGCGACGACGGCGGCCGCAGGCTCGAGGGCCGTGTCGTCGATGGCCACGGCCTGCCCGTCGCGGGCGCTCGCGTCCTCGCCGGAGGGACGATCGATCAGCTTCCCGACGGCACCTTCGAGGTTCGCACCCGGGGCGGCGACCTGACCGACGACGAGGTGCGCACCGATCGCGAGGGCGCCTTCGAGATCGTCGGACTGCCCTCCGGACCGCTCGTGGTGGTCGCGACGCACCCCGCGATCGGCCGCAGTCGCGGCGAGCGGGTCACGCAGGAGATCAGCGCGATGGTGCTCGAGCTGCTCCCGACCGCGTCGATCCGCGGCACGGTGATCGACGTCGATCGGCCCGCGGTCGGTGCAGCGGTCACGGTCTCCAGCGATGCCACCGCCGACGTGCGCCGGATCGCCATGACGGATGATTCGGGCGCCTTCACGCTCGAGGGCGTGCCCGCGGGGCCGACGACCGTGACCGCGCTTCGGCAGGGGCGTCACGATCGGCAGCGGACCGCCCGACGCGCCGTCGAGGTCGTGGCGGGCATCCCGTCCGACATCGAGCTCCGACTCGGCGGTGGCGACGGTGCGGTCCGCGTGCGCTTCGAGGAGCCAGGGGACCGCATCGTGATGCTCGCCTCTGGCACGATCGAGGCCCGCAGCGTGGCCGAGTTCCAGGCCGCCGCGAGTCGCGGCGATGGCACCGAGGCCGTCGACTTCAGCCTCGGCGGCGAAGCCGTGGTGTTCGACGAGCTCGAGCCCGGCAGGTTCACGGTCTGCGCGGTCGCGATCGAGCGGGACGTGGATGTTCCCGCGCAGCAGCGGCGGACGGTGCTCGATGGCGACAATCTCGCGTTGTCCTGTGTCGGCGTCGAGCTCGACGCGGAGGTGGCCTCGGCCGTGTTGTGAGCGGGCGCCCGGTGCCGTACCGACGGCCCGGCAGAGCCCGCCCGGTTTCACCACAACCCCCGCGGTTTCACCGCAAGCGTTGCATGCGCCGAATCACGAACGCGGGCCGGAACGGAAATCGCTGCACTGGTCGATCGCGAGGGCCCGCGCGCAGGCTGGCGACACCATGAGCCACGCGACCGTCGACCTCAACGCGAAGATCCCCAACAACGTCGGGCTTGCGGACGACCCCAAGGTGCGTCGTGCGCTCGAGCACTGGCAACCCAAGTACCTGTCGTGGTGGCGCGAGATGGGGCCGTCCGACTTCGCGGGGCGCGATGTCTGGTTGCGCACCGCGATCGACGTCGGCGCCGACGGCTGGGCCAACTGGGACTACGTGAAGATGCCGCAGTACCGCTGGGGCGTGTTCCTGAGCACCGCGGGGGCCGACGCACGCGTGCCGGCCGGGGACCTGGCGGGCGCGCCGGTGTGGCACGAGGTGCCCGGCGAGCACCGCAACGCGCTGCGCCGCATCATCGTCACGCAGGCGGACACCGAACCGGCGAGCGTCGAGCAGCAGCGCCTGCTCGGCCGCACCGCGCCGAGCCTGTACGACATGCGCAACCTCTTCCAGGTCAACGTCGAGGAGGGCCGGCACCTGTGGGCGATGGTCTACCTGCTGCACAAGTACTTCGGCGTCGACGGTCGCGACGAGGCCGACGAGCTGCTGGCGCGGCGCTCGGGCGACGCCGACAAGCCGCGCGTGCTCGGGACCTTCAACGACCCGTGCGAGCACTGGCTGTCGTTCTTCGCGTTCACGATGTTCACCGACCGCGACGGCAAGTTCCAGCTCGCGGCGCTGCGCGAGAGCGGCTTCGAACCGCTGGCCCGCAGCTGCGAGTTCATGCTCACCGAGGAGGCGTTCCACCTGTTCGTCGGCGAGACCGGGCTCGAGCGCATCATCCTGCGCTCGGCCGAGCTGGCGCAGCAGGATCCCAACGGCGACATCCGGGCCCAGGGCGGCATCGACTTCGGGATCCTGCAGCGCGCGGTGAATACGTGGTTCTCGAGCTGCCTCGATCTGTTCGGCGGCGAGATCTCGAGCAACGCGGCGGCGTACTTCGCCGCGGGCCTGAAGGGCCGCTTCCACGAGCGCGATCGGTACACCGATCACCGCGCCGACGCTGGCACCTACCGCATGCCGATGGTGGTGAACAACCAGCTGCGCGAGGCCGACGTCCCGCTGCGCAACGCGATGAACGAGGTCCTGCGCGACGACTACATCGCCGACTGCGAGCGTGCGGTCCGCAAGTGGAACGGCCGACTCGAGGTGATGGGCTCGCCGTTCCGCATCGAGCTGCCGTCGCGTCGCTTCAACCGCCGCCAGGGGCT
>LNFB01000099.1 GCA_001464385.1 Deltaproteobacteria bacterium Ga0077550 | reverse complement strand
CGTACCTCAACGAGATCATGGTGCCGGTGACCGAGCCGGGGAAGTTCGCGAACTGGATCCGTCCGCCGAGCAAGGGCATCGGCGGTCAGGACCGCGAGTTCGCGTACGTCCGCGGGTAGGTGAGGGCGTGCCCGCGTCCGGCTCGGGCGCGGGCTCGTCCCACTGGGCTTGAACCCCGCCGCGCGACCGCGCTAGCCTGTCCGCGCCATGCACCTGCTCGGACCGCTCGTGCTCCTGCTCGTCGTCGGCGCGGTGGTCTACAAGCTGCTGATGCGCGGCCGCGACGAGGCGGTGTTCCTCGTCGAGGTGCGCGGGCCGGGCGTCGGTGGGCTGGCGCTGCGCGGCAGCGTGCCGGGTCGCAGCGATGCCGACGTCCTCGACTTCGTCGCCGCCCTCGGGCTGGCGCGGGGCGCCAAGCTGTGGGGGATCTTCGATCGCGGGCGCCTGGTCGTGCGCGCCTCGGGCGACGTCCCGCCCGAGCTGCAGCAGCGCGTGCGGAACTATCTGTACAACTGAAATTCGAGCCGACGCTCCGCGACGGCAAGGGTCGTCACCCCTGCGGGTCGAAGCCGACGTCGCAGCCGTAGCGCACGTCGAGCCGCGCCTGCTGATCGCCCTGCACCAGCGTGCATGCCTCGGGGCAGAGCATCACCGTCGTGCCGTCGATGTAGAACGCATCGGCGGCGCAGTCGGCCAGGCCGACGACCTGGTGGAAGGTCTCGGCGGGGCCGAGGCCCCCGGGCAGGTAGTCGATCTCGATCGTGTCGGGATCGATGGTCTCGCCCGGCGGCGGCTCGGGGATCGCGAAGGAGCACGCGACGGGCGTCGCCTCGACGACACCCTGGGCGATCTGCTGGAACACGACGTCGAAGTCGGCCGCCTGCGACAGGGGGAAGCGCCAGCCGCCCGAGAGCACGCTGACCTGTTGGATCGATCCGCCCTCGCCGGCGATCGGATCGGCGGGCAGCCACGGCGCGGTCGGCGGGTTGTTCACCGGCATCGACACGATGCTGTGGAAGACGTACCGGCGATCGCCGGGCGTGCCGAACAGGGCGGGCTGCAGCGCGAGGAGCTGCGCGTCGAAGGCGTCGCCGTCGGCGGTGTTGCCCGAGGCGCTGGTCGCATCGGTCATCGCGAGGATGATCTTGTTGGCCTCGGGTCGAAGCCAGTCGGAGTACCCACCCGGCGCGAGCCCGTGGGGATCGGGCGCCGAGAACCACGCGACCACGTTCGCGAGGAACGCCCCCGAGCCGGTGGACATGTCGTAGTGGAAGTAGCGATCGGTGATCGCGGGCACCGCAGGCGGCGGGTTGCAGTCGGTGCCCGACAGCGGCATCGAGATGCAGATGTCGAGCTGGCCGCCGGGCGGATAGTCGCCGGCGACGATGACCCGGTAGTCGAGCCCGCTGTTGCCCATGATCTGAGCGAAGTCCGCGTTGATGCTGGACTCCACCGCGTCGATCGCCGCGGCCATCGAGTTCGACGTGTCGATCACGAGCAGCACGTCGACGGGGACGAACTCGACCTCGGCCTCGAGCATCTGCGCGGCGCACTGCTCGCCCTCGGTGTCGGTGGGCAGGTCGGCCGCGGCGCCGAGATCGAGCTTCGTGCCGGTGTCCGCGGCCGTGCCCGTGCCGCTGCCGTCGGGGGACGTCGTGGCGGAGAGGCTCATGCCGACGGAGGCGCCGTCGTCGGCCCGGCCGTCGGCGTCGTCGGAGCAGGCCAGCGCGAAAGTGGCGAGGAGCGGGGCAATGCGGCGCACGGGCACGTTCCTGCGAGCATACGTGGACGCGCGAGCAAGTGGGGATGCGGGCGCCCCGAACGCCGTGGGAGGGTCGTCGCCTTCGGGGTGGCGCGCGCCTGCGGGGCCTGTGTACCCTGGACTCACGATGATGCGGACGCGATTTACCGTAACCACAATCCGATCTACGGCTGCCGCCCTCGTGGGCTTGCTCGCGGCCGCGTGCAGCTCCGACGGCGGCAACGCGACGGCGACGGAGGGCAACGGCAGCTCGGAGACCGGCACGGCGTCGGCCACCGACACCGACACGGCCTCGGCCTCGAACTCCAACTCGAACTCGGCCTCGGTGACGGACACCACGCCGACGACCGAGGGCACGGCGACCGATCCCGACAGCTCGAGCACCGACCCGACGGTCGCAGACTCCAGCTCGTCCGGCGGCGACGGCTGTACGCCGGAGGACGCGTGCATCGAGGACACCGACTGCGCGCCGGGCCAGACCTGCATCGGGTGCCTGTGCCTGGGCGAGCCGACCGGGTGTGCGCAGTGGGGCGAGGGGGCGTACGGGAACTGCGTCGTCGACGGTCAGGACGCGTGCATGAGTGACGCGGGCGGCTGCATCGGCAACGGCGATCCCGGCGTCGGCGTGTGCTTCTTCTCCGACTGCACCGAGGCGTGCGACTGCCCGCAGCCGCCCAAGGGGTTCGAGATGCAGGTCGCGTGCGAGAGCATCAGCGCGGGCGATGACTCGCTCGACTGCTTCATCGAGTGCGGCGGTGGGCTCGAGTGCCCGGAAGGGATGTTCTGCGTCGGCGGCACGATCTGCATGTTCGGTGAGGCGCCGGTCGGACTTCCGCCGTACAGCGACTGCATCAACGTCGAAGGCGAGTGCGAGGGCGGCATCTGCATCTCCGACAACCCACCGGATCCCAGCTTTGGTTGGTGCGCACCCGGCTGCATGGACGTGGAAGACTGCGCGGTACCGGAGACCGGCGACGCGGCCGTGGTCTGTACGGACGTGACGGACGACATGAACAACGAGTGCCTGCTCACCTGCGGAAACGGCGAGACCTGCCCCGACGGGATGTCGTGCCAGGCTGGCTTCAACATCTGCGCATGGGACATCTTGGTCCCGCCGCCGCCGCCGTACGGTGACTGCGAGACCATGCCGGTCGAGGAGGCCTGCGCGCCGACCGACACCTGCATCGACACGCCCGAGGGTGGCGTCTGCGATGGCGTCGACGGGGACGCGACCAAATAAACCGAAGGGCGTGA
>LNFB01000098.1 GCA_001464385.1 Deltaproteobacteria bacterium Ga0077550 | reverse complement strand
CGAGTGCTTCAACGACCAGTACTGCCACTTCCCGGCCGCGTAGGGGGGGAGTCGTCGGGTCCCCCGGCCCGCGGGGGTCCCGGTTTACGACTCTGCCTGTGCGAAACCCGCACCTCTTGAGCATCTCTCCATCGAGTCGATTGGACCGCAACACCTTCTCTCGGGCGCCGATGAAGGCGCAACAATGCGCCCGCACCGACACTCAGGTCAGCACATCATGAAACGGCACCGACTCCTCGCGTTCCTCCCCGTCGTCGGCCCATGCGCTGCCTGCTACAGCCCGAGTGTTGGGCCTGTCGCGCA
>LNFB01000097.1 GCA_001464385.1 Deltaproteobacteria bacterium Ga0077550 | reverse complement strand
GCCCATCGTCTCGTCGGCCTCGACCTCCAGCGTCGCCCCGCCCTCGAAGAAGCGCGTCGGCGGAAGCTGCTTCGGATCGCCGGCGATGACCACCCGGTGGCCGCGCAGCAGCACCGGCAGCGCGTGCTCGAGCCGGCACTGCGAGGCCTCGTCGAACACGATCACGTCGAAGGCCGGCGCTCGGGAGAAGATCTGTGCGGCGGTCTCGGGGCTCGCCATCCACACTGGGCGCAGATCGAAGATCGGATCGCCGCCCTCGGTCGCCGCGCCGGTCGCGATGACCTGGCGCAGCCGCATCACCCGCTCGCCCCGCAGCGCGAGGCGGCGCTTGAGCTCGGCGCCGAGGCTCGAGAGCCGTGAGCCGGTCTGCGCGAGCAGGCGGCCGCGCTGGCGATCGATCCACTGCTGCAGCACCACGTCGCGCACCAGTCCGAGGCGCTCGCCCTCGAGCAGGTCCCAGCGACCGTGGTAAGCGCGGAGCTTGTCGCCGTCGAAGGCGAGCAGCGACGGATCCTCGCGCAGGCGCGTCGCCATGGCGCCCGCGAGCACGCCGCGGCGCACCTGGTTCCAGCCGGCCTCGGGCGACAGGTCGGTCTCGGCGAGGGCCCACACGACGGGCCGCAGTGGCGCCGGCAGGGCGGCCGCCGCGGCCTCGAGGCGCAGCAGTCCCTCGAGGGTCGGCAGCGCGTCGATCCACGCGCGCACGCGGGCGACCGTGGGCTGACGCGCGCACGCCTGCGCGACGAGGCCCGACGCGGCGTCGCCGGTGAGCAGCCCGGTCGCGATCGCGGCGTCGCCGAGGCCCGCGATCGCGGCGCCGATGGCCTCCTGCCGCAAGAGGCCGTCGAGCATCGGCGCGGCGCCGGTGGGATCGAGCAGCGCCGCGCGGATCGTCGCGGCATCCGACGCGAGCCGCGGATCGGTCTCGAGCGCGTCCATGGCCGCCGCGACGCCGCGCACCGCCGCGATCGCGGACCCGAGCGCAGCATCGGCGGTGCCGCACGACCGACCGCCGAGGCGATCGTCCCACAGCGCGCGCACGGCCGCTTGGGCGCGGTGCTGCTCGAGGAATGCCAGCGCGACGCGGGCGTGCTCGGGGCCGAGCGCGAGGCCGAGGCGCGCGACCACGGCGCGCGCGGCCGCATTGGCCCCGAAGCGCAGGAACGCGTACCAGCGATCGGCGGAGGCGAGGTACTCGCCGAGCGCGGCGATGCCCGAGGTGATCGCGGCGGCGTCCCACGGTGCGGCGCGGAACGACGCGAGCAGCTGCGGATCCATCGGTGCCGCCGCGGCGGCGACGAGGCCCGCGGCCGCGTCGATCTCGGTGCGCACGCGGGCGCGGGTCGCCGCGTCGGCGCCGATCCACGGCACGAGCGCCGCCCACGGCACCGCGGCGATCCACGGCGACCACGCCTGGGCCCACCGCGTCCGCGCGGCGCCCAGAGCCCGCGGGTCCTCGCGCAGCGGGCGTCGACGCCCTCGCCGACGCTTGCGAGCACATCGAGCCGCGCCCGCCAGTGCGCCGCGGGCTGGGCGAGATACGCCTCGACCCCGATCGCCGCGACGCCGCGCCACGGGCTGCCGACGATCGCGGGATCATCCGCGCGCGTGAGGACCTCGAGCACGTGCTTGTGCGCGCCGACCATGCTCGCCGGATCGACGCCCTCGATCGACTCGGCCGCGGGGTGACCCGGTGGGATCGCGATCCACTCGCCGCACAGCGCGTGGAACGACGGCGCACCGACGGCGGTGGGCTCCGACACCGCGCGCGTGTGGGCGGCCAGGGCGGTGTGCAGCGTCTCGATCTCGCGATCGCGCAGGGCCAGCTCGGCCGCCGCCTTCGCGTCACCGTGCAGCTCGGCGAGGCCGTCGAGCTGATCGCGGATGTCGCGGTACAGCTCCTTCTGATCGCGCTGCGCGTCGTGGACGACGGCGCACAGTGTGCCCAAGCCGAGGTGCTCGAGCCGGTGGTGCACGACGTCGAGCGCGGTGCGCTTGTCGCAGATGAACAGCACCCGCTCGCCCCGGGCGAGGTGATCGGCGATGATGTTCGCGATCGTCTGCGACTTGCCGGTGCCCGGCGGGCCGTGGATCACCAGCGCGGGGCTGGTGCGCGCCAGATCCACCGCGCGCACCTGGCAGGGATCGGCCGTGCACACCAGCCGCTCGCCGCCGCCGCGACGGGCCGCCGACACCACCGTCTCGCCCGCGCCGGGCGGCGTCGGGTGTTCGACGTCCACGCGCGTGAAGCTCTGCACCGGACCGACCAGCGGCACCTCGCCCGCGGCCATCGCCTCGAGGTCGTCGAGCAGCGCCTGGTGCGTCAGCGGGAACAGGCCGAGCACGGCCGCCGGCACGATCGCGGGCGTCGTCGCGTCCTCGGTCCGCGGCACCGCCGTCCACGGCAGGCCAGGCGAGAAGCCGAGCGTTGGATCGAGTCCGTCGATCGCCGGCAGGCCGAACGCCCCGCGGATCGACTCGACCAGCTCGCCGAGCTCGCGCCACGGCGCGGCGCCCTCCTCGTCGGAGAACGCGATCGCGAGCTTCTTGCCGATCTGCTGGCCGATCCACGCCAGCAGCGCCTCGTTCGGGATCACCCGATCGATCCCGTCGCCGACGCACGCCAGATCGATCCCCGGCCGTCGCCCGCTGCGGACGACGAGGCTCACCGGCACGAACGCGCACGGGGCCAGGATGCGCTTGTCGATCGTGCGCCGATCCGCGGTCGCGTCGCGCGGCGGGAGGTTCAGGATCGGCAGGCCGATCTGCAGCGCGTGGGCGCCGGTGTCCTGTGCGTACGTCCGCGCGTCGTCGGCGATGACGGAGAGCTTGCGCAGCGTCGCTTCGCGGGCCTGGTACTCGAGCAGCGCGGCCTTGGCCGCGGGCGTGGGATCGGCGGTGGGCTTGGGCGGCGCGCCGAGCTCGAAGTCCAGCGACACCTTGGCTGCCTCGCCGAGCACCCCGTCGAGGATCGCCGCCGGCGTCGTGCCGCAGCACGCCGCGATCTGGGCGAGGTCGAGCCGTTGTCGACTGCGATGGGGCCGGCAGTTGATCGCGGGGCCGGTCGCGAGGCCGGCGTACAGCCGCTGGACCATGTGGTCGAGGAAGCGCATCGGCCCGGGAGCATAGCCGAGGCCCGCTCCTACGGCGCCCGCTCGGCTCCTAGGGCGCCCGCTCGAACACGAGCAGGTGCTGCCACGGCAAGCCGTCGAACCGCTGCGCGAGCCGGAAGCCGCGCGGCTCGAGCTCGCGCCGCACCTGCGCGACCGTCATCTTGTGCTCGGGCTTGATCGGCACCGCCGGATCCTCGCCGCGGAACTCGACCAGCGCGATGCGTCCGCCGCGCGCGAGCGCGGCCCGCATCGCCGCCAGCGCGGCCTCGGGCGCGGCGAGCTCGTGATAGACGTCGACGAGCAGGATCAGATCGCAGCCGCCCGCGGGCAGCCCCGGATCGCCGTCGGTCGCCGCGACCGGCACGACGTTGGTGAGCCCCTCGGCGGCGACACGCTCGCGCAGCAGCTCGAGCATCTCGGGCTGCAGATCGCTGGCGACCACGCGGCCCCGCGGCCCGACGCCCCGCGCGAGCCGGACCGTGTGGTAGCCGTTGCCGGCCCCGACGTCGCACGCCGTCTGCCCCGGCCGCACCGCGAGCGCGGCGTGCAGCGCATCGGGATCCTCCTCGGTGATCCGCTCGGGCCGCGTCAACCAGTCGGCGCCGAGGTGGCTCATCGTCGGCGCGATCGTGCGGCCCTCGAACGTCCCCTCGGGCGCCGGAGACGGTGGGACCGCCGTATCCGCCGCGGGTGCGATCGGGTCGACCGACGGCGGCGGTTCGGCGCCGTGCGGGGTCGCGGCGCTCGGCTCGGCGCAGGCCACGGCGAGGACGCCGAGCGCAACCAGCGGGAGAACGGCGGCCCGCCGGAGAACGGCGGCCAGCGGGGGAACGGCGGCCCAGGGGCGAACCGCGGTCGGGGCGTCGAGCGTGTGCACCGGCGAAGAGTGTGACCGGCCCAACCCCCGCGGCAAGCCGAGCGGCCGTGGTACAACCGCAACAACGAAGGCGTGCGCCTCATCATCCAGATCCCGTGCCTGAACGAGCGCGAGTGGCTCGCCCAGACCGTCGCCGACCTGCCGCGCACGATCCCGGGCGTCGACAGCATCGAGGTGCTCGTCATCGACGACGGCAGCACCGACGGCACCTCCGATCTCGCCCGCACGCTCGGCGTGCACCACCTGGTGCGATTCCCCCGCAACCGCGGCCTGGCGGCGGCGCACATGGCCGGCCTCGACGCGTGCGTGCGGCTCGGCGCCGACGTCGTCGTCAACACCGACGCCGACAACCAGTACCGCGGCACGGACATCGCGGCGCTGGTCGCCCCGATCCTCGAGGGCCGCGCGGACATCGTCATCGGCGACCGGCAGACCGATCGCATCGCGCACTTCTCGTTCCTCAAGCGGGTGCTGCAGCGCTGGGGCTCGCGGGTCGTGCGGCGGGCCTCGGGCACCGCGGTGGCCGATTCCACGAGCGGCTTCCGGGCGCTGTCGCGGCGCGCGGCCGCGGCGCTGTTCGTGCACAACCGCTTCACGTACACGCTCGAGACGATCATCCACGCCGGCCAGCTTGGCCTGGCGATCGAGAACGTCCGCATCCAGACCAACGCCAAGGCCCGCGAGTCGCGGCTGTTCGGCTCGGTCTTCGAGTACGTCCGCCGCAACGGCGCGGTGATCCTGCGCGCGTACAACCTCTACTGGCCGGTGCAGACCTTCGGGTTCCTGGCGATCGCGCTGTTCCTGTTCGGCTCTGCGCTCGGCCTGCGGTTCCTCTACTACTTCGTGCAGGACCCCGACTACAGCGGGCACATGCAGTCGTTGATGGTGGGCGTCGGCGCGGTGGTGCTGTCGATCCTCGTCGCGTTGATGGCGTTGATCGGCGATCTGCTGGCGACCAACCGGCGGCTCACCGAAGAGGTGCTGCTGCGCGTGCGTCGGCTGGATGCCCAGGTGGGGGCGCAGGTCGGCGCCCGCGCCGCGACCGACGAACCGCCGAGCCTCGAGGGCATCGAGTCCACCGGCGCGGCGCGCTGGATGCCGGCCGCGCCCCTGGCCGTGGTGCCGGGCGACGAGGCGCCCGCCCTGCCCGCGCCCCCCAAGCGCACGGGGC
Source organism: Deltaproteobacteria bacterium Ga0077550 (assembly GCA_001464385.1). Lineage (GTDB taxonomy): Bacteria > Myxococcota_A > Polyangia > Nannocystales > Nannocystaceae > Xiheibacterium > Xiheibacterium aquaticum. The sequence goes on along the minus strand of LNFB01000097.1, from coordinate 28,148 downwards.
ACCCGGCGTGAGCCCGATGCCTTCCACCGCCGACAACATCGTCGGCAACCACTACGACAAGTACGGGACCAAGAACCCGATCGCGCGCGCGCTCATGCGCGGCTTCCTCGGGGCGGTCGGCGATCTCTACGCCGGCACGCGCGCGCGCACCGTGCTCGAGGTCGGCTGCGGCGAGGGCCGCCTCGCGCAGCACCTGCTGGGCTGCGGGCCCCGGCCCGTGCGCTTCGTCGCCTGCGACCTCGAGCTCGACCGCGTCGCGCCCGGCCTCGACCCCGCGATCGAGTTCGTGCAGGCGTCGATCTACGAGCTGCCGTTCGCGGCCCGCAGCTTCGACGTCGTGGTCTGCTGCGAGGTCCTCGAGCACCTCGAGGATCCGCGCCGCGGCCTCGCCGAGCTCGCGCGCGTCGCCGACCGAAGGGTGCTCATCAGCACGCCGTGGGATCCGGTGTGGCGCGCCATGAACATGCTGCGCGGCCGCTACCTCGCGGACCTCGGCAACACGCCAGGCCACATCCAGCACTTCACGCGGCGCTCGCTCGTCGAGCTGGCGCAGACCGAGCTGCGGGTGCTCGAGCGGCGCACGCCGCTGCCGTGGACGATCCTCCTGGGTGAGCCCTCGCGATGACCGACGCCCCCTCGCCCCACACCCGCTGGGTTCGCCTGGCCGTGTTCGCGATCGTCACGATCGTCGGGCTCGCGCTCCTGTGGCCGGTGCCCACCGGCGCGGCGCCGCTGTCCAAGGACCACACCGTCCACCTCACGCGCGCGTGGATGTGGGCGCAGTTCCTCGCCGAGGGCAGCCCCCGCGGCTACAGCGAGGTGTGGTTCTTCGGCACGCCGATCGGCGAGCTCTATCCGATCCTCGGCGACGCGCTGGTCGTCGCGCTGCGCGTGCTCGGCCTCGGGCTGCTCGACTGGCACCAGGCCTACGCGCTGGCGTTCACGGTGGTGTTCGTCTCGCAGGGCTGGGTGATGATCCGCCTGGCGAACGTCTGCGGGTTCGGCCCGGTCGGCGGCCCCATCGCGGGCCTCGTGGGCGGCATCGCGATCCTCGTCGACGCGGGGGCCTACCGCGAGGGCGGCTGGATCTACACCGTGGACTACGGGGTGTGGCCGCAGGCGCTGGCCAATTCGATGACGTTCCTCGCGTTGGCCGAGATCCTCGCGGCGCTCGAGGCCAACGGTCGCGCCCGCGTGCGCGCCGTGGTGCGGGCTGGCCTCGCCGCCGCGGGGGCGATGCTCGCCCACCAGATCAGCCTGCCGGTGCTCGTGCTGACCGGCGCGATCGTGCTGGCGATCGTCGGCCTGCGTCGACGCGCGCGCTTCGGCGAGGTCGCGTTCGTCGTCGGCGCGGCGCTGGGCCTCGGCTTCGCGCTCGCGGCGTGGTGGGTGCTGCCGATGATGGCGATGCGCGGGTGGATGGTCAGCTACGGCTGGCTGTGGCAGCCGCTGCAGTGGATGATCGACGAGGCGTGGCGCGGCCACCTGACCCAGGGCATGCCCGCGGGCATGAGCGCCATGATCGTGCTGGGCCTCGGGCTCGTCGCCGTGCGCGGCAGCGACGGCGCGCGGGCGATCGTCGCGTCGGGCCTCGCGCTGTGGGTATGGACCTCGGCCGACACGCTGTGGCGCCTGCGGCTGGATCTCTTCGATCCGGCGTTCGGGCAGATGCAGTGGCAGCGGTTCCTGATCGCGAGCAAGCCCGCCCTGTTCCTCGCCGGCGCGGCCGCGGTGGCGCTGCCCTGCGCGTGGGCCTGGACGTGGTGGCAGCGCGGTCGGGCGCGCGCGCTCGCGGGCGTGCCGATCGCCGCCGCGATCGCACTGGTCGCGTGGGCGGGCGTCGGGCAAGCCGCGGTGATGGAGAAGGCCGCCGTCGGTCGGCCGCAGATCGCCGTCGACCCCGAGGACGCCGAGCTCGCCGCGGACTACGACGCGATGGCCGAGCACCTGCGGTCGCTGTGGGAGGCCGACGCGGACCACAACTGGCGCATGACCGTCGCCGCGGCCCGCAACCAGCACTGGTACATGGATCTGCCTGTGCGCACCGGGATCCCGCTGTACAAGCAGGGCTTCACGCCCGGCGACAACTTCGTGCACAAGCCCGAGGCCGACACGCCCGCGCTGCTCGATCGCCTCGGCGTGCGCTACGTCCTGACCCGCAAGCGCGCGAGCGTCCGCAACGCGGCCGTGGTCGCGACCTTCGGCCAGCTGCGGCTGTGGGAGCGACGCAGCTGGCAACCCGTGGCGCCCGCGCGCATCGATGGCGCGGGCACGCTCTCGGTCGTGCAGGACGATGCGAGCGGCGACGGCGTGGTCGTCGAGGTCCAGGGCGCAGCGGAGGGCGACCGCCTGGTGTTCGACGCCGCGGGATATCCCCGCTGGACGCTCACCCGCGACGGCGTGCCGGTCGAGTGGTTCGAGGTGCCCGCGGTGGGCGACGGGCCCGACGCGACGATCGCCGAGCGCAAGAGCGGCGCGTGGCTCGGCGGCAAGGCCGACGGCGACGACGGCACCGAGCCGACGCTGCTCGCCGTCGATGCGGCCGACGGGCAGTGGCGCCTGCACTACGACCGGTGGCGAGGTCGCGACGTGTTCGCCGCGCTGCTCTCGGTGCTCGCGGCCGCGTTCACGATCGTCTCGGTGCAGCAGTGCCGACGATCGTCCGGGACGCCGTGGTTGCTCGCCGCGCAGGCCGTCGTCGCGCCGCGCGTGCGGCCGTGGATGCTCGGGGCGCTCGTCGTCGCCGGCGGGCTCCTCTTCGTGATCCGCACCGGCGCCGCGCGGGCGAAGGAGGAGCTCCGCGCCGTGGGCTGGCTCGAGCACGGCGACGCGACCGCGACCCTCGCCGCGGCCGGACCGCTCAAGACCGACATGGCGATCCACCCCGCGATCCTCGTGCAGCGCCGCCGCATCCCCGGCAAGGACGACGCGCCGCCCAAGCACCCCGACGCGAGCGTGCGCTTCGCCGCGGTGTCCCTGCCCGATCGCCTGACCGGGTGGTTCGCGCTGGACGACGACGCCGCGAAGATGCGCGGCGACGGCAAGCACCACCTGCGCATCGACGCCTCGAGCACCGCCGGCACGACGACGCTGTTCGACGCCGACGTGCGCCACCAGCCCGGCCGCGTGTTCCTCGATCTGCCGACCGACGCGCTGGGCGGCACGCGCGTCGAACTCGTCGTGACGATCGAGAGCGAGGGCCGCTCGCCGCCGCCGATGGGCTTCGATCTCGACCTCGGGCCCGCGATCGGATCGGGCACGCCGTGACCGCACCGACGCCGCAATCGGCCGATGCGAGGACGGGCGGGGTCTGGGCGCGGCGCGGACTCGCGGCGATCGTCGGTGTCGCGGCGATCGAGTCGGTGGCCGCCGTCGTGGCCGCCCGCGATCCGGGCGAGGCCGCGTGGCCGGAGCTCGCGGCCGCCCTCGACGCGCGCGACGACGCCGATCCCGTGTTCATCGCCCAGGACTGGCTCGGGCCGGTCGCGCGGCTGCACGTGCCCGAGAGCGCGTACCTGCCCTCGCTGACCCGCGCCGATCTGCACGGCGTGCCGCGCTTCCACATGCTCGGCTGGGGCGACGACGGCACCACCGCGATCGGCCGGGACCTCGAGGGCCTTCCGATGCCGACACGCGCGGCATCGACCGAGTTCGGCCCCTTGGTGTGGTCGACGTGGGAGTCGCCGGCGTCCGGCACGGTGATCGAGCACCTGACCGCCGCGCCCCACGGATTGTTGGTCGCGACCGCCTCGGGCACGTGCCGCGGCCGCGGCAGCCACCGCTGCGCCGAGGGCCTGGTCGAGCCGCGGATCGCCGAGGTCGACTACCGCCCGCGCAGCTGCCTCGGCCTCGCGGTGAGCGACGGCACGATGGTGAAGCTGACGTGGCCCAGCGCGCGGCTGGGCGACGTGCTGCGCGGGCACGTCGGGCTGTCCGACTACAACGCCCGGCTGCGCAACGACGCGCCGGCGCGCGTGGTCGTGCGCGCGGGCAACGTCGAGGTCGTCCGCGCGACGATCACCGATCGCCAGGGATGGTGGCCCTTCGAGGTCGCGACGACGCCCGGGATCGATTCGGTGGAGATCGAGATCACGGCGGGGCTCTCGGGCACCTTCGGCGCGAAGGACTACGACGGCACGCCGACGCGGATCCCCTGCGTCGAGGTCCGCACGATCGCGAGGTCGCCGTGACCGAAGTTCGTCGACGCGCGCTGTTGGCCTCGGCGCTGGGCCTGCTGACCACGCTGCTGCTGGCGCTGGGGCACCGCGAGGTCGGGTACGTCCGCGACGAGGGCATCTACTTCGCGGCGAGCCGGCAGTACGCGGCGTGGTTCGCCGACGTGGTCGAGGATCCGAAGGCCGCGCTGTCGAAGGCCGGCCGCGATCGTCGCTTCCGCGTCAACCACGAGCACCCGGCGCTGTTGAAGTCGGCGGCGGGCCTGAGCGCCGCGCTGCTGGCGAAGCCTCCGGCCCCCGGCACCGAGGAGGAGGATCTGGTCGACGACGGCGGCGCGCTGCCGGTGATGACCGAGGGCGCGGCGATGCGACTGCCGGCGCAGATCCTGGCGGGCGTCACGGTGGCGCTCCTGTTCGCGATCGCATCGGCGACCGGAGGCGTGTGGGCGGGGCTGTTGGCCGCGGGGGCGTTCGGGCTGCTGCCGCACGTGGCGTTCCACGCGGGCCTGCACTGCTTCGACGTGCCGGTGGCCACCGCGATCCTGGCGGTGGTGCTCGCGTATCGCCGGGCGCAGCGCAGCCGCGGCTGGGGCATCGGCGTCGGCGTGGTGCTGGGGCTCGCGATCGCGGTGAAGCACAACGCGCTGTTCCTCGGGCCGCTGCTGGCGATGCACCACTTCGGCGCGCTGGCGTGGGCGAAGTGGCGCGACGGTCGGGTGGTGCGGCCTTCGCAGTGGATCGGGCTGCCGCTGGTGTCGATGGCGGTCCTGGGGCCGCTGGTCGCGTTCGCGCTGTGGCCGTGGCTCTGGGCGGATCCGGCGGGGCGGGTGCTCGAGTACGTCGAGTTCCACCGCCAGCACGCCTATTACAACATGGAGTTCCTCGGGCAGAACTACAACCAACCGCCGATGCCGGTGAGCTACCCGTTCGTGATGACGTGGGCGACGGTGCCGACGGTCGTGTTGTTGCTGGTGGTCGCGGGGGCGATCGTGGCATTGCGCGCGGATTGGGGCCGCGATCGGACCGAGGTCGGGGCCGGGTCGTTCACCGTGCCGCTGCCGGACGGCTGGGCGCGGCACGACGGGGCGCTGTTCGCGATGATGGCTGCGTTCCCGCTGGTGTTGATCGCGCTGCCGTCGACGCCGATCTTCGGCGGGACCAAGCACTGGATCACCGCGTATCCGTTCTTCGCATTGCTCGCGGCGCGGGCGTGGACGGAGCTATGGAAGCGCGTGCGGGGGCCGCAATGGTGGCAGCCCGCGGCGCTGGTCGTGGTGTTGTTGCCGGGGGCGGTGAGCACATTCGACGGTCACCCCGTGGGGATGTCGCAATACGCACCGCTGGCCGGAGGGGCGCGCGGCGGGGCGGAGCTGGGGTTGGGCCGCGGGTTCTGGGGGCACGCGATCGGGTCGCAGCTCGGGGCCGGCGGCGAGGAATTGGAAGGGTGGTTGGAGGGGCGCACGCGATTGTATGTGCACGATGTGCACGAGCTCGCGGTGCTGCAGTATCGCCGCGAGGGGCGGTGGCCTGCCGGTGTGGATTCGACTCCGATCGCGCGCGCGCAGGCGGGGTTGATCTTCCACGAGCTGCACATGGCGACGTGGGAGTTCCAGCTGTGGGAGCAGTTCGGGACCGCGGTGCCGGTCGAGGTGATCACGCTGGATGGGGTGCCGCTGGTGACGGTGTACGTGGGGGCGACGGGGCGGTGAGATGCGGCCGTCGCCGTCGAGGCGACGCTGCCCGACCTCGGGATCGCCGACCCCGGCTTCACATCGCGATGCCGCAGACGCCGTCGTTGCAAGCGAGCGCGAAGCCGCAGGGGTCCGCGCCGCAGTCGTCACACGCCGCGCCCATCGCCGCCTCGAGCTGCGCCCACTCGGCGGGGTCGTGCGCGGTGTTGACGGCGATCTGTCCGCAGGTGCTCTCGCCTGCGCACGCAGCATAGAGCGCGACGCAGTCCTCGTCGACCTCGCACGCGGCGTTGTCGATGACGAACAAGCTCACCTGGATCCGCGCATCGTCGCAGGCGTCGAAGAAGTCGAGCAGGTACGGGGCGCACGCGGCAGGCTGCTGCACGCAGGACTGCGTGAAATCGTCGCAGTAGCCCCAGGTGCAATCGAGGCCGCGCGTGCACGGCTCACCCACGTCGAGTTCGGTCACGCAGACATCGCCGTCGCAGGTTCCACCCAAGTCACAATAGGTCTCGCCACAGGACTCGCCGAGCGCGGCCGGGCGCACGCAGTAGGAGCCGCGATCGTCGTCGAGGAAGTCCGTGCACGACAGGCCGAGGGCGCAATCGAACACCTCCAGGCCCGTGACGCCACAGGCCCCGTCCACGCCGACCGGCTCATAGCAATGCCCTTCGCCGATCCCCACCGCGCTGCAACGCAGCCCCGCGGCGCAGTTGCTGAGCGACGGCCACGTCGGGCCGCTGCTCCCGGAGCAGACCTCGCCGACCGCGGCGTCGCCGTGGAACAGCGCACAGCCTTCCATCTGCCGCTGCAACGCGTAGCGATCGGCGTCGATGGGGTCGCAGCCCGGCACCGCATAGTAGTCGTTCCAGCGCTGCTGACACGCCTCGTCCAGGACGAGGTCGTGCTGCTCGGCGAGCTCGAAGTAGTGGTCGACGGCGCTCTGCGTGGCGGCCTCGCACGCGGCGGCATCTGCCCAGGTGGTCGCGGCCGCGGACGCGCAGCCGCACTCGTCGAATCGGGCACAGCGAGCGACGACCATCGGATGGAGGTCATCCTCCGGCATGAGGTCCTCGAGGCCGTCGCCGAGATCGGCGTCGCGGATACACGCGACTGCGAGCACGACACCGAGGAGAGCCGAACCGCGAAGCAAGAGCAGATGCATCGTCGTCATCACTGGGACGGATGTCCGGGCTCGCTCGAATCCACGACGGACTTCGCACACGAGCGTGCGATTCGCCGGCGCAACATCGAGTCAGGGTGCTCGCCGAGGAACAGCTTGGCCTCGCCGCGGGCCTGTCCGGGCTTGCCCAGCGCGCACAGGACCTCGATGCGCAGCACCTCACGCGCATCGGCGAGCGAGCTCTCCGGGAACTCGCGTGCATGCGCGGTGATCGTCGCGAGCGCGTCGTCGGCTGCGCCCGCGCGCAGCCGCTCGGCGGCCGTGCGCAGCAACGTGTTGTGCCGCTCGAGCGACGCGAGCTCGGTGGACCGCGCGCCCGCCGGCCCGCCCGGCGTCGAACTCACCGGCGTCGAGATCACCGGCGGCGTCACCGGGAGCACCTCCGGCGCGGGCGCGGGCACCGTCGCGGCCGGCACCGTCGCGACCGCCGCGTTCGCCAGCGCGGGCGGAGTCACGGCCGGCTCGCCGCGCACGTGTGGAGGCTCGGCCACCGGCGCGCTCGCCCAGCCCAGGCCAATCGTCACCACCGCCGCCACCGGCATCGCGACCGTCGCGAGGTTGGCGATCGCGGTCCACGACCACCACGGGGCCAGCTTCGGCGCGTGCGCCAGCCCCAGCTGCGGCAACAGCAGCGCCCAGCCGTGCGCCGTCGCAAGAGGACGCTCGCGCTTGGCTTCGTCGATCGCTGCGCGGGGGTCGATCGCGGCGCGCGGATCGATGTCGGTCATCGCCACGCGGAAGCGTCGACGCAGGCTCTGCACCCGGCTGTACGTCGTGCTCAGGTTCAGCGCCAGCGCTTCTGCGGCCTCGGGCCCGCTCATGCCCTCGATCTCCGAGAGCACGAACAGCTCCCGGTCGGCCGGCGTCAACGCCTCGAGGAATCGCTCGACCGCGATCGCCAGCTCGGGCGTCGCGGTGCCGGGTGGCGCCGTCGTCTGGGCGAGCGCGTCGTGCTTACGGGTCCCGCGCTCGTCGGCGCGGCGATAGTTGCTCGCGATGCGCCGCGCGATGGCGTACAGCCACGCCCTCGCGCCGGGCAGCGCGAGCTCGTCGAAGCGACGATACGCGGTGACGAAGGTGTCCTGGACCGCGTCGTCGGTCTGCGCCGGCACAACCCCGAAGCGACGCACCGCATCCCAGACGAAGCCGTAGTGGCGCTGGTACAGCTGCTGGAATTCGCGCGGCGCGTGGGCCGTGCGCGGGCGCGATGCGGGCATCTCCCTGTCATTGTCCACCACGCCGGGGTTTCCACGTACCCCGCAGCTCGATTCCCACGAGCAGGCGCCCAGACACGGGGAACTGGCGCAGGAGCCTCGCTGCGCCGTCGAAGAAGCGGTATCCGACCAGGGTGCCCACCAGCTCGGCGGCGCCCCAGAGGCCGATCCGTCCCCAAGCGCGGGCGACGCCCACCGAGGCGAGCCCCGCCACCCACGGCTTGACGGTGGTTCGGCCGTCGAAGCGGGCCCGCGTGGCGCCGCCCTCGAGCCCGAGGCACAGCGGGATCTCGACCGGACCACGCGTGGGCTGACCGCAGCCCTGCAGCCCGAGCGCGCCGAGCTGAAAACCTGCGCCCGCCGGTGACTGGGTCGCGCGCGTCCGCGGTGGCATCCAGGTGCCGACGAGCTCGGCGCGTGCATGCGGCCACAGCAGCAGCGCCGCGCCTTGCAGCACGCCCGAGGGCAACGGCATCGCACCCGCCTCGACGCCGCCCGCCAGACGAAATCCGGCAGCGGTCGGTCGGCGGTCGCGACCCGAGGGCATGGGCGATCGTTCGTCGGGCACCGACGACACCGCGGTCGGATCGGCGGCGGGGATCGGATCGGACGCGACGTCGATGCCGCTCGCACGCTCGACCAACGGTTCGGGCGGCGGCGTCGTCGGGAGCGGAGGCTGGGGTGGCGCGCCGAGCTCGTCCGCGCGACTGGGCTCGAGCGCGATCGCCAGCAGCACGGCGGTGGCCTCGCCGAGCTCGCTGCAACTCGGCGCACGCAGCGTGCGTCGCTCGCTGTGCCCCGCGAACGTCGAGCGCATCGAGAGCGCGACGCCGCCGTCGACCTCCACGACCTCGCCGTCGACCTGCAGCACCCCGGCGCCGTTCGGATCCCCGGGCAACAGCGCGCGGATGCGCTGCTCGATCTCTGCCGCGCTCGGGCAGCCCGCGGGCGCGCGCCAGGTCAGCTCGAGCTCCAGCGGATCCGTCGGCGGCACGGGCACGACCGTGGGCAGCTCGAGCAAGCCGAGCACCAGCACGAGCGCGGTCGAGCCGAGCATGACGTCGTTGTACTCGATCTTCGCGCCGTGCCACGGCACTGCCCCAATCGTCTGCACACCGTTGCCAGTGGGGTCGGCTGACGGGAGCAGGACCCGCAGGTACGTGCGGTGGCGCGCCTCGGGCAGACGGGCTAGGCTCTCCTCGTGAGCATCGCCTCGCCCATGCGATCGCGTCATCGCTACTCGTATGCGGAGTATCTCGCCTACGAGCGCGACAGCGGGCTCAAGCACGAGTACGAAGACGGCGAGATCTTGGCGATGGCCGGCGGCTCCCGCCGCCACAACGCGCTGGCCTCGCGAATCAGTGCTGCGCTCGAGCAGGGGCGCGCGCCGGGCTGCGTCGCGTTCCAGTCCGATCAGAAGGTGCGTGTGCTCGCCACCGGCAAGGCGACGTACCCCGATGCGTCGGTGGTCTGTGGACCCATCGAGGGCGATCCCGCCGACCCCACCGGGCACACCATCACGAACCCGCGGGTGATCGTCGAGGTGTTGTCGCCGTCCACTGAAGAAGAGGACCGTGGCAACAAGTGGCAGCACTACCAGCTCATCGACGCGTTGCAGGAGTACGTGCTGGTCAGCCAGTCGCACCCGCGCGTGGAGTGGTTTCGCCGCTTGCCGTCGGGCGGTTGGGAGTACCGCGACGTGACGAGCGGAGTCGTGCGACTCGACAGCGGCGCGGTGATCGACCTCGCATCGCTGTACGCTGAACTACCCGTCTGACTGGAACGGGGCCGAACACGCCCCCAACCGCGCGACACCGCCCCCGCGCTGTGCACCCCCGTGCACGACCCCGCGTGCTACCGTCGTCTCGATGGGCAAAGGACGCTTCTCCGGCACATGGTCGCGCCGACGCCTGCTCTCCGCCGCAGGCCTCGGCGTGATGGGCACCGCGCTCGCGCCGTTCCTCCCGCGATCCGTCGCCCAGGCCGCGACGCAGCCCAAGCGGCTCGTCCTCGTCACCAACGGCCAGGGCACCGACATGACGCGGTGGCGGCCGACCGGGACCACCACCGACTTCACGCTCAGCTACGCCCTCTCGCCGCTGGTCGCGTACCAGGATCGCATGCTGATCCTCGACGGCATCGACAACGAGGCCGCGATCCGTGGGCCTGGCACCGGGCACTTCGGGCAGGGCACGATGTGGACCGGCGTCGAGGTGCCCGTCGGCACCGTGCGGCCCGACGAGATGCTCGGCTGGCCGACCGCGGCGTCGATCGACGCGATCATCGGCGCCCGCGTCGGCCGCGAGACCAAGTTCCCCGCCTACTACTGGGGCACGTGGCCGATCGCCACCGACGGCGACAACCAGGGGCCCAACGGCATCTGCCACTACCGCGGCTCCGAAGATCCGATCAATCCGCAGCTCAACCCGGCGACCGCGTTCGACAGCCTGTTCGACGGCGTCATGGGCGACGACCCGGCCGCCGGTGACAAGCTCCGCGCCGAGCGAAGGAGCGTCATCGATCTCGTCAACGGCGAACTCGGTCGGGTCCGCACGCAGATGCCCGCGGTGGATCGCGAGCGTTTCGACGCCCATCTCGACAGCCTCCGGGAGCTCGAGGAGCGCATCAGCCAGGTCACCGCGATCTGCGAGGTGCCGACGCGGCCCGACGACTTCACGCAGGACCAGATCCGCAACTACGACCAGGTCCACGTGTTCACGCGGCTGCAGTTCGAGCTCATGCGCCACGCGCTGCTGTGCGATCTGACCCGCGTCGCGTGCTTCGACTGGCCCCACTCCGAGGGCTACGGCAACTACATGCCCGAGGAGGGCTACCGCGCCTTCGGCTCGATCCACACCGTGGCCCACACGATGAGCTACGAGACCCCGGAGCTGATGCCGACCGACGAGGAGCGGGCGATCGCCCGCGAAGACATGGCCAACCTCCAGCAGTGGCGCTCCACGATGATCGCCACCGAGCTGCTCGACAAGCTGCCCGCCGACGTCCTCGACAACACGCTCTTGGTCTGGGCGTCCGAGATGAGCGAGGGCGGCACCCACTCCAACCGCAACGTGCCGATCGTGATGGTCCAGGGCGCGGCGTTCGGCGCCTTCACGGCCGGCCGATACCTGCGCTGGGGCGAGTACGACCCGATCGACAACGCCTTCGACTTCACCGGCGGCGTGCCGATGAACAAGCTGCTCGTGTCGCTGTGCCAGGCGATGGGCCTCGACGACGTCGACGCCGTCGGCGACGCGACGATCTCCACCGGCGCCCTCGAGGAGCTCACATGACACCGACACGCATCCACGAGATCGGGCTCGGGCTCCTGCTGTCGACGCCGGCGCTCGGCTGCTACACCGGCGTGTCGTCCACCGGCGGCGACGCGGCGGACGACGGCACCGGCAGCGGCGGCACGTCGGCGGGCACCGCGGGCACCGGGGCCGACACCGACGGGGCCGGCGAGGCCTCGGTCGCGCCCTCGGGCCTCGGTCGGCTCACCCGCGTCGAGTACGAGCGCTCGGTCACCGCGATCTTCGGCGAGGCGCTCGTCGCCGGGGTCACGTTCGACAACCTCCCCGCGGATGGCAAGATCGGCCGCTTCGAGACCAACGCCGACCTCAACGTCAACATCGACATCGTCGACGCCTACCGCCTGGTGGCCGAGGACATCGGCGCCGCCGCGGGGGCGCAGGCCGCCGCGCTGCTCGGCTGTGACGAATCCCCCGAGTGCGTGCGGGCGTTCCTCGTCGAGTACGGCCGGCTCGTCTATCGCCGACCGCTGACCGACGCGGAGCTCGAGGTGTTCGTCGGCTTCTGGGACGCCTCGCGGGAGGGCGGCACCGTGCAGGACGCGATGCGACTGGTCGTCACCGCCTTCCTGCAGACGCCCGACTTCCTGTACCGCCTCGAGCGCGGCGCGGACGGGGATGACGGACCCGTGCGGCGCCTGACCGGCTACGAGGTCGCCTCGCGCCTGTCGTTCTTCCTGTGGAAGTCGGGGCCCGACGCCGAGCTGCTCGACGCCGCCGAGGCCGGTCTGCTCGACGACGCAGACGGCGTGCGGGCGCAGGCCGAGCGCCTGCTCGCCGATCCGCGGGCCGAGTTCACGATCCTGCGGTTCCACCGCTCGTGGCTCGGCATCGACGCCCTCGACACCCAGCTCGTCGACGCGACGGAGTTCCCGGAGTTCGAGGCGCTGCGCGACGACATGGCGGAGGAGACCGAGCGCTTCATCCTGCACTTCTTCCGCGAGGACGACGCACAGGTCGGCACGCTCTTCACCGCGGACTACTCGTTCGCGAGCCCCGAGCTCGCGGCGTACTACGGCGACGGCGTCGTCGATGCCGGCCCGGACGGCAGCATCACGCTGGATCCCGCGCAGCGCCGCGGCATCCTCACCCACGGCAGCTACCTCACCGCCCACGCGCGCACGCCCCAGCGCGCCCCGATCTACCGCGGCAAGAGCCTGCTCGCCGACGTCTTGTGCATGCAGCTGGTTCCGCCGCCCAACGTCAACACGACGATCGACTTCGACTCGACCGCCTCGGCCCGCGACCAGATCGAGTCGGCGACCTCCATGGGCGCGTGCGCCGGCTGCCACCAGCTCATCAACCCGCTCGGGTTCCTCTTCGAGAACTACGACGGCGCCGGCCACTGGCGCACGATGGACGGCGAGTTCCCCGTCGAGGCCGCCGCCGACGTCCTCGGCACCGACATCGACGGCCACTACGCGGATGCGCCCGCGCTGATGTCGAAGCTCGCCGAGAGCCAGCAGGTCGCGGACTGCGTCGCACGGCAGTGGCTGCGCTTCGCGTTGTCGCGGCCCGAGGCGGACCTCGACGAGCCGTCGATCGCGGCCGCCGCCGGGCAGGCGGGCGGGGACATGCGCGAGCTCGTGCCCGCGATCACGCAGACGGACGCGTTCCGGCACCGCCGATTGCCGGAGGAGTAGGACGGACGGGCGGGCCGATGGGGGCCTTCGCGCGCGGATCGGCGTCACGACCAATCGTCGATTGCGACGCCCTGCAGCCGCGCGAGGTGCTTCACGTTCAGGGTCGCGAGCCGTGCACCGAGCACGATGGCGACGGCACCGATCGCGATGTCGAAATCCTCGATGATTGAGCCCAGCCTCATCAAGCGAGCCTTCTGTCGCCCGAACTCGGAGGCAGCCTCCTCCGTCCAATCCTCCCAGCGAACGATGGCCCGGAGCCGCGCGTACTCGCCGGAGAGCAGGCGCCGCCGTTTCGACGAGCGTGGGAGGCGCTCGAGCCCGAAACAGATCTCCGCAGCGACCGGAGCGATCAGTACGACGTCCTTTGGAGACTCGGCCCGCAGCCGATCCACGGCGGCCGGGATGCCATGCATCACGGCAGACACCGCGCTTGTATCCAGCACGACCATCAGAACGGCGCCGCCCGCTTGCTGCGCCGCTGGGACGTGATCGCCTGCTGCCAGTCCTCGAACGACGACCGAAGCAGGGCGAGGTCGCGGTCCGATAGCCGGTCCTCGGCAAAGAAGTCCGGCGGCCAAGCCGTCCCGCCCGCCGAGACGATCGAGCGGCACGCCTCGGTGATCAGTCGATTCCGGCTGATGCGTCGCTGCCTCGCTGCCCGATCGAGCAGCTTCAGCAAGTCGGGCGGTAGATGAACGCTCGTGCTGGACACCTCACCAACCTACCAGGACCTACTCACTCGGGCAACGGCAGCCTCGACGCAGACGATTGCCCTCCCCGCCGCGCTGGTGCACCTGTACCTCCTCAGGGGCTGCTCGCCGTCCTGACACGCGCCCGGCCGTCCACGGTACGATCTGCGGATGGCAACGCCGACGTCCATCGATCGCGCTCCCGGTTGGTGCGCCGCCCTCCTGCTCCTCGTCGCGTGCGGCGGCGGCTCGAGCGACGACGGAGGCTCCTCCGCCAGCACCGATCCCGCGTCGTCGGGCACCGCCAACAGCGAAACCGCCGACTCCGGATCCTCGACCGCCGACGGTGGCACGACCGGCGCCCCGCCGATCGATCTCGGGTGCCTCGATCCACAGCCGCTCCTGCAGGTCGACGGCGTCACGCCCTCGGGGTTCGTGGTGTGCAGCGATGGCTTCGTCCACCGCGCCGAGGCGGTGAGCTGCGTGGTGCCCGACGCGGGCGACTGCGACGACTGTGCCTCTGATTGCAGCGACGGACCCCTGGGCCGCTGCATGTCGGACCCGGGGTTCGGCACGTGCAGCTGCGTGTACGGCTGCGAGACCGACGCGGACTGCGGGGAGGGATCCGCGTGCGCGTGCGCGGGGCCGAGCGGCGGCGTTCCGCGGTGCGTGCCGGCGACCTGCACCACGTCGGCAGACTGCGGCGACGGCCTCTGTGGGCGGAGCGGCTCGAATCAGTGCGGCTTCGACGACACGCTCGCGTGCCTCGGCGCGACCTCGGAGTGCCGCAGCACCACCTGCGAGGACGGCCTCGAGGAGTGCGTCTGCTACGCGGACTCCGGTGAGTTCCGCTGCCACGCAGAGTGCTTCACGGGCTGCGGCTGAGGCGGCGACGCGCCGGCCCCCGCGCCTTCGACTATCATCATCCCGTGCCCTCGGCCGCGCCCACCGCCGCGACGAGCCCGAGCCCGTGGCGCCCCCTGGGCCGGTACGAGCTCGGGCCCCGCCTCGCGACCGGCGGCATGGCCGAGCTCTACCTGGCGCGGACGCCCGAGGTCCACGGGTTCCGCAAGTACCTCGCGGTGAAGCGGATCCTCCCCAAGTGGGCCGACGACCACGAGTTCGTCGAGATGTTCCTCGACGAGGCGCGGCTCGCCGCGCAGCTCGACCACCCGAACGTGGTGCACGTGCACGACATCGGTGAGGACCGCGATGGGTTCTACTTCACGATGGACTACATCCACGGGCAGAACCTCGCGGCGATCCTGCAGCGCGCCAAGGCCCGGGGCACGCCGCTGCCGTGGGCGGCGTTCGCGGCCCTCGGCGCCGCGGCGGCGGCCGGCCTGCACCACGCCCACGAGCGTCGTGGCTTCGACGGCCAGCCGCTCGGCATCATCCACCGCGACGTCTCGCCGACCAACATCCTCGTGAGCGACGAGGGCGTGGTGAAGCTCGTCGACTTCGGGATCGCCAAGGCGTCCACGAGCCGACACAGCACGCGGCCCAGCGTGCGCAAGGGCAAGATGGCGTACATGTCGCCCGAGCAGTGCCGCGGCGACGCGCTCGATCGGCGCAGCGACGTGTTCGCCCTCGGCGTCGTGCTGTACGAGCTCGCGACCCTGGGGCCCGCCTTCGACGGCGAGGGCGAGTTCGCGGTGATGAACCAGATCGTGAACCACGATCTGCCGCCGCCGTCGTCCCGGCACGCCGACGTGCCGACCGCGATCGATCGGCTGATCCTCGCGGCGGTGCGCCGCGATCCCGAGGCGCGCCCCGCCACCGCGCGCGAGCTGCAGCGCGCGCTCGAGCGCTACGCCGTCGAGGCCGGGCTCAACGCGACGCCCGAGGCCCTCGCGGCGGTGATGCAGGAGCTCTTCGGCGCCACGCCCTACCCGTGGGAGACCATGGACGCGGGCCCGCGCGTCGGCGACGTGGGCTCGGCGTCTGCGGCCACCGCCGCGACGCAGGTGCGCGCACCCCTGCGGCACGAGAGCGCCGCCACCGTCGCCAAGGCGATGCCCGCCGCGCCCGCGCGCCGCGGCACGTGGTGGTGGGCGGGCCTGCTCGCGGCCAGTGCGGCCTCGCTCGCGTGGGTCCTGACGCGGAGGAACGCGGCGCCCGAGTCGAGTGCGGGCGTCGAAGTCGGACCGACGCGCGCAGTGGTCGAGACCCCTGCCCCATCGCCGACGAGCCCGACGCCCGTCGCAACCACGCCCGTCGCAACCACGCCCGTCGCAACCACGCCCGTCGCAACCACGCCCGTCGCAACCACGCCGAGCAAGCCCGAGCGACGCGCGACCACCAAGCCCTCCCGTCCGCGGCCGCTCGCGCCCTCGACCGAGGCCCCGGCGACGCTCCCCGCCCCCTTCGATCCCGACGCTCCGGCGCCGCGGGTCCGCTGACGCCATGCCCTGGTCCGCGATCCCGCTCGTGCTCGCGCTGACGCTCTCGATCGCTCCGAGCCCGACGCCGCAGCAGCGCAAGGCCCAGGCCGCGTGGGATCGCGCCGACGCCCACGCGGCGGCGGGCAACCACGACGACGCGGTCGACGAGTACGCGCGGGCGTGGCAGGACCTCGACGCGCCGGCGATCCTGTACAGCTGGGCGCAATCCGAGCGCCTGCGCGGGCACTGCACCGAGGCCGCCGCGCTGTACGATCGCTTCGTCGCCGAGGGGCAGTCGCCGCCGCCGTCGTATGACACCGAGCTGCTGCGCGCGCAGTGGAGCAACATGCTCGCGAACGCCGAGCGACAGCGCGAGGCCTGCCGCGCGCCCGCGTCGACGCAGACCGAGCCCGTCGCCCCGCCGGTGCCCGCACCGGCCGCGACGACGACCAGCGCGACGACGCCCAGCGGGACGATCGGAGACGCGGCGACGAGCGACGCGACGCCCGCCAGGCCCCGATCGCCGCGCCCGTGGTGGCGCGACGCGGCGGGCTGGTCCCTCGCCGGCACCGGGGTCGCGGCCCTCGTCGCGGGCACGGTGCTCGTCGTCGTCGCCGACGCGCAGGAACGCGGCGCCGACGGGCTGGGATCCCACGGCGCCTTCGACGACGCGATCGATCGCGCCATCGTCGAGCAGCGCGCGGGCTTCGGCCTGCTCGGGGTCGGTGGGGCGCTGGTGCTGGGCGGGATCGTCCGCTTCGCCGTGGTCGCGCGCCGCCAGGGCCGTACCACGCGCTCGGTCGCGCTCGACCTCGGGCCGCGGGGCCTGTCGCTGCGGGGCCGGTTCTAGCCCACTCGCGTATCATCGCGGACGCGACCCGACCGGGCCGCGGCGATGACCGACCACGACGACAAGCGCACCGCGGTCCGCCCGGTGCGGATCGCCCGCGGCCGCACTGCGGACGAGGTCGCGTGCCTCGAGGTCCTCACCGGCCACGCCCAGGGCAAGGTGCTCCCGCTGACCACCGGCAGCACATTGATCGGCCGCGGCTCGAAGTGCGACCTGCAGCTCGACGACGACGGCGTCTCGCGACAACACGCCAAGCTCGCGATCGCCGACGAGGGTGTCGTCAACCTCATCGACCTCGACTCGACCAACGGGACCTTCCTGAACGGCGCGCGGATCGACCTCGCGATCGTCCGCGAGGGCGACCGGATCCAGATCGGCCCCGACGTCACCCTGCGCTACCTCTACCGCGAGAAGGCCGAGCTCGCGCGCGCCGATCCCAAGGCCCGCGCCGCGGCGGTCGGCCTGTCCAAGCGCGAGCTCGAGGTCGCCGTGCTCGTGGCCGAGGGGCTCACCACCGACGAGATCGGCGCGCGGCTGCACATCAGCCCGCGCACCGTCAGCACGCACCTCGGGCGGATCTACGAGCGACTCGAGCTGTCGGGCCGCGCCGCGCTGGCGCGGCTGGTCGTGCAGCAGGGGCTGCTCGAGTAGCCCGCCCCCGCGGGCACGCACGACCCGCTCAGCAGCCGATCTCCAACCAATGGTGCGCCCGCGTGTCCTCCGACGAGGCCGCGCCGAGCTGCAGCGCACCGTTGTCGCCCCAGCACACGACGGCGTCGTCGCCCGTGCGCGCGCAGGTGTGGCTCGCGCCTGCGCCGATCTCGATCGCGAGCAGCGGCGTGTCGTCCTCGAGCACGACGGTGTGGGCGCCGAAGCCCGCCGGCGCGTTCGGACCGACCTGACCATCGCCGTTGTCGCCCCAGCACTGCACGCGACCGTCCTCGGCGAGCACGCACGAGTGCCGCGCGCCCAGGGCGAGCGCCGCATACGGGCCCGGCACGAGGTTGGGCACCTTGATCGGGGACGCGACGATCGGCGTGTCGAGCGGCGCCCCGCACTGGCCGGCGTCGTTCGCCCCCCAGCACTGCACCTCGGGCCCGAGCTCGGTGGTCACCAGGGCGCAGCTGTGGACGTAGCCCGCGTCGACGATCGTCGCTCCGGACTCGAACGGGCGTGATTGCTCGAGGGCGATCATGCCCGCCGGAACGCCATCGCCCAGCTGGCCCGAGGTGTCGACGCCGACGCACTCGACGGCGCCGCCCTCGAGCACTGCGCAGGCGTGTTGCGCCCCGGTGGCGAGCACGCGCACGGGGCTCGTCGTCGAGACGGTCGTCGCGGCCTGGCCGAGGTCACCCCAGCAGCGCACGCTCGTCCCCGCGGCCGCGCAGCTCAGCGACGGGCCGACGTCGAGCGTCTCGGGCACGAGCTCGAGGTCCTGGATCTCGATCGGCGCGCGCACGATCGCGTCGGCGCCCGCGTGCCAGTCGACCTGCCCGTGCTCGTTGTTCCCCCAGCAGTACACGCGCGACTCGGCATCGCGCGCGCACATGTGCTGCGAAGCCGAGGCCTGCACGATCGCGCCGAGCGCGACGGTCGGCCCCGGGCACCGCTCGGCGGGCGAGGTCACGCCCCGCCCGAGCTGGCCCAGCGTGTTGTCGCCCCAGCACCACAGCGTGTCCTGCCCATCGCGCACGCAGCCGTGGGCATCCCCGACCACGAGCCCGGTGGTCGTGCAGGGCCGATCGTCGCAGGCGTAGATCGGGCCCGCCGTCGTCGTCCCGCTGCCCGTCCCGCTGCTGCTGCTGCCACCGCCGCTGCCATCACTCGACGCGCCGGCGTCGACGCAGGCGCCGCCCAACCCGTCGGGCGCCCGCGGCTCGAAGCGCAGGCCACCATCGCAGGCGTCGTCGGGATAGCTGCACCAGCCGGCGCCCTCGCACCGCCCCTGCTCACCATCGCGGACGCACTGCGCCGTGTCGTCGCAGGGGAAGGCGCGCGGCTCGATGCACGCCGCCGCGACGACGCCGATCGCGAGCACGCCCAGGCCGATCGCGGGCACGGCGGCCCACACGCTCGGATGCCCGTCGATGCGCCGCGACGCCACGAACCCACGATAGCACGCGCGGCCGTGGCCCACGACGCGCCGCCGACTACTGTCGCACCGCCACCGCGATCCCGGCGAGGCACATCTCGTCGAGCGTGCCTTCGCCGAGGTACACGTCGGTCGGCGCGTCGAGGCCCTGCTCGGCGAGCGCGCCCGCGAGCTCGGGGTTCTCGAGCGAGTTGTCGAACGTGCAGCGGATCCGCACCGCGTCGCCGGCCTGCAGCGCGAACGACTCGTCCACCGGCACGTCGAACTCGTACAGCCGCTGCCAGCCGTAGTCCCAGTGCGGCGTCTGGACGAGGCAGAGCTCCTCGCCGCCCCGCAGGATCGAGGTCTTCGCGTCGACCGCCACCTTGTGCATGTGGTGACCGACCGACCACAGTCGCGCCTCGGCGCCACCCAGCCGCGGGAGGCTCCACTCGATGACCTCCTCGTGTCCGCGCTCGCCCGCCGGGATCACGAACTCGCCGGTGGTGCTGTCGCCCTGCCCCGGCGCGCCGACGAGCGCGAACAACGACACCCACTCGGGCGCGTCCGTACCCCAGCGCAGGGCGAGCCCGGTCGCGTCGTCGCTCTCGGGGCCGGTGACGCTGGCGTGGTAGTGGACGTCGAACACGATGCGAGCCCCCGCGCGCAGCGGGATGCCGACGTCCGCAGGCGCCTCGATCGGCAGGCTGCCGGGCACCCACGCGCCGATGAGCTGCGCGTCGCCGACCCCCGGGCCGCTGCCGCAGTCCTCGTCGATGCCCTGCGGCCAGCTCCCCGACTCGGCGCCCTCGTCGATGAAGATGAGCACGTGGTGGAGGATGGCCGCGTTGCCCTGGATCACCTGCATGGCGTCGACGAACACGTCCTCGGTGTTGCCGGGATCGAAGCTGACGCAGTGGAACCGATCGAGGACACCGTCGGAGCCGTCGACCGTGATCGATCCGCCCATCTGCATCGTCGCGCTCGGATCAGCCAGCTCGAGCGACGGCGGCGTTGGGATCGGGGCCGCGAGCGCCGGATCGCCCTCGGGCGCGCCCTGGTCGGCCCAGTCCTGGAACAGCTGCTTCTGCTCGTCGGACAGCCGCGCGTCGTGCTCGAACGGCAAGGGCGGCGTGCACTCGTCGGTCTCGATCGCGTGCCACGGCGGCATCTCGCCCGCGCCCGTGTACACGGCCATCGCGTTCGCCCAGCCCTCCGTCTGCGCGTAGCTCTCCATGGGGAACGCGAGCCCGCCCGGCTCGTGGCAGCTGCGGCAGTGCACCGCGACGAGCGGCGCGATGTCCTCGTGCCAGTTCGGCCGCAACGCGACGCCACCGCCACCGGTCGGATCTCCGGGCGCGCCGCCGGAGGAGTCGGACGGCGCGCCGCCGCTGCTGTCGGCCGCGCCGCCCGTCGAGCCGGAGTCGGCCACGCCGCCGTCGTCGTCCGCAGCTCCGTCGACGCAAGCCGACGCGAGGGCCGCCATCGCGAGGGACCAGGTGACGGCGCGCGATCGTGCAGCGCCGAGGCAAGGGGTTCGGGTCGAGGCGTGCCGCATCACGACGAGCAGCGTCGCACCGCGCCAGATCGGCGCCAATCGGACGAATTCGGTATTCTTCGGGGGCTCGCGACTGCGTTGCCGGGGCGGTTGCGTAGAACTACGCAACCGCGATCGCTACTCGCCGGGCGCCGCCTCGCCGAGGACCGCATCGACCTCGTGGCGCTGCCCCGCGCGCTCGTAGGACACGCGCACCGGGTCCCCGGGCCGGTGGCGCTAGCCGTTGGCGCGGAGCTCCGCGCCGTCGGCCGCACCCGGCGCGCGTGACGGCCGTCACGATCGCGCCTCCGACGGATGTCGCGCCCGGCGGACCCTGCACCGGTGTGACCGTCGCCGCAACGCTCCGCCATCCGCGTGGGAGTCGTCGCCCCGTTCCGTCACCGATCTGCGCCGCGTTCGAGCGGTGTGCGCTGGATCGATCTCACGGCCTCGCCACCGTCGTTCCGCGATGCCACGCGACGCTCCGACCATCCATCCGAGAACTCGCCATGACGCTTGGAAACATCCGCAATCTGATCTCCGTTTCCCTCGCATCCACCCTCGCGGCCGCGCTCGTCGCGTGCGACGACGAGCAGCGCGATGGTGCGGGGGGCAGCACGCCGCTGACCGCCGACGCGTTCTTCCTCCCCACCGACGAGCCCGACAACACGAGCGCCCCGACGATCGAGCTCGACGCGAGCGGGGGCATGCACGCGATCTACCCCGCGTACGCGGGGGGCGACGCGTTCTACGCCTACTGCG
This sequence comes from Deltaproteobacteria bacterium Ga0077550, assembly GCA_001464385.1. Taxonomy (GTDB): domain Bacteria; phylum Myxococcota_A; class Polyangia; order Nannocystales; family Nannocystaceae; genus Xiheibacterium; species Xiheibacterium aquaticum. The sequence goes on along the minus strand of LNFB01000097.1, from coordinate 6,638 downwards.
GGCCGGACTGCGGCGGCAGCGACGAGGTCGAGGTCGTCCGACTCGAGACCGACGGCACCGTCGCCAACGCGATGATCGCCCTCGACGACCAGGACCGCCCACACGTGCTGCTGTCGAGCTTCGCCAACGTGTACTACGCCAGCTGCGACGGCGACTGCACCGACCCGGCGGCGTGGACGGTCAGCGACATCCTGAAGCACGACAACCAGCGCGAGGTGACCGGCGAGGCGTTCGCCCTCGATCCCCAGGGACGTCCGCGGTTCATGATGCACACGTACGTCGCGTACCTCGGGATCGGCCAAGGCGCGCCCGAGACCCACTACGTCACGTGCGACGCCGACTGCCACGATCCCACGCAGTGGACCGCGCACCTCGTCGCCGAGCAGATCTGGCAGTCGACGCACCTGCGCTTCGACGCCCAGGGCCGCGCCCACGTCGCGACGGTCGCCACCGTCGTCGGCACCGACGGCGCCGCCAACGAGGATGTCGGCGCCTACGTGCTGTGCGAGTCCGACTGCGAGGACGGCGAGCGCTGGATCGGCAACCCGCTGGCGCCGGCGTTCTCGAGCCTCCTCGACGTGGTCGACATCCGCCCCGCGATCGCCCTCGCGCTCACGAAGGCCGGCGCGCCGCGGATCACCATGCTGGGCAAGGACGAGGCGGGCGTCCGCAACGTGACGTATCTGGCGTGCGACACCGACTGCGACACCGCGGCGTGGACGGGCACGTACCTCAGCTCGGGCGATGACATCGGACCCGGGGTCGACCTCGCCCTCGACGCGGACGACCACCCGCGGTTCGTCTACACCTTCGACTACAACATCGGGATCGCCCACTGCGACGCCGACGCGTGCGAGCACGCCGACTCGCCGTGGACGCTCGACGGCGTCGAGTTCGGCGGTGAGATGCCGCCCGACGAGATCTTCCTGTGGCCCAACTGCAACGTCGGCGCGTGGTTCCTGCACAGCCCGTCGCTCGCCCTCGACGCGACCGGTCACCCGCGCGTCGGCTACCAGGCCCGTGACATCAGCGGCGGGTGGAGCAACCCCGATCCGACGATGCCCGACTGTGCCGCCGGCACCGACATGACGTGGAGCCGCGTCGCCGTGATGGACGCGCTGTAGCCCGTTCGATCTCCCGCTTCGCCCGGGCATGTCGCTCGGGTCCCGCCTGACCCCAACCATAGAAGAGACAATCCAATGACCGCTCGTTTCGTACCCCTCGCATTCGTGGGCGCGATGGCCGTGGCATGCACGCCGGCGCCCGAAGACGACCCCGACACCACCGCGGGCGACAGCTCGGACGCCGAGTCGGAGTCGACCGGCATCGCCGAGCCCGCGTGCCCGACCACGACCGCCGGCCCCACGTTCCACGGCGACGAGATCGTCGGCCACCAGATCTGGCGCGCCGAGGACGGACCGCACGTCGTGATGAGCTCGATCGCGGTCCGCGACGGCGCGACCCTCGAGATCGAGCCGTGCTCGGTGGTGCGCTTCGCGGAGGGCACGGGCATCAGCGTGGCATTCCCGGGCACGCCGAACACCGGCACGCTGCTGGCGGAGGGCAACGCCGAGCAACCGATCACCTTCGAGGGCCAGGGCGGCGCGCGCTGGGGTCACCTCCTCGTGCACAGCCCCGGCGTCGCACGCCTCGCCCACGTCACGATGACCGGCGGCGGTGGTGTCGACGGGCGCGGCGCGACCGTGGTCGCCGAGGGCGACGGCACCGCGACCGCGCGGGGACTCTTCGTGGACCACGTCGTGATCGAGGGCTCGCTCGGTGCCGGCGTCGCGATGTCCCGTCGCGCCGGCTTCGTCGAGGGCTCCGACGCGCTGACGATCACGGGCTCGGGGAGCGCGCTGCACCCGTTCCCCCTCGAGATCGACGAGCACGCGATGGGGTCGCTCCCCGACGGCGACTACACCGGCAATCAGGTCGACGAGATCCTCGTGCGGCCCGCGCTCGCCCTCTCCGAGGACGCGACGCTCCGCGAGCTCGGCGTGCCCTATCGCATCGGCACGAGCGCGGTCGATCGCCTCAGCATCGGCGCGGGGGATGACACCGCGACGCCCGTCACCCTGATGATCGAGCCGGGCGTCACGATGCGCTTCCACCCGGGCACGCAGCTCCGGGTCGAGCACCGCAGCGGCGCGTTCGCGGCCACCGGCCGCCTCGTCGCCGAGGGCACCGCCGCCGCGCCCATCACCTTCACCTCGGCCGCGGACACGCCTGCGCCCGGCGACTGGGTGGGCGTGTGGTTCGGCGGCATCGTCGACCCCATGACCTCGCTCGCCCACGTGCGCCTCGAGTACACCGGCGCCGACTGTGGCTGCGTGTTGGTGAGCTGCACCGACGTCACCGGGTACGACGGCGCCGTGATCCTCTCGCAACCCCCGACCTCGATGTTCGTCCGCGACTCCGTCGTCGCCCACGGCGCCGGCCACGGCTTCGTCCTCGGCTACACCGGCGACGGCGACGACCTCGACTTCGCGGCGAGCAACACGTTCGAGGATCTCCAGGGGTGCGACGCGACGCTGCCGAGCGCGCCGACCTGCCCGGATCCGCGACCGACGTGCGGGTGAGGCGTCACGCGTGGACCGCGGGCACGCCGTCGTCGAGGAACACGTCGGGGCCGGCGCGTTCACCCCTCGGGCTGGGGCATGCACACGCCGCCGCCCTCGATCTGCGCGTTGGTGCGGAACGTGTTGAGCAGCTCCCACGACTTCTTCGCGTTCTGCGGGATGGTGCCGTCCTCGCGGACGTTGGTGACGTGGTACGCGTGCTGGTTCCAGATCCGACGGGCCTGGATCCACCGCTCCTGCACGTCGCGGATCACCTGGACCGGCGGCGACGCCATCCCGCCGTTGATCGGATCGCTGGAGACCACGATGATCTCGGCCGAGCCGTCGTTGTCGACGTCGGCGACCACCGGGTACTCGGTGCCGGTGGGACTCGTGCGCGGGATCTGCAGCAGCACGAGGCCCGCGTCGTCGAAGACGAACAGATCGTTCTCGTCGGCGTACATCGCCTCGGCCTTGCCGTCGCCGAGGAAGTCGAAGGCGGTGCCGGCCGCGACGCCGCTCAGATCGGACACGGGTGACGACCACACGATGGTGCCGTCGCCCTCGTACACGGTGTAGTTGTTCGCCGAGCTCATCGCGAACTCGGCCTCGCCGTCGCCGTCGAAGTCGTGGATGGTGGCGGGGCGGTACCAGCCCAGGCCTCCGGCGGAGTCGCCCGTCGGCGTGAGGCCCTGGTACACGATGTCGCCGTCGTGCTCGAGCATCGCGAGGCCGGCGTTGTTGGTCACGAGGATCTCGGGCTGGGGATCGCCGTCGAAGTTCGCGACCTGCGGGAAGCCGGGCCCGATGCCGCTGTCCCACAGCAGCGTGCCGTCGTGGTGGTAGGCCGCGTGGCCGAGGATGATCTCGAGGTCGCCGTCGTCGTCGAGGTCGGCCGCCGTGGTCGCGCTGTACTGCGGCGCGATGCCGACGGTGGTGACCAGCGCGCCCTCGTGGTCGTAGATCGACTCGCCCGCGATGATCTCGACGTCGCCGTCGGCGTCGAGATCCGCGAGCGCGATCGCGGCGATGTAGAAGGTCGTCCACGGCACGGCGCTCTGCCACTTGAGCGCCCCGTCGTGCTCGAAGGCGACGATGTTCCCGGCCTGCGTCGCGGTCACGATCTCGGGTAGACCATCGTCGTCGATGTCCCCGAGCGCGGGGCACACCGTCGGGTCGACCAACGTGTCGATGTGGAAGTGCGCGACCCCGGTGGCGCCGTCGAGCACATAGATGTGAGCGCCACCACCGAACAGGTTGGCGTATGCGACGGCGACGACGTCGGGGATGTCGCAGAGATCGATCGAACCGTTCGCGTCGTCGTCGGTGAGGTTGGCGACCAACGGTGTCACCACCGAGTAGATGTCGCCGTTCTCGCCCGGCCACGCCCACTGCACCTCGGGCTCGAAGCTGTCCGCGGGGGCCGACTGCGAGCAGTCGCCGACGGCGTCCATGTCGTCGACCACGAAGCAGGTCGGCGGCTCGACCGTGTCGACGCCGGGGACGTCGGGCGTGGGTCCGAGATCGAACAGCGGGCCCGGGCCGCTCGAGTCGGGGCCCGTCGCCGTCGGACCCGTGCCATCGGTCGGCAGGGGGCCCGCGCCGCTCGATCCGTCACTGGTGGCGGTGACGTCCGTCGCCGCGGTCGAGTCCTGTGTCGTGTTCGGGCCTGCGGTCGCAGCCGGATCATCCCCACCGCACGCGCCCATCGCCAGCGCGATCGCAGCCCCCATCCATCGATTGTCCATGCGAACCCCCACCACTACGATCGGCGCGGTCGGCCGATCACGTCAAGTGCACCGCGGGAATGCCCACGGACCGGCGAACGTCGCTAGCCTTCGCCGATGCGACGCGCCTGCCGAAGCTCCGCCGTCGTGCCCGTCCTCGTTCGGCGCGGCCTCGGCATCCTCGCCGTCGGGTGCCTGGGGTGCGATGCCCTCGACGCCGCGCCCGTCGAGCCCGGCGCCGCGGCGCCCACGGCGGCTGGTCCTGCGACCGTGGACGAAGCGCGGGCGACGGTGCCCGCGTCGGCCTCCGCGCCGGCCCCCGAATCGCTGGCCGGGATCGCGGCGGCCTCCGACGCGCCCGAGTTCGACGTGGTGGCGACGCAGTTCGCCGGCGACATGCGCCTGTTCGAGACCCACGACGGTCAGGCGTTCGCGGTGAGCGGGCCGTGGGTCACGCGGCTCCACCGCGACGGGACCCTCGAGGTCGATCCCACGTGGACGCGTGGCATCGCGACGAGCGGCTCCGAGTACGACAACTTCTCGGTCGAGTCGTACGGGTGGCACGCGACGTCGATGGGCGGCACCTGGCCCGAGGGCGCCTACCTCGTGGTCATGCCGGGCTGGGCGGGTCGCGGGTCGGATCTGGCGCAGCAGGTCTACCGCCGAGTGCAGGCCCGGTGGACGCCGGTCGCGACGCGGCAGGCGGCGTTCGACTGGGCACCGCAGTCGTTCGGGCCGTGGCGGGACGGATCGGTGCTCGCGCTGCGATCGTTCGCGCCGCGCTACAGGGCCTTCGACGACAGCGGCGGGCCGACCGACGCCGAGCAGCGCCGCGTCGGCAAGATCATCGCCGCGCAGAAGCGGCTCGTGGTCCTGCGCGGTCGGCCACGGGCGCCCGCGTTCGGCGGCGAGGACGTGCGAGCGTTCGCGTCGCTCTCCACCGGATCGATCGTCGCCGCGGTCGCGAAGGACCCGGACACCGAGCACTCGCGCGTGGTCATGATCCACCACGGGATCGACGGCACGATCCGTCGCGTCCCCCTGCCGGACGCTGGGCCCGATCCCTTCGACACGATGGTCGTGCAGGTGCGCGCCGACGACGACGCGTGGCTGTTCGGTCGCGCGACCGAGGGCACGGCGGCCTGGGTCGCCCGATTCGACGGCGAACGCTGGCGGAGGCTGACGGTCCCGTGCGTCTCGGGGATCGCCGCGGCGGCGGTCGATCCCCGCGGCGACGCGTACCTCGTCTGCGACGTGGCCGAGGATCCCGCGGCCGGCGACCGCGATTCCACCCGGACCGCCGCGCTGCTGCGGGTGCGCGGCGAGGTCGTCGCGTGGCTGCCCACGCCGGTGCCCGCCGCCGGGATCGTCGCGCACGGCCCCGACGATCTCTGGGTCGTCGGCGCGTCGATCCAGGGCGAGGCGACCCTGCTGCATACCGGCACCACCCTCACCGCGCCCGAGCAACTCCCCGACCCCGAGACGATCGCTCGGCGCGTGTTCGAGTGGGCCGATCCGGTCCCGCTGGGGCGCGGCTGCCTGCGGGGGTGGATCCCGCTCGTCGCGGGGGTCGATCCCGCCGCCGTCCAGGCACGCCTCGACGCGCTGCCCGCCGCGGACGCCGGGACCGCCCAGCTCGTGCAGGCGCGCGTGCAAGGGCGCGGCGAGCTCGGCGTCGCGGTGTTCCTCCACGGGGACGCAGCTTCAGGTCGCGCGCTCACGCGCGTGCTCGCGGCCCTCGGCGCCGATGTGGGGGCACCGACGTGCAACCATCGGCCCGAGGATCCAACGCCGCCGCGCTAGTGCGTCGGCGCGCCCCCGGGGACGTCTCATGGGACACGGCCCGCGCGCCGTCGCCCGAGGAACACAACTGCAGGAGATCACCCGCGAGGACCCCGGACCCGCCGTTGCAGGAACTCGCGCCATGCAACGACCCTCCTCGAAGCACCACGTGATCATCAGCACGCTTGTGATCTGCATCGCTTGTGCCCCCGAAGGCGACGATGTCGAACTCGCCAACCAAGACTCCGGGGAGAATGACGACGAAGAACTCCGGATCTTCGGCAACGCGTCGTTCGACAACTGCCTCCCCTCCGAGCGCGCCCTGATCCTCGACGCGGTGCGGCTGGGACGTTGGGTCACCGACACCGAGGAGTTCGTGGCCTGCGTCCAGAACGGCGGCTATGGGGCCTGCAGTTCAGACGAGGCGCCGAGCGTCGCGTCGGGGCTCGCGGTCACGCGCACGCCCAACAATTACGAGATCGAATGCGACTGGCTCGACGGGAGCGGCTACGCGAACTACGACTCGTGGGACAACGGCAACACCGAGGCCATGACCTTGGACATCGAG
>LNFB01000096.1 GCA_001464385.1 Deltaproteobacteria bacterium Ga0077550 | reverse complement strand
CCCCCGCCGATGCCGGGCAGGAGCGCGGTGGGGAGGACCATCTGGCACGAGCTGATGCATCGCCACGGCTACCGCCACGGCATCTCGAAGAACGCGGAGGAGAACCGCGGGTACTGCGACCAGCAGCCAGGGTGGGTCTGGAACGAGCACAGCATGCCCCACATCGTCGGCCGGTGTTTCGAAGAGACAGCACTGCACACGACACGCGCTCGCCTCACCGCAGCGGGCTACGAGGAGCCCCTGCTCACACACACGACCAACCTCATCGAAATCAGCTTGACGCTCGGCGGAATCATCAACGACGCCCAACACGACCAGACGTCGATTGCAGTCGCCTGGAGGCGGAAAATGCGGGTCCAGCACAGCGGAAAGTGCATGCGCGTCTTCGGAGGCAGCCATGCCGACAACGCGCTGATCCAACAGGCCCCTTGCTCGATCAGCAGTAACGCCCAACGGTGGGTGGCGATGCCGCTCGTCAACAACCCCGTCGGGTCCG
>LNFB01000095.1 GCA_001464385.1 Deltaproteobacteria bacterium Ga0077550 | reverse complement strand
TACGCCGACAGCGTCACCCGCAGCCTCTATGTGTCGACCCTGGTCTCGGTCGTCGCGCTCGGCGTCGTGCTCCTGCTCGGCGGGCACCTGCGCGCCCTGCTCCCCGCGACGTGGACCATCGCCGTCACCCTCGGCGCGATCGCCCTGCTCGGGCACCCGATCGGGATCGGCACCAGCATGGTGTCGTGCATCGCGATGGGGGCGGGCGTCGACTTCGCGATCCACCTCAGTGTGCGGGCCCGGGCCGCGACCGGCCCCGAGCCGGGGCGGGAGGCCGTCGAGGAGCTCGGCGGGGTCGCGGTCGCGACCGGCGTCCAGCTGGGCGCCGCCTTCCTCGTGCTGCTCGCGTCGACGATGCCTCCGCTGCGAGAGTTCGGCATCGGGCTGGCGCTCGGCCTGCTCTTCGCAGCCGCGGGCGCTGTCTCATTCGCCCCACTGTTGCATCGACGCCACAGGTGATCGGGTGCGCGAGGCCGTGCGCACCCCCGCGGGGATGCCCGGAATCCTGCAACATCCCGGCAGCTTGGGAAGCCGCAGGGGCGTGCCGCTGAATCGGTGGTGGGCTTCGTCGTCCAAGCCCCGGCCTTGCGGCCCCACCTCCCTCCCTCCGCCCGCTTGGTACACTTTCGGAGCCCACCGATGAAGAAGACCACGTTGTTGTTCGCGATGGCCCTCGGCGCCGCTTTCACGCCTGCCATGGATGTTGCGGCGAGCCCCGCGGCCCCGGCTGCGATGATGGCGATCGACCCGGCGGCGATCCTGGCGGAGGTCGACAAGCGCGCCGCGGCGTTCGACGACCAGAGCTACACCGCCACGATGCAGATCTACAAGGAGGGCGCCCTCAAGAAGACCCTGGTCTTCTTCGCCGTGATGAAGGGCCTCGACAAGCAGTTCATCGAGTTCGTGGCCCCGGGCGACGTCGCCGGGATGAAGGTCCTGCTGGAGGGCGGCGACGCCAACAACCTGTACCTGTACGTCCCCGAGTTCAAGAAGGTGCGGCGCGTCGCGGCCCACATGCAGAACCAGGGCTTCATGGGCAGCGAGCTCAACCTCTCGGACATGATCGTCGAGATGGCCCCGTACTACGATGCGACCATCGCCAAGTCCGAGGGCTCCCTCACCGAACTGGTGCTCACGACCAAGGCCGGCAAGGAGACCGCCTACCCGAAGATCTCGCTCACCATCGACGGGAGCAAGGGCGGCGTCACCCAGCTGGTCTACTTCGACGGCAGCGGCGCCGAAGTGCGCAAGCAGCAGCGCGACGAGTGGGTGAAGATCGACGGCAAGCTGGTCCCCACGAAGATCAGCATGACCAACCTGAAGACCAAGGACGTCACCGTCATCACGATGTCGGAGATCAAGGTCAATCAGGGCGTCGGCGACGATCTCTTCTCCCGCCGCAACCTGCTGAGGGAGTAGACTGCGGGGGCTTTGACGGGCCCTGTCGCGATCCTCCAGTTGGTGACGACTCTGGCAGTGGCACCGGCCGCGCGCTCGTATGACGGCGCGAGGGCGGTGCCACTTCGTCTTGCGCGCGTCGAGTCGGCGCCCGCGAGCCCCGCACCGGCACCGAGCGAGGACCCGCTCGGATTGCCCGAGGGCGAGGACGTGCCGCTGGACGAGTTCGTCGATGCGCCGCCCGAGGGCGAGCCGACCGAGCCGCCCGCGAAGCCCACGGAGCCGACCACGACGGCACCGACCGAGACGAAGCCTGCGACGGGCGGCGAGCCGCAGACGATCGACGACATCTTCGGGACCGACGCCGATCACAAGGACGTCGTCGAGCAACCCAAGGGCGGGCCAACGGCGGCGACGGGCGGCAAGACCGGCCGCGGGAAGTTCTTCGACAAGCTCGACACGCGCGTCCGCGTGATCTCCAGCGCGTACTACGACATCCACAAGGTCGAGAAGCGCGGCTTCTCGCGCCAGGAGAACCGCCTCGAGTTCGCGTTCACGTACTCGCCCGATCGGCACCTGCAGATCGTCGGCGACGTCCAGCCTGTGTTCTTCGGCCTCGCGCAGACCCCCGAGCTGGACGACCTCGCGACCCAGCGCCTGCTGACCCCGTTCCACGTCGAGAGCGACTCGGCGTACATCGCGATCAACGACCTCCTGCCCGGCCTCGACATCAAGGTCGGCCGGCAGATCGTCGTGTGGGGAACCGCGGACAAGTTCAACCCCACGAACAACATCAACCCCGACGACCTCGAGGATCGGCCGCTGTTCACCGAGCCGATCGCCAACCAGATGGTCGTCGTCGACTACGCGCCGCTGCAGGACAAGCTGTGGTTCCAGGGCGTGTACGTGCCGATGTTCTTCCCGGCCTTGCTGCCACCGTCCGCCGCTGCGGCGCTCAAGGACCCGCAGACGCCGGTGCCGTTCGCCAGCCCCCAGGACGAGGCGAAGATCGGCAACCTGCAGAACCTGCTCGACATCCAGCCGGGCCTCGTTCCGTCGGTGGTCGGGCACGTGCGCCAGCCGAGCCGGAGGTTCACCTCCGGGCAGTCGGCGGTGAAGATCGGCACCTCACTCGGCGAGGTCGATCTGTCGCTGTCCTACTACAACGGCCGCCACGACATCCCCACGCCGGTCGACGTGCAGTCGTCGCGCAAGGACCCGCAGGTCGGCGAGCTCACCGACGCCGAGTGCTGCTATCGGTCGGATGTCACGCTCATCTACCCGCGGATGCAGGTGGTCGGCTTCGACTTCGCCACCGAGCTGCCGTTCCTTCGCAACATGGGGCTGTGGGGCGAGGGGGCGCTGTTCTTCCCCCAGGCCCAGGAGCTGCGCATCGAGTTCCCGCTGTCGATCGACGTCACGACCAACGCCAACGACGATGGGGTGCAGAACCCGGTCCGGAGCATGCTCGGGCGCACGATCCGCTCGACGCCGTACATCAAGGCGACCACCGGCATCGACTACACGTTCGGCAAGCATGTGTACGTGCAGGCCCAGTACCTGCGCGGCTTCATCGACGAGTTCGGCGCCGACCACATCGGCAACTACCTCGTCGCGGGCAGTGACCTCATCTTCTTCGGCCGGCACTTCATCTTCCGGCTGTTCGGCGTGGTCGACTTCCCCACGGGCAAGGGCGACCCGGGCTCGTACGTCATCTTCCCCGAGATCCTGTTGGTGCCGCCGTGGGGCAGCGTCACCTTCGAGCTCGGGAGCTTCTTCCTGCTCGGCAAGCCCGAGACGAAGTTCGGCCAGAAGGCCTCCGGCTCGTCGATCGCGTTCTTCAAGGTCGTCGGGGTGTTTTGAGGCCGGCGTCGATCTACACTCCGTAGCCGGTGAGCTCGCCCGCCTCCGCCCTGCTGTCCTGGCTCCTCATGGCCGGCCTCGCGCTGGTCGTGGGCTTCGCCAGCCTCGCATGGCCGGACGACGAGGCGTGGGAGCGGTTCGAGGCGGCGCTGGTCGCCCGCACCGGCCCGCCGCCGGTCGATCCGGTCCGCAGCACCGCCGGGGGCACGCCGCTCGAGGCGAAGGAGACGGACGCGGTCGCGGACACCGAGGGGGCCCTGGCCGCGGACACCGAGGGTGACACCGACGGCGGTGAGCCGCTCGACAGCCCGATCCCCGTCGAGCAGATCGACTTCCCCGATCCCGAGTCGCTCCTCGACGAGCTCCCGGCCGAGGGGCCGGCGCCGAAGAAGCGCTCCGGCAAGATCGTCGTCGGCGATGCCCGCGTCGAGATCGTCGAAGGCGAGGGCGACTGGCTCGTCCACGACGTGACGCCGACCGAGACCCCCGACCAGATCGCGCACCGCTACGGTGTGCGCCCTGATGCGCTCCGCATGTGGAACGGCATCAAGGCCGACACCGAGAAGCTCCGCGTCGGCACGCGCCTCAAGCTCCACCCGCGCAAGGTGCCGCCGCCGCGGCAGAAGCACGAGTACTGGGTGCAGCCCGGTGACACGTGGTGGAGCATCGGCACGATGTTCGGGATCGACTCCCGCGATCTCCGGGCCACGAATTCGTCCACGCCGCAGCGCCTCGTCGCCGGGATGCCGCTCGAGATCTGGCTCGATCCGATCGTGTACATGTGGGTCTCGGGCGAGACCGACGCGCACGTGCCCGTGAGCGTCCGCCTCGGGGCGGTGGGCATCGGGACCCCACAGGCCGGTCGCCTCGTCAACGGCGTGCAGCTCCCGCTGCACGAGGCGTACTCGCTGAAGCTGCCGCCGTCGGCCTACGGCACCACGCACGCCGTCGCGCACGTGGTCAAGGCGATGGACGAGTTCCAGCGCCGCTCGAGCTATCGGAGCCCGCTGATGATGGGCTCGATGAGCGCGAAGCACGGTGGGCCGCTGTCGGGGCACAAGTCGCACCAGTCGGGACGCGACCTCGACATCCGCCTGCCGCTGCTCGAGAAGCTGCAGCAGCACATCCCGGTCACCGCGAAGCGCGTCGATTGGGAGGCGCTGTGGCACCTCATCGAGGCCTTCGACGCCACTGGCCAGGTCGTCATCATCTTCCTCGACTACGAGATGCAGGAGCTGCTGCACGACGCTGCGGTGGAGATGGGAGTGACCGAGGCGCGGCTCGATCAGATCCTCCAGTATCCCCACGGCAACAAGGCCAACCTCGGCCTGGTGCGCCACAGCCCAGGACACGCCGCGCACATCCACGTGCGCATGACCTGCGGTCCGAGCGAGCCGGAGTGCGTGTCCGAGGCCGACTTCGACATCGTCGCCGACTGAGGCTCGCTGGGGCTATGGGCCTCAGGTGCCGCCGATGGCCTGTGCCAGCTCGGCCAGGACCTTGCGCTGCGCCGTGTGCAGCCCGTCGAGGGACTTGCCCATGCGGGCGAGCATGCTCGCCGTGCGCTTGCGCGAGGTGGCCTTGGCGCGCTTGGCCAGGGCGACGAACGTTCCCGTGCAGTCCTCGGGCTCGCCGCGCGTGTTCACGATCCGCAGCACTGCCGTCTCGGCCCAGGTGGGCGCGCGCTGGCTGAGCTCCGGCAGCGCCTCGAGGAGACCCGCGAGGTAGTCGTCGTCGAACGACTCGAGCATGTAGAAGACGCTCCACAGCACGCCGTGCGGATCGTCGTCGTCGAGGGCGCCGAACATCGCCGGGATCAGGGACGGGTCTGCCGTCTGCTGCAGCCGCTCCACCAGGCGCGGCACCTCGTCGCCGAGGTCCTCGTCGCTGCGGGCGAACAGGACGATGCGGGCGAGGATCTCGGCGCTGCTGAGGCTGTCGATCGGTGCGGGGCCGCGGCGCCGGGCCGAGACCTTCCGCGGTTCCGCGGCGGGGGTCTTCGCGGCGGGTGCCTTCGCGGTGGGGGTCTTCGCGGCGGGTGCCTTCGAGGGCGCGGGCTTCTTCGCGGCGGGTGCCTTCGAGGGCGCGGGCTTCTTCGCGGCGGGTGCCTTCGCGGGCGCGGGCTTCTTCGCGGCGGGTGCCGTCTTCGCGGCGGGTGCCGTCTTCGCGGCGGGTGCCTTCTTCGCGGTGGGCTTCGCAGCCGTCGGCGCGGCCTTGCCGGTCTTCGCCGCGGCCGTCTTCGCGGCGGGGCCGGCGGCAGGGCCGGAGCGGGCGGTCTTCGCCTTGGGCTTGGTCTTCGCCATGGGCCACCCATACGCGACGACGTCGGATCTGACAAGCCGCGCCGACTTGCGAGCGCCCCAGACCTTGGACGACGATGGTGCCTTGGCCAGTCGCACCATCGTCGACTCCGTCACCCGCGTCGAGGGCCCGCCCGCCGAGCTGCCGCTCCTCGAGGCCCGGCTCGAGGCGCTGCGCGAGCGCTTCCCGGGTGCGGTGCTCGAGCGCTACCTCGATCGGATGCCCCGCCTCGGTGACCGCGTCTACGTGGCGCGTGGGGCGGTGCTGGTCGGGGATGTCGAGCTGGGCGACGACGCGAGCGTGTGGTTCGGTTGCGTGCTGCGAGGCGACGTCAACCGCATCGAGATCCGCGAGCGCAGCAACCTGCAGGACGGCGTCGTGGTCCACCTCGGCGACGGTGATCCGACCTTCGTCGCCGAGGAGGTCGTGGTCGGCCACCGTGCGGTGCTCCACGGCTGCCGCGTCGGTGGTGGCACCCTCGTGGGCATCGCCGCGGTGATCCTCGACGGCGCGCGGATCGGCGAGGGCTGCGTCATCGGGGCTGGGGCGCTGGTCACGGCCGGGACCGAGATCCCGGCGCACAGCCTCGTGCTCGGGGCGCCCGCCAAGGTGATCCGCCCGCTGACGTCCGCCGACGAGGCCTTCCACCGCGCGCTCGCGGCGAAGTACGTCCGCCTCGCGCACAACCACCGCGTCGGCTGAACGAGGGCTGGCGTCGGGGCTCAGCCCGTGGACGAGCCGCCGGTGGCGTCGCCGTCGGAGCTGCCCGAGGACTCGGAGCTGCCGGTCCCGGTGCCGTCGAGCGTCGCCCAGCTCTCGCCGGCCGTGCCGTCGGAGCTGCCGCTCGGGCCGACGCAGAGCCCGTCCGTGGGGTTGCACTGCAGCCCGCCGCAGCAGGCCGCGTCGTCGAGGCACCACCGGTCGAGGGCGAGCTCGGGCACGCATGCGCCGACGCAGACGGGCTCGCCCATGCCGGCCTGTGCGGTCGCGGCCGCGGCGTCGTACGGCGCCACGCAGAACCCACCGTCGCACTCCTCGGAGCTCGCGCAGGACGTCGGCGCGTCGTACGTCGTGCCGCCGGTCGTGCTGGTCGTGGTCGTGTCGGCCGCGGTCGCGGTGCCCGTGCTCGGGTCGTCCGTTGCGCCGACGCCTCCGCACCCGAGCACACATGCGCACAGCAGCGCCGCGCCGACGATCGACAGGGGAGCCGAGCTCGCGCATCGACGTGTCCGGGCCCGCATCGGCGCGAGCCTATCAGCCCGCGGGCCCTGCCGCACGGTGCTCGCGCGACGGGACGACTGGTCCGTCGCTGCGCTCGGCTCGCGTGCGGCGCGAGGCCGACACCTGGTAGCCTGTGGCGAGTGGATCCCGACCGACCCGAGCGCTGGGCTCGCCGCGCCACGGTGCCAGGGCTCGCGCCCCTCGACGGTCCGCCGCTGGTCCGTGCGCCGCTGACCCCCGAAGAGCGGCCGATCACGGGCGTGGTGCGGCCGGGGGTGCAGCTCGCGACGCAGAAGTTCTACGACGTCGTCGAGTGCATCGCCGAGGGCGGCATGGGCCGGATCTACCGGGCCTACGACGCCTCGATGGATCGGTACGTCGCGCTCAAGCTGCTCAAGCCCGACATGCCCGAGTACGTCCGCAAGCGGTTCCGCCGCGAGGCGGTGATCGCCGCGAACTTCTCCCATCCCAACCTGCCGCGCGTCCTCGACGTCGGCACCGTGCCAGGCAGCGGGCTCGAGTGGATGACGATGGAGTACCTGCGTGGCCGTGACCTCGGGCGCGTCGTCGAGCGCGGTCGCTTGATCCCGCTGCCGTTGCTGGTCGACATCTACAGCCAGACCCTCGAGGCGCTCGACTACATCCACACCCGCAAGATCGTCCACTGCGACATCAAGCCGGACAACATCTTCATCACGCGCGACAGCTACGACCGGCGCATCGTTGTCATCAAGCTGATCGACTTCGGTGTGTCGCGCAGCCTCGAGACCGACGAGGTCCCCGAGCAGATCGCCGGGGACCCGCTGTACATGGCGCCGGAGCAGACCGTGTACCGCGGCGAGTTCGATCACCGCGCCGATCTCTACGCGCTGGGCATCTCGTTCTTCGAGACGTTGACCGGACGGCACCCGTTCCAGGACGAGATCAACTCACCGGTCGAACAGCTGCTGCGCATGCAGGTGTCGCGCGTGCCCGATCCGCCGTCGCGCTGGCTCCCGCCGGGGCCGCCGCGGCAGGTCGACGCGCTCGATGCCCTGTTCGCCAAGGCGACGGCCAAGGATCCAGCGCAGCGCTTCGCGGACGCGCGATCGATGCGACGGGCCATCCGCGCGCTGCTCGAGGCCTGAGCGCCGCCGCGTCGGCGGTGTCATGCGGTTGGCCCGCTGCGCAGGGGCCTGCTACGCTGCCGCGGTGCGATCGCCTTTCTTGATCGAGTGCGCGCTGGTGGTGGCCCTGGGTGCAGTCGGGTGCGGCCGGCGCGGCGAGGCGACCGACAGCGCGCCCGCGTCGACGAGCGGCGCCGAGGGCACGACGGCGGGCGATCCGACCTCGGGCAGCACCGGCGGGCCCGACACCGCCGGCACCGCCGAGACGACCTCGCCCGCGGACACAGGCACCACCGCCGACGACTCGCCGCAGGGCGAATGCACGCTGTGGGCGGACGAGTGCGGCGCCGATCAGAAGTGCATGCCGTGGTCGCTCGAGGCGGACGAGATTCCCGACGAGATCCGCTGCTGCGCCGCGCCCGACAGCCCCGACCTCGTCGGCGAGCCGTGCGAGGTCCTCGACTACAACGGCAGCTGCATCGACTCGTGCGAGCGCGGGGCCTTCTGCGTCCTCGACGATCCCGAGGGGCTCACCGGCCAGTGCCGGCGGTTCTGCCAGCCGGGCGCGAGCGATTGCCAGCCCGACGAGACCTGCAAGACGTTCTACGAGCTGCTCAACGACGTGCCGACGGTGCCGCTGTGCATGGAGCAGTGCGACCCGCTCAACCAGGATTGCTCGGTGCCCGGCTGGCTGTGCATCCCGGACTCGCCGACACAGGCCGGCCAGAGCGGGTTCATCTGTGTGTCGCCGCCGCCCAACGAGCCCTACGGGGTGTTCGAGCCCTGCGCCCTCGCCAACCAGTGCGAGCCCGGGCTCGTGTGCGTGACCGCCGATCGCGTCCCCGGCTGCTCGTTCACATCGTGTTGCACCTCGTACTGCAGCCTGTCCGAGGGCGACGCGCCGTGCCAGGCGATCGACCCGGACCTCGCGTGCATCGATTGGCAGGCGCCGGATCCGACGTGGGCCGACGTCGGCGTGTGCGCGCTGCCCGAGTGACGACGCGCGGCCTCTCGATCAGTACGGCGCGACGAACACGACGAGCACGTCCCAGGTCAGGTGCATCGCGGTGACCGGCGCGAGGCGTCGTGTCGCGATCGCCAGCGCGCTCCACAGCGTGCCGCAGGCGAGGGCGGCGACGACGAGCAGCGGGGGCCCCGAGGTGACGTGGGCCGCCGCGAACAACGACCCCGCCGCGATCGCGGCCGCCGGCGCCGGCAGCCGCTCGGCCAGGGGCAGCGTGACCGCGGCGCGCCACACGATGTCCTCTGTCGCCACGATGAACGGCAACGCGACGAGCACCAGCCACCACGGATCGAGCGCCACCGCGAAGCCCTGGATCTGCCCGAGGTCCTCGGCGAGCGCCGGCGCGGCAGCTCGGATCGCGGCGATGACCGCCGCGCCCGCGAGCCACAGCGCGCCCGCGGCGACGACCCCCAACGCGAGGTCGCGCGCGCGGACCTCGAACAGGGCTCGCCACGGCAGCGCGAGGGTGCCGATCGCGATCGCGGCGAAGAGCCCCTCGAGGATCGCCATGCGGAGCCAGATCGACGGGAGCACCGCGGGCGTCGCGATCATCGCCGCGGTGACCACCACGGCGAACACCGCCGCGCGGGCGCCGGCCCGCGGCGCGTCCGTCATCGCAGCGGGGCCCCGTCGACGTGGCCGCAGACCTCGTCGGCGCAGCCCCACGACAGCGTGACGCCGGCGCCACCGTGCCCGTAGTCGTGGACCACGCGGCGTCCGTCGGTGAGCGTCTCGGGCTCGAGCCGGACCGTGGCGCGACCGGGGCGCAGGCCGACGACGTGCGCGATGGCGCGGGCCCCGTGCAGCCGCGGCGACAGGGAGCCGCAGCGCTCGAGGATCGCGGCCGCCGTCGCGGGGTCGGCCTCCATCGACTCGACGTTCGCGTCCGCCGTGCCGCCCAGCACGCAGTCGTCGCCGCGCGGGACGACGTACGCGATGCCGCGTGGATCGTCCTCGTCGATGAGCACCGCGTCGATCCCCGGATCCACCACATGCACGAGCTGGCCGCGGATCGGGAACACCGCCGTGTCACCGCACAGCTCGCGTGCGCCCAGGCCGGTGCAGTTCACGAGGACGTCGGCGTCGACCTCGGTGAACGACGCGATCCGGCGCTGGTGGATCGCGACGCCGAGGCGCTCGAGCCACGCGCGCAGGAAGCCGAGGTAGACGCGCGTGTCGACGACCGGTGCGTCGAACGACCAGCCCGCGGCCGCGCCGGGCGGCAGGCGATCGGGGGGCGCGTTCCGCAGCTCGGGCACGGCATCGGCCCACCACGGCCGCGGCATCGGCCGGCGCAGCACCTCGATGGCCTCGCGCACGCGGATGCCCGCGGTGGGGTCGGATGCCAGCGCCACGAAGCGCGCGTGGGACGTTCGCGCCCAGCCGAGCACGCGGTCGGGCGGCTCGGCCTTGTACGGGTACCAGAAGGCCGCCGCGACGTTGGACGTCGTGGCCGGCGGCAGGCGCTCGGCCCACAGGGCGACCTCGTGCCCGCGCAAGCGTAGCGCGACGGCACAGGTGAGGCCCGACACTCCGCCCCCCAGGACCCCGACGTGCACGGCGCGACCATAGCAGAGCCGGGCGCTCGGCCCAACGCACCCTCGGCGCAGTCTTGGCTTTTTGGGTATTCTGCCGCCACGCGATGAAGCTGTTGCCGACCAAGCCGCTGCGTTTGCCGCGGCTTCGCACCTACGTACCGGCGCCCACCGATCCCAAGATCTTCTGGTTCAACAGCGAACGCGACGACATCGTGAACGACGTCGTGCGCCGGATCCTCGAGCGCTACCAGAGCGACGAGGACATCGAGCTGTGCCTGAACGACGCGGCGTACAACGAGATCCGTCGCCACGAGGCGCGGACCGACGAGGGCGCCAAGAACCGCCTCGAGTACTGGCGCGGCATCGTCCGCCGCCTCTCGCGGATGTCGTCGGAGGGTCGTCAGGAGACCCTGCGCGAGTGCGCGACGAAGATGGCCTACGACGTCGCGGGCAACTTCGATCCCCGCGTGTACAAGTTCGCCGCCAAGGCGGTGCCGGGGCTGCTCACCGCGGTGATGAACCCGTCGAGCGTCATGCGCTCGCTGCTCGACTCGGGCGCGCGGCTCGACGAGCTCGTGGCGGCGCAGGGCCCCATCGAGAAGCTGCGGAACCTCCAGCGCAAGGGCACGATCGTCCTCGCGCCGACCCACTGCAGCAACCTCGACTCGATCGCGATCGCGTGGGTCCTGCTGCGCGAGGGTCTCTCGCCGGTGGTGTACGGCGCGGGCAAGAACCTCTTCTCCAACCCGATCATCTCGTTCTTCATGCACAACCTCGGCGCCTACCGCGTCGACCGGCGCATCAAGGCCACGCTCTACAAGGACGTGCTGAAGAGCTACTCGAGCGTGATGATCGAGCGGGGCTACCACTCGCTGTTCTTCCCCGGTGGCACGCGCTCGCGCTCCGGGGCCATCGAGCGCCGGCTCAAGCTCGGGCTCGCGGGCAGCGGCATCGATGCGTTCAGCCGCAACCACTCGCGTGGCATCAAGCGGCCGGTGTACTTCGTGCCGGCGACGATCAACTACGCGCTGGTGCTCGAGGCCGAGACGCTGATCGACGACCACCTCAAGGAGGCCGGCCGCCACCGCTACATCATCGAGGACGACGAGTTCTCGCGGGTCGAGCGGTGGATCTCGTTCTTCAGCCGGTTCCGCGCCCTCGAGAGCGCGTGCGTCATCCGCTTCGGCGAACCGATGGATCCGTTCGGCAACCGCGTCGACGACGAGGGCCGGTCCCTGGCGCCCGACGGTCGAACCATCGACCCGATGACCTACGTGACCCGACGCGGCCAGGCCGTCGTCGATCACGCCCGCGACGCCGCGTACACCCGCGAGCTCGGCGAGTCGATCGCCCACAGCTACGGCGTCGAGACGGTGGCGATGCCGACGCAGCTCCTGGCCCACGTCATCTTCCGGCGCATGGTCCGGGCGACGCCGGGCCTGGACCTGTTCGCGCGCCTGCGCCACCGCGGGGACATCGCCATCCCCGTCGAGGAACTCGCGGCGGACCTCGGCAACACCCGCGATGCACTGCTCGGCCTCGAGCAGCGCGGGCGCATCCACGTCGACGCCCTGCTGCGCCGCGAGTCGCCGATGCGCATCCTCGAGCGCTGCCTCGCGACGTGGGACGGCTACCACCTGCGGCCGGTCGCGAAGATCGTCAGCGGCTCGGTGCTCGCCGAGGATCCGAACCTCTTGCTGTACTACGCGAACCGCCTGCGCGGCTTCGCCGTCGAGCTGTCGGGCGCCAACGAGGCCGATCGCGCCGCGGCGCGCGACATCGAGGTCATGGAGTTGCGGACATGAGTCGCGTCGCAGTCCTCGGAGGCGGGAGTTTCGGCCGTGCGCTGGCGATCCAGGTCGCGCGCAGCGGTCGCGTGGTCACGCTGTGGAGCCGACAGCCCCGCGATCCGGCCCACGCCAACGTGCGCTCGACGACGCGGATCGCCGAGGTCGGCCAGGCCGAGCTCGTGTTCGTCGCGGCGCCGTCGATCCACATCGACGGGCTCGCGCAGGAGGTCGGTCACTACCTCGACGGCACGCACCTGCTGGTGCACGTCAGCCGCGGGTTGATCGGCAGCGACCTCACGACGCTGACGCAGCGGCTGCGCAGCTCGACGCCGTGTCGTCGCGTCGGCGTGCTCGCGGGGCCGCTGGTGGCCCGCGCCCTCGCCGAGGGCGAGCCGGGCGGCGCCATCGTCGGCTCGCTCTTCCCCGAGGTGACCGAGGCCGTGCGCGAGGCGATCGGCGGCCCGACCATGCGCATCTACGGCACGTCGGATGTCGTTGGTGTCGAGATCGCGTCGGCCATGGTCGGTCTGTTCGCCCTCGGCATCGGCTACGCGCAGGGCCGCGGGTTCGGCCCGGCGACCACCGCGATGCTAGCGACGCGCGGCATGGCCGAGGCGATGCGCGTGGGCGTGGCCTGCGGCGCGACCGAGCGGACGTTCTCCGGGCTCGCGGGCTTCGGTGATCTGATGGCGGCGGTCGCCGGCGATGGTCGGCCGGAGTCGCTCTTCGGACGTGCGCTCGCCGAGGGCCTGCCACTGCCCGAGGCGGCCGCGCGCGCGGGCGCCTTCGTCGAGGGCGCTGGCATCGCGGCGCAGGTGACCGCGTTCGCCGAGCGTCACGGCCTCGAGGCGCCGATCTCCGCCGGCATGGCGGCGCTGCTGTCGGGGCGCGCGTCCGGGTCCGCCGTGCTCGCGCAGCTGATGAGCCGTCCCGTCCGCGGGGAGTGACCGCGATGGGCGAACGCGGGGCCCTGACGATGTCGACCTCCGGTGTCCCGGAGGCGAAGCCCGGTCGTCGTCGACGCCTCGCGTCGTGGGCGGGGCACCGCGTCGACTTCGTGGTCCGTCGCGCGCTGCGGGGCCTCTTCGTGCGCCGCGGCGTCCCGTTCGTGACGCCGGCAGAGCTCGAGCACAGCCTCGGGCTATTGCACTGCTACACGGCGCCCGAGGTCGTTGCCGATCCGGATCGGCTCCTCGCCCCGCCGGATCGGCTGCCCGAGGTCGTGACGCGCTGGCAGCGGCGCACGGCGTCGGGCGTGCACGCGCACCTCTCGTTCGCGACCCCGTACCGCCCGGTGCATCCCCTGTACGCGCACGAGTACCGCCGCTACGACAACCTCGACACGGCGCACCTGTTCGCGTGGCGCCACCGCGCGCCCGCGCCGGCCTCGATCGTGATCACGCACGGCTGGGGCCTCGGCGCCAAGGCGATCCACGAGATCGAGTTCGGCGTCCGCTGGCTCCACCGCGCGCTCGGCCTCGACGTCTACTACTACGTCGCGCCGTTCCACTGGATCCGCAAGCCGTCGCGGGCGCGGTTCTCGGGCGAGCTCCACCCGTCGCCGAACCTCATGCGCACCAACGAGGCGTTCGTGCAGACGGCGATCGAGCTGCGCACGGTCCTCGGCATCGTCCAGGCGTACAACCCCGCGCCGATGGGGATGATGGGGTCCAGCTTGGGTGGCTACACCACTGCGCTGTTGGCCTCGATCGACGATCGCCTCGCGTTCGCGGTGCCGATCATGCCGCCGTCCTCGTTGGCCGAGCTGCTCTGGGAGCACGGCGAACACGACCCCGTGCGCGCGCAGGCGGTGCAGGCCGGGCTCACACGCGAGCGGTTCCGCGACGCGTGGGCCCTGCACTCGCCGATGTCGCACCGGCCCAAGGTGCCGTGGGAGGGCCGCATGATCGTGACCGCGACCGGCGATGCGCTCGTCGGCGAGCACCACGTGCTGCCGCTGTGGGAGCACTGGGATCGACCGCACCGCGTGCGCTTCGCGGGCGGGCACATCCTGCAGGTGTATCGCCACGAGTACCACCGCGAGCTCGGGAGGCTGCTCGGTCGGCTCGGGCTGCTCGGCGCGAAGGCGTTGCGCACGCTCGGGTAGCCGCGAGCGGACGCGGCGGCCAGGCCGTGACCCTGCGGCGATTGCCGCGATGGCAAGCCTGCGTCCCCCGGCGGCTCGCGCCGTGCCATTGCGGCGTGACGCGATGTCATCGTCGCCCGCAACCCGGCGGAATCGGGCCCGGTCGGCGATCGGCGAGCGACTTGCTGTGGTTGTCCGGCATGCGAGCGCTGTTCGGACGACACTTCTGGATCCTGCGTCTGGTCGGTGTGGCGAGCGCCTCGGCGCTGGCCGGGAGCGCCGCGAGCTCCGCGCTCGCGCTCTTCGTCGTGCAGGGGGCCGTGGGCGTGTTCGAGGACGCCACCGCCACCGACGACGCGGAGCTCGACGAGATCGACGACGAGCCCGAGGTCCTCGCGAACGCGATCGTCGGCGCCGCGACGCCGCGGGCCCGCGGCTCGGTCGGTCGGCAGGCCGCCGCCGCGTCGCTGTCGAGCTACAACCCGTTCTGCCCGAGCTGTCAGCCCGCGGCCGATCCCGCGGCGCCCGTGATGCTCGCGCAGGGACCCGCGGCGTCGGGCGTCGCCACCGTGGCCACGCGCCTGCCGCTGCGCCTGCACGCGACGATGGAGGCCGAGTCGGCCGCAGATTCGCTCGCGACGATCTACGACGTCGAGCGCGGCATCGTCGGGGTCTATGGGCAAGGGGACACCCTGCGCCCCGGCGTCGTCGTGCTCTCCGTCGCGCAGGGCCGCGTGTCGCTGCAGACGGCCAGCGGCGCGGAGCTGCTCGAGCTCGGCGCAGCGCCGCCGGTACCCAAGGCCGTCGAGCCCAAGGCCAAGCCGGACGTCGAGCCCAAGGCCACGACCGAGTCGCCCGAACTCGACGCGATCACCTGCTCGGGCGCCGACGACTGCGTGGTCGAGCGCGCCTTCGTCGACGAGATCCTCGCCAACCCGGCGAAGTTCGCCTCGCAGGCCCCGCGGGTGATCCCGATGCCGGACGGCGGCTTCAAGGTGTCGGGCGTGCGCAAGGGATCGCTCGCGAAGAAGCTCGGCCTCGCCAACGGCGACGTGCTGCTCGCGGTGAACGGCCAGGAGCTGCGCGGCCTCGACGACGCGCTCGGCCTCATGACGAAGCTGCGCCGCGCGACGAACCTCGAGGTCTCGTTGGACCGCAAGGGCAAGGCGGTCAGCAAGCGGATCGAGATCCGCTGATGCCCACGCAGGGTGGGCCGCGTCCCGCGCGGACGCCCTGACGCGGCTCGACAACCTGACAGGCCGAACCGGCACCCGACCTCGGCCTGTGACAGAATGTCCAAGCCCCTGGGACACGCGGACAAATCGGCGCCCGGCCCCCCCTTGGGGGCGAGTCAACCCGCGAGAATTCCACAGAGTTATCCCCCGGCGCCCGTCTTGCTGATCGGAGTTCCTCGATGCACCCTGTCGCCCTGCCCATGCAGCCCACCCCCACCGTCCTGGTCGTCGACGACGAGGCGAGCATCGTGGACGCGCTGACCAAGGTGCTCGAGAAGGAGAGCCTCGCGGTCGTGACCGCGCGCAACGGCCACGAGGCGCTCGACGTGCTCCGTCGCCAACGCATCGACGTGATGGTGACGGACCTGCGGATGCCGGGCATGGGCGGGGACGACCTGCTGAAGGCCGCGAAGGCGATCGTGCCCGAGGTCGAGGTGATCGTGATGACGGCGTACGGCACCGTCGAGTCCGCGGTCGAGGCGATGAAGCGCGGCGCCTATGATTTCATCTCCAAGCCGCTCAAGCGCGCCCAAGTGGTGGCGGCGGTGCGCAAGGCCCTCGACAAGGCCGCGCTGGTCGCCGAGAACAGCAAGCTCCGGGCGCAGCTGGCCGCCGCGACGTACCGCGAGATCGTCGGCAACTCGCAGGTGATGCGCGCGACCCTCGAGGTCGCCCGCCAGGCCGCGAACTCCACCGCGACCGTGCTGCTGCTCGGCGAGAGCGGCACCGGCAAGGAGCTGATGGCGCGGTACATCCACGCCCACAGCCCGCGCTCGCAGCGATCGTTCATCCCGGTCAACTGCGCGGCGCTGCCCGAGTCGATCCTCGAGTCCGAGCTGTTCGGCCACGAGAAGGGCGCCTTCACCGGGGCGATCCGCAGCCGCGAGGGCCGCTTCGCCGAGGCCCACACCGGCACGCTCTTCCTCGACGAGATCGCCGAGATCACCCAGCCGGTCCAGGTGAAGCTGCTGCGCGCGGTGCAGGAGGGCGAGGTCGAGCCGGTCGGCGGCCGCACGCTCAAGGTCGACTTCCGCCTGGTCTGCGCGACCAATCGGGATCTGGTCGAGGAGGTCAAGGCGGGCAGCTTCCGCGAGGATCTCTACTACCGCATCAACGTGATCCCGATCCGCATGCCGCCCCTGCGTGACCGCATCGAGGACGTGCCGTTGCTCGCCGAGCACTTCCTGCGCGTGTACGCCAACAAGCACGGCAAGGCCGTGGCACAGTTCACCGACGAGGCGCTCCACACGATGGGCAACTACGGCTGGCCGGGGAACGTCCGCGAGCTCGAGAACACGGTCGAGCGCGCGGTGGTGCTGTGCAAGGGCGCGCGCATCGGCGCCGAGGATCTGCCGGCCGAGCTCCGCGATCCGCAGGCGCCCAACGGTCGCCAGATCACCTTCTCCGTCGGCACGCCGATCGAGGAGATCGAGCGGCGCATGATCCTCGAGACGCTCAAGTTCACGCGGGGCGACAAGCGCCTCGCCGCCGACCTGCTCGGCATCGCGACCCGCACCATCTACCGCAAGCTCGAGTCGGGCTTCGTGTCGGTGGCCGAGGGCGAGCGCCGCGCGGCGCCGGCCGTCCCGGGCGCGCCGGCGGCCCCCGACGACGTCGGCGATCCCGACGAGGTTCTCCACTGACGCCGAGGTCCGCGATGGAAGCGCTGTTCACCCGTTACTTCTGGATCGTGAAGACGCTCGGGGTCGCCGCGGCCGCGGGCCTCGCCGCGTCCGCCGTGTCGACGCAGCTGGGCAGCTCGTTCGTCCTCGTCTCCTCCGAGGACGACAAGGACGCGGGCGGCGACACCGACGGCGACGACGCCGAGGACGACGAGAAGGCCGATGGCCTCGACGGCCTGCGGCCCAAGGCCCCGGCGGTGCCGCGGGTCGGCTCGTCGCGCGCGAGCAAGGACCGCGCGTCGGAGCAGGTCCGCAAGTTCAACGTGTTCTGCCCGAGCTGCGTGCCGGTCGAGCCCGAGTCGCCGACCAGCACTGCGGGCCCGTCGACGCCGACGTTCGACGCCGACGGCCGCCCCGTGGGCCCGGTGATCCAGCCCGGCGAGGTGAAGAGCGGCCTGCCGCTGCGCCTGCAGGCGACGATGGAGTCCGACGACCCGATGCTGTCGCTCGCGACGGTCTACGACGCCGACACCGGCGCCGTGGGCCTGTACGGCGTCGACGACGTCATCCGCGCCGGCGTCGTCGTGACGGGCGTCGACCAGGGCGTCGTCCACCTGCGCAACAACGCGGCGCTCGAGTACCTCGAGATCGGCGGCGCCATCCCCGAGCCGTCGGCCACGCCGCCCGCGGCGAAGGAAGAGCCCAAGGAGGACGCACCCAAGGACGACCGGACGATTCCCGGCGCCGAGGATGCGATCAACTGCCCGAACGAGAACCTCTGCATCGTCGAGCGCTCGTTCGTCGAGTCGCTGCTCGCCAACCCGATGATGCTGGCCAAGCAGGCCCGCATCGTCCCGGCGAAGGACGGCGAGGTCGGCTTCAAGTTCTACGGCATCCGGCGGGGAAGCCTGCCCAAGCTCATCGGCCTCAAGAACGGCGACAAGCTCGTCGCGGTGAACGGCGAAGACCTCGTCGGCATCGACCAGGCCATGGGCCTCTATACCAAGTTGCGTCGCGCATCGAACCTCCAGGTCACGATCGAGCGCAAAGGCAAGTCCATCAACAAGGAGATCCAGATCCAATGAGCGCTCGCTCGATCGTCGCGCTTGCGACAACCATGGCGCTGACGCTGCCGCAGGCGGCCTGGGCCGCGGCCCCGGCCACGCGGGGCACCGGCGCGGCCAAGCCCACGCCGCCCCCCTCGAGCCCCGCCGACGAAGACGTCGACGGCGGCGGTCGTGGTGGTGGGAGCGCCCGCGGCGGTGACGACGACGGCGGCGAGCTGTCGGGCGACGAGGGTGGCGTCGGCGGGCACAACGTCTGCCGCAAGCAGCCCCGCGGCGCGAAGTTCCGCATCACGCTGCCCAAGGAGGCCGAGCTCGACGACCTCGTCAACTGGATGATGAGCGTCAGCTGCCAGAAGTTCATCTGGGATCCCAAGGTCCGCGGCGGCAAGGTCACGATCCTGTCGCCCGAGGCGGTCACGGTCGAGGAGGCCTACGCGGCCTTCTACGCCGCGCTGCAGACGATGGGCCTCACGGTCGAGCCGTCGGGCGACTACTTCAAGATCGTCGAGACCGCGGACGCCAAGGGCAAGACGCTGCCGGTGTACGGGCCCGGTGGGCGCGCGCCCAACAACGACCGCTACGTCACCCAGCTGTACCGCGTCGAGAGCGGCAACACGGCCGACATCGTCACGCTGCTCGACAAGCTGAAGACCAAGCAGGGGAGCGTCGATCAGATCGGCGATCTCGTGATCCTCACCGACACCGGCAGCAGCGTGCGCCGGCTGCTGAAGATCGTGCAGCAGCTCGACAACCCCGAGGTGTCGGCCGAGAAGATCTTCTTCTTCCAGCTGCGCTACGCCGATCCCGAGTCGATCGCCGAGACCATCCGCGAGATCTTCGGCGAGGGCGAGGGCAAGGCCGCGGCGAAGCCGGCCAAGCCCCGCGGGGCCAAGGGCGGCGCCGCGCCGGCGGCGGCCGGTGGCGAGCCCGGCTTCTCGCGCGTCATCGTCGACGAGCGCAGCGGCACGCTCATCATCGTCGCGCAGGACGGCGACTACCAGGTCATCCGCAAGCTCATCGAGCAGCTCGACGTGCCGCTGTCCGGCGGCGCCGGGCGCATCCATGTCGTCAAGCTCCGCAACGCCGACCCCGAGGAGGTCGCGAACGTGCTGACGCAGCTCGGCTCGGGCGCGCAGAGCAAGGGCAAGGGCGGCGCGGCCGGTCGACAGGGCCAGCAGGGCGCCCAGGCCCCGGCGCAGCCGGCCCCCGGCGCGCAGCCGGGCGAGACGTTCTCGGGCGACATCCGCGTCACCGCCGATCCTGCGACGCGCTCGCTGGTGATCCTCGCGTCGCAGTCCGACTTCGAGGCGCTGCGCGACGTCATCGAGGCCCTCGATGCCGAGCGCAAGCAGGTCTACATCGAGGTCTACCTGCTCGAGCTGAACATCGAGAAGGCCATCGAGGGTGGCGTCGGTGCCCACTTCGGCGCCGGCTTCAACGTCAACGCCCCCGGCACCTCGGGCCAGGGCGTCGGCTTCGTCGCGAACGCGCCGACGTCGAAGGCCAACTCGCTGGTGCTGTCGCCGTCGGTGCTGCCGGGCCTCGCGGCCGGCGTGCTCGGCCCGCAGATCCCGGGCTCGGGCGCGCTGACCGGCCTCGGCCAGGACATCCCGGCCTTCGGCGTGATCATCCAGGCGCTGCAGCAGGACAGCGACGTCAACTTCGTCGCCGAGCCGCACCTCTACACCGCCGACAACCAGGAGGCGAGCATCGAGGTCGGCCGCAACGTGCCGACGCCCGGCGCGGTGAGCTTCAACCCCGGCGGCGGTGCGGGCGGCGGCTTCACGCCGTTCCAGTCGATCCAGCGCCAGGACGTCTCGCTCAACGTCAAGGTCACGCCCCACGTCAACGACGCGAAGACGGTGACCCTCGACATCGAGATGGAGAACAACGAGATCGCGTCCGAACACCCGACGTTGGGTGTGACGACGACCAAGCGGCGGCTCAAGCTCGACAAGGTCGTCGCCCGCGACGATCAGCCGGTCGTGCTCGGTGGCCTGGTCCAGGAGGTCGAGCGCGAGAGCGTGTCGCAGGTCCCGGGTCTGGGCCAGATCCCGCTGCTCGGGTGGCTGTTCAAGAGCAAGCGGCGCACGAAGTCCAAGGTCAATCTGTTGATGATCCTGGTCCCGCACATCCTCGAGACGCCGGACGACGCGCGCCGGATCCACAAGCGCCGCGTCGACGAGCGGCTCGAGTTCCTCGAGCGCTACACCGCGTTCAAGCGCCGCGACCTCGACACCAACGTCAACTACCGCAAGAAGGCGGGCCTGCTGGCGTCGATCAACGCCGAGGCGGTCCGCATGGACGACGAGCAGGTCGCCCGCGCCCGCGCCGAGATCGAGATGCAGCGCACCGAGATCACCGGCGAGATCGGGCTGTCGCCCAAGACCTACGCCGACGAGGAAGAGGACGAGCCGGTCGACACGCCCACGGCGCCGCCGGCCCGGCCCGCGACGCCGCCCGCGGCCCCGAGCGCGCCCGCGCCGGCGCCACGCAAGCCCGGGGCAGGGATCCCATGAACACGGAGATCGCCGACATCCTCTCGAGCGCGACCGGGCCCCAGGGACCCCTTCCGCCGCTGCTCCCGCCCTTGGGCCGCAGGCCCGAGGTGCGGCCGATCGGCGAGCTGCTGATCGAGATGGGTGCGTGCACGGCCGAGGGGCTCGCCGAGGCGCTCGGCGCCCAGCACCTCGAGGCCGAGCGCGTCGGCGAGACGCTGGTGCGCCTGCGTCACTGCACCGAGTGGGACGTGTGCCGGGCGCTGGCGCGCCAGTATGCGCTGCCCTGCGTCGAGCGGGCCGGCGTGGACTCGGTCGACGACGAGCTCGTCGAGCACCTGTCGATGGGCTTCGCCCGATCGAACTCGGTGCTGCCGTTCCGGCTCGATCGCGCCGAGGGCTTGCTGTCGGTCTACGCGGGCGATCCGACCCGCGTGCTCGACCTCGATGATCTCGGCGGCATCTACGACGCGGAGCTCGAGGTCACGCTGATGCCGAGCGGCGCACTCGGCGAGCTCATCAACGCGGTCTACTCGCGGCGCACCAAGGACGTCGACCTCGAGAAGAAGGAAGAGGAGTACGACGAGCAGGACGAGGACATCCTGCACGCCTCGGCCGAGGACGCGCCGATCATCCGCTTCGTCAACGGCCTCATCTTCAACGCGAGCAAGGAGAAGGCCTCGGATATCCACATCGAGCCCGGCGACCGCGAGATCACCGTCCGCAACCGGGTCGACGGCGTGCTCCACGAGGTCAAGCGGGCGCCCAAGGCCCACCATCCGAGCATCATCGCCCGCGTGAAGATCATGGCTGGCCTCAACATCGCCGAGAAGCGCCTGCCCCAAGACGGCCGCATCCGCCGCAAGATCGCCGGCAAGGAGGTCGACATGCGCGTCGCGACCGTGCCCACGGCGCACGGCGAGCGGGTCACCATCCGTCTGCTCGACAAGTCGGCGATGGCGCTGACGCTCGAGGCGATCGGCGTCGCGCCGGATCACTACCGGACGATCGACGAGGTCATCCACCGCCCGCACGGCATCTTCCTGGTCACCGGCCCCACCGGCTCCGGAAAGACGACGACGCTGTACTCGTGCCTGGCGCGGATCAACCGGCCCGACCTCAACATCCTCACGATCGAGGATCCGGTCGAGTACCAGCTCGCGGGCATCAGCCAGGTGCAGATCCAGCCGAAGATCGACCTGACGTTCGCCAGCGGGCTGCGCTCCTTCCTGCGCCACGACCCCGACGTCATCATGGTCGGCGAGATCCGCGATCTCGAGACCGCCGAGATCGCGATCCAGGCATCGCTCACCGGTCACTTGGTGCTGTCGACGATCCACACCAACGACGCAGCGACGGGCATCACGCGCCTGGTCGACATGGGCGTGCAGCCGTTCCTGGTCGCGTCGTCGCTGGTGGCGCTGCAGGCCCAGCGGCTCGTGCGTCGGGTGTGCCCGGCGTGCGCGCGGCCGTATCGACCGCTGGCCTCGGACCTGTCGGACGTCGGCATCGATCCCGAGCGGTTCTTCGCCGGCGAGCTCGCGCTCAAGGCCCCGCTCATCGACGCCGAGGGGCTGCCGATGCCGATCGAGCCCCCGGCCGGTCGCGTCGCGCCCCCGCCGGGGATGCTGTTCGAGGCCAACGCGTCGGGGTGCGAGCGCTGCGGCAGCACCGGCTACAGCGGACGAACCGGCATCTACGAGGTGCTGCAGATCAACGAGGACATCCGCCGCCTCGCGATCCGCAACGCCGACAGCAGCCAGATCAAGCAGGCCGCGGTGGCGCAGGGCATGCGCACGCTGCGGGACGACGGCGCGCACAAGATCCTGTGCGGCACCACCACCATCGAAGAGGTCCTGCGCGTGACCGCGGAGGAGGTCTGATCCCGCCATGCCGGCGTACGCCTACCAGGGGGTGAGTGCGAAGGGGCGGCCGATCCGCGGCGTCGCGACGGCCGAGAACGTCGGCGCGCTGAAGGCCAACCTCAAGCGCGAGGGCGTGTTCCTCACCTCGGTCAACGAGACCAACGCCAACAGCGGTGCCGCGGCCGCGGCGGCCGGCGGGGGGCGCGGCCGCGAGGTCGACTTCTCGGGCCTGTTCGACCGCGTCAACCCCAAGATGGTCGCGGGCACGACCCGCCTGCTCGGCACCCTGCTGCACGCCGGCGTGACCCTGCCCGAGTCGCTGAAGGCGATGACCGACCAGGTCGAGAGCCAGCGGCTGAAGAGCATCCTCAGCGACATCGCGGTCCGCGTGAACGAGGGCTCGTCGTTCGCCGACTCGGTCGCGCGCTATCCGAAGGTCTTCCCGCAGCTCTACGTCAACATGGTCCGCGCCGGCGAGGCTTCCGGTGCCCTCGAGACCGTGTTGTTCCGCCTGTCGGAATTCCTCGAGAAGCAGATCGAGATCCAGGGGCGCGTGTCGAAGGCGCTGATGTATCCGATCGTGCTGTCGGTGCTCGGCGCCATCATCGTGGCGGTCCTGATGATCAGCATCGTCCCGAAGATCACCGGCATGTTCGCGGACATGCAGGCCGAGCTGCCGTGGAACACCAAGCTGCTCATCTTCATGTCGGATTTCATGGCCGGCTACTGGTGGCTGATCCTGCTGGCGATCGCCGGGTTCATCGTCGGGTTCCGGAAGTGGCGCGCGACGGCAGGCGGCCGCTGGGTCGGCGATGCGACGCTGCTGGGCCTGCCGGTGGTCGGCGAGCTCATCCGCAAGATCGCCATCGCCCGGTTCGCCCGCACCCTGGCGACGCTGCTCGCCTCGGGCGTGCAGCTGCTCGGGGCGCTGGACATCGTGCGCACGCTGCTCGGCAACGCCGTGCTCGAGAAGGTCGTCTCCGAGGCCCGCGACAACATCCGCGAGGGTGAAGGCATCGCGATCGCCCTCAAGCGCAGCAAGCAGTTCCCGCCGCTGGTCACGCACATGATCGCGGTGGGTGAGCGCTCGGGTCAGCTCGAACAAATGCTGATCGATCTCTCCGACGCGTACGACCGCGAAACCAATCAGGCAATCGACAAGTTCACCACGCTGCTCGAACCACTCGCGATCGTGGTCATGGGCGGTGCGGTCGGCTTCGTGATCTACTCGATCATGGGCCCCATCATGATGATCACCGAGATGGCGGGTAAGACCTGACCCGCGCGACCCCACGGAAACGACCATGCACACCGAACAGACCCCCGAGTCCGCAACGCCCTCCTCGGCCGGCGCCCCCGAGAGCGCCGCCATGGCCGCCCAGCGCCGCCGTCGACGTCGCCGTCGCAGCCGGGGCATGACCCTGATCGAGATCATGGTCGTGCTCGCGATCATCAGCCTCATCCTCGGCGGCGTGGGCATGATGGCGATCAACCGCTACAAGGACGCCCAGCTCGACGACGCCCGCAACAACGCGGTGCTCGTCCACCAGCTGAGCGAGCAGTACCAGCTGCAGAAGCGCAAGTGCCCGAAGAACGTCCAGGAGCTCAAGGCGGCGGGCTTCGCCGCGCGCGAGGCGAAGGACCCGTGGGGCAACGAGTTCGAGATCCGCTGCGAGCAGGGCGGCGGCATCATCGTCGTCTCGTCCGGCCCCGACGGCACGCCGGGCAACGAGGACGACATCAGCAGCGACGCCGCCGCGGGCGCCAACCAGGGCGACGCCAAGGACGCGAAGGGCAAGTAGCTCGCATGTCCCGCCCGTTCCCCACGGTCTCCGCCATCCCCGCCGCACAGCGGCGGGCACAGGCGGGCATCACCCTCATCGAGATCCTCATCGTCCTCGCGGTGATGGGGCTCATGGTCGGGATGGTGGTGGTCGGCTTCGGCGCGGGGCGGCAGGCGGAGGTCGGTCGAGCGACCAACCAGATCGCCAACACGATCCGCTACGGCTACGACAAGGCGCGGGTCGGTGGCGACTACTACCGCATGGTGATCAACCTCGACGACAGCACGTTCTCGCTGCAGGTCGGCGACGACGCGATGTATCTGCCGGCGACCGATCGCGACGGGAAGATCATCGAGATCGACGAGCGCAAGCTCGAGGAGCAGGCCGACCGCGACATGCGGGCGGAGCAGTCGTTCAACCGTTCGGTGCAGTCGGCGGCCTACCGCGAGGACCCGGCGGCCGGCGGCGGCACGGGCGGGGACGATGGCGCGAGCGACGTCTACAAGGCGCAGCCGCGCAAGGTGCCGCGGCGCAAGAAGCCGCTGTTCGAGGCCTTCGAGGACGAGAACGCGCTGTCGGATCTCGCCAAGCCGTTCTCGCTGCCCGAGGGCGTGAAGATCACCTACGTGCGCACGGCCGACGATCTGAAGCCGATCACCAAGGGCGAGGCGAGCATCGTCTTCTTCCCCCGCGGTCGCACGCAGAAGGCCCACATCCAGCTCGAGGGCGAGGACGAGACGACGAAGTACACGATCAAGGTCGAGCCGCTCACCGGCCGCGTGACCATCGTGGACGGGCTCGAGGACCTGGTGCTCCCCGATGATCCGACCGACGAAGAGGACGCGCTCGGCAAGGAACAGCAGCGGAGGACGCTCTAGGCCATGACCCCCGCAGATGACACGGGCGAGACGGTGCGCGCCGACGCACGCGGTGCCCAGAGTGGCTTCACGCTGCTCGAGGTGCTGATCGCGGTCGCGATCCTCTCCATGTCGCTGACGTCGCTGCTGTCGTCGCAGATGGCGGCGATGCGGGCGACTCGCTACGCGCGCGGGGTCTCGGTGGCGGCGTTCCTCGCCGAGGGCAAGCTGCTCGACATCGAGGCCCAGCTGCAGGTCGAGGGCTGGGGCAGCGACGACAAGACGTTCGACGGCGACTTCGGCGAGGAGGGCTGGCCGGACATCCGCTACGAGTGCCTGGTCGACTTCATCGAGGTCCCGGACTTCAACGCGCTGCAGCAGGCCAAGGAGGGCGCCGACACCGACGGTGGCTTCGGCAGCGGGCAGCAGGTCGCCGACGCGGAGGACCAGGCGTTCGCTGGGATGGGCATGGTCTGGCCCGTGATCAAGGGCGCCATCGAGCAGGCGATCCGCAAGTCGTCGTGCAGGGTGATCTGGACCGACGGGGCGCTCGAGCAGGAGTTCACGGTCGAGACCTTCTGGACCGACACCAAGCAGCTGCTGCAGCTGCCGCAGGCCGGCGGCGAGGTCGACGAGGAGGACGATACCCGCCCCGACGGCGAGCCCGGCCAAGAACCGAGCACCGGCACCGGCGGCAAGCCGGGGACGACCGGCGGAACCAAGCCCGCCGGTGGCATGAACATGCCGGGCGGTCCCACCGGCCCGCGTGGGAGCGCCAAGTGATGCGACACCAGCGCGGCATGACGATGATCGAGGTCCTCATCGCGCTCGCGGTGCTGGCGATGATCGTGACGTCGGTGTGGAGCGGATTCCGCGGGACCATCGACGGCATGGCCGCCGCCGAGTCGGTGCAGATGCGCTACGCGATCGTCCGCGGCGGGCTCACGCGCATGCAGTCCGAGCTCGGCATGGCGTACCTGTCGTTCAATCGTCCGCTCGACGACGCGCGGCAGTACACGCTGCTCGACGGGGTGGACAACGGCAAGCAGGACGATCTGACGTTCTCGTCGTTCTCGCACCTGCGCATGCGCAAGGACGCCAACGAGAGCGACCAGTCGGTGGTCCAGTACTTCATCGAGAAGGATCCCGAGGACGCCCGTCGCACCCACCTGTTCCGGCGCGAGAGCCGGCGTCTGTCGGGCGACAAGGCCGATCAGCTCGACGAGTACTTCCCCGCGTACATCGTCATCGAGGACGTCGAGGAGTTCGACGTCCAGTACTGGGACGACCGCCAGCGCGAGTGGCTCGACGAGTGGCGGACGACCCGGAACGACATGCAGCCCGACCGGCTCCCGCAGCGCGTGAAGATCCGCCTGGTCGTGCGAGACGACGGCGACTCGGTGCAATTCGTCGCGCAGGCGACCCTGCCGATGCAAGAGAAGATCGACCTGGGGAAGGAGTGACGCACGACATGACGACGCTCCCCGAACCGACCCCGAGTCCCGCGACCAGCCCGACCGCGCGCAGGCCCGCGCGCCGCGTGCCCGCGCGCACCGTCGCCGGCGGCCGCGGCATCGCGGTGCTGCTCGTGCTCGCGTGCCTGGCGATCCTCGCGCCGTTCACCGCCTCGTTCAACTACCAGGCCCGCGTCGACTGGCAGTCGGCCGTGAACGTCCGCGACGAGATCGCCGCGCGCAACATCCAGCGCGGCGCGATGCAGCTGTCGCTGCTGCTGTTCGAGATCCAGCGGCTGGTGTTCAACCAGAAGCAGTTCCGCGACATGATGGGCACGATGGACATCACTCAGGTGGCGCCGTACCTGATGTCGGTGTTCGGCACCACCGACGGTGCGCAGGGCCTGGGCGATCTGGTCGGCATCGACACCACGGCGCTGTCGGGGCTGGCGGTGCAGGGCGGCAGCTTCGAGTACCGGGTGTCGGCCGAGAGCGGCAAGATCAACGTCAACTGCCTGGCCAAGCAGGCCAAGGCCGGCGAGAAGGACAACGCCGCGGGGCGCGTGGTCGAGACCCTCGAGGCGTTGATGTCGCCGACGCTCTACGATCCGCTCTTCGAGGAGGAGAAGTCGGACGCGCAGTATTACACGCGCACCGACATCATCCGGGCGCTCGCGGACTACGTCGACGACGACCGCAACCGCTTCGACATCATCAAGCTGCGCTCGGGCTCTGCGGCCGAGAACGACCGCTACGGCGAGCTGTTCGACCCGTACATCCCGCGCAACGCCCGACTGGACAGCATCGAGGAGCTCCACCTCGTCGCTGGCATCGACGACGACTGGATGGCCGCGTTCGGCCAGGAACTCACGGTCTACGGCGGCTGCAAGGTCAACCTCAACTTCGCCAGCGCCGAGCAGATCGCGCTGGTCATCCGGCACTCCGTGTCGGCGACGGATCGGTGGAAGACCGAGGCCGACAATTTCATGCTCAAGACCATGCCGCTGGCGAACTACGTCGTCGACATGCGCGAGTTCAACCTGTTCGAGAAGCTCGACGACTTCAAGCAGCTGGTGATGACGCCCGACGAGTTCGTGAACCCGATGATGATGCTCGGGCAGGATCCGTCGGCGTCGCAGCAGCTGCCGCGGATCCCCGAGGGCATCGAGGTCCGGGTCAAGCCGCCGAAGAACGAAGAGGACAACTACGGCGCCCTGCAGGAGGTCGCGACGGTGAGCGCCGAGCGCATCTACCGGGTCGAGCTCATCACGACGGTCGGCGCCGTGAACAAGCGGCTGATCGCCGTCTACGACATGCAGTACGCCCGCTCGCAGAGCCAGGGCAAGGGCGCGTGGATGCACGTGCGCGAGGACTAACCCCCAGATGGCGCGGAAGTAATGGCACAGAAGTACGTCGGCATCGATCTCGGATCGCAGCAGGTGAAGATCGCCGTGATGACGGCGGGCTTCCGCGGCGTCCAGCTCGTCGATCTGTTCGACGCCCCCGTGGCTGCGCCGACCCCCGCGCCCGCGGCCGCGGCGGGCCACGAGGACGGCGACGGGTCGGACGCCTACCTGCCCGCGCTGCAGGCCGCGCTGGTGGCGATGCGCGCCCGGGGCCTGCTCTCCGAGACCGTGGGTGTGGCCCTGCCGGCGTCCACGATGTCGTACCGCCTGCTGTCGTTCCCCTTCGCCGAGCCGCGTCGCATCGCGCAGACGATCGCGTTCGAGGCGGACGGCCAGTTCCCGTACCCGCTCGAGCAGCTCGCCCACGGGCACGTGGTGGTGCCCGCGCCGCAGGGCGGCCGCGCGCTGATGGTCGCGACCAAGCGTGATCGGGTCGAGCAGCTCTCGACGATCTTCAAGCGCGCCGGCTCCAAGCTCGAGGTCGTGACCTCGGGCGCGATGGCGATGGCGCAGGTGGTCGACCCGGAGCTCGGGCCGGTCACGCCGGCGATGGCCGAGCAGGGGATGACGCCCGTGTCGCTCGTGCTGGACCTCGGGCACGGCAGCACCGAGCTGGTGGCCATCGGCGCCAAGGGGCCGGTCGCGGCGCGGTCGATCCGCCGCGCGGGTCGGCACGTGACGTCGGCCATCGCCCGCGCGTACAGCCTCGACGCGGCGGCGGCCGAGGAGGCCAAGCGCCGCGATGCGTTCGTGCCGCACCGCGGTCAGGCCTCGCTGTCCGCCGATCAGCTCGGCGCGGGCGCCGTGATCGCGCAGGCGATCGAGCCCATCGTCCGCGAGATCGAGCACACCCGGATGTGGCTGCGCACGACGCATCGCTACGAGGTCGCCCGGATCGTCCTCACCGGCGGCGCGGCGCACCTCGGGGGTCTCGCCGGCTACCTCACCGAGCAGACCGGCCTGCCGTGCGGCCTGGGCAAGCTCAAGTCCTCGCTGGCGATCCGCGGCGCAGAGGGGCGCGACGTCGCGACGTTCGCCGCGGCGCTCGGGGCCGCGTTCGGGGCCGCCCGCCGTCCGCTCGTCCAGCTGCACGACGACACCGTCGGTCAGAACGACTCGACGTGGGTGCAGGAGCGCATCGGGTCCCTGGCGGCGATCGGGATCGCGGTCATGGCGTTCGGGGCGATCGACACCATCATCCGCGTGAAGGCCCTCGACGCCGAGCGCGACGCCTACGCCGCCGAGCTCGAGGAGGCGACGAAGAAGGTCCTCGGTCAGCCCGTCGCGCTCGCCGACGTCGACGCGACGCTCGACAGCTCGGAGAGCCAGGACATCACCAGCCTCATCGCGCAGCGCGGCGCCCTCGAGGTGCTGGCGCTGCTCGCCCAGGCCGCGACGCCGAGCGACCTCGGCAAGACGCCGATCCTCCCGCCGGGCGGCGCCGATCCGGCCGCCGAGGAGGGACCCGTCGTCGAGGGTGGCGAGGCCCCGGTGGTCCCACCTCCCGCGGCGCCCGTGGTGGCCGAGCCGGTCAAGAACGATGCGGGCGTGGTGATCTCCGACGAGGTCCTGTTCACCCTGATCGACATCCGCGAGCGGAAGATCGAGCTCAAGGTCGACGCGGTGCGGGCCTCCGCGCAGGATCGCCTCGCCTACCGCCTGCGCGACATCGCGTGCCTGTCGAACATCGAGAAGAGCAAGGTGCGCGGCACCGACCGCAAGCAGTTCGACATGACGATGGACAACAACTGCTACTACGCCAGCTCGCTCGGCTCGGGTGACGGCGACGGCGACGGCGACGGCGACAGCTCGGGGTCCGGCGACGGCGAGGGCAGCAGCGCCGGTGGTGCGGCTGGGCTCGGCGCGAGGGATCCGAACGCGGGTGTGGTGACGCCGGGCCGACCGGTCGAAGAGCCGGTGGGAACCGACGGGGGAGGGGCTTGAGTCATGGCAGCCGCAGGCGGAGCGGGATTCTGGGCGGGCCTCAGCCCGCGCGAGCGCGTGTACATCCTCGTGCTCGTCATCGTGTTCTTCGTGATGGGCACGCTGGTGTTGCTGTACTTCCGCGGCAACGCGCTGCGGGAGACCGAGAAGGAGATCGAGAAGTACCGGTTCGCCCTCGACGACGTGCACACGCGCGGCGCCGTCTACAAGGCCAAGCTCGAGCAGAAGAAGGCCCGTGAGGCCGCCATCTCCACCGAGTGCGCCCAGTTCGCGTCGCTGCTCGACGAGGCCCGCCTCGCGGTCGAGGGCTTCAGCCCGACCAACGAAGAGGAGCAGGCATCGGTCGACATCGGCGGTGGCCTCACCAAGTGCGCGTACAAGTTCGACGCGAAGGACATCACGCTCGAGAACCTGACCAAGCTGCTGACCTTCCTCGAGAGTCGGCCCGGGCAGTACATCAGCACCGAGAACCTGGTCGTCCGCTCGCTGTCGAACGCCGAGGATCGGCTCAACGCGGACATCACACTGGTGACGTTCAAGCGCGAGGGCGGCGCCGCGACCGGCGACGCCGAGGTGGAGGAGAAGCCATGAAGTTCGCCGTGAAGCTCCCCAACCTCTCGATCATGCGCGGTCAGGTGCCGACCGAGGGCACCGGCGGTCCGAGCCTGCTGCGTCGCCTGCGGTCGATGGCGCTGTGGGGGGCGATCTCGTTCGCCTTCTTCCTCGTCTTCGCGTGGCTGTGCCTGCCGACCCGCGCCATCGCGTGGCGCATCGGCCACGAGGCCCGCAAGGCCGGCTACATCGTCGACGTCAAGGACGTCTCGGTGAACCTCCTGGGTGACATCACGCTCGAGGAGGTCACGTGGACGTTCGCGCCGTCGCGGCCCGATACCATCCCGAGCAAGTTCCTCATCGACGAGGTCGAGATCGACGTCTCGTTCCTGTCGCTGCTGATCGGCAACATCGACGTCGACGTCGAGGTGCGCCGATCCGAGGGCACCATCACCGCCCACTACGAGCGCGACTCGTCGTCCTCCGCCGTGAAGATCGAGGTCGCGGATCTTCCGCTGTACGACGTGCCGAAGGCCCGCCAGGCCCTCAACGTCCCCCTGATGGGCCTGTTCGCGCTCAAGGTCGACCTCGAGATGCCGGGCAACAAGTTCGCCAAGGCCAACGGGACGATCGAGATGACCTGCGCGGCGTGCAGCATCGGCGACGGCGAGGAGAAGCTCTACATCCCCGGGAGCAAGGGCCTGAAGGACGGCACGGTCATCCCACAGATCGATCTCGGTACGTTCGTCGGCAAGATGACCGTCGAGAAGGGCACGGCCAAGACCGAGGGCCCGATGGAGACCAAGAGCGACGACGTCGAGGTGTCCGTCGAGGGCGAGATCGATCTGAAGGACCCGTTCCCGAAGTCGCGGCTCGACCTGACGCTGAAGCTCAACCTGACCAAGTCGTTGCAGGATCGCAGCGAGAAGCTCCGCCTGGTGTTCCAGGGCGCCGACGCCAAGTCGCGGCTCGATCCGCCGGAGCAGGGCCTCGGCTACGTGCTCTCGGGGCCCCTGGGCAACCCCAAGTTCAAGGGCATCAAGTCGAAGAGCGCGACGGAGTCGCGGGCCGAGAAGCGGGCCAAGCAACGGGCGAAGGACGAGAAGCGCAAGGCGAAGGAGCGCGGCGCCAAGCCGGCGGAGTCCGACTCGGGCTCGGGCTTCGAGGCGCGGCCGTCGCTGCCGGGCGGTCCGACGCCGGCCGATCCCAACGCGCCCACGCCCACGATGCCGACGGCGCCCGGTTCGACGGGCGCGATGCCGACGCCGCCGATGCCAACGACGCCGGCGCCCAACGGCGTCGATGTGCAGAACCTCCCGCCGACCTCGGCGGTGCCGACCGAGCCACCGCCGGTCGATCCGCCGCCGGCCGCGGAGCCCCCGGTGGAGCCCGCGCCCGCCGAGCCGGTGCCCGAGCCCGAGCCCACGCCGGAGCCCGCGCCGCCCGAGGGCGAGGAGGTCCCGACGATCCTCCCGCCCGACGGCAACTTCGGCGGATCGGGCGGACCCATCGGGGAGCCGCAGCAGTAGGCTCCCCTTGGGCCCCCACACGTGGGGCCCACGCGCGGGTCACCCGCGTCACGGGACCCGCCCTTGCCCGAGCTGCCCGACATCACCGTCTACGTCGAGTGCCTGCGACCCCGCGTCGTCGGCAAGACGGTGGTGCAGCTGCGTCTGGGCAACCCGTTCTTCTTGCGCACCGTGACGCCGCCGTGGACGGGTGTCGCCGGGCGCACGGTGACGGGCGTCGAGCGGCTCGGCAAGCGCATCGCGCTGGCGCTCGACGGCGACCTCCACCTCGTCGTCCACCTGATGAAGCTGGGGCGTCTGGTGTGGGACGAGAAGGGCAAGCCGCCGGGGGCCAAGCTGCTGCACGCGAGCCTGCGCTTCGACCATGCGGCGCTGCACGTGATCGAGATCGGCCCGAAGAAGCGCGCGTCGCTGCACATCGTCGACGGTCTTGCTGCGCGCGAGGGGTTCCGTCCGGCCGGCATCGAGCCGCTGGCGTGCACGCTCGACGAGTTCCGCGACGCGATGCGCCGCGAGAACCACACGCTCAAGCGATCGCTGACCGATCAGCGGCTGGTGAGCGGTATCGGCAACGCGTACTCCGACGAGATCCTCCACGCCGCCCGACTGTCGCCCGTGACGCTCAGCACCAAGCTCGACGACGCCGAGCTCGCGCGGCTGTGGGAGGCGATGCGCGCGACGCTGACGGCGTGGACCGACCGCCTGCGCGCGGAGGTCGGCGAGGGCTTCCCCGGCAAGGTGACCGCCTTCCGCCCCGAGATGGCCGTGCACGGCCGCTTCCGCCTGCCGTGCCCGGTGTGCCAGACGGCGATCGAGCGGATCGTCTACGCCGATCGCGAGACCAACTACTGCCCGCGCTGCCAGACCGGCGGCCGACGCCTCGCCGATCGGGCGCTGTCGCGGCTGCTCGGCGACGACTGGCCGCGGACGCTGGAGGAGCTCGAGGAGCGGCGGT
Source organism: Deltaproteobacteria bacterium Ga0077550 (assembly GCA_001464385.1). Taxonomy (GTDB): domain Bacteria; phylum Myxococcota_A; class Polyangia; order Nannocystales; family Nannocystaceae; genus Xiheibacterium; species Xiheibacterium aquaticum. The sequence continues at coordinate 87,842 of LNFB01000095.1, read as the reverse complement.
CATGAGGAACCGGGCGATCGCGGTGCTGATGCTCGTGACCGTCGCGGCGTGCGGCGATCCGCCGTTGGCGCCCGAGGCCGCCCGCGCCGCGGCCGCGAAGATCTGGGCCGAGCGCTGCGTGTCGTGCCACGGCGTGAACGGCCGCGGCGACGGCCCCGGCGCCAAGCTGCTGCCGGTGAAGCCGCGCAACTTCGGCGACGGTGCGTGGCAGCGCGACACCGAGGACTCCCGCATCGCCCAGGTGATCGTCGACGGCGGGATGTCGGTCGGCCTCGATCGCAACATGGCCGCGAACCCCGACCTGCGCACGAAGCCCGAGGTCGTCACCGCACTGGTGGAGCTGATCCGTGGCCTCTAGCCCAGAACCGCGTAGCCCAGATCCGCGGCGCCGCGTCGATCTCGTGCCGCTCTGCGTCGCCGGTCTCGGTGGCGTGGCTCTGGCGATCGGCGCGCCGCCGAACGGGCTCCCGCTCGCGATCTGGCTGGGCTTCGCGCCGCTGTGTTGGTCGATGCATGCGCTTCGCGAGCGTCGGTGGCCGCGCCGCTTCCTCGCCGGCTGGCTGGGCGGGCTCGGCATCGGGCTCGTCGGCTTCCCGTGGATCGGCGAGATGCTCGAGCGCTTCGCGGGCCTGCCCGCGCCGGTGGCGTGGCTGGGGCTCGCGCTGTTCTCGGCCTGGACCGCGCTGCCGTTCGGGCTGTGGGCCGTCGCGATGCGGGCCGCGCCGACGCGGGGCGCGATGGCGTGGCTGTGGCCGGCGATCGCGTGGATCGGCGTGTCGACGCCGTGGCCGGCGCTGTTCCCCTACACGCCGATGATCGGGATCGCCGACGTGCCGGCGTGGATGCAGGCGGCCGAGCTCGGCGGTGTGCCCCTGGTCGAGGCGCAGATCGTGCTCTGCGGCGTCGCGCTCGCGCGGGCGATGGTCGCGTCGAACCTCCGCGCCCGCGTCGGCCTCGCCGCGATCGCCCTCTCGATCCCGATCGTGTCCTACGGGCTCGGGCAGTGGCGCATCGCGACGCTCGACGCCGCGGCCGCGGGGGCGCGGGTGGTGCGGTTCGGCATCGTGCAGCCGAACACCGCGCTCATGGCCGCAGATCCGCCGGACAAGATGGCGCGGCTGTGGGTGATGTCGCGCCGCGCCCAGGACGACGGCGCCCAGGTGATCGTGTGGCCCGAGGCGGGCGCGTTCCCGTTTCGCACCACGCGACCGTTCCGACACGACTTCGACGAGTCGTACCGCCGCGTGCAGCGGCTCCACGACGCGCCGACGATCTTCGGCGCCGCGAGCATCGAGCCCGACGGGCGCTACGAGTACAACACCGTGTACGCGATGGCCGGCGACGGGACGATCGCCGGCGCGTTCGACAAGGTGATCCTGGTCCCCTTCGGCGAGTACGTCCCCGTGCTCGATCCCGACTGGGTGCTCGGGCTGGTCCCCGCGGTCTCGCACAACAACGCCGGGGACGATCCGGCGCGCTTCGAGCTCGTGCCGCGGGGGGACGACGTGCCGATCCACCTCGGGCCGGTGGTGTGCTACGAGGACATCTTCGTCGAGTTCGCCCGCGAGGTCGCGGCGCAGCCGGGCGGCATCGAGGTCTTCGTGAACGTCACCATCGACACGTGGTTCGGGGACACCGCCGAGCCGTGGGAGCACCTGGCGCTGGCGCAGTTCCGGTCGGTCGAGCACCGCATCCCCATGGTCCGCAGCGTCGCCGCGGGCCCGGCCAGCGTCGTCGACCACGCGGGTCGCCTGGTGGCCGCGCTGCCCGTGCGCGACCCGAGGCGCGGCGGGCCGGTGATCGAGCCCGAGTTCCTCGTCGCCGACGTCGCGCTGGTCCGCGACACCGCGAGCGCGCCGACCGTGTTCGCGCGCGGTGGCTGGTTGCTGCGGTGGTTCGCCGTGGGCGGGCTGGCGTTCGTCGCGGGCGCAGCGGCGCTCGCGGGCCTGCGGCGCCGCCGGGGGGCCGCCCCGTGAACCTGCTGCTGCTCGAGCCCGATCAGCTCGACGCCGACGGGCGCGCGCGCCTGTCCGGGGCCGCGCTGGTCCACGTGCGCGAGGTGCTGGGCAAGACCGTCGGCTCGTCGATCAAGGTCGGCGTGCGCGGCGGCCTGCGGGGCCGCGCCGAGGTCCTCGCGTTCGACGAGCACCGGCTCGAGCTGGCGTGCGTGCTCGACGAGGAGCCGCCGTACAAGCGCCCCATCGAGCTCGTGCTCGCGCTGCCGCGCCCGCCGGTGCTGCGTCGGCTCCTGCAGCACGTCACCGCGATGGGCGTGCGGCGCGTCGTGCTGTGCCACAGCGCGCGCGTCGAGAAGAGCTACTGGAGCTCGCCGGCCGTGGCGGCGGCCGAGATCGACGCGAACGTGCGGCTCGGGCTCGAGCAGGCGTGCGACACGGTCGCGCCGCTGGTCGAGACCCGCCTGCGGCTGCGTCCGTTCGTGGAGGACGAGCTCGCGCCGCGGCTCGACGCGCGGCGGCTCCTCGCCGATCCGTCCGGGGCGTCCGCGTGCCCCTGCGACGTCGAGGGCGCGACGATCGTGGCCATCGGCCCCGAGGGTGGCTGGGTCCCGTTCGAGCTCGGGCTGTGGGCGGATGCGGGCTTCCTGTGCGTGAACCTCGGTCCGCGGATCCTCAGGGTCGAGACCGCGGTCATCGCCGCGCTCGCGCGGCTCGGGTGAACATCGCCGCGCTCGCGGCCCGCGTCAGCGCGGCGCGGGCGGCCTCATGATCACGAACTCGGTGCGGTGGGCGGCGCTCGTGTCGGTGAGGCGGATGGGGTTGGTCGGATCGGCGCCGCGGGGCTCGTCGGGATCGAGCACGCGATCGCCGTCGAGATCGATGAACGCGTGCAGCGAGACCGTGGGCTCGGGCGCACAGCAGACGTTGGTCTTGCCCTGGTACCCGCGCACGCCGTGGGTCGCGGGGATCTGCGTGTGGGCGGTGACATCGGCGCCCGCGTTGCCCTCGACCGCCGCGAACGCGATGAACGCCCCCGTGGGCACCGTCACATCCTCGGCGAGGCTGACGCGGAAGATGACCTCGTAGACCGCGGAGCACGAGGTGACGAGCAGCAGCAGGGCGGGGGCGAGGCGCTTTGCGAGGCGGTGCACGGCGACGATCACGATGCCACGCCCGCGGGCCCATGGCACGGCGAACCCGCGGCGCCGCGTGATATGGTCCCGCCGCCGTGCCGCGCCGCCGCAGCTCGTCTCCACGTCGGCCCCGGGGGCCCCGCTTCGCCCCCACGCGGGCGTGGGGCCTCGGTGCGGCGCTCGCGGCGGTGTCGTGCTTCTCGGGCGACGCGACCGTGGGCGCCGTCTGTGGCGAGGCCTCCGATTGTGGCCCCGGCCAGCAGTGCCGCCACGAGCTGTGCGGACGCTGCGGCAACGGGAGCCACGAGTCGGGCGAGCTCTGCTACGCCTCGCCCATCGCCATCGACGGCGCTGCCGACGTGCGGAGCTTCCACGTCGCCGACCTCGACGGCAACGGCCGCGACGAGCTCTACGTGCTCGACGGCGCCGGGGCGCTGCGACGCTTCGCGGCGCCGGGGCGGACGCTCGAGGCGCAGGACGTGGCGCTCCCCGAGCCCGCGACCGGCATCGCCCTCGGCGACGCCGACGGCGATGGGCGTGGGGACATCGTCGCCTTCGCGGGCGCGACGATCACGGTGCTGGTCGCGGCGGAGGACGGGTCGTTCGTTGCCGCAGCGAAGCTCGACGCCGGGCACGTCCTCGCCGAGGCGACGGTCGTCCCGACGCGCGAGGCCGAGGGGACGCTCCTGTTCGTCGACGATCAGGGCTCGCTGTTCGCCATGGACCTGGTCGACGGGGCAGTCGCGGCGCGCGTCGACGTCGGCACCAAGGTCCACGTCGGGCCGGCGGTGTACTTCGACGACGACGAGTTCGTCGACGTCGCGTTCGTCGACGAGCGACAGAACCGCATGGGCGTCGTCGCAGGCCCGCGGTGGGATCGACTCGTGCGCATCGACGTCGGCCGGGGCCCGACCGCGGTCCTCGGCTACGATCGGGATGGCGACGGTCGCCACGACTTTCTCACCCTCGATCGCTTCGGTCACACCGTGACGCTCGTGGCGAGCTCGGGCGAGGGCGACCTGCGGCTGCTCGACAGTCTGGCCTTCGCGACCGCACCGCTGGCGGCGACGGCCTTCGACGCCGACTTCGATGGCACCCCGGATGTCTTCGTCGGCACCGACACGACGCTGGAGTTCTGGCGCGGCGAGATCGGTCGCAATCCCGAGGGCGTCACGTTCGCGGCTGGCGCGATCGAGGCGATGGCGATCGCGAAGTTCGGCGCGGCCCCGGTGTTCGAGATCCTCACGCTGGCGGACGGCGGCCTGTCGCGTCGGGCGGTGGATCCATGAAGGCGGTCGCGCTCGCGGTGGGCCTCGCCATGGTGGCGGCCGAGGCTCCGCCCGCGTCGCCCCGCGGCTACGCGGGGGCGCTCGCTGTGCCGACGCAGGACGCCGGAAGCACCGAGCCCGCGCCGGTGGTCCCCGCGTCGCGCTCGCGCGCCGCGACCCCCGAGTCGACCGCTCGGGCCGCGCCGACGACGGCCGCCGAGGCACCGCCGCCGCCGCGCCCGGTCGCGCACCCCTCCGGCCTCTCGGGCCGCCGGCTCGCGATGCAGCGCGCCGGCGTGGCGGCGGTCATGCTCGGCGCGGCCGGCTGGGTCGCGACGATCGTCGGCCTCGGGCTCGGCTCCGCGGCGGACAGCGACATCGCCCCCCTGCGCGCCCGCGACGAGATCGATCGCCGCCGCGAGCTCCTCGATCGCGGGCGACTCGCCAACCGCCTCGCCCTGGGCGCGGGCATCTCGGCGGGCGTGATGTTGGCCCTCGGCGTGACGCTGCTCGCCGTCGCGCGCCGACAGCGGTCGCGCACCACCGCGGCGCAGGTACGCGCGGCGCAGGCACGCGCGGCGCGATGACCCGACGCAGGCGCATCGCGGCCGTGGTGCTCCTCGCGGCGCTGGCGTGGACGAGCTACACGCTGCGGCGGGCGGCCATCGCCTCGTTCTTCACCGACGGCCCCGGCGCGGCGGCACCCGCCTGGACCCGCGACGCTGGCCCGGGCGACGGCGCGGCGTCGCGGGTGCGCGTGGTGCTGCTCGACGGACTCTCGCGGGCCCACGCCGCGGCGTTACCCGAGCTCTCGCGGCGGTGCGCCACCGGCATCGACACGGTGATCGACGTCGGCTTCCCCACGGTGTCGATGCCGGTGCAGCACGCGCTGTGGACCGGCCGCACGCAGCAGCAGTCGGGCGTGCAGTACCGCATCGGTCGCATCGATCCGCCGCCCGCGGACGCGCTGCCGATCCGCGTCCCGAGCAGCGTGGCGGTGGGCGAGTCGCACCGCGACATCGTGCACAGCTTCGGGTTCGCGCGCACCGAGCCCGCGCTCGACCGCGACGAGATCGAGGCCGCCGAATCCGAGTGGCGCGAAGGCGAGTTCGCGGCGCAGGCCGAGGCCGCCGTCGCCTCGGACGCCGCGCTGGCCTTCGTGCACGTGCTGCGGATCGACGAGGCGGGGCACGCCTTCGGTGGTGCGTCGCCCGAGTACGCCGCAGCCGCCGCCGAGGCGGACGCGATGCTGGCGCGGTGGGTGGCCGCCGATCCCTCGCCGGGACGCACGCGCTGGTTCGTGCTCGCCGATCACGGCCATCGCGAGGGCGGCGGGCACGGCGACGCCGAGCCGGAGATCCGACTGGTGCGCGCGTGCATCTTCGGCGACGTCGCGGGGCCCCTCGTCGAGCCGACGCCGGTGCACCTGGTCGATCTGCACCGCGCCCTCGCCGACGCCCTCGGCCTCGCGCCGGCGCCCGATGCCGTTGGTCGCACCCTCGCGGGGGCCTGGGCGTCGCCGGAGCTCGACGCCACGCTGCCGCGGGTCGCGGCGATCGACCGCGGGATCGCCGGGCTCGCCGCCCTGGCCGCGATCGCCCTCGCCGTGCGCTGGCTGGGCGCCTACGCGATCGCGGCGATCCTCTGGCCGTGCGTCGCGTGGCTCGGCGTCGCCGTCGTGCACGGCGCGATCACGCTGTCGAACCCGGTCGTGTATCCGCCGCTGGGCGCCGCGGTGCTGCTGGCGTCGCTGCCGGGCTTCGCGGTCCTGGGGACGGCGATGCACCGCGCTGCCCGACGCGTGGGCGTGGCGCGGGCCGCCGCCGGCCTGCTCGCGCCGGGCGTCGGTGCCTGGCTCGGCGTCGCGTGGCTCGCTGGCGTGCCGCAGGCGCTGGTGGGCGGGCCGCCTCCGCTGGTGCCGTTCGTGAGCGGCTGGGCCTCGGTGCTCGCGACGATCGTCGCGGGAGGGTTCGCGGTCGCGGCCCTCGTCGCCCTGGTGGCGCCGCGGCGCGAGGACGGCCCCTGATCATCGGTCGTCGTCGTCGTCCGCGCCCGCCTGGGCCACGCGGTCGCGGGCCCGCCGGCCCTTGCCGCTGCGATCGATCTCGACGCTCGAGAGGGTCCCGTACGCGGCGTACAGCGCCTGCATGAGGGTCGGGTCGCCGCCGCCGAGGTTGTGCGTCTCGCCGAAGTCACGCGACAGGTCGAAGACCTCGACGAGGTTGTCCTCGCGGCGCACCAGCAGCTTGTGCGGCCACATGACGACGCCGAACTGATCGGTCTCGTTCAGCGGCAGCGGTCGGGTGCGGGCCGTGAGCTCCTCGGGGGCGCCGTCGACGAGGTGCGGCAGCAGGCTCTCGCCATCGACGTCCGGGACGGGGGCGCCCACCAGCTCGAGCAGCGTCGGGTACGCGTCGAGCAGCGAGACCGCGCGATCGATCCGCCCCGGCGCCACCCCGGGGATGCGGATCGACATCGGCACGTGGACGAGCGCGTTGTACAGGAAGCGCCCGTGGTTCTCGGGCAGGCGCGGGTCCTCGCCGAGGCCCTCGCCGTGGTCGGCGACGAGCACGACGATCGTCGTCTCCCACAGGCCGCGCTCGCGCAGGCCGTCGAGCAGCGCGCCGACTTGCTGATCGACGACGCGCACCATGAGGCGGTAGCGGGCATCGCGGTCGAGCTCGCCGACGTCGCCCACGAGCTCGCGCAGGTTGGCGAGCTTGATCTCGTGGTGCTCGTGGACGTCGAAGTAGTGCGACCAGAGGAAGAACGGCTGGTCGCGGCGCTCGCCCGCGAGGTGTCCGTCCAGGAAGCCCATCGACAGCGACGTGGTGCGCGGGCCGGTCGCGTAGCTGCCGACGTCGCGCTGGTACAGGTCGTTGACCAGGCGATCGTGGCCGTCGAGCCCGCGCGTGAGCATGGCCTTGCCGACGTAGCGGATGACCTCGGAGGGGATCACCGCGTGGGTGGTGCGGCCCTGGGCGCGCAGGGCCTCGGCCAACGTCGACTCCTTCGTCGCGAAGGGATCGATCTGGCCGGTCAGCACGCCCGACATCGACAGGTCGGTGCCCGCCGCCGGCGCGAAGGTGCGGGTGAAGTGCCGCGAGGCGTCGAGCAGCTCGAACAGCCGCGGGAAGTCGGTCCGGTTGGCGGGCGTGTCGACGAGCATGTCGGCCCGCAGCGTGTCGACGGCGACGAGGACGACGTTCATGGGGCGCGTGCGCGCGAGCAGGGCGGTGACCTCGGGGCCGTCGCGCCACTTGCCGAGCTGGACCTTGCGCTCGGCCTTCGCCGCGATGATCTCGCGCGCGGCTGGCTCCTCGCCGGTGATGCCGTCGCAGTTCTCGTCGATGTCGTTGCCCGGGACCTCGGGCGCGCCGGGGAAGCGCGTCGCGTCGCGGTCGTCACAGTCGCCGCCGGCGAACAGCGCGGCGTGGCCGTCGCCGTCGAGGTCCGCGACGCCGCGGCCGAGCCGGACCAGCATGCGGGTGTGCATGCCCGAGGTCGACACGGCCATGCGGGCCTCGGCGGTCTCGAAGCCGAACGTCGCTGCGGCGCCGAGGCCGACGAGGATCAGGACGGCGACGACACGCGCGCCGTGGACCGACGGCGCGGAGGTCCCCGGCCACCGCCGTGGGCCGAGCAGCAGCCGCGCGCCGACACCCGCGGCCACGCACGCGACCACGACGAGGAACGTGTGCAGGTCCGGGTACTCGCTGCGCTGCACCCGGCGGTTCACGAGCTCGACCGCGGCGGTCGCCAGGAGCAGCGCCAGGCCCAGCGCCAGGCGTCCCGCGCGGCGTTGCACGAGGGCGTCGGCCAGCCGCAGACACGGCCACAGCCCGAGGGTCGCGAGCAGAGGCAACCAATACGGCGCCCACGCGGCGCCGGGCAGCGTCGCGGCGAACGCCCCGTCGAAGAGGTGGCGCGCCACGGGCACCGTCGCGACCAGCGACGGCAGCGCGCGCACGAGCGCGAGCGCCCACGGCCCGAGCCGCGCGGCGCGCCCGAGACCCTGCGCGAGCCCGATCGCGAGCCCGACGATCCACCCGCACGCCAGCAGCAGCGCCGCCGCGGCGAGCCGCGGCGCGCCCTCGCCCTGCAGCGCGAGCAGCTCGCCCGGCAGCAGCACGCACGCCCCGATGACGCCGACCGCGATGTCGGCCGGCGCGACGAGGTGCACGCTGGGCCGCGTCGGCGTCACTTACTCGGCGGGGTCGGCCGCGGCCTGGGGCGCGTCCTGGGGCTGGGGGAGGTAGATCTCGCCGCCGCGATCGCGGAACTCCGCGGCCTTCTCGGCGAGGCCCTGCTCGATCGCGTCCTCGCCGAGGGCGCGGATGTCCGCGCTCAGCTTCATCGAACAGAAGTGCGGCCCGCACATCGAGCAGAAGTGGGCCGTCTTCGCCGGCTCGGCCGGCAACGTCTCGTCGTGGTACTCGCGCGCTCGCACCGGATCGAGCGCGAGGTTGAACTGGTCGTGCCAGCGGAACTCGAACCGCGCCTTCGACAGGGCGTCGTCGCGGTCCTGGGCGCCGGGGTGGCCCTTGGCGAGGTCGGCCGCGTGCGCGGCGATCTTGTAGGCGATGACGCCCTCGCGCACGTCGTTCTTGTCCGGCAGCCCGAGGTGCTCCTTGGGCGTCACGTAGCAGAGCATCGCGCAGCCGAACGACCCGATCATCGCGGCGCCGATCGCCGAGGTGATGTGGTCGTAGCCCGGCGCGATGTCGGTGGTGAGCGGCCCGAGCGTATAGAACGGCGCCTCGTGGCACAGCTCGAGCTCGAGGTCCATGTTCTCCTTGATCTTGTGCATCGGCACGTGGCCGGGGCCCTCGATCATGACCTGGACGTCGTGCTTCCACGCGACCTTGGTCAGCTCGCCGAGCGTGCGCAGCTCGCCGAACTGCGAGTCGTCGTTGGCGTCGGCGATCGATCCGGGGCGGAGCCCGTCGCCGAGCGAGAACGACACGTCGTAGCGCTTCATCAGCTCGCAGATGCGCTCGAACTCGGTGTACAGGAAGTTCTCGCGGTGGTGGTGGAGGCACCACTTGGCCATGATCGAGCCGCCGCGCGACACGATGCCGGTGGTGCGCTTGGCCGTCAGCGGCACGTAGCGCAGCAGCACGCCGGCGTGGATCGTGAAGTAGTCGACGCCCTGCTCGGCCTGCTCGACCAGCGTCTCCATGAAGATGTCGATGTTCAGGTCCTCGACCTTGCCCTTGACCTTCTCGAGGGCCTGGTAGATCGGCACCGTGCCGATCGGCACCGGCGAGTTGCGCAGGATCCACTCGCGGGTCGCGTGGATGTCCTTGCCGGTCGACAGATCCATCACCGTGTCGGCGCCCCAGCGGATCGACCACTGTAGCTTCTCGACCTCCTCTTCGATCGACGAGCCGACCGCGGAGTTGCCGATGTTCGCGTTGACCTTCACCAGGAAGTTGCGGCCGATGATCATCGGCTCGAGCTCGAGGTGCCCGATGTTGGCGGGGATGATCGCCCGACCGGCGGCCACCTCGTCGCGGACGAACTCCGGGGCCACGCGCTCGCGCAGGGCGCAGAACCGCATTTCCTCGGTGATCGTGCCCTGCCGGGCGTAGTGCATCTGGCTGAAGTTGCCGTCGCCCGTGGCCTTGCGCGCGTCGATCCACGCGCGGCGCAGCTTCGGCAGGCCCGCGCGGGGGTCGTGGTTCTCGGGCCCGGTGGTGTCGTAGACGACGACCGGTGGGTTGTCGCCCGCGAGCGTGATCTCGCGGAACGGCACGCCGAGGTCGCCCTCGAGCACGCGGCGGGAGTTGGGGAAGGTCTCGGAGACCGGGGGGAGCGAGCGCACGGGCTGCGCGCTCGGGTCGGCGAGGCGAAGTCGCCCGGGCTTGTCGTCGTTCGTCATCACGCTTTCCTCCGCCGGCATGACCCGGATCAGGTTCGAGGGGACTCTCTCAGGTCGGCGCGACATGCACCGCCACCCCCAGCGCTCGAGTGCGCCGGGACCATAGCCGCAAAGCGGTCGCCCCACCATGCCCTGCAACCCGCCCACCATCCCTGGCCGGATCCCGCCCTGCTAGGATTCGACCCGCAGCCCAACGATGCCCATCTTCCGCCTGTCGGACGCGCTCGTCTTCCCCGATCCCAGGCTCGCCGACGACGATGGGTTGCTCGCGGCCGGCGGCGATCTCCGCGTCGAGCGGCTCGAGCTCGCGTACCGCAGCGGAATCTTCCCCTGGTACAGCGAGGGGCGGCCGATCCTGTGGTGGTGCCCATCGCCGCGCTTCGCGTTGCTGCCGGCCGAGCTCCACGTCCCGCGCAGCCTCGCCAAGGCCGTGCGGCGCGCGCCGTACCGCATCACGCTCGACGCGGCGTTCGGCGACGTGATGGATCGCTGTGCGAAGGCGCCCCGACCGGGGCAGCACGGCACGTGGATCACCAAGGACATGCGCCGCGCCTACCTCGAGCTGCACCGCCGCGGGCTCGCCCACAGCGTCGAGGCGTGGCAGGGCGACACGCTGGTCGGCGGCCTGTACGGCGTCGCGATCGGCGACGCGTACTTCGGCGAGAGCATGTTCGCGGCCGCGCCCGACGCCTCGAAGATCGCCTTCGTCGAGCTGGTCCGCCGTCTCGCCGACTGGGGCGTGACGATCGTCGACTGTCAGGTGCACACCGAGCACCTCGAGCGCTTCGGCGCGCGCATGTTCGAGCTCGAGGATTTCCTCGACCGTGTCCGCGTGGCCACCGCGGCGACGCCGAGCCCGGACGCCTGGCGCTGGCAGCCGCTCGAGGGTTGAGCCGCGCGGGATCGGACGACGGCCCCAGGGCGCCGTGCCCCACTCGAGGCGAAGCGCCCCGGCCGCGCCCGGCCCCGCCGCGAACGCCCTCGATTTCGCGGCCGGCCCGGGGTTTGCGATAGACTCGTCGTTCTGGTCGCGCCTCGGATCGACGAGTCGAGCTCGTCGGGTGGGGCGCGGCCGAAACCGGAGAGCACTAACCATGTCCCTGCGTCGAACTCCCTGGAACCTCCGGCCCCTTCGCGATTTCCCGCCCGCGTGGCGACTCGGGGCGGGCATCGCCTCGGTGCTCGGCCTCGGGGCCTGCGCCGACCCCTGCCTCGACGACGGGCTGCTGCAGGACCAGCAGGGCGGTGACTGCCCGACGCTGGTCTCCGGCACCGGCGACGCCACGGACAGCGCCACGGACACCGATTCGGCGACCGACGGCGCGGGCGACTGCGGCAACGGCGTGCAGGACGGCGACGAGACCGACGTGGACTGCGGCGGCAGCTGTGCGGCCAGCTGCGGCGACGGGCAGGGGTGCGGCAGCGACGAGGACTGCGCGTCCACCAACTGCAGCGGCGACGGTCAGTGCGAGCCGAACCCCACGTGCGCCGACGGCGTGCAGAACGGCGACGAGACCGACGTGGACTGCGGCGGCGGCTGTCCGACCAACTGCGACGACGGCGAGGGCTGCCTGCAGGACGACGATTGCGTGTCGGACCACTGCGATCCGGACATGACCTGCGGCCCGAGCGGTGACTGCTCCGACGGCATGCAGAACGGCGACGAGACGGACGTGGACTGCGGCGGCTCGTGCAAGCTCGACTGCGACGACGGCGAGGGCTGCGAGGACGGCGACGACTGCATCTCGACGCTGTGCGACCCCAAGACGATGACCTGTACGCCCGCGGGCGACTGCACCGACGGCGTGCAGAACGGCGACGAGTCCGACATCGATTGCGGCGGCACCGTGTGCGATCCGTGCCCGGACGGCGACGGGTGTGACGACGACGCCGACTGCGTCTCGGGCGTGTGCGACGAGGCCAACATGGTCTGCGTGCCGCCGGCGTGCGACGATGGCGTGGTCAACGGCGACGAGACCGACGTGGACTGCGGCGGGTCGTGCCCCGCCGACTGCGACGACGGCGAGGACTGCCTCGCGGACGACGACTGCACCTCGCAGATCTGCGACCCCGACAGCAACACCTGCGCGTCGCGCTCGTGCAGCGACGGTGTGCAGAACGGCGACGAGACCGACGTGGACTGCGGCGGGACGTGCCCGACCGACTGCGACGACGGCGAGGACTGCCTCGTGGGCCAGGACTGCGTCTCGCAGGTCTGCGACCCGGTGCTGCTGACCTGCACGCCGCCTGCGTGCGACGACGGCATCCAGAACGGCGACGAGACCGACCTCGACTGCGGCGGCTCGTGCGGCAACACCTGCGAGACCGGCGAGGACTGCCTCACGGGCCTCGACTGCGTCGATGACGTCTGCGACGCCGACACCGACACCTGCGCGCCGGCCCTGGCGGTCGTCGCGGCGCCGAGCTGCTCGGACTTCGCCGGCCTGCCGGTGGGGCTGAGCGCGGTCGCCTCGGGCGGCACCGGGGTCTACACGTACAGCTGGACGCCCGCGGACAGCCTGGACGACGCGACGTCGGCGACGCCCAACGCGGCGCCGGCCGGGTTCGTCAGCTACACGGTCACCGTCGACGACGGCGTGAACCAGGCGGTCGACACGGTCATCGTCGTCGACAACCAGCCCTTCGACCTGCAGGACAACTGCGGGCTGCAGTCGCGCGACTTCCTGAACAACGCGGGGCCGCCGTCGGTCGCCTACTCGCAGGGTGGGACCGTCGCCTGTGAGAACGGCAACAACGACTTCGGCCTGCACCTCTGCCAAGGCGTGGTGTTCGAGGATGTCCAGCTCCGCGGCGTCCTCGAGGTCACCAACGACGCCAACGACGACGACATGATCGGCCTGGTCTGGGGCGCGCAGGACAACGCGCACTTCTACTCGCTGACCTGGAAGCGCATCCAGCAGGACTTCTTCGGCTGCACGGTGCCGCAGGGCATCGTGGTCAAGCGGGTCGAGGCGATGGACTTCGACGCGCTGACGGGCGCGGACGTCTACTGTGCGACCGACACCGCGGGATCGACGTTGCTCCTGTCGCCGGCCGAGACGACCACGGCGGGCTGGGCCGAGGGCGAGGGCTACACCGTCAGCATCGACTACGCGACCACGGGCAGCTCCGTCACCGTCGTGCGCGACAGCGACGGGTTCCAGATGGCGCAGTTCGACGTGAACGACGCGACGTTCCCGGCGGGCGCGTTCGGGTCGACGGTCGTGTCGCAGTCGAACGCCTGCGTCGGACCGCTGACGGCGTCTTGCCTGTAGTCAGGACGCGAAGAAAGGAGGCACGCGGGGCGTGCCTCCTTTTTCGCGGTCACGTTCTCGCGGATGGGGGAGCCGGGCGGCTCAGTCCATCGGGTGGGCCGCAGCGGCGAGCGTCTGCTCGATGACGCTGGGGTCCACCTGCAGGTGCCAGGCGATCCGACCCATCTCGCCGAGCTCCCACTGATCCACGTTGCCGTCGGCGGCTGCGATGATGGTCAGGTGCTGGACGAGCTGGGCGCGGCGCGCGAACGGGACCTGCAGCGCGGCGTTCCACTTCTGCTCGAGCTCGGCGCGGGCCGCATCGACATTGACGGGGCCCCAGGTCTCGTCCGAGCCGAGTAGGGTCCGCAGCGCCCGCATCTCGCTGTCGTCGACCTGGCCGTTGGCCGCCGCGACGCTGAGACCGGCGCAGTAGAGCATCCGACGCATCAGCGCGGACTCGTCGTTCTTCTCCTCGAGGTAGCCGGGCTCCATGAGCGAGAGGTCGCGATCGATGATCGCCTCGACGTCGTCGTCGGACAGGCCGTCGTTGCCCTGGCCGGTGATGCTTCGGTAGGTCTTGCTCTTGCTGAACGCGACCACCGCCCGCACGCGCAGGGGGCTGTACGGGTGGGTGCTGAACGCGTCGAGGGTGTCGTCGTCGTGGCGCGGCTTGCTGCGGGCCTCGGGGGCCGAGGCGAGCGACTCGACCTGCGTGGCGTAGGCCTCGAGGTCGGCCTGGATGCGCGGCGACGACATGCCCGAGGCGAGCTTGAAGAACCCGCTGGCCGCCGCGATCGGATCGCCGGCGCAGACGAGGCCCACGCGGTCGGCGGTGATCTCGGCGCTGCGACACCACCAGTACAGCCGCAGGGCGTTGTAGCGGGAGACCATCTGCCCGGCCATGTCCTCGACCGCGGCGGTCGCGGGCATGGGGATGCCGAAGTGGTCGAACGCCATGTGGCCCATCTCGTGGCCGATGACGAAGCGGAGCTCCTCGGGGGTGAAGACCTCGAGCAGGCGCGAGGACAGCACGATGATGTGCGGTCCCCCGCCTGGGTTGCGGATGGCGCCGGCGTTGAACACCGGCTCTGGGCGCACGTAGACCTCGACCGGTGCGGTGAAGCCGAGGATCTCGCGGCACACCGCGAGGGAGTCCGCAACCTCCGGGGCCATCGACCGCGTGAGTCGCAGGGCCCCGGTGAGCAGCGAGCGGCGGGCCACGAAGCCGTAGCCGCTCGAGAGTTCCTCGATCTTCTTGAGCGCGAACTGGACGTCGCGCTCCGCCTGCAGCGCCGCGCGCAACTCTTTGTCGCGTCGCGATTGCAGGACCGTCTTGTCGGGCAGGGTACGTGCGCCCATGGGTGACGTCACTTCGCGTACTTGAGCGAGAGGACCCAGACGACGGTCTGCGCGGTCTGGTCGTCGATGTTGAGCAGGCGCTGCATCGTCTCGAGCAGGGCGTCCTCGTTCTCGTCGACATCGCCCGAGGCGAGGGCGATGTCCGCCGCGAGCACGTAGGCCTTGGTCTTCAGCGCCTGGCTCGAGAACTCGGTCAGCGCGTTGACCGACTCCTTGAGGCTCGGGTACTTGCGGACCATCTTCTGCGCGTCGCCGACGACCTCGCCGAAGTCCCGCTCCTTGAATTCAGGCAGGGTCATCGCGAAACCCTCGACGGTCGCGATTTCCTCGTCGTCGATGTAGCCGTCGGCCCCTGCCATGAGCAGCATGGCGTGGACGAGCAGTACGTCGTCCGTCGGCTTCTTGGTGGAGGTCATGCCGGTGAGGCGCGAAAGAAGACCCATGGTCGAACTCCTTACTCGGCCGCTGGCACGAGCTGGCTGCGACCGTAGCCCAGGATCGCCGTGGGGTTCAACCGCGCCCGGACGATCGTCGCCGGAGCCGGGCGCCCAGGGTGCTGCGGGGGACCCCCAACGCCAGCGCGGCGCGGCGGATGCTGCCGTGCTCGGCGACGAACGTCCGCAGGACCTCGCCCTCGATCGCCGCCCAGTCGCCGCGGGGCACGGTCAGCGTCGGGGGGCGGTGTCCGTCGTTCGCGCTCGTGGAACCATCGGGTGACGCCGCCGGGACCGTCGTCAGGGCGGGGGGTGGGACCAGGGCGCGGGCCGGGCCGGCGTCGATGCCCGAGGCCAGCAGGCGCTCGGCCGTGATCGGCGCATCGTCCATCGTCGCCGCCCGGACCACGGCGTTGTGCAGGGCGCGGATGTTGCCGGGCCAGCCGTGGTGCACCGCCGCCTGGAGGCATCCGGGCGCGAGCTCGACGCAGCGGCCGAGCTCCTCGCTGACGCGGCGCACGAACGCGTCGAGCAGCACCGGGATGTCCTCGGCGCGCTCGCGCAGCGGGGGCATGCGCAGCACGAGCACGCCGAGGCGGTGGTAGAGATCCTCGCGGAAGCTGCCGTGGGCGACCATGCGGTCGAGGTCGCGGTGCGTCGCAGCGACCACCCGCACGTCGACGGGCAGCTCGGCGTCGCCCCCCACCGGCTGCACGCGACCGGTCTCGAGGACGCGCAGCAGCTTGGCCTGCAGCGCCAGCGGCAGCTCTCCGAGCTCGTCGAGGAACAGCGTGCCGCCGTCGGCGGACGCGAAGGCGCCGGCGTGGGCCCGCACGGCGCCCGTGAACGCGCCGCGCACGTGACCGAACAGGCCGCTCTCGGCGAGCCCCTCGACGATCGCCGCGCAGTTCACCGCGACGAAGGGCCGATCGCGCCTCGGGCTGTGATCGTGGATGTGGCGCGCCGCGAGCTCCTTGCCGGTGCCGGTCTCGCCGCGCAGCAGGACCGGTCGCGCCACCCGGGCGACGCGCTCGAGGTCGGCGAGCAGGGTGGTGAAGGCGGCGGAGCGACCGAGCATGGGGCGGGCGTCGTCGTCCACGGTGCGCGGCGCGGCGGCGACGAACTCGAGCAGCGTGGCGCCGACCCGCACGACCAGCCCGGTCGCGATCGGGCACGCCTCGACGCGCGTGCCCCCGAGCCAGAGGCCGTTCTTCGAGCCGACGTCGACGATCATCAGGCGGCCCTGCTCGCGTCGGATCTCGGCGTGGCGGGTGCTCACGAAGCGATCGTCGACGCGCAGGTCGTTGCCCGGCGCGCTGCCGATCCGCATCGGCGCGGCGACGTCGGCCACGGCACCGGCGTTCGTCCGGATCTGCAGCGGCAGGTCGGCCGGCGGCGTGGGCGGGAGCGTCAGGGTGTCGAGGGCGAGTCCGGCCTTGGCCACGCGATCCCGGTCGTGCCGCCGGCGGCCCCGTTGCACGGCGGGATCTCGTTGCGCGACGGCGGGGACGATGACCAGGCGGGGACGATGACCAGGCGAGGCGCGGACCGGGGGGGCCGACCGCGGGGACGATGACCAGGCGAGCCGCGGACCGGGGGTCAGGGTCCGAGGCCGATCCACGTCGCGCCGTCGGTGGTGATCTCGCGCTTCCAGATCGGCACGTCGCGCTTGAGCGCCTCGATCGCCAGGCGGCACGCCGCGAACGCGCCGCTGCGGTGCGGGGTCGCGGCGGCGATCACCACGGCGCACTCGCCGAGCTCGAGGCGTCCGAGCCGGTGGTGGATCGCCACGGCCGCGCCGCTGATCTCGTCCTCGACGCGGCGGGCGATGGCGGCCATCACCGCGAGGGCCATCGGCTCGTAGGCCTCGTACTCGAGGTGATCGACCTGCAGGCCCCGGCTGTGTCGGCGCACGTAGCCGCTGAAGGTCGCGACGCCGCCGCGGCTGGGGGCGAGCACGGATGCGATCACGCCGTCGGTCGAAAGCGGCGCGTGGGTGAGTCGCACGCGCGGGCCGTCGTGGCCGCCCGACACCGGCGGGATGAGGGCGATCTCGTCGCCCGGTGCGATCGGGTGATCGGCCTCCACGAAGGCGTGGGCCACCGCAACGCGGCAGTGGGGCAGCGCGGAGGCGATCCGCGGCACCGTGGTCGCGAGCGCCGCGAGGAGATCGCGGACGGTGGCCCGCGGCGGGAGCCCGACGCGGACGACGGCCGCACCTGCACGCTCGCGCAGCGCGGCGAACAACAGGACCTCGTGCACGATCTCGGTCATCGGTGAAGTTTCTCGGGGGGACAGATCGCTCCGTTGATCGCAACTTTGTGTGCGATCAGGCGGCGTCGGCGACCGTGCGTGGAAATTTCTGCCGGCGCGTTTGCGATCATAAACTATGTCCGTTGCCACCTGTGACGCCGCCCCACTCGGCCCCATCCCGAAGCAGGTCTCCAACCTGGGCGCCGGGCGGGGCGCCGAGCGCCGCCGACGTTCCCGCGGTCCGCGGGAACGTCGCAAGCCTCCACGACATGGTCCACACTGATCCCACGGGTTCTCCGGCCGCCCCGGCCGTCCGCCCCCGGTCGTCCATGACTCCTCCGCCTGGATCGTCGGCCCGCGGGCCGCGCTCGGTACCCCGCATGATCCCGCCGCGTCGGGCGCGTCAGGTGGAGATCGACGACGACCGCGAGGACGCGCCGGAGGACGACGACGACGACCAGGGCTTGTCGCCGGGCTCCGCGGACGACGAAGCCGCCCGCGTCACCCTGCAGGAGCGCCTCGCGGCGCACGTCGCCAAGGGCAGGGCGCGCGTCGTGCTGACCGACAACATGCACACGATGGTGTCGATCAAGCGCGGGGACGGTGTGATCACCTTCCGGCTCCACCACATGTTCGTGGCGGCGCCGCCGGCGGTGCTGCGCGCGCTGGCGCGGTACGGCGAGGGCCGTGACGCCGCCGCAGCGCGCCTGCTCCGCGCCTTCGTCGAGCACAACGAGGCGGTGATCCGCCGCCGCGAGGGGCCGCCCGCCGTCACGTGCGACGTCGAGGGCAAGTACCACAACCTGCGCGAGATCTTCGACGAGCTCAACGCCGCGTACTTCGGCGGGCGCATCAAGGCCCGCATCACCTGGGGCCCGCGCGGACGTCGACGACGCACCCGGGACTCGATCAAGCTCGGCAGCTACACCTTCGAGGACGAGCTCATCCGGATCCACCCGGTGCTCGACGCCGCCGACGTGCCGCGCTTCTTCGTGGCGTGGATCGTCTACCACGAGATGTTGCACGAGGTGCACGACATGCCCGTGGTCGACGGCCGCCGCGTCTACCACACGCCGGCGTTCCGCAACGCCGAGGCGCAGTTCGAGCGCTACGCCGAGGCGGTGCTCTGGGAGCGCACACACTTGGCGAAGCTGCTCGAGCGATAGCAGGGTGCGGAAGAACCAGAAGCGTTCTCCCACACACCCCTGCGCGTCCCACCCCGGGCCACTCGCGCGCGCGTCCTCAAGCGGGTGAGCCCCCCGGTCGATGGCCGTTGCGGGCGCACTCTCGTCCGCGCGCGACGATGGGACACTCGGCCGACAAGACACTGACCCGGATCTGGCGCGCCTTGCCGGCGCAGTTCGGCTCGGTCGTCGGCGAGGAGGCCAAGCTCGGCGCGATCGAGTGCGGCCGCGAGTGGGAGCCGCAGGGCCGGTACTACTACGCGCGCCTCGAGCTGGTCGAGCCGCGGGTGTGCACCCTGTACATGGTGTTCGAGCTGGGCCTCGCGATCGCGTGCGCGGGCCGGCTGATGGTCAAGCCCGATCGGGCGATCAAGGAGAACATCGAGCGCCACACGTTCGACGGCGACGACGTCGACGCGATGGGCGAGTGCGTGAACACGTTCTGCGCCGCGCTCAACGAGGGCCTGCGGCACGAGCAGGGCGAGGGCTGGCGCGTGGTCTTCCGCGAGGGGTCGACCACCGCGCCCGACGTCGCTGCCCTCGGGCCGCTCGGCGTCGGCCGCGGCAAGCTCGAGTTGGGCGACCTGGCGCGCGGCACGTTCGAGCTGGTCATCCCCGACGCGGTCTTCGTCGCGGTGCTCGCCGGTGACGGGGACGACGAGGACGACGAGGACGAGGACGACGACGACGAGGACGAGGACGAGGACGACGACGAGGACGACGAAGACGCCTCGGGCGAGCCCGGGGCGAAGAAGGCCAAGAAGAAGTCGGCCAAGAAAAAGAAGAAGAAAAAGAAGTCGTCGAAGAAGGGCAAGTCGGCGGGCGACGACGACGGCGACGAGTCGGGCGGCCCGCTGCTGACGCCCGAGGAGCTCGCCGCCATCCGCGAGGCGACCCGCGCCGCCGTCCGCGGCTCGGCGATGGTCGTGGCCGAGCGCACCGGGGCCCAGGCCCAGTGGAAGGAGAGCCTCGCCGAGCTCGGGATCGAGTTCGAGGTCGTCGCGAACCACCACCAGGTGCTGGCCGCGTGCCGACAGCGTCCGGTCGAGCTCGTGGTCATCGACGCCGACGCCTGCCCCGCCGGCGGACTCACGCTGCTGGCGGCGATCCGCGGCGGCACGGGGGTGCCCCTTCGCCGGGTGGTCGTGGTCTCGCGGCCGACGCAGACGCACCTCGTGGCCTGCCTCGGCGGCGGGGCGAGCGAGTACGTGTGCCGACCCCTCGACGGGGACATGCTGGCGAAGATCGTCGCGCCGAGCCCCTGAAATCGCGCGGGACTCCCCGGTCAGTTGCGGCGCGGCGCCGCGGCGATCGCCGCGGCCACCTTCGGCGCGCTGCGGATCGCCTCGATCGACCAGTAGACGACGGTATCGACCTCGCCCAGCGCGATGGTCGCGTCGATCGCCGCCCGGATCGCCGACGCGGGCGTGTGTCCGGGGATGCCGGTCTGCTTGTAGGCCGCCAGGCCCATGACGACTGGCTTGCCGAACGCGTCGCGGTACCGTCGGTAGTAGCGGGGCGGCCCGTCCTTCGGGCTGACGCCGCTGCCGGCGGTCGCGTAGACCTGCGGCAGGACGTAGTCGCAGATCGCCGCGAGCGGTCCGAACTTCGCGATCGAGACGCTGGCGATGGCGTTCGCACCCATCGGCCGCCCGAGCCCGTAGAACGCGCTGCGGATCCGCGCGGCTGCGACGTCGTAGGCGAGCGGCGACGTGGCCTTCGTCCACGGTTCCTCCGCGTCCCACTGCAGCGACGCCGCGCCGACGCGCTGACACAGGGGGACGAGCACCGCCGCCGCTTGGTCGATGTACGCGGCGTGCGGCATCAGCCAGCTCATGAGGTGCACGGAGAGTCCGGCATCGCGCGCGCGCATGCAGATGCGCTCGATCTTCGGCAGCGCGAACGTGTCGAACGTCGTGGGTGATCGCCATGCCGAGTGATCGTTCACGACGACGTCCAGGCGGTCGATCTTCGTCTGTCGCGCGAACGCGACGATCTCGTCGGGCTTCTCGAGGCTGGCGCGCCGCACCCACGCGCCGATCGACCGCAGGCCCGGGGTCACCTCCACGGGGGCGTCGCCGAGGATGCCGTCGACCACCCACGCGGGGAGCTGGGTGGTCGCGCGACGCTGCAGATACGCCGCGACCGCGCCGGCCGTCTGCCCGCCATACGTGCCGTCGACGTCGACGGGGTGGCCGAGTCGCACCAATGCGCGCTGGAGCTCGCGCACCCGATTCGAGTGGGTGCCGTACACGATGTCCGCCATGACGTAGCCTCCTCGTTCCAGGGTCGCTCGGAATGCGGCGCGAATAAAGTCGAACCGACCGGCGCAATCATGGCCGATCGGCCAGCGCCTGAACCTCCGTCACTCGAGCATTCGCGTGCTATGGTGATCCGCGAATGCGAGCTCGAATGCATGCCGTCGTCGATGGTCGTCGCGCGGGCGACGACTTCATGCGGGACCTCCTCGCCGGCTCACGCGGCTCGACGCGGGGATCCGCCGAACTCTTCGAGTTCGCGGAGTTTGGGGAGGGCGTCCCCCTCGGCGGGCGGGGGACGTTTCGTCACGCGCCGCTCGGCGGAGGCAGCGGGGACAACGTCGAGGCGCGCTGGAACCTCGCGGAGGGCACCGCGGCGGGGACCACGGTGGACATCGCGGTCCACCTGCACGGTTACGGGAGCCCGCAGGCGGGGTTCCTCGCCCGGAAGGCCGCCCTCGCCGGCGTAGAGCTCGTCGATTCGCAGGGCGTGGTGCGGGTCCGCAGCGGGCGGCCGACGCTGGTCCTCGTCCCCCTCGGGCACCACCACTCCGGCGTGCGCTGGTCGTTCGACGGGACCCTGCCGGACGTCGCCGCATTCGACGGCCTCGTCGCCGCCGGGCTCGCATTCCTCGCGCGGACGCTGCAGGTGACGCTGGCCCGGGGACGCCTCACCCTCATGGCGCACTCCGGCGGTGGCTCGGGGATCAATACGCTGCTGGCCGCCGGCCTCGATCCGCACGAGATCCTCTGCTTCGATTCCATGTACGGGAGCGAGGGGCCGATCGTCGCGTGGATGCGCCGGCGCATTCGTAGCACCGCCGCGGCGACGTGCGCCCTACGGGTGTTCTACACGGCGTGCAGCGGGCCCGCAGCGGGGGCGCCGGGCGGGCGCTGGGTGGACGTCGCCGGGAAACCCACGTACCAGGCACCGGGCTCCTGGACGTATCGCGACGACGGCCGCTGGCACCTGATCACCACCGAGGTGTCGGCGCGGAGGCTCCAGCACGCCATCGATACCGAGCTCGCCGCCTCGTCCCAGGCCACCGCGCTCGCCCGGTGCTATCGGGTGCAGCGGGCCCAGGTCGGGCACAATGACATTCCCGCCACCTACACCGCGCGCCTGCTCGACGACGTCACGGCCGACGTGCCGCAGGCCGTGGCGCCCCCGCCGGTGACCTCGCGCCCCGGCTGCGTCGCGAACGCGGATTGGCTGACGCAGGCGCCGCGCAAACCGGGCGGCGACGATCCACCGCCGCCGCGGCCGGGCCCGTGAACCGGGCTCAGGCGGCCGCCGGGGCGAGGTTCGCGAGCGCGACGGGGAATTCGCGGCCGCCGGTCGGCCACCGGGCACGCTCCTCACGAATGCTGCTGGCGATCGCTGGTCCCTGCATGCTGGCGAGGATTCGCACCGCGAATTCCTGCTGGGACGGGACCTCGGTCCGCGCCGCGAATCGCACCAGCGAGGGCACGACGACGGGGTCGCGGTGTCGATCGAGGTAGGCCAGGATGGTGACCACCCGCCAGTTCGGCAGGTCGCTGCGCTGGGCCAGCCGCAGCGCGAGCGGTCGCGCGAGCGTGGGACCCCACGTCGCGGTGAGGTTCGCCAGCACGCCGTCCACGGGCGGGATCCCGGCGGCGGTCCGGGCGAAGTACTGCGCCGCGCCATCGAGGTATTCGCTCGCCTGCTCGAGGGCCGCGCGGCCCGCCGTGTCCATGTCCGCGGCGGTGGCCGCCATCTGCCGGCCCACCGGATCGCCGTGCGACGCCGCGACCTCGACGGGCACCCCGCGCTCGCGCGCGCTCCAGAGCACCGCCTCGGCGGTGGGCCACGCCTCGTCGACGCTGGCGAGGGCCTCGTCGATCACGCGGATGGGATCGTCGGATTCTGGGTTCATCACTGCACCTCGTGGGCTCAGGGTTGGTACAGCCACCAGCGGCCGCGGTTGGGCGTGCGAAGGGTGTTCGTGCCGCAGTGCACCTCACCGAGCAGCACGTGGTATTCGTCCCAGCAATCCAGGAACGAGACCGTGAGCCCGAGGGGGGCGAGCTGGCTCGTCAGGTCCTCCTCGAATTTGTCCACACCCGCGACCACCGGGCCGAACGGCTTGGGGACGATGCAGTGGCCATTGACGACGAGCATGTTCACCATGCCCGGCACCAGCGCGTCGGCGAGCGTCGGGGTGTGGGGATTGGGCATGAAGATGGCGGGGACCTCGAGGATGTCGGCCGCGGTGAGGCCGAGCTCGCGCACCATCGTCGCTCGAATCGCGTCGAGGTTGGCCTGCCGATCCAGGTTGTAGCGGCGGAGGCGACGCGCCCGGTGGGTCACGCGGCCGGCGGCGACGAGGCGCCGCAGCGCCGGGTGGACGTCGTCCGCGAGCCCGAGGAAGGTCGTCACGTCGGTCTGGAGCGGGGTCGTGCCGTCGAGCGAGCGACCGGCGAACATCGGCGCGGTGGGGTGCGTCCGCGCCAGTCCATCGAGGATCGCGTACGCGCGGCGCGGGCACGCGATCAGCATCTTGAATCGATTCCCCGTCGTCGCCTGCGTCGGCACGAACGTGACGACCTCGTCCACGTGCCCGACCACCAGCCAATTCGTATCGACCTCGAAGGGGTCCTGGACCAGCTGCGCCCGGAGAAAGGCGCGGATCTCGGGATCGAGGCGCTCGTGCGGGCGGCCCGGCCCGTAGTAGATGCGGCCGAATCGATAGAACTTCCCGCCGACGTCGACGGCCGGGCTCGCCTCGAGGTTGCCGTGGGAGTCGAAGGTGGTGTCGGGTCGCAGCGTGCCCTGCTCGGTGTAGCCGAGATCCGCGGAGAGCAGCGTCCGCGGGAACGATTGCAGCGGTCGGTCCCGCGGCGCGCGGAGGACCGTACGAAAGCCCGCCGAAGGGAGGTTCGTGACCCCGAACTCCATCGCGTCCTGCATCCACCGATCGGCGTCCGCGTGCTCGACCAGGGTGCACCCGGCGGCGGTGACCAGGCGACGCAGCTCGGTGCGAAAGCGGAGGTTCGAGGCGCCGACGTCGACGACGAACACCGCCTCTGCCCGGTGGGTGTGGTTGGGCATGATCCACGGCGCCACGCGGACGACCGTGCGCTGGGTCAGGCGCCGGCCGGACGGCAGCACGGTGCGCAGCGTGATCTCGACGAGACCGTCGAAGCCGCGGCCGGCGAGGCGCAGGGCCTCCATGCCGAGCTGCAGTGGCGCGGTGGGGAGCGCCGTGAAGCGATGGTGCGCGCCCGCGGTGGGCCCGATGATCTCGGTTGCGCCCGGTGAGGTGCCGTCGAAGATTCGCACGACGCCCGGGGGCGACACCCGCAGCTCGAGCTGCGTCCCGGCGGGCGGCGTCGTCGACGGCGTTGGTTCGATGCGCAGCGGCGCGATGTCCGTCGCGTCGTTGCCGGCGTCGATCGTGGCGTTGCCGGTGTCGACGGCGGGCCCGGGGTTGTCGCTGTCGACGTTCGGCAGCACCGCCGCGCCGCGGCCGGTGGCGCCCCACGTCCAGCGCGTCGGCGGATCGCGACCGTCGACGGCACCATCGCGATCGGCGTCGACGCGCATGCGGAAGTACGTGGTGGTCGCGTCCTCGCTCGGCTGCGGGGCGATCGCCGTGGGCGCGGGCAGCGGTGACGCGACGGGCATCGCGGGCACCGGGGTCGCGACCGGCATCGGCGTCGCGGGGGCCGGCGACGCGGCGGGCAGCCCGACGCGGGCGCGCAGCTCGTCGCGGGCCCGCGTCAGCGCGTCGCTCGCCCGCGCGAGGAGATCCTCGGCCGGCCCGACGTCGCCGCCGCCGACGAGGTCGCGGAAGAAGTCGTCGGCGTCCCGCGTGGTCGCCCGAGCTCGGCGTCGTTGCGTGGTGCGTGGCATGGACCTGGGCCTCCTCTTGGATGTCGTCTCGACGCCGGCGTCACGCGACGGGGCGGGGATCCGGGTGCGCGCGATAGACGATGTCGGTGGGCGTGAGCGGACCGTTCGCGTAGCCGATGGCGAGGCGGTCGCCGTCGCGCGGGGCGTGCTCGGCGATGCCGGTGAACCCCTGGCCGTCGGCGCGCACGACGATCGCGACGAGGCGCTGTCGTCCGAGGCGGGCGAGCAGCGGCACCGCGCGCGCGACGAAGTGCTCACCGGTGACCTGCACGTGGGTGTGGCCGCGGGCGCCCTCGGTCGCGCGGACGAAGCGGGCCTCGGTCGCGCGCGGGGGGTAGGCGGGGGAGGTGCGGGTCATGGCGGTCTCCTACAGCTTCACGATCGACAGGGTGTCGAGGTGGATCGGCTCGGCGGCGCCTGCATCGAAGGCGATCTCGACGGCGCGGATCGAGCCGAGCGCGACGCCTGCGAAGCGCGACAGCGGGACCTGCCACGTCTGCAGGTGCACCTTGGTCAGATCGTCGCCCGCGAGCGTGCGGTGGTAGGGTCGGACGGTTCGTGGGTTGAGCGGGGCGATGACGCTCTGATCGACGGAGGCGCGGCGGACCCCGTCGAAGAGCGTGAGGGTGAAGCGGGGCGGGAAGCTGGCCGCGGCGATGTCGGCGGGCGACGCGAGCGACGGGAACTGCTTGGAGATGCGGACGCTGAGCGCGGTGAAGTCCCGCCAGTCGCGGGCCGCAGCCACCAGCTCGGTGCGGTAGATCCGGACCGCGCCGGCGGGCGCCTGGGCCTGGAGCAGCCGCTCGTTGTGGGGCGTGTGCACCGGATCGTCGAGCTCGATCAGTCGCTCGCGGACGAAGGTCGGCAGCGTCACCGCGCCGCCGCCGAGGTTGCGCGCCGGGTTCGAGTCGTCGAATTCGTCGACGGTGCGCAGCGCCCGGCCGAGCTTCCACTGCAGGCCCACGGGGGTGCCCAGCGAATTGGTGGTGACGCCGGTGAAGCGATCGGCCGCGGACCACCGACCCAGCAGCCACAGCGCGAGCCAGTCGCCGATGTACTCGCGCGCGAGCGTGCGGTGGGCGGCGGCATCGAGCACGCGGGCGTCGCGGTGCGTGGCCGGGGTGGGGAACGCCGACGAGGGCGGCTTGCCGGGGTCGACCCGCGGCGCGTCGTCGAAGTTGTCGGCCTGGGCGAGGGCGAGGGCCCGCGCGCCGGAGCCGGGGGCGTGCGCGGCGGGATCGATCCACACGGCGTTGAAGCGGTTGTGGGTCGCGCCGTGGACGAACACCATCGCGCGCTGGGTCGTCGCGCGATCGTAGTGGCGGAACCCGGTGCCGACGGCGTCCCACGCGGGGCTGAGCTGCGCCGGGTCGAAGGCCCCGCTGACGTCGCCGTCGTGCGAGCCGTAGACGCACAGGAAGCTCGCGCACTGGCCGGCGGTGACCGACAGCCGCTCGGACGTGGGCGTGAGCATGCCGGTGAAGTCGGTGGGCGCGAGGGCCACCACAGCGCGCAGGCCGAAGCGCGTGGCGGCCGGGCGCGCGAGGTCGAGGCGCGCGGCCATGGCGACCGCGTCTCCGCCCCGCGAGTGGCCGACCAGCGCCACGCGCTGGAGATCGAGGCGTCCGTGCAGCGGGGAGGCGGCCGTGCCCGAGAGCGTCCGCAGGTGATCGAGCATCGCGAGCACGAGGTCGGCGCGGAGGCGGATCAGCGAGCCGAGCTCGTTGGCCGCGTTGGTGTCGAGGCTGATCGACACGATGCCCTGTGACGCGAGGTGCTCCTGCAGATCGCGGTAGCCGCGGTAGCTCGGCACCTCGTGGCGGACCGAGGCGCGGCCCTGGATCACCGTCTCGGTCACGGGCCCGGCCGAGGTCGGGAGGGTCCGCGTTCGGTGGGGTCGCCCGGCATCGGTGAACGCGAAGTCGATCGCCGTGTGGTTGCCGTGGACGATGAGCGCGACGGGGAAGCGCGCGCGGCCGGGGGGCAGGCGATCGGGCTGGGCAGGATCGCTGGGGTGACACAGCAGGCCGCGCAGGCGCACTTCGAAGCGCGACGCATCGCTGGGGTCGACGCGCAGGTGACCGGTGTCGAGCAACGCGGTGCCGCGCGTGAACTCGAAGACCTGCAGCGGCGGCCCCGCGGGCTCCTCCTCGAGGGGCAGCTGGGTGCGAAGGCCGGCGATCGTGCGGAAGCCGGTCGGCGCCGGCATCGACATCGTGGGCGGCGCGGTCGGGCTCGCGGGCGTGACCTCGGTCGGGAAGTCCTCGAGGCGGACGTCGATCGCGGCCCACGCGGTGAGCTCGACGCAGTGGTGCGGGTGGACCACGGGCGGTCCGACCTCGGCGGGGCCGTCGTAGACGGCGTCGGCGAGCTCGGGGGCGTCCCAGTCGTCCCACTCCGCGTCGCGCAGGCCCGCTCCCGGCTCGCGGGCCTCGACGGCGTCGTGCTCGTCGTGCTCGTCGTGCTCGTCGTGCTCGTCGTGCCGCTCCTGCGACGCGCGTGCGAACTCGACGTCGTCGCCGCAGCCCTGCTCGGCGCCGAGGTCGGCCTCGACGCCGGGATCGGCCTCGACGCGCGCGTCGGACTCCGACGGCGATTCCCACGCGTCGGCCCACGCGTCCTCGTCGACCTCGAGCGGCGCGGCCTCGACGGCGGACTCGGCCTCGGCCTCGCTCGCGGCCTCGGTCTCGGACTCGCTCGCGGCGTCGGCCGTCGCCCACGCGTCCTCGATCAGCGTCGACTCCGCGGCGCCGACCGACGGCAGGCCCTCGGTCGCCCACGCCTCGGAGCGTCGTCCGCCGCGATCGACCCCGAGCAGCGCGGCGTAGAAGTCGTCGGCCTCGCGACGGGCCCGTCGCGATCGCGGCAGGACGCGCGGGTTCATGTCAGGACCCCACCGCGCCACGGCTGGCCCGGCACGGCCGCGCACACCTCGACGGGCCGCAGCAGCGTGAAGATCCGCAGCGTGCTCGTCGACGCGAGCGCGGCGGTGCTCGTCGCGGGGACGGCGGGCAGCGCCCCGTTGTCGGTCTCCTGCGTGTAGAGCTGCGCCGCGGCGCGAACGAGGCGGCCGCTCGCGTCGAGCGGGTAGCGGCGCTTGCGGACACTGCCCCCGAGGTTGCCGCCGATCGTGATCGCGAAGCCGGCGCCCTCGGGCACCTCGACGACGATGTCGCCGTGGGTCTCGAGGCCACCGGCGAGATCGGCGATCCGCGCGAAGGTCATGAGCTGCGCCGGATCGTCGTGCTGGCGATCCTGGACGATGATGTCGCCGGGTCGCGGCGGGTGGGCGTCGGGGGCGAACGCGTGGTAGGTGCCGTCTCGCCGCGGCGAGCCGACGCGGCGCTGGTGGGCCGTGAGCGCGTAGACGCGGTGGGCCGCCGACACGCGCAGCAGCTCGTCGCGCCCCGAGTGGTTGCCCTGGATCATCGCCTCGAGGCCGAGCCCGATCGCGGCCCCGCGGACGCAGTGCGAGACCCAGACCGCGCTCCACGCCCGGAACGCCCCGGCGTCGCGGTTGGCCTGGCGGGCGTGCTTCAGCGCGTCCTCGACCGCGGCGGCGAGGTTGGCCGGGGTCGTCGCGCCCGGGGCTCCGCCGAGCAGGACGGCCCGGACCCGCGCCGCCTCGGCGTCGACGATCGCCGCGTCGGCCGTCGTGAACAGCGTGCCGTAGCTCGTCGTGGCCGCGATCGCGGCGGCCTGGATCGCGGTGAGGGTGTCGGGCCGCGCGCCCGAGATCACCGCCAGGTAGTAGCGGACCAGCGCGCCGAACATCGCGGCCTCGTTCTCGCGTCGCGGCGCGCCCGCGGCGGTGTGCCACCGCGTCCACTCGGCCTGGGCCGCCGCGACGACCGCGGCGCGTACCTCGGCCTCGGTGCGCGCGACGTTGGGCCCGAAGAAGCCGCAGCGCGTGATCGGGGGCGCGTCTTCGGCGTCCTCGACGAGCAGCAGGCGATCGCGGCCGAGCCGGTGCGGCGCGGGGATCCGCCGCGACCCTCGCAGGCCGCGGAGTTCCCACTCGCCGGTCTCGGCGCCGTGGAGCTCCGCGAACTCGGCGAAGCGGCCCTCGCCCAGGGCGCGCGTCACCAGCCACGTGCGCGAGGGCAGGCCCCACGGCACCGACTCGCCCGGCCCCGCCACGACGCGCAGCCCAGCGGCGCGCGCCAGTGAAGCGTCGCCGACATGCGCAGCGTCGAAGATCCGCGCCGCCTCGGCGGGGGTGA
The DNA here is from genome assembly GCA_001464385.1 of Deltaproteobacteria bacterium Ga0077550. Lineage (GTDB taxonomy): Bacteria > Myxococcota_A > Polyangia > Nannocystales > Nannocystaceae > Xiheibacterium > Xiheibacterium aquaticum. The sequence goes on along the minus strand of LNFB01000095.1, from coordinate 58,754 downwards.
GCCGCGGCGCGGCGGCACGCGTCGCGGCGGCGCCCACCGCAGCGCCTGCCGCAGCACCCATCGCGGCCCCCGCGACGCCCATCCCGGACGCGGCGGCCGCGGCCGTCGCCGCCGCGGTCGCAGCCGCCGCGGCCGTCGCAGCCGCGGAGCCCGTGGCGAGCAACGCCTGCAGCGCGGTGAACACCTCGGCGGCGTCGGCCTGCTGGTGCTCGAGCCGCGGCACGAGGATGGCGTGGCGGGCTCGCTGCTCCGCCGTCGCGACCGCGTCCGCGCGGCACGGCCCCGTCATCGTCGTCACCGCCGTGCGCCAGTTCGCCAGCTTGTCCGCGACGCTCGCCCACCGCGCGAGCGCGTCGAGGAGCGGCTGCAGGCAGCCGCTGAAGCGCACGTACGTCGACATCAACATCGACTTGAGGATGAACGTGTCGCGATCGGGGCGGAGCGGATCGAGCCGCGGGATCCCGGCGGCGTGGATGATGTCGAGGCCGGGCTGCAACCACCACGACGTGACATCCTCGAGGAGCGCCTGGATGTGCGGCCACGCGACGAGCTGGCGGAAGCGCCCCGCGAGATCGCGGCGGTGGGCCGCGTCGATCTGCGCGGCGGTCGAGCGCGTCGGATCGCCGGACTGGAACCACGCGACGTTGCGCGTCACCTCGGCGGCCGTGGTGAGGCCGCGCAGCCACTGCGGCGCGCCGGCGACCGGCACGGAGAGCTCGGTGACGCCGGCGAGCTCACGCATCGCCCAGGTCGGCGCGGCCCCGAGGGCGCTCGTGAACAGGGCGCGATCCTCCTGCCAGACCTGCCAGAGGAACCGGAAGAGCGCCGCGCGCTGGGCGTTGATCTGCACCGGGCCGAGGCTGATGCCCGCATCGACGTCCCACGCGTTGATGCTCTCGAGCCTGCCCTCGCGCATGGAGATGACGCGCTGGTACACGTGCGGCTCGCTGACCGGGCGGCGCAGCAGCGGCAGCGTCACGCCGTGCACGACGCCGCCGCGCGCGTGGGTCCCGACGGGGAACGCGGCCGCGGCGTGTCGCGCGAGGAGCACCCGCAGCAGCGGCGAGGACAGCGTCCCCAGCTCCGCGGCCGTGAACGCGGCGCCGGTGCGGGGGTTGGTCGGCGCCGCCGTGATGATCTGTCGGATCCATGCCCGCCGCTGACTCGTCTGCTGCGCGGCGGGCAGCGCGAAGAACTCGCGGATCCCCGGCACGTGCACCCAACGCAGGCGGGCTGCGCTCGCGGTGGCGAGGGGATCCGCGCAGACGTAGACCCGATCGCCGCCGTTGACGAGCAGCGCGGCGATGCGCGGCGTGTCGAGCTCGATCGTGAGCGGCGCGAGCAAGGACATCCGCGGGCCCCACTCGTGCACGGCGAACCCGGCCGGGGCGTAGGGATCGCCGAGCACGCAGGTGTGCGCGGTGGCCTGCGCAAGCGCGGCGCGCAGGCCGTCGTCGAAGCCCGCGCCGGTCCACAGCGGCGTCGCGGCGGTGTCGACCACGACCGTACGCCCGCCGAGCACGGCCTGGCCGACCACGGCCTCGTCGGCGGACGGCACGTCCTCGGTCGCGGCGAACTCGACCGCGTGCTCGCCGGTGGGCTTCGCCCCGCCACAGCCGCAGTCGGGGACCGGCGTGTCCTCGCGCGACTCGGTCCGCGCGCGCGTGCGAGGGCGTCGAGGCCTGCCCATGAGATCGGCGTAGAAGAGATCGGCGTCGCGTCGTTCGCGGGGGGTGCGTGCTCGTGCCCAGGTCATGCCGTGCCTCGCCTTCGTGGGAATCGTCCGCGTGTCACCACGCGCGCTCGGAGAACTCGGTGAGCGCCGCGTGGAGCTCGTCCAAGCCGATCGCGTCGTCTTCGGTGTCGGCCTCGGCGTCGAGGTCGGTGTCGGCTTCGGCGTCGAGGTCGGTGTCGCCCTCGAGTTCGGCCTCGGCGTCGAGGTCGGTGTCGGCCTCGGGTGCCGCGGTGCGTACCGCCGCGGATTGCCCGGGCATCGGGATCGGCGGCCGCTCGGCGGGGTCGCGCGCGCGCGGAGCTGCCCCCGCCGCCACGTCGCGCCGCGGCGGCGGGGGCTCGGCGCCGATCCGACGCGCCGCGTCCACGGCCGCCGCGGGGTTGAGGTAGCCGTAGCCGAGTCGCGTGGAGCTCGGCCCGTCGGGCAGTGGATCGGCGGTGCCGATGAGGAGGCTCCGGATCTCGTGGATGCCGAGCGGTCGCCCCGCGGCCTGGAACATGAGGGCGACCGTTCCCGAGACCCACGGCGCCGCCATGCTCGTGCCCGACTTCACCGTGAGTCGCGGCTCGTCGCTGGGCCAGCCGCCGCGGGGCGTCGAACGTGCGGCCTGGATGCGGAACCCCGGCGCGACCAGCTCCGGCTTCTGCCGCCCGTCGGCCGTGGGCCCGCGGCTGCTGAAGTACGCGGCGGGCCGCTCGGGTCGGCCCGCGTCGTACGCCCCCACCGCGATCGCGCGGAAGCTGTTGGCGATGGTGTTGGTGGTGTAGCGCGAGGTCGCCTGGCTGCGGAGGAATCGCGACTGGTGCCGGCCCCTCGCGTCGCGCTCGATCCATGCGTGCAGACGGCCGTCGACGATCTCGCGCCCGCGCAGCGCGAGGCGCCAGCGACCGGCCGGCGCGCTGCGGTGGAGGAAGATGTCGATGTGGTTCATGCCGCTGTTGGGCTCGTTGAACCGATGATGGAAGCTGCCCCAGTCCTCGTCGCGGTGGCGCAGGTGCGTGCGCTGGCCGAGCGGCACGTCGAACTCGACGCCGCCCGGTGAGACGAGCGTCGCGTCGAGGACGTCGTGGCCGCTGTACCAGAGCTCGAGCTCGTTGGGTGTCTGGTCGCGCGGCGAGATCAACCACACGATCACGTGGCTCTGGTCGGGCCCGATGCGGACGTGGGTGTGCATCGCGGAGTCGGCGTAGTTGCCGACGCTCTGGATGAGCGCGAGGCCGGGGCGCGAGGCCACCATCGCGTCGACGGCCTGCTCGAACGGCGTCTCGCCGCAGTGGGCACCACCGGTCTTTCCGGCGCTGAGGTGCATGACGCACGGCGCGTCGCCGGCCTCGCGCCGCACGAAGTCGAGGCCCTCGAGCAGGCGCACGGAGTCGCCGAAGTTCGCCAGGCCCTCGACCGGATCCGCCGAGAGGTGGACGAAGATCAGGTCCGCGCCGCCGGCGAGCCCGACGCTCGAGCCGGGCTCGCGTCGGTTGCCCGCGAGGATGTCGGCGACGTGGGTCCCGTGGCTGCCCTGGCCGCCCGGGTCGCTCTGCGACGGATCGTAGTCCAGCGCGGCGAACGGGTCGGCGCTGCGGAGCGCCGCGTCGATCTCGGGGGCCCGATGGACGCGCCCGTAGCCGTACGGCGCGGGGGAGGACGCGTGGTGACCCCGCTGATCCCAGAGCGCCCGCAGGCGCGTGGTGCCATCGGGCCGACGGAAGTTCGCGTGGGTGAAGTCGAAGCCCCAGTCGCAGATGCCGACGACGACGCCGCGGCCATCCTCGGGCACCGACGGGAGCGGGGGCACCTGCGCGGACGCGGACTCCTCGGCGCCCGCGTCGAGCTCGTCGTCCTCGAACGGCGCCGGCGACAGCAGCACGCGGGGCGCCTTGACGCTGATCACGCCGTCGTCCTCCCACAGGCGCTGCACGCCGCCGCGCGGGAGTCGAGCGGTGAGGATCGTGCCGAAGTTCGCGACCACGCGGATGCCCGAGGGCACGACGTTCGCGTCGCGCAGACGCACGATGACGCTCACCTCCTCGTCGGAGGGTCCGGACTCCATCAGGTTCCACAACGCGGGGTCCATCGGTGCCTCACTCCCGCGCGCGGCGATGCGGCCGCGCGCGCGTCGGGTTGTCAGGGCGAGGACCTCGCGCCACACTGCGAGGACCTTGCGCAGCACGGGCGAGCCGATCGCGATCGACGTCGCGGACTTCTTCGACTTCATCGGCGGGCCGCGGCCGTCGGTGGTGTTCGTCGCGGTGCACGCCATGCACCCCTTCAACCGCGCGCTGCTGCGTCGGTTCACCGGCGGCGACGAGACGGTGCCGTTCGGCAGCATCGCGATCGCCGAGCTGCTGGTCGCGGAGAACCCGGTGATCCCCTTCCTCCACGAGGGGCTCGGGCAGTGCGGCGTGCTGAGCCCGCTGGCGGTCCTCCCCGGCTACTACCTCTTCCGCGACGGGCGGATGCTCGCGTGGGACTCGGGTCTGCCGATCGCTGCAGACACGCCGACGATCCTCCGCGGCTCGCTGCTCGGCGCGGTCGCGTTCGTGTTCACCCGCGACTTCGGGTTGATCGGCAAGGCGGTCCGCTTCGCGGCCGACGAGGCCTCGGCCGAGCGCCTCGCCCAGCGGTTCCGCGCCGCGTGCGAGGGCCGCACGAGCCCGCGTGCCGAGGCGCCGCCGCCGGCCGACGAGGTCGCGTGGGCGTGCGAGACGCTCGGTGTGCCGCGCACGGCCACCGAGCGCGAGATCAACGAGGCCTGGCGCCGCCTGGCCCGCGAGTGTCATCCCGATCGCGGCGGCGACGATCCGGTCGAGGCGGCGCGACGTGGCCGTCGCCTCGGCGATCTGCACCGCGCGCGCGAGATCCTCCGCGCCCATCGCATGCGCTGGGCGAGCTGACATCAGCGGCCTCCCTTGTGCTTGCGGCCGGTGGGTTTGCGCGGCGTCGCGGGCTTGCTCGGCGTCGCGGGCTTGATCGGGCGCGGCCCCGGCGGTGCGGCGACGGTCGGCACTTCGGCGACGGTCGGCGCTTCGGCGACGGTCGGAGGCTCGGCGACGGTCGGCACTTCGGCGACGGTCGGCACTTCGGCGACGGTCGGGGGCTCGGCGACGCTCGGCGGCGCGGCGACGGTCGCGTCCGCGAGGCGCTGCTCGAGGGCGAGCTTCTCGCGGCGCAGCGCCTCGAGCTCGGCGCGCAGGGATCCGATCTCGCGGTAGAGCGCGGCGACGTCGGGGCCTGTCGCGACCGCGCCGTGCTCGCGGGCCTGTCGCTCGCGCTCCTCGACGGCGGCCTGGCGGCGCGCGAGCTGGGCCCCGACCTTGCCGTAGTACCGCTCGAGCGCGAACGCGGGCGCGGCGGTGCCGATCGCCGCGCGGGCCAGCGTGCTCTTGCGACGCGAGCCCGCGGCGAGCACCACGCTCGCGCCGGCCAGCTCGCTCTCCCGCAGATCCGACACGAGCAGCTGACCGAGCACCTGGTGGCCCAGCGGCCCGCGCATCAGCACCACGCCCCCGAGCAGGCGCGCGAGCTTCGTCAGCGGGTTCTCGGGGCGCGGCGGTGCCACGTCATGCCCCCGTGTCCACCAGCCAGGCGACCTGCGTCTTCGGCCCGACGTCGGACCCGACCGCGACGATGTACAGGACGCCCTCGCGCACCGTCGCGCTCGCGCGGGTCCCCGCGTCGAGATCCTGGCCGACGATCGTGGCCGTGGCCGGGACGTCCTTGCGGTCCCGGAACTCGCGCCACAGCGCGGGGGCGATCGACGACTGCAGCGAGACGCGGACCGTCCACGCGTCGCGGACCTTCAGCAGCGCGCGCGCGATCGGGGCGAAGCCGATGAGCTCGATCGGATCGGGCTCCGGCTCCGGATCCGGACCTGGACCCGGCTCGCTGCCCAGCGCCACGAGATCGGTCGCGACGCCCGAGACGAAGCGATCGTGCTGACGGTTGCCGAGCAGCACGCCGCCGGCCGCCAGCGAGGCGACGGGGGACAGCCACGCCAGCGCCGACGCGCCCGCCGGCGCGGAGAAGCCGAGGGCCCGCAGCGCGTCACCGCCGAAGTTCCACAGGAGCTGGTTGGCGGCGATCAGCAGGTTGTTGGTCGCGAACGGGCTGCCCTTGGTGCCGTAGGCCGACGACTGCATGGACGCCGCGGTGGCGTTGAGCTTCGCGATGCGGGCCGTGCGACCCTGGGACTTCAGCGCGCGATCCTGGCGGACGATGGAGCGGCGCAGATCCTGATCGCGGGCGACGATCGCCGTGTTCTGCGCCTCGGCGACCGCGACGACCCGCCGCTCGAGCGTCGCGAGGTTGCCCGCCAGACGTCGCAGCAGCGCCAGCGCGTCGGTTGCCTGCAGGGCGTCGAGCTGCGCGGCCATCCGCTGCTGCGCGCGTCCGAGCTCGTCGATCGCGGCCGCGTTGCGCCGGATCGCCGCGTCGGCGCGGGCGGCGTTGGTCCCGGCGACGCGGCGCAGCCCCACGAGGTCCGCCCGCAGCTTGCCACCGGCGCCGCCTTGCCGCCGCGAGAGCAGGGCGGGCAGGGGCTCGGGCCGCTCGGGAAGCACGCCGCGGATCGCCGGGGGCACGGGGGTGCGCGCTCGGTTCGACAGGTCGCTCAGCTCGCGCCGCAGGTCCACCGTGCGCCGCGACAGCGCGCGGACGCGGCCGAGCTCGTCGCGGATGTTCGCGGTGAGGAACTCCAGGCTCTCTGCGGAGACGGAGGGCGCCGACGCGGCACGCCCCGCGCGGGCTCGGCTTCGCGGTCTCATCGGTCACCCCTCGCGGTTTACTTGGGACTCTGCGTGTCGACGATCCACGCCACCTTGGGCGGCGTGGTCCAGAGGAACTCGAGCATGAAATCGGTGAGGTCGCGCCGCGCCGTCTCGCGCTCGTCGCGGTCCACCGGCATGCGACCCTCGCGGAGCGCGGCGAGGTGCGTGGACGCGGGGCGCCACGGGGCCTCCGCGGAGGCGGGCTCGCTCGGCTGCGGTGGGGTGGCGGGAGCGGGCTGCGGCTCCCCCTCGGTCGGCGGGACGGGCAGGGCGAGCAGCGGGCGCTGCCTCCGGCCGTACACGGGCACGATCACCTGCACCGCGAGCACGCCGACGTCGACCGCGGCGGTGACCCGGGGCGTGTCGCACTCGAGCTTGTCGGACAGCGTGCCCTCGGCGATCGCGGCCGTGGCCGCGATCGCGAGCTCGCGGAACTTGCCCTCGTAGCCCGACGCGATGCGCTCGCTGGCGAGGTCGATCGCGTACGTGTGCACGATCTCGATCGCGCTGAGGCCGAGCGCCGCGGCGAGCCACTGGAGGTACGTGCGGACGGCCGCGTCGCGGGGCGCCGAGGCATCGAATACGGCCGAGGAGATCGCGAAGATCGTGTGTCGGGCCGGCAGGGGTACCCGCTCGCGAACGGTCCGCGCCACGAGCTCGAGGGTCGCGAGGAGCTCGGGATCGGAGAGCGGCTCCCGGGGCAGCACCGCCGCGTCGAGGCCGAGGAGCGTCGCGATCGCGACGAGGAGCGACTCCTCGGCGGGATCGATCTCCTCCGCGGTCGGACCCCCGACGAGGAAGAACGTCACGTAGAGCCGGAACAATGCCCGTCTCGCGTCGTCTGGCAGCGCGCGCAAGGCCGCCGCCGTGAGGGCTTGCGCCTCGCCGAGTCGCGCGACGTCGCCCGCCGAGAGGCTTGCGGCAAACTCGATGAGGCGTTTCGCGGTCTCCTCGCGCCGCGCGTTGGTCACGATGATGACGTCGCGCACGAGCTCCGCGGTCAACGTCCCGGTGGAGGGCAACCGAACACTCACCTCGAATGTCGTCGCCGTGCCCGTGACGAAGCGGTGGTGCTGCTCGTCGCGCATCAGCCACCAGCCGGCGAGCAGGTTGCCGAAGGGCGCGATGTACGACCACAGATCGACGTCGCGGACGAGCGTCGGGGGATCGTCGGGGCGGCCCGAGATCATGTCGGTCAGCTCGTCGCCGAAGAGCCACACGCCGAGGGCCGCGGCGAGCGTGACGTTGTGCGAGCCGAATGGGTTGTCGCGCTGGCCGTAGGCGGCGAACAGCGGTGCGGCGCTGGCGATGACCGCGGAATCCCAGATGGCGCGGCGGCGGATCCGGCCGACGACGCGGGTGAGCTGCTTGCCGCTCTTGGTCCCGGCCGCCGCGACCTCGCCCGCGGCCTTGGTGATCTTCTTCTCGATCTTCGCGTCGCCCTTGCGGAGCTTCGCGCCGAGCGCCCGATCACCGCGGAGCTGGGCCGCGTTGACCGACGCGACGCCCTTGGCGAGGGACCGCGTGAGCTTCTCGATCGAGCGCCCGGTCGCGCGGGTGTGCAGCGCGTGCCGGACGTCGGCGCGCGCGGCCTGGCGCGCGATCCGGTTCATCTGGTCGACCGGCACGGGGGCCGGATCGAGCCGGAACCACGTCGTGCGGCCGTTGGGGAGCGTCGCCGTCACGACGCCTGCGCCGGGCACGTGGCCCACCGCAGGGGTCGGGAGGACGTCGCGGGGCCGAACCTCGACCGGCGCGTCTTCGGCGGCGTTGGGAGCCGGTCGGGTTCGGTAGCGGAGCATGGGTCACCTCGGTGGATCAGGCGGGGGGCAGGACGTCGACCATCCACGCGACCTCGACGTCGGTCGCCGTACCGGTAGCGGTACCGGTACCGCCGCCGACCTCGATCGTGAGCACGCCGCCGGTGACCGACGCGCTGGTGATCGTCGCGGTCCCCTTCTTCACGGTCGCCACGGCGCGGACGCCCTCCAGCTTCGCGAAGGTCTCCTTGTAGTTCGACCCCACGTGCTTGGTGGCGATGTCCACCGTGATCTTCCCATTCTCCGGCTTGTTGATCCCCGTGACGAAGCGCTGGTGCTGTTCGTTGCGCATCAGCAGCCACGCCGTCAGCCCGTTGCCCACCGGCGCCGCGTACGACCAGATGTCGCCCGCCGTGCGGCCGAAGCCGGCCTTCGCCCCGCGGCCCGTGAACTGATCCACGATCTCGTCCGCGCACATCCAACCGGCGAGCGAGCCCGTCAGCAGGAGGTTCTTCTTCGACAGCGGGTTGTCGCGCTCGCCGTACGCCGCGAAGAACGGCATCGCGCTGGCCATGAGCACGCCGTTCCAGATCGCGCGGCGCCGGGTGGTGCGCATCGCGGCCACGAGCGCCTTGCGCTGCTTGGCGGCGAGGCCCGTGCGCCCGCTCAGCTCGTTGGTGATGCGCTTCTCGAGGCGGGCGTCACCCTCGACGATGCGCTTGGCGAGCAGCGCGTCGCTCTTGACCTGGGCGGAGGTGAGCTGCTTGACCGCCGACGCCTGGGCCGCCGCGAGCCGGTTGATCGCCCGCGAGTTCGCGGCCTCGGCCTTGGCCTGCCGCTTGTCGTTGGCGGCGATGCGGTTGGCGAGCTGGTTCACGTCGCGCACCGACGCCGGTGTGGGCGAGATCCGCATCTTGGTGCGGCGGCCGTTGGGCAGCTCCGCCGTCACCACGCCGGTCCCGTAGAGCTTGCCGGTCGCGCGGACCTGCACCGGCGCCGCGCCGCGGATCGTCCCCAGGCGGCGGTTGATCCCCTTCTGCGTCGCCATTGCGCGCTGGGCCGCGGCGCGCTGATCGGCCGCGATCGCCCGGGCGTTCGCCTGCGCCCGCTGCCGCGCCCGGTTGCGCTCGATCTCCGCCATCCACGGCGGGGACGCGGCCTCGTCGGAGATGCGCTCGTCGGACTCGAACGCCTCGTCGGACTCGTCCGACTCGAAGTCCTCGTCCGACTCGTCCGATTCATCGGACTCGTCCGACTCGTCGGATTCGAAGTCCTCGTCCGACTCGTCCGACTCATCGGATTCATCGGACTCGAAGTCCTCGTCGGACTCGAAGTCCTCGTCGCTCTCGTAGTCTTCTCTGAAGCTTGCGCTGGGCATGTCGACCTTCCAATCCGGGTCCGGCTAGGACCGCTCTTGCCTGGGGTTTCTGCGGGTTTTCGTGGTGGTGGGGACGGGGCTCGCCCGCCGACGGGCCGGTGCGGGCGGCGCCAGGGCGGCGTCGTCGAATCCTGCGTCGTCGGGGGGCTCGTCGAGGATCTCGAGGCGTTCCATGTGCTGGGCGAGGTGCAGCACCGCGTCGCCGATCGCCGTCTGCTGCTCGCGGAGCTGCGCGATCGCGGTCAGGACGTCGTCCTGCGAGCGCCGCAGCCGGACCAGCTGCTGCCGCACGATCCGCAATTGCTCGCGGATCGGCGTGAGCTCCTCGTTCTGGATCCCATCGAGCTTCTCGGTGAGGTCGTCCCGGGACTCCCGGTTCTCGAGGAGCTTCGGGAGCAAGGAGACGATCAACGAGAGTGGATCCATGGGTGCCGGTGCGGCGCCATTGCTGCCGCTGCGATTCATCTGGGCCACTGCGGCCTGGAGGGCCTCTTCCATCGAGCGGGTGTCGGTCATCAGCTCCCCCAATCCTCGAACCCCGCGTCGCGGAGCCAGGCCTCGGATTCGTCGAGCGAGGATTCGCCGACGCCCCCGAACCGCGCGGCCTCGCCGGCGGCACGAAAATACTGCAGCACCACCGCCGCGCGGGCGTCCGCCTCGCCGGGGTCGACCACGAATTCATCGGACTCACCGAGCAGATACGCCGGGACCTCCTCGTCGAACTCGGAGGTGCTCTCGTGCAGCTCCGCGATCGAGCGCGAGGTCAGCGCGCCGATTGCGTTCAGCACCGCGCCGAGGGGAATCGAGACCGACGGTGTCGGGGCGCCGGGCGGCATTGCGAGCTGCACGGCGCGCGGGGATGCCTGGCCCAGGACCGGGGCGGCACGCAATGCCTGCTGGAGCTGCGGATTCGACAGCAGCAGGCCGAGGAGCGCGGTCGCGTTGAATTGCCCCGCCGGCTGCGCGGGCGCGCTCTGCATCGGTGGCGCGTACGCGGCTGCGGGCGGTGCCGCGGGCGGTGGTGCGGCCGCAGGCGGCGGCGCTGCCATCGGGGCGTCGCCCGCCACGGGCGGCGCGGCGGGCTCGGGCGACCACGCGGGCGCGGGCGCGGGGGCGGCTGCGGGCGGCTCCGGGGGCGGTGCCGCGGGGGCCGGGCCGGGCAATGATGGCACTTGGCCGCCGGTGATCGATTGCAGCATCGACGCCGCCTGGCCCGTGCCTTGACCGATCTGACCGGCGATGCGGGCGAAGTCCTGGGCGGTGCGATCGTTGCCGCCGAACATCGTCGCGAATTGCGAGATCATCTGGGCGCCCTGACCGACGGCGCCGAGCCCCGTCTGTACGCCGCGGAAGATCTGACCCCAATCGGTGCCGCGCCGCTCGGGTGCAGCGGGTCGGCTGGCCGCCGCCGCATTGCCTGCGGGACGCGTGGGCGTCGGGCCACCCGCGGGGCGTGCCGGTGCATTGCCTGCGGGGCGTGGCGCGGGGGCGGCGGGCCGCGACGCGGCGCCGCTCGGACGCGCGGCGGGGGCGGGCGCGGGGCGAGACGGAGCGGGGCGAGACGGAGCAGGGCGAGACGGAGCAGGGCGAGACGGCGCAGGCCGAGCCGCGGGCGTCGCGGCCTCGCCGAGCACGAAGGCGCCGAACAGCTCCGCCTGCTCGCCGAGGGTGAGCGCGGGGGTGCGATTCAGGAAGCCCTCGACCATCGCGGCCGTGGCCCAACGATCCCCGGCACCCGTCGGCGGAGCGACGGTGCCCTCGAGCACGGCTTCATTCGAAGGATCCCAGCGCACGTCATCACCTCGCCGAGGGAGCTGCCGATGTTCCTGCCTCGCGTCGCGGTCGCGGAGCGCACCTCGATCGACGAGCCTCCGATCCATCCCGATCGGTCGCGTGATAGTAGAAGGGGGCACCGAGGTCGTCAAGGGAAACCGTGGCGCGGCGGTGATCGTCGCGCGGTGATCGAATGATCATTGCGTCGCGTCGAGCAAGTGGCCAAACGATCAACGGCGATCGAACCGTCGTTGAGGACACATCAGACTGCAAAGCGATCATCATGTGGTCCCTCGATCGAGGTCGGGAGGATACGGAAGAACCGGACGGTCCGGTGGTGCAGGAAGTGCCGGGGTTCTCTACGGCGCGCGCAGGTGATTCATGACGTGCGCGCGCGTAGATCGAAGAGCAACACGATGTCGTCGAGCGACTCGAAGACGCGCGGGCCCGGCGATGTGACGACGAGCTTCCACGTGCCCGTCGTTCCCGTGACGTCGGCGGTCGCCCGCAGGGTCCGCGCGCCGGGCCACGCGGGCAGCCACGCCGACACGGCGGTGCCGCTGCCGGCCGGAGGATCGAGGCGCACGCGCAGCGGCTCCTCCGGCGCCTTGTCGCGCGGGAACAGGTGCACGAGGGCGCGCTCGATCCGGAGCGTGACCCCGCGGTAGCGGCCGGAGATCCGCGCAGCGTCGATCGGGAGCTCGAGCTCCACATCCTTGCCGGCCGCACCCGCCGCGAGCCGCTTCCACGCGTCGGGCACGTCCCGCCGCAGGCTCACCATCCACTGCGGGGGCGGCTCGAGGCCCCCGCGGCCGAGGAGCTTCTCCCGGTGCGTGCGCGCGACCGCCTCGAGGCCGGCGCCGCCGTTGCGGGCGGAGTACGAGAGCGTGAGCACGACGTCGGTGACCTGCGAGAGATCGAGCGCGTTGTTGGCCTGGGGCAGCTCGAGCCGCCACGAAGAGATGGCGCCGGCGCCCTCGAAGGGGAGGTATCGGTCGTCGTCGAAGCGCAGCTCGAACAGGCCGGCGTCCGCCTGCGGGCGACTGGTCGCGATCGCCTGGATCGGCGCGAAGTTGGTGAGGAACCGGGGGTCGTCCCCGTCCTCGGCCGCGGGGTACGAGCCCCCGGCGCTCGACGACACGCGGATCCGATTGGCGAGCAGCGTCAGCGAGCAGTTGACGTTGGTGTGGCTGCGGGTCGGCGCCGCGACCGTCAGGCTCGCGCTCTTGATGCGGCGGGCGTAGTGCCCGGGGAAGTCCCCGTCGAGCAGCGCCTCGGTGACGTCGAGCCGCGCGCGACCGGTCGACAGCAGCTCGAGCAGCGCGGCCGGGGCGTCGTCGCGCAGCGACACGTGCCGCGTGATCTCGAGGTTCCGCTCGTCGCCCTCGAGGTGCGCGGTCTCCATGCGGCGCAGGTCGACCAGCAGGCGATCCCCGGCGTGCAGGCCCTTCTTCAGGCTGTCCCAGTACGAGAACTCGACGAACGAGACGCTCGTGTCGCCCCGCTCGAACCGCAGCGCGCGCTCGGCCAGCTTCGCGCAGTCGAACGCGGTCTTGTACGCCTGGAAGTAGACCCCCGAGAGCTGGCCGAGCATCCAGCCGTAGAGCTGCTCGTTGGTGAACTTGTCGCGCAGGAAGGCCTCGACGCGGCGCGACTGGTCCACGGCGAGGTCGTGGCGGCGCAGCTCGGCGTTGTGGATCTCGAGCTTGAGGTTGATCTCGCCAATCTGCCGCGTGAGCTTCTCCTTCTCCTTCAGCAGCAGCTCGTGCTGGTGCATGAGCTCCTCCTGGCGGCGCTGGTACTCCGCCTGGGCCTCGGCCATCTCGGCCTCGGTCTCGAACTTGCTCATCACCTTGGTCATGCTCTCGGCGAAGGCCGACGAGATGTCGCCGAACATCTGGCCGCCGAGCTGCACGGTGGTGAACGGCGAGCTGAAGCCGCCCGCGGCGCCGGCCTGGAAGTCCGGGATCGCGTACAGCACCTTCGAGACGAGGTCGACGCCCTCCGACACCGTCGAGATCACCTGAGATGCGGTCAGCGACTGCTGGCGCGCGTTCTCCTGCGGGTTCATCAGGGACTGCGCGAGCGTGGCGATGTGCTGGATCTGGAGATCGATGTGCTCGCGCTCGAGGGCGAGCCACACGACCTCCTCCTCGACCTGCTTGATGCGGGTCTTGCCGATGTCGCGCACGGCCTCGAGCAGCGCGCTCGCCTGCGCGGTCTGCAGGGTGGTCAGCGACTCCGCGTCGCGGCGCTCGAGCGCGTCGAGCGTGGCCTTGCCGAAGCGACGGACCTCCTCCGCCAGCGCGACGGCGCGGCGCAGCAGGACCTTGAAGCGGTGGTGCGGCGGCGGGGCGTTGAGCTCGGCGACCACGCTGCCGAGATCGGCGCCCGCGGCCGCAGCACGCACGAGCAGCGCCGGGTCGATCGGCGGCTCGAACAGCGCCAGCTGCCGCACCGTACCCTTGATGTTCATGCAGTTGCGGATCTTGAAGAGGCGGTCCGCGACGGTGTCCCAGTACTTGTCGAGCTGCGGGTTGGTCGGGATGCAGAAGTACTGCGTCGCCATCCCGAGGACCGACGCGGCGCCGGCGGCGTCGGGCGTCGCGTTGACGCGGAAGGGCCGGCGGACCTGCGAGTTCTCGAACTTGACCACCCAGTTGCCGAACACGTCGAGCTTGCCCCGCATCGTGCGGAACGTGACCGGCGCCACGCGGACCATCGGCGGCACCGACGGCGGTCGGGGCCCGAGGATGCTGCCGGCGAGCACGTAGAGCTGCGTCGCCTCCTGGATCGTCTCCATCGTGTCGCGGCGGAACAGCTTGTCGCCCCACTCCACGAGGTTGTCGATGTACTTCATGACGACCGCCTTCTGGTAGGCGGCGGTCCGGAGGCGCGCGATGACGTGGGGGCTGAACGGCGTCTCCCACCACGCGGTGACCTGCTGGTGGACCTCCAGCTGGCGCCGGATCAGGTGCTGCTCCTTGCCGCCGTACGACAAGAGGGCCATCAGCTCGCGGGCCCCGGCGTACTCGTCGTTCTCGCGGAACGGCGCGAAGTTCCAGTAGCGCGCCGGCACCGGCGCGCTCGAGTCCGAGGTCGGATCGAAGATGAAGTGGAACCACCGCTGCGCCTCCTCGTGGCGGCCGTCCTTCGCCAGGCGGATCGCGACCTGCAGCGGCGCGTGGAAGAACAGCTCCCAGTTGTAGGCGCCGTAGGGGTTGTCGGCCGCGAAGTCGACGTCGAGGTGGGGGTGACGCGCGTCCGTCAGCGGACCGGGCCGGTAGCGCCGCGCGAACTGGCTGACGGGGTTGGGCTTCCACTTGCCCGCGACGTGGGTGTGATCGCGGCCGGCGGACGGGCGCGTGGACTCGAGGTCGAGGAGCTGCTCGATGCCGCCGATCATCAGCCGTCGGATGAGCCGGCACGTGTTGGGGTGCTCGAAGGGCGTGAAGCGCAGGCGCCACTCGTAGCCCGGGGTCGGCCGCGGCGGTGGCGGTGCGATGACCGGTCGCGGTGGCGGTGCGGCGATCGGCGGGGGTGGCGGGACCGGTCGCGCGGCGGGCCGGGGCGCGGGGCGACGCGTCCGCTGCGTGCTCCGTCGCTCGCTGACGTCGTCCGGATGCCAGGCGCGCTCCTCGGCGTCCTCGCGCTCGTCGTCGAAGCTCGAGCGCTCCGACGGATCCGCGGGGTGATCGCGCGCTTCGACGTCTTCGACGTCCTCGCCCCGGCGACGGCCCCGCGCGGGCTTGCCCCCGGCCTTGGGCTTCGTCGGGCGCGCGGGCAACGGTCGCCCGAGGTGGGCGATGGCGCGGACGCCCACGATCGGGCGCGCGATCAGGCGCACGCGGCCGAGTGGCGCGCCGTTCCACGCGGCGACGGGGCGCACGAAGTACGAGCGCCGACGGTCCTGGAAGAAGAACGGGAACAGCCCGACCGCGTTGGGCATCGCGCCGTCGTTGACGGGGACCAGCCGCACGCCCTTGCCGTCGATCGCGCCGAGCAGCGGCGTGGGGCCGCGGCCCGGCCCCGCCGCCAGCGACAGTGAGGTCGATCCGCGACGCGTCGACACGAGGCCCGTGCCGTCGACGCGGAACCCGGCGGGCCCGTCGATGTGCCCTCCGCGCCCGAAGCCGAAGGGCGGCGGGCCGATCGGGACGAGCACGCCCGGGCTCGGCGGCGGCGTCCGGCGGCGGCGAGCGCCGACCCGCGAGCGGACGGACGTCTGCACCGACTGGCCGACGCGCCGCATCGCGACGAAGGCATCCGTGTGGATCCCGTGGGCGTCGAGCTCCCCGTTGCAGCCGTCGAGGCGGAAGACGGCGACCGGCGCGACATCGGTGGGGAGCAGGAACTCATCGCCGTTCTCCGGGATCTTGATGACGTTCTGCGCCCGCACCCGATCGACGAGGCGGCGGTAGAGGTGCACGACGAGCTCGTCGCGGTCGTCGGACGCGGTCGCCCGCAGGGCGTACGCACGCTTGGGCAACCACGCGCTGCCCTCGACGCGTGGCGCGGGCGGCCGCGCCTCCTTCTTCTTGATCATGCTCGCGAGCGCGTGGGCCTGCGCGACGGGGAACACGAAGGCCTGGCGATCGGTCACCGCCTCGTTCGACAGGCGCTTGCGGGTCCACTTGCCGCGGTCGAACACGGAGTAGGCGACGCTGATCTCCCAGTCCTTGCCGAGCTTGTACGGCGGCGCGTCGCGATCGGGCTCGAGCGGCGGCTTGTTGACCTCGCGGAAGACGGTCCAGAACAGGTACAGCCGCCGCTGGAACACCACTGGGACCAGGTGGTCGCCCTCGATGTCGGCGTCGATCTTCTCCCACGGCGTCCACGTGCGACCACGATCGAGCCGCCGGTAGTACCAGACGTGCGGCGCATCGAAGCTCCGCGCGAACACGTGGTACGTGCCGTCGTCCCAGTGCGAGCGGTAGGTGTTGCCGTCCCACACGCCGGCGGGGGCGTCGGTCGGCGCGGGGCCCCGCGCCGGCGGCAATCCTTCGCGCTTCGCGGCGCGTCGGTTCGGCGTGCGGCGCTCGTACCAGACCGCCCGGACGTCGAGCCGCGCGACCTCGTCGAGCTTCTGCAGGTAGTCGATGAACGCCGACTCGACGTTCTCCTTCTTGATCTCCTGCTGCAGGATCGTCCGCTCGAGCTCCTTGAAGATCGGCGACTTGTCGTCGCGGAGCTCGGGCTCGATCCAGTTCTCCGGGTAGAGGAACACCTTGCGGTTGGCCTCCCAGACCCGATAGTTCTTGAGCCACTTCCAGTCGTTCTCGTCGATCAGGCGCGGCGGCACCTGGGGCTCGAGGTTCATCAGGCAGCGCTGGAAGAACGTCTGCACCGCCGAGATCGCCTGCTTGATCCGCGACGTCCCCATGCATGGGTTCATGTCGACGTCGATCAGGAAGTACTCGAACAGGTGGTCGCGGTTGCGGATCCCCATGCGCGGCATGAGGAACGCGACCAGGGCGTCGCGCCGGGCGATGCGCAGCGGATCGTTGAGGGCCTGGGCGACCTCGAGCCAGCGCTTCTCGTCGTAGCGCGCCTTCGCGGCCTGCACGATCGCCGCCGCGAGATCGGCGTCGGGGATGGCGTTGGCCCAGGCGAAGATCAGCTCGGGCGACACCCCGAGCCGACGGTGGGCGTCCATCGCCCGACCGAGCCGCGGCAGGAACGGCGCCGCCATCGGGTCGCCGGGGAACGTCAGCGCGGAGGCGTCGACGGCGAAGCCGCGCAGCATCGCGGTGACGACGGCGCGATCCCAGCCCGACGCGGCGACCAGCGCGTCGAGGGCGACGCCGGGATCGGTGGCGCGGAACACCGCGAACAGATCGGTCTCGGCCCGGGGCAGGCGCTTGCGCAGCGCGTACACCGACGCGAGCTGACGCCAGCGCCCGAAGGCCGCCGGCGCGGTGCTCCCCACCTCGTCGGGGGACACGGGCAGCGCGTCGAGGTCGAGCACGCGCGCGGGCCCGACCATCCACTCGAGCTGCGCGTCCGTGATGCCGAACCCCGAGACGAGCATCGCCGCCTTGTGCAGGCGCCGGTACGACGCGACGACCGGGGCGAACGACGCGAGGCCGTCGGTCGGGTACAGCGACGTGGTGGCGACCGGCGCCTTCGCGCCCGATCCGACGGTGCACTGCAGCGCGATGCCGGCTGCGCCGCCGCGGTTGCGGTACTCGAGCGTGATCGCGTACAGCCGCGTCGGATCGAGGACCACCGGCGTGGACAACCGCTCGCCCGTGGCGCCGCCGGGGTGATCGAGGATCACCTGGGCCGCGTCGCCGACCTCGACGGAGAGCCGCACCGCGCCGTCGGTGGTCACGGCGAAGACGTGGGGCCCTGCGGTCCGCGGGAGCAGCCGGCCGGTCCAGCGGACCGAGAAGTTCGTGGGCTCGAGGCCCGACCCCGGCGACGCGCCGTTCCACGCGAAGTCGATGCGGGGATCCGTGCGCGTGAAGGTCGGTGTGCCCGAGAGGTCCGCGTTGGCGTGGTACGCCGCGGTGAGCCCGGTGCCGAGCAGGGCGTGGAAGTCCTGGATCATCGGCGCGCCGGCGACCCGCCGCGAGCGCAGCGCGTGCTCGACCAGGCGAGCGGTGCTGACGGTGCTGATGCCCAGCGCGTCCGCGAGCGCCTGGACCACGGCGATCCGCAGCTGCGCGGCGCGTAGGACCGGCAGGAGGTGGGCGAGGAGGTGCTCGAGGTTGGCGCGCCAGCGGGCGTCGATGGGCGTGGCGGGCGGCGTGGCGGGCGGTGTCGCGGGCGTCGCCGTGGTCGCGATCGCGGTCGCGTCGGCCTCGGCGCGCGGCGTGGCGGTGGGCGGCGGGCTCGTCGGCGCTGCGGCCTCGGGCGGCGCGAACAGGCGCGCGGCGGCGGCGGCCGGATCGGGGAAGACCCGCGCGAGGTGTCGATCGAAGAACGCGCGTCGCTGGTCGAGGGGCGTGCGCGAGCGGGGATCGAGGGCGTCGATCGCCGGCTGAACGAGCGGCGTGTCGAGCAGCAGCGCCAGCTTGGCGCGGACGGTGTCGAGCGTGACCTCGGCCGGGGGCGCCGTCTCGTTGAACGCGTCGCCGAGCGATCGGCGGATCCGCGCGAGCACCCCGTCGACCTGCGCCGCGCTCGGGCCGGGATCGCGGCGCGGTGCGGCCTGCGGCGCGAACACATAGCGCAGGCGCTCGGGCGTGAAGTCGGTCGCCGACACCTCGTCGACGACGTCGAGGAACGCCAGCGTCGCCGCGGGATCGCGGGGCGCGAACGGGTCGGCCGAGGGCGGGACGAGCTGCAGGAGGTCGTCGAGCTGATCGACGCGCAGCCGCAGCGCGCGGGCCAGCATCGCGACCCGGTGCACGGCCGAGATTCCGGCGACGTCGAGGCGCGGGGCGGCGCCGCGCCGGGTGAGCAGCGCTCGGATCGCGGCGAGGTCGTCACCGGTGATGCGGAACGCGGCGAGCAGCGCCGCTGCCACGCCGTCGAGCGAGTCGGCGGTCGTCGCCAGCTCGAGGCGATCCGGGCGCAGGGCGAACGCGTTGGCGTCGTTGGTCCGCCACGCGACCGCCCGGGTCTGCAGGAGCTGCGCGAAGAGGCTGCCCTCGCCCGCGGTGTCGAGCGGGGCCCAGAGGCTGAGGGCCTCGGGGATGGTGCGATCCAGCCGCGCGGCGACCCGACGCACGTCGACGAGCTTGCGCAGCATCGCGGTGTCGAGCTCGGTGGCGCCGAGGGCTGCGAGCGCCCGGTCGAGCACGCCGAAGCTCCACCCCAGCCGGCGCTGCAACCGGATGCAACGCAGCGCGCGGACCAGCCGCGACGGGTCGAGCCCCGTCACCGTGATCTTGTCGACGTCGCAGTCCGGGGTGGGGGACTCGAGCTTGATCGCGTCGTCGCCGTTGACGAAGCGCATCTCGACGAGCTCGACCAGCTGCGCGAAGGCGAGGCCGGTCGCGCTCGACAGCGCGGGGGCGCGGGCGAGCGCCGTCACCCACGGGGCGCCGCCCGTGTCGGCCGCGGCGATGCCGAAGTGCGTCCACGGCTCGTCGGGGGGGCGCGCGACCATCCCGAGCTCCTCGAGCGACATCCCGAGGTCCTCGGCGAGGAGGACCTCGTCTCGGGTGTCGCCGCGGTGGAAGATCCGCAGCAGCTCTGGCCGCGCGACGCCGAGGTGGCCGAGGTAGGCGCGCGTGACCGCCAGCGGCTCGTGGAACGGCAGGTTCGTCGGATACACCGCCGCCTGCAGCTGGTCGTAGGCGCGGCGATCGATGAACTGCGGCACCGCGCGCAGCACGTCCGCGGGCGCCTTGCCGGTGTCGTGTGCGGCGTTGCCGTCGACGACGCGCGCCTCGAGGATCTCGTTGACGAGATCGATGTACGGCAGCGGCGTGAACGTGTTCTCGCAGGTCAGCGGGATGTCGACGAGATCGGGTCGACGGGCGAGCAGGGCGTCGAGCGGCCGGTAGCGCGAGAGGCTCGCGAGCTTCGCCGCGTCCCAGCCGCGCCGCTGCTCGAGCTTGCGACGAACCTCCTCGAGGCGCTTCGGATCGCTCACGTCGAGGTAGCGCATCAGGTCGACGAAGTACGCGGCGGGGCTGTAGACCGAGCTGCAGTGCTCGCAGCCGCAGGCGCCGACGCTGCCGAACAGGGCGCGCGCGTCGGGGATGTCCTTCAGCGCCTGATCGCGGGTGGCCTGCAGCGCCTGCACACCGCCGCCGAGCACCAACGGCGACTGCTGGAGCGACTGGAGCAGTCGCACCATCGCGAGGGTCGCCGCGGCGGCCTGCTGCTGGGCCTGGGCGTGCACACCGGCGGCCTCGGCCCGACCGCCCAGCGACTCGCCGTACATCTCGACGAAGTGCCGCCGTGGCGTGGAGGCGATCGCGTGGGCAGAGCGCATCCCGGTGCCGACGAGCAGGGGGACGTGGTGGGCGCGCGGGGTGACCCGGGCGATGCGCTCGACGGCCTCGATGTCCTCGATCGCGGCGTCGAGTGCCTCGCCCTCGAGGCCTTCGGCGACCGAGGGATCGGCGGCGATGCGCTCGCGGATCGAACCCGCGAGCAGATCGTGGTCCCGGGCCCGCTCGAGCACGCGGCGCGCCTCGGCGCCGAGCTCGTCGGTCTCGATCAGCGTGCGGCGGATCGAGCGGCTGGGGAACGCTGCCTCGAGGGCGTCGAGGATCCCCTCGGCGCGCGCGTCGAGGGCCTCGTCGATGCCCTCGGCGTCGGACGCCGACCCGTCCTCGCCCTGCTCGAGCAGGCCGCGCCAGGTGTCGAAGTCGAGGTCCGCGAGGTCCTCGATCGCCTCCCAGCGGCCCGCGCGGCGGAGCTCGTGCAGCGATCGCAGCAGCCGCGCGTCACCGCCGACGACGGCGCTCAGCTCGACGGCGAGCTCGAGGGCGGGGCGGACCTCCTCGGCGAGCTCGTCGTGGGCCTCGCCCCCCGCGTAGAGGCTCTCCCAGAACTCGACGGCGCCCCCGGTGCGGTCGCGGTAGCGCGAGAGGACGTCGCGGATCGCCGCCTCGGGCAGATCGGCGCTGGCGAGGACCTCGGCGAGCCCCGGGCGCATCGCCCCCGGGCCCGGCGCGATCGCGGCGTCGATCACCTGCTCGCCGAGCCGCGCGAGCAGCCCGTCGCGATCCGCGAGCGCGGACGCCGGGACGACGTGGTCGGTCACCGCCTCGTCGAGGGCGCAGCGCAGCTCGGCGGCCGGGAGCTCCGCGAGGTCCTCGAGCGCCAGCGGGAGACCGGCGCGACCGAGGGCGTAGAACAGCTCGGCCGGGAGCGCCGTGTGGGCCTGCAGCGCGCGGCTGCGCTGGAGCGCACCGAGGCGATAGGGCTCGACCTCGAGCCACGCCGCCAGCTCGTCGAGCGCCTCGGCGTCGAGGCCGTCGACGGCCTCGGGCCCCTCGCCGAGCTCGAGGTGCAGGCGCTCGACGACGAGCTCGAACTCGGAGCGGACCGCCGCGCGCGGTGGCACGCGGAGATCCATGCGCAGGCGCGCCGCAGGGGCGCGCTGGGCCTCGGACTCGAACAGGAGGCCGCCGTCCGCGTCGTGGAGGCGTACGACCAGCGCGACGCGGGCGAGGGCGGGCCCGTCGGGGCGCGGGTAGGGCAGGCGGTACCACCCCTGCGCGTCGACCTCGGCCTCGGCGACGACTCGATCCGCGAGCGCGCCGTCGTGCAGCGTGCGCAGCACCGCGTGCACACGCGCGCCCGGCGGGCAGCCCCCGTGCACCTCCCCGTGGACCTCGCCGCCTCCGTCGTGAACGTCGTGCGCGGGGAGCTGGACCTCGACGTAGCTCTCGGGGTCGGCGACATCGAGGCGATGCCGCGAGCGGTGCACGACGCGATCGGCCTCGACGACGCGCAGCTCGACGTCCGCGAACTCGGCGTGGTCGCCGAGGAGCTCGCTGGCCGCGACGTCGAGACCGAAGCGACCGCTCGCGTCGCTGTACGCCCGCGCGAGCGGTGCGGCGCCGGGCGTCACCGGCCACACCTCGACGATCAGGCCCTCGCCTGCACGCGCACGCCCATCGCGGGCGATCCGACCTTCGATCGAGATGGCGGGGGTCGTCATTTGCGTCGCAAGCCTGCGGTCGCGGTCGTCGTCGTCGTCTCTACGGTCCTCGCGAGCGGCACCTGACGCGGTGCCGACGAACTTCAGCCGCGCGAGCCTAGCGATCCTCGCTCGCCGATGACAAGCGACGCCGCCGTGCAATCGCTGCGCGATACGACCGCGGGATCGAACGCGCGTTCACTGCACATCGATCGCGGTTCGATCGATCGGCCACTTCGCCGCGCGGCGATCGTCGGCAAGGCGTCGACCGAACGATCACGCGATCATCGTCCCGGTCGCCGCGGCCGGGAGCAGCATCGATGGCGTCACCACCGGAGCTGGCGTGCCGAGGGTCGCGGCCGCCGGGGCACATGGTGCGGCGCAATACTCGAAGTGCATCGGGTCCGTCGGCGAGAAGCAGGCGCCGAAGCGGAAGTGGAAGGCCTCGAAGACGGCGATGATCCGCGGGTCCATGCTGCCGAACGGCCGTCGCGCGTCGTCCTGCGCGTTCTCGGGGACATTGAAGTCGATCGCCGCGCCGAGCCCGTGCTCGGACATGCGGCGGGCCGTCCGCGCCGCCGCGACCACGGCAGCGCGCTCTGTCGGGCTGAACAGCGTGTTGATCTGCGTCACCTTGGTCGCGTCGGGGGCGTGGAACGGATCGACCGTGACCGGTCGTCCGCCCACGGTGATCCGGGCCGACGCGGGGTGCTTGATGCCGCGGAAGCACCCACCACCGGAGGTCTGATAAAGAAGATCGTTCCAGCCCAGCGCGGCGATCGTCTGGAACAGCGCGGTGTAGACGGGATGGAGCTGTGACATCAGCGGCAGCGCGCGGATGGCCCGTCGACCCACGGTCATCGGGAAGTCGTAGGCCAGCTCGAGTCCCTGCAGCGTCAGCGAAGGCATTGCGCCCGCAGGCAGATGAGGGCTGGAATTCTCGCACTCCCGCAGGGCCGCGGCGTTGCGCAGGCCGTCGAGTGTGACCGTCGCAGCGCCGGCGGCCATCGGTGCGGATCGTGCATCGGTGTCGGCGAGCCGCCGGGTCCAGGCGGTGGCGAACGCTGCCCGCGGGGCGGCCGTCGAGACGTGCGTCGGGACGGTCACGAGGCCCGCGTAGAAGGGTCGACCCGGCTGTGGCGCGTTGACCTCGGCCTGCCACTGCCGGCCGGCGAGGCCGTTGCCCCACATCATGAGCCTCGCGTTCCACTCGCCCGCGGTCATCGTCGTGTGGATGAAGAGGTAGCGCAGCAGGAGCTGCGAGACCCCGGCGCTGACCGGCGGCACCGGGTTCGGCACCGCGGTGACGAACGCCGGCGCCGGCGGGACCCACCAGCGGCTGCCCGTCGCCGCCGCGACCGCGTCGCGGAGGTGCGCCATGAGCAACCACCCGAGGCACTCGAGCACGAACGCTTCGCGGGCATCCGGGGCACGCCGCGCGAGCTCGCGGAAGTGGCCGGGGACGTGGATGAGGAGGCGCTGGACGAGCTCGTCGTGGCCGCGGCGACCCCATGCTTCGATGTCGCGGGCTGCCCAGCGCAGGCGGGCGAACAGCTCGGTCAGCGCGGGGCCGCCGAACTCGGTCGCGATGGGCACGAGGCCCGCGCGGACGATGCGTCCGCGGGCCGCGGCGTCGAGGCCTGCCGCGGTGAGGGCCGCGTCGATTGCGGCGTTCGGATCGGTGGTGCGTGCGGGCAGGAACGATGCGGGGACCACCGTGTACCCGGCCGCGGCGCAGTTGAACGTCCCCGGTTGCGGCGTGAAGCTCCGGCCGCCCGCCGGGAGGTAGGCCGCGGGCGCGGCCGGTGCCGGCACCTGCTCGAAGGCCTCCAGCAGTCCGTCGCTGCCGCCGCGGAGGTCGCTGCGCCGCGCAGCACCGCTGCGACGCGTCCGCGCGCCGACCAGCGACTCGAAGAACCGATCGGCGGCGCGCCGATCCTCGTGGGTCACGCGCCCGAATCCACGCATGGTCCTCATCGCGTCCAACTCCTGGCCCCGCATCGAGGGCATGGAACCCTAGCACTCTCTACGGAGGTGAACAGGCCGAATGCTGCGTGGCCGAAGGATCGACGCGGCCGTCGACCGTCGATGATCGATCGGGCAGTGATCGATCGTCGGCGATCGATCGGGGGTGATCGATCGTGGATGATCGATTGTCGTCCGCGACGACCGTTCGCCGAACGACCGTTCCGCTCACCCGTGGTCAGAATCCGTTGCGCTTGCCCGTACGACTTCGGCGGTGCCACGCTCGCGAGGCGTCGATCGTCGGCGCGTCGACCAGGAGCCTCCGACGATGACACGGCGTCCTCGACATGATTCGCAGGGTTGGTTCGAGTCGTTCGCTTCGATCCCGCCGTCACAGGACGACGACTTCTTCACCGCGCTGATGGGTGAGGCGGGGCGCGGGCCCGAGCGACGGCCGTCGGTCACGCGCCCACGATCGGTCCGCGCCGCGGAGCTCTTCGATCGCGTCGCCCGCGGCGAGGCGATGCCGGCGGAGTTCGTGCTCGTCCCCGAGGAGGGGGACGCGTGGCGCGTGGTTGCGCCGCCTCGGGCCGCCGTCGCGCCGCAGGCCCTGCGCACGGGGGACCTCGTGCTGCGCCGCGGCCTCGGCGAGGGGCGGCTGACGACGGCCCACGTGCTGGGCGAGCAGCTCGACGCGACGCGGCTCTTCGCGCCCGACGGCCGGCTGCGCGGCGACACCCTGGTGCTACGCCTCGCCGGCGTCGGCGACCCACCCGCGCGCGCGGCCGAGGACGCCGAGCTCGACGAGGCGTTCCCCGAGCCGGTCGGCGCCGCCGTGATGTGGAACAACGGCAAGGCCTTCTTCTTCAAGGGCGACGAGTACGTCCGCTACTCGGTCGCCGAGGACTGGGCCGACGAGGGCTACCCCGCGAAGATCAGCGTGGGGTGGAGCGGCCTGTGGGGCGCGGGCATCGACGCGGCCGTGATGTGGACCGATGGCCGCGCGTACTTCTTCAAGGGCGACGAGACGATGGCGTACTCCGTCGCCGGTGATCGCGTCGAGCCCGGGTACCCGAAGAAGATCAAGGACGAGTTCCCGGGGCTGTGGGAGCGGGGCATCGACGCGGCGGTCGCGTGGACCAACGGCCGCGCGTACTTCTTCAAGGGGGACGAGTACGTCGCGTGCTCCCTCGCGGACAAGCGGGTGCTGCCGGACTACCCGAAGAAGATCGAGGACCACTGGCCGGGGCTGTGGAAGCGCGACGTGAAGGCGGGCATCCGCTGGAACGACGAGGCGGTCTACTTCTTCAAGGGCCGGCAGTACATGCGCTTCTCGATCGCGAAGGACCGCGTCGAGCCCGGCTATCCCCGCAGCATCAAGGGCAACTGGCCGTCGCGACCGTGGACGTGGCTGCCCAAGGCGAGCCGCACCGGCGTCGCCCGGGCCACGCGCGGCAACTTCCCCGCGCGACCGACCGGGGCGGTGTCGGGCAGCGCGTTCATGCAGTCGATCGGCGGCATGAAGCGACCGACCGACTGGCAGGCGCGCGAGCGGGCGATCTTCAAGCAGATCGTCGCCGGCAACGTCCCCGACGCCCTGGCCTCGCGCGCGCTGGTGCCGGTGGAGCTGTCGGTGACCCGCGGCGCGCAGACGATCACCGGCAAGGTCTTCGTGATGCCCGACTACCTCTGCGTCGGCGACGATCGCGACTACGCGTACGTGCCGATGGACAAGATCACCGCGCAGCGGGTCGCGTTCGAGCTCGACATGAACCTGCCGACTGCCCGGATCGGTCACGCGATCTACCTCGCCGCGGGGCGGGTCGCGAGCAACCGGCAGCTCGCCGCGATCGAGCGCGACTACTGGCGCGCACCGGGCACGCGGCAGGCGGTCCCGCCATCGGTGGCCAACGCCGATCAGAACTCGACCGCCGCGTACGCCGAGCACTCGGACGCGATCCGCGAGCGCATGCGCACCCGGGGCCTCTCCCTCGGGGACTTCGTCGCCGGGCACAAGAAGGACGTCGTCGTGTCGCTGGGCCTCGTCGCCAACGATCAGCGGGTCGCCTTCCACGGCTTCTACGACGCCGGAGGCGTGCCGTTCGAGCCCTGCCGGGAGCCCGGCGCGAGCCTGCCCGGGTGCAAGGAGCGGCCCTCGCATGCCCACGCCCCGGACGCCCGCTTCTGCGACTACGCCCAGGGGGTGCGCCTGGTGAGCGACGCGATGGAGGTGGACGGCAAGCCGATGTCGATGCGCGCGGTGCTGGCGAATCCGACGCTCGCTTGGTTGTTGAGCAGCGAGGGGCCGATCTCCCCGCCGTACATCCCAGAACCCGCCGCCACCCTGCTCGCGCGCAGCGCCTGGGAATCCGAGGAGGCCACCGGCACCGCGACCCCGACGACGGTGACGATCCCGGCGGCGAGCGGCCTCGGCACGGCCGCGACGACCTCGCCCATCGCGACGGTGTCACCGCAGCGGCAGATGATCGAGCTGCTCGACGACGAGGTGATCCTGATCGCCAAGGCGCGGATCCTGGCGACGTGGATCGATCGCCGACTGTCGGCGGGCGTCGCCGAGGCGCTCGCCGACGCCGCGCTGATGCAGCAGCTCGATCTGAGCCGCGATGCCGCGCTGATGGCCCGCCTGCGACCGTGGCCGCAGGCGGCGGTGCCCGATCGCCGGGGCCAGCTGCTCCCGGACGACGCGTTCCTGCGGGCGCGGCTCGGCCGACCGGACGCGGCCGCGATGGACCGGCTGCTCCGCGCCATGCACGGCTGGGGGCTGGTGATCCTCCCGGGGATCGCCGCGCAGCCGTCCGCGTACACGCGGATCCTCGCGAACATCAGCCGCGTGGAGGCCCGGCTCGAGCGCGCGCGCTTCGACGCGACCGCGCCGCGCATCGAGCAGTTCGTGGCCGCCTTCAAGCAGCGCGTCGTCGACGGCCGCCTCGCCGACGACGTGATCGAACGCGAGGTCATGCCGCGCGACTGGTCGCCGTCGCTCGCCGACGATCTGCGCAGGCTCGCCAAGCCCGTCGTCGAGCTGCTGCGTCGGCTCCGCGCGCGCAACAGCGCATGGACGGTGGGCCTGTACCCGCGCCACTGGTGGAACGAGTTCTCCGCCGACATCTATCTGAAGTCGGGGCTCGATGCCCGGCAGTTCTACCAGGGCGCGGCGGTGCGCACGTTCATGGACGATCTCGACGCGGCGTGTCGCGACGCGGCGGCGCCCGGGCAGTTCGCCTGGAAGGCGATCTACAACGATGCGCCGCTTCGCACCGAGCTCGACGCGAAGTTCGGGGTGGGGCGCGTGTTGTCGGCGCCCAAGCACGGGCCCGGGGCCGACATCCACATCCACCTGGATCTGCGACCGCTGACCGTGACGCTCGATGAGCGCGCCGGGTTCGCGGTGCGAGACGGGCGGATCGTCGTGCGGTGAGGCGACTCGCCGCCCCACCGGCCGCCGGCGCTAGGCGGCCCGCAGCGGCGCGAGGGCCTTCTCGAAGTCCTCGGGCTTGAACGGCTTCACGATCAGGAACAACGCCCCCGCCTCGGTCGCCTTGGCCCGCATCGCATCCGATCCCTCGGAGGTGACGAAGCCGAACGGCGTTGCGTTGCCCGACGCCCGGAGCTCGGTGAGGAAGTCGATGCCCGACTTCACCGGCATGTTCCAGTCGGAGAGCACGACCGAGGGCGCGTGGGCGGCGACCTGCGTCAGCGCCTCGGCCCCGTCGGAGGCCTCGACGATCTCGACGTCACCGAACCCCGCCTCTCGGAGGGTCTTCTTGACGATTTGGCGCATCACCTTGCTGTCGTCGACGATGAGGAACTTCATGGCTTCGAAGCCTCCCATCGGCGGGGCCGCGTGGGTCGAGAGGACTACTTCGGGCCAGTCCCTCGAACTTCGGCGGGTGCGGTCGAAGACCACCGCGAGCGCGGCGAGTCCCGTCGCACGGAGTACACCAATGCAAGGCTCAGGGATTTTGCCGGGGAAGTGGATCGAAGTCGCGACCAAGTGCGTCGCCGAGGTGTCGGCGGCATCGCTGAGCCGCGGCTTCGAGGAGCGGCCCGGCGCCGTCGCGCCCACTGGGCTCTCCGGTAGTCTGGTGTCGCTCGCGAGCGGCTCGAACGTCACCGCGATCATGATCGCGTCGACGCCGGACGGCTGCCGGGAGCTCGCGGGGGCCATGCTGGGCATGGACGCGACCGAGGCCCAGGAACTGTCGCACGACGACGTCCGCGACTCGATCGGCGAGCTCGTCAACATCGTCGTGGGCGCGATCAAGTCCGCGATGAGCGGTGAGGATCCGGAGCTCGCCCTCGGCCTGCCGCTGTTCCTCGAGGGGCCCTTCGAGCCCGACCGCCACTCCCACACGGAGGTGGCGATCTGCGACGTCGGCGGGACCCCGTGCGTGGTCTCGGTCGTGGTCGGCGAAGCGGCTCGACGTCAGGCCGCCTGACGCCGCGGGATCACTTCGCCTTGGCGTCGGCCTTCGCGTCGCCACGCGGCGCGCCGCACGAGGCGCACGCGCCGTGCTCGTGCGTGTTCTCGGCGCCGCAGTAGGTGCACTTCCACGGCGCGACCTTGGCGTCGGCGTCGGCCTTGGCCTTGGCGTCGGCGTCGGCCTTCGCCTTGGCGTCGTCCTTCTTGTCGCGATCCGCCGCGAGCACCTTGTCGACGGCGGCCTGGGCCGTGGCGATGTCGCCGTTGATCTTCTCGAGCACCGCCGCGGCGCCGGCCTCGTCGGCCGCCCCGGTGGCCAGTGTGGCCTCGACCCGCGCGATGGTGGCGGCGGCGTCCTCGGCCGCGACCTTCGCCCCGAGTCGGCTCGATTCGTCGCCCGCCTTGGCGGCCGCCTCGACCCGCGACTCGCGGAGCTTCTTCAGCTTGTCCTCGAGTCCGCGGAGATCCGTCACGAAGTCCTTGGCGATGACGCCGTTGGCCTCCGCGAGCTTGGCGATCTTGGCCTCGTCGCCGAGGCTGCCGGCCGCGTCGTAGATCGCCTGCGCGCGGGCCAGCCTCGCCTCGAGCGCCGGCTTGAGGCCGGGGTACTTCGCCATCTGCCCGCGGACCTCGCCGACGTTGGCGTCCCAGCGCTGCTGCTCGCCCTCGACGGTCTTCTTGCAGCCCGACAGCATCAGGACCAGCGCCGCGAAGACGGTGAGGATCGTTCGGGTGACGTTCGCCATCGGCGCCTACTGTCTCAAATGCCCGCCGGACCGCGCCAGGGGCTTGGCCCGGTTGTTTGGGCGCGCAATCGCTTGGCGGTAGGCTGCCCGGCCGTGCCCCGTCCCCCGCGCCCCGAGCCCCAACGCCCGACGATCGCGAGCTCGGTGTGGGGCAGCGAGCACTACGACCGCGTGGTCCGAGGCGTGCTCGCGGCCAAGACCTCGGTGTGGATCGCCACGGCGAACCTGAAGGAGCTGCGGGTCGCCCCCCACGGCGCGCCGCGGGGCCGCTACCACTCGGTGCTCGCGGAGTTCGATCGCCTCGCCCGCGCCGGCGTCGAGCTCCGGCTCCTCCACGCCGGCGCGCCGTCGCGGCCGTTCCGCGACGAGTTCGACGACTGGCCGCGCCTCGTCGCGGGGGGCCTGGCCCTGCGGCAGTGCCCGCGGGTGCACCTCAAGGTCGTCATCGTGGATGGCGCGTGGATGTACCTCGGCAGCGCGAACTGGACCGGCGCCGGCCTCGGGGCCAAGGCCGAGGATCGGCGCAACTTCGAGCTGGGGATCGTCACCACCGACGAGGCGATGCTCGACGCGACCCAGCAGCGCTTCGAGGAGATCTGGCGCGGGCGACCGTGTGCGCGCTGCCGCGTGCGGGCGCAGTGCGAGGCGCCGCTCGACGTGACGACCCGCGTGGCCCCGCCACCGGCGGCGATCGTGCGCATCGGCCGGCCGGCCCCCGAGCCCGAGCCACGACGGCGGTCCGGGGCGATCCCGGGGGCCGCGCGGGCGATCCGGCGGCCGCGGTTGCCCTCGGGCCGCCGCGCCCCGTAGACTCGCGCGTCCGGTCATGAGCAACCACCGTCGGCAGTACGTCGTCCGCGTCAACACCGAGTTCGCCGCAGCCCACGTGCTGCGCGGCTACGCGGGCGCGTGCGAGCGGATCCACGGCCACACGTGGAAGGTGGAGGTCGAGGTCGTGACCCACCAGCTCGACGCCCTGGGCATGGGGATCGACACCCACGAGCTCCGCGACGCCCTCGGGGTGATCATCGGCGAGCTCGACCACCGGTTCCTCAACGAGGTCTCCCCCTTCGACGAGGTCAACCCGACGGCCGAGAACGTCGCCGCGCTGGTCTATGGGCGCCTGGCGCGGACGCTCCAGGCCGCCCGCGGCGAGCGCGTCCGGCTCCGGGCCGTGACCGTCCGCGAGAACGACCGCAGCTCGGTCACCTACTCCGAAGAGCCCTGACGGGGCGCCGCCGGGCGGCATCGGGTGCCCCTGGGGGCAGGGGCCGAAGGGGCGCCGGGCGCCTTGACACCCCCCCGGCCGACGGGGCACGCTCCGCCGCCCATGTCCCAGGTCTGCATCGTCACCGGCAAGCGCCCCGTTCGGGGGATGAACGTCTCGCACTCGCATGTGCGATCGAAGCGGCGGCTGCTGCCGAACCTCCACGAGAAGCGGTACTGGGTCGCCAGCGAGAAGCGCTTCGTGAAGCTCAAGCTCTCGACGTCGGGCATGCGCATCATCGACAAGCGCGGCATCGACGTCGTGCTCGCGGAGATCCGCGCCCGCGGCGAGAAGGTGTGAGTTCGTCGGGCCAGGGGAGGCCGCCCGCTTCCCCTGCGTTCGAGGCCCCGATCACGACGCCGACCTCGACCGGCGCTCCACTGCGTCGCACCGCTGGATGGGTGCTGCTGTGGGCGCTGGGAGTCGGCTATGTGATCTCGGGTGACTACTTCGGGTGGAACTTCGGGCTGCGGCCCGCCGGTCACGTCGGTCTGCTGGTCGCCACGGCGGTGATGGGCGTGATGTACACGGCCCTCATCTTCACGATGGCGGAGCTGGCCTGCGCGACGCCGGTCGCCGGTGGCCCGTTCGCGTTCGCCCGGCGGGCCCTGGGCCCCGCGGGCGGCTTCCTCACCGGGATCGCGGTGACCCTCGAGTACACGATCGCCCCGGCCGTGATCGCCGCGGGCATGGCCGGCTACGTGGCGGGGTGGGTCGATGGCAGCGGGGCTGATCCCGCGTGGGTGCACGCCTGGGTGCCGCCCGCGGCCTACGCGGCGTGCGTCGCGATCAACCTGGCGGGCGCGGCCGTGTCCCTGCGAGCCCTGCTGGTGGTGACGGCGCTGGCCGCCGCGGCCCTCGTGGCCTGGGCCGTCGGCGTCGCGATCGCGATGCCGGACGCGGGCTGGTCGCGCCTGGGCGCGGCCGTCTCCGAGGTGCCGCCCGCGACCGGGGTCATGGCCGCGCTGCCGGCCGCGGGCTGGTTCTTCCTCGCGATCGAGGGCGTGCCGATGGCCGCCGAGGAGACCCGCGATCCGATCCGCGACCTGCCGCGGGGCATGATCGCCGCGATGGCGAGCCTGGTCGTGCTGGCCCTCATCGTGCTCGTCCTCGCGCCCGCGGCGATCGACCCCTCCGAGCTCGCAGGCTCGGCCAACCCGCTGCCCGCGGCGCTCGAGGCCACGTTGGGGCGCGGCGTGCTCTACGACGTCGTCACCGGCATCGGCCTGCTCGGCCTGTTCGCGAGCATGCTGTCGATCGTCTACGCGTGCTCGCGGCAGGTGTTCGCGTTGGCCCGGGCCGGACACCTGCCGCCGATGCTCGCGCGGACCAACCGCCGCGGCGTGCCGCACGTGGCGATCGTCGTTCCGGCGTGCGTGGGCTGGGCGATCCTGCGAATGGTCGACGCCGTCACCGGCCCCGAGCTGCCCGCGGCCGACGTCGTCATGCAGGTCGCGGTCTTCGGCGCGCTGGTCTCGTACGTCGCCGTCGCCCTCAGCCACCTCGTCCTGCGCCGATGGGCGCCCGCGTTGCCACGCCCGTATCGGACGCCCGGCGGCGTCGCGACCTCGGGCCTCGCGCTCGCGCTGGCGCTCCTCGCCCTGGGTTCGGGCGTCACCTACGGCGTCGCAGGCACGGTGACGATCGCAGCGACGCTCGGTGTGTTCGCGCTGGCCGCGGTGTACTTCGTCGTCGTGGTGCGCCCGCGGATCGCGGGGCGCAGCGTCGACGACGAGCTCGCGATCGTGCGCGCGGCCGAGTCGGGCGACTGACGCCGGGACGCCCGCGGCGTGCGGCTCACTTCGCGGCGGGCGTCTTGCCCAGCGCCTTGTCGATCGCCGCCGCGAAGCGGGTCTTGGGCTGCGCGCCCTGGATGATCTCGTCGCCGATCTTCCACGACGGCAGGCCGGTCATGCCCAGGGAGCCGCACGCGGCGGTGTCCTCCTGCAGGCGCGCGGTGAGGTCGGTCGACTTGCGATCGGCGTTCCACTTCGCGACGTCGAGGCCGAGGCCCGCGGCGATCTTCTCGAGCGCAGCGTTGCTCCGGGCCGCGCGCGAGCGGACCAAGGCGTCGTGCATCTCCCAGAACTTGCCCTGCTTGCCGGCGGCGATCGCCGCGAAGTGGGCGACGTCGCCGTCGGTGCGGCCCGGCGGCACGAGGTGGCGGAACTGCAGCGCGACGTCGGTGCCGTAGCCGGGGAGCAGCTCGCCCAGGGTCTTCGCGCCGCGGGCACACGCGGGGCAGTCGAGGTCGGTGCACGCGACGATGGTCAGCTTCGCCGCCTTGGCGTCGCCGAGCACGGGCGTGTTGCCGACGACGCCCTTGGCCGAGGCGGGCGCGGCGGTCGGCACCGCCTTGGGCACGGCGTCGACCTGCTTGAAGCCGCGCCAGGTCCGGAGCATCGCGTCGAAGCCCTCGGCCTGGCTGATCTGCTCGGTCTTGATGAACGCGTCGGCCTTCTTCGATTCCTCGGCGACGAGCGCATCGACATCGGCGGGCTTGGCCGTGTTCTCGAGGATGCGGCCGTTGACGAGGAGCAGGGGCGGCATGGCGGTGCCGCGCATCGTGTCGACGACGCCCTTGTCCTCCGCGAGCATCGCGGCGACGGTGGGCGACGCGATGTCGGCGTCGTAGCGCGCCATGTCGAGGCCGGTCGCCTCGGCGGCCTTGCGCGCGGCCGCGGCGTCGACGGCCTCGCCGAGCGCGACGAGGCGCGGGTGCAGGTCCCAGAGCTTGCCCTGCAGGTCGGCCGCGAGGGCGGCCTTCGACGCGGCCTCGGAGGCGGGCGTCTGCGGCAGGAAGCGCATCGCGAAGCGGACCTCGGGGTGGGCCTCGCGGGCGGTCGCGAGGGTCGCGAACGCGGCCGCACACTCCTTGCAGCCGTAGTCGGCGTACGCGACGATCGTCACCAACGCATCGGCGGGACCGGTCGGCGTGCGGCCGGAGCCCGGCCCGATCGCGTAGTTGGTCGACTTGCTGGCCTCGCCGCGCTTGTGGGTCGGATCGACGGCCTTGGCCTGCCCGGCGCCGGGCTTGGCCGCGTGCATGAAGCGGGCGTACAGCTCGGACCGCGCGGCGCCGGCGTCGAGCAGCTTCTTCGCCGCCGCGCGCTCCTCCTCGACGATCGCCGCGAGCGCCTCGACGTCCTTGGCCCCGGTGATCTTGCGCCCGTTGACGAAGAAGGTCGGGGTCGACTGGACCTCGATGACGCGGCCCTCGTTCGTCTCGGCGGAGACCTTCGCCGCGGTCGCCGGCGAGGCGAAGTCGGCGGCGAACTTGGTCATGTCGAGGCCCAACGCGCGGGCGTGCGCGGTGATGTCGGCGTCGCCGAGCTTGGTGCGGTCGGCGAAGAGCGCGTCGTGCATGGGCCAGAACTGGCCCTGGGCGTGGGCGGCCACGGCGGCGCGCGCCGCCGGCTCGGCGTGCTGGTGCATCGGCAGGGGGAACTGCTTGAACACCAGCCGCACGTCCTCGGGGTAGCGCAGCACCATCTGCGCCATGTTGGCCGCGAGCTTTCCGCAGAACGGGCACTCGAAGTCGCTGAACTCGACGATCGTCACCAGGGGGAGCTCGGCGCCCTCGGCGGGATCGTCGGCGTGGATCGGCACGACGAAGCGCTCGCCCTCGACGAGCGCATCGAAGGCGCCGTCCACCGCGGTGGCGTCGACGATCGGGGCGGCCACGGGGGCCGCCGCGGCGGGCTCGCGTCGGTCGCGGCGGGGTCGCTTCTCGATGCATGCGGTCGGGGCGACCGCGACGGTGGCGAGCAGGACGAGGGCGGCGAGGCGGACGGGGGAGGAGCGGTGCATGGCGAGCGCGCGGATGGTAGCGGCCCGCGGTGCTGCGCGCACGCGCCCTCGCAGTCGCGGCGCGGGCGGGTCCCGGCGTCGCTCGCGATGGCCTGCTACGCGAGCGCGGTCAGCCGCTCGATCCGCTTCGCCGTCGCCGGGTCGGCGCCGGCGATGGCCCACGCCCAGCCGGGCTCGCCGGTGCGGGGTTGCAGCCACTTGCGGGTCCACGCCTCGAGGGCGTCGGGGGCGATGGCGAGCTGGCGCTTGGCGTCGCCCGCCAGGGCGCCCGCGATGGCGGCGTCGGTGTCCGCGAGATCGATCGCCTGGGCGAACAGCCGAGTCCAGTCCTCGCCCGCGAGGCTCGCCTCCACCACGCGGGCGCCGAGCCACAGCTGCACCGCGCCGAACAGCCGCTGTCGAGGCTGGCGCGTGACCGCGAAGCTCGCGAGCTCGCCCACCGCCTGCTGCACGTCGCGGTCGGCGTCGCTGCGGCCGATGTTCGTCGCGACCAAGAACGTCGCGACGTCGCCGCAGATCGCGAGGCTGGCGTCGAACTCCTCCTGCGCCACGCGTTGGGCGAGGCGTGCCATCGCCCGATCCTCGGGGCCGGCCAGCGGGATGGTGCGACCGAGCACGAGCGTCGCGGGTCCGTTGCCGCCGGCCGCGACCACGAGCGGCGTCGCGGGCTCGGCGAGCAGGCGCGTGCGGCCCGGGGTCGGGGGCGCGGCCCAGCGCAGGCGCGCCGTGGCCTGCTGCAGCACCGGCGCGGGCTTGGCCCCGTCGACGCCGCGCCAGCCCTCGGTGAGGCGGCGCAGCTCGGTCTTCAGCGCCTCGGCCGACACGGAGGTGTGCACCAACAGCACGCAGCGCCGCGGATCGACCAGGCGCTGCCAGTGCAGGGCGAGCTCGGCCCGAGGCATCGCGGCGAGGCGCTTCGGATCGACGCCCTCGTCGATGCCGAACAGCGATCGCACCGCAGCGCTCGCGGCGACCTCGAGCGTGGGCCGAGCCGCCGGATCGTCGAGCAACCGCTCGCGCGCGCCGTCGAGGCCGGCGGGCGTCGAGGCCGACAGCGCCGCCCGCAAGGCCGCGAGCGTGGTGGGCAGGTGCGCGTCGGTGCCGGTCGCGACGAGCTCGACGCGGTGCGGACCGTGCTCGACCGCGATCGTCACGCCGAACCGCTGCAGCCGGCGCTGCCAGTCGAAGCGGGCGTGCTCGGCCGCGACCGCGACCGCCTCGCCCGGGGGCGAGTCGGCGCCGATCGACGTCGGCATCAGCAGGCGAACGCGCATGCCGATCCCGCCGGGCTCGTGCAGGCCGAACAGGATGAGGCCGTTGTCGAGCTGGCCGCGCTGCGGTGCGGGCCACGGCGGCGCGAGGGCCCCGATGGCCTCGGCCCGCTCGACGACGGGCTCCTCGTCCCAGACCTCGGCGAGGGTCGGGGCGCTCTTGCGCTTGCATGCGGCCAGGGCCGCGGCGCCGAGGCCGAGCAGTACGGCGCGTCGTCGCGAGCGCCACGCGGGCGGTGGGGTCGTCATGGAGTCTTCCCCGCGGGCTTCGGGTCGGCGGCGGGCGCAGCGATCGTCGCCGCGCCGAGGTCGAGCAGGTGGGCGTACGCGGTCGGCACCGTGGGACTGGCGAGGACCGCGTCCGCGCCGAGGAGCTCGGCGGCGGGGCGCATCGGGCCCGCTGCTGGATCGCGGCCCGGCGAACGGGCGCGCGCCAGGTGCCGCGCGAGGGCCAGCGGCGTGCGCACGGCGTAGCGCAGGCGCTCGGCCACCACGGCGCGCTCCTTCGACAGCGCGGACTCGTCGTCGTCACGGACCCGCGCCAGGCGATCGCGCAGCGTCGCCTGGGCATCGTCGGCGCCGTTCACCTTCACCACCATCACGCCGCGGCGCGCATCGTCGTCGATCGAGCAGCGCACGCGAGCGCGGGCGTGCTCGTGGGTGGCGCGGCGCAGGCGGTTCATCGCTCCGCACACGACGTCGGCCCAGGCCTGGCCCGCGGTGTCGGCGGGGATCGGCCAGACGAACGTCCCTGGCGCCGCGGCCTTGGTGGCGACCGCCCGCGGCACGCCGCCGCCCGGCGGCGTCACGGTGCGGTCCCGGGCCGTGCGCGCGGCCGGGGGCAGGTCGCCGAAGGCGAGCACGACCGTGTTCATCACCAGCGCCGGGGCGTCGGGCGCGACGATCACCAGCGTCGCGCGGTCATAGCCGAGGCGCTCCGCGAGCTGCGACGACACGGCGCGCTCCGACAGCGCGGCGACCGAGTCGGACACCGCGTGCCCGTCGTGCCGCAGGCCCTCGGCCTGGTGCGCCGCGGCCCGTAGCGCCGCGGGGGCGCCCCAGGTGCGGGCCCGATCGCGTCGCGCCCACCGCAGCGTGTCCTTCCACAGCGTCTCGCTCACCGTCGGGGCGCGCAGACGCGACGCCTCGGCGGCGATCATGTCCGCGAGCATCGACGCGGGCACGAGGCTCTCGTACCGGATCTGCGCCGGGCCGATCGCGAACGACGTGACGCCGCCGGTGCCGTGCACGGCCCGCGCGATGCCGCCGGGCGCGTACTCGCGGTTGCCCTGGAACAGGTGATACGCGAGGGCGTGCACGAGGCCCGGCGCGTCGGCGGGGTCGTCCTCGGTGCCGGTCTCGATCGCCAGGGCGATCGCGGCGACCGGCAGCGTGAGATCCTGGGCGATGATGACCCGCACGCCGCACGGCAACACCGCGTCGACGACGAGCGGGGCGTCGTCGGTCGGCGCGGCGGGCTCGTCGATCGGGGTCGGTGCGATGGCCGGCTCGGCCGGCGCGCTGGCGGGTTCGGCGGCCGGGGCCGCGCGCAGCGACGCCGGGGCCGCCGCGACGAGCGCGACGAGCCAGGCCCGACCCCGCCGGCGCGGCGCGGACGTCATCGGGCGCGCATCAATTCGCGTCCGGCGTAGCGGGCGCTGCTTCCGAGCAGTTCGTGGATCCGCGTCAGCTGGTTGTACTTCTCGGTGCGATCCGATCGCGACGCGCTGCCGGTCTTGATCTGCCCCGACTCGCACGCGACCGCGAGGTCTGCGATGAAGTCGTCGCCGGTCTCGCCGCTGCGGTGCGAGACGATGCAGCGGTAGCGCGCGCGGTGGGCCGTGCGGATCGCGACCTGGGTCTCGGTCAGCGTGCCGATCTGGTTGACCTTCACCAACAGCGCGTTGGCGACGCCCGCCTCGATGCCGCGGCGCAGCCGGACCGGGTTGGTGACGAACAGGTCGTCGCCGACCAGCTGCACCGTGCTGCCGAGCCGGTCGGTCAGCAGCTTCCAGCCGTCCCAGTCCTCCTGATCCATCCCGTCCTCGATCGACACGAGGGGGAAGCGCCGCGCGAGATCGGCGTAGAGGTCGGTGAGCTCGGTGGCGTCGAGCTGGCGGCCGCCCTCGCCGGCGAGGGTGTAGACCTGGCGATTGCGGTCGTAGAACTCGGACGCGGCGACGTCGAGCGCGAGGCTGATCTGCTCGCCGGGGCGGTACCCCGCGGCCTCGATCGCCTTGGTCAGCAGTCCCAGCGCCTCTCCGTTGGTCGCGAGGTTCGGCGCGAAGCCACCCTCGTCGCCCACCGAGGTCGCGAGCTTGGCGTCGTGCAGCAGCTTCTTCAGGGCGTGGAAGGTCTCGACGCCGGCGCGCAGCGCCTCGGGGAAGCTGTCGAAGCCGTGGGGGACGATCATCGACTCCTGGAAGTCGAGGTTGTTGTCCGCATGGGCGCCGCCGTTGATGACGTTCATCAGCGGCACCGGAAGCGTGCACGCCAGCGTGCCGCCGAGGTAGCGGAACAGGGGCAACCCGACGTCCTGGGCCGCGGCGCGCGCGGTCGCGAGGGAGACGCCGAGCAGCGCGTTGGCGCCGAGCCCGTGCTTGTTGGCGGTGCCGTCGGCGGAGCACAGCGCCGCGTCGACGCCGGCCTGGTCGGTGGCGTCGAGGCCGATGACGACCTCGGCGAGGCGATCGGTCACGTTGGCGACCGCCCGCGTGACGCCCTTGCCGCCGTAGCGGGTCTTGTCGCCGTCGCGCAGCTCGTGGGCCTCGAACTCTCCGGTGCTCGCGCCCGAGGGCACGGCGGCCCGGCCGACGTTGCCGGCCTCGGTGGTGACTTCGACCTCGATGGTCGGGTTGCCGCGCGAGTCGAGGATCTCGCGGGCGTGCACGTCGACGATGCTGCTCATGGTGGGGTCTCCGTCGGTCCGTCGCCCGAGGGGGGCGCGGGCGGCCGAGCGTAGCGCGGGTCGGGGGCGCTCGGAAGTGGTACCGTCCGCTTCGGGCATGCGCAGCATCGCGATCGGTCTGCTCGGCGCGGGCAACGTCGGCTGCGGCGTGCTTCGCCTCCTGGAGGACAACGCCGAGGCGATCGCCGCGCGCATCGGCGCCCGCGTCGTCGTCAAGCACGTGCTGCTGCGACACCCGGGGGCGCGCCGCGCGTTCGACATCCCGGCGTCGGCCAAGGTCACCGATGCGCAGACGGTGCTCGACGATCCGGACGTGCGCGTCATCGTCGAGGTCATGGGCGGGCTCGAGCCCGCGCGCGGCTACGTCATGCAGGCGCTCGCCCATCGCAAGCACGTGGTGTCCGCGAACAAGGCCCTGCTCGGCACGCACGGCAAGGAGCTGTTCGCCGAGGCGACGCGGCGCGGCGTGACGATCCACTTCGAGGCCGCGGTCGCCGGCGGCATCCCGATCCTCCGGACGCTCCGCGAGGGCCTCGCCAGCGACCGCATCCTCGGGATCACCGGGATCATCAACGGCACCTCGAACTTCGTGCTCGACGCGATGACGCGGACCGGGGCCTCGTACGCCGACGCGGTCCAGGCCGCGCAGGAGGCCGGGTTCGCCGAGGCCGACCCCACGATGGACGTCTCGGGCGTCGACGCGGCGCAGAAGCTCGCCCTGCTGGCCCTGGTCGCGTTCGGGCTGCGCGTCGATCCGACCGCGATCCCGACCGAGGGCATCACGCGCGTCGAGCCGGTCGACGTCCAGTCGGCGGCGGCGCTGGGCTGCGTCATCCGCAGCATCGCCCACGCCGAGCTGGTCGACGGCCGTCGGTTGCGCGCGCGCGTGCACCCGGTGCTGGTGCCGACGCTGCACGTGCTCGCGGGCGTGTACGGCAGCTACAACGCCGTGCTCGTGAACTCGGCGGCCCTCGGCCGCAGCCTCTACTACGGCCGCGGCGCCGGCATGATGCCGACGGGCACGGCCGTGGTCTCGGATCTGGTCGAGGTCTGCCGTTCGGTCGTCGCGTTCGCGGATCGCGGCCCGCCGCCCGAGGCGCTGGGCACCATCGCCGACGTGGTCCCGATCTCGAACGGCGACGAGCGCCACGAGAACTACCTGCGCGTGCGCGTGCCCAACGTGCCGGGCGTGCTCGCGGCGGTCGCCGGCTGCCTGGGGCGCCATGGCGTCAGCATCAAGCGGCTGTACCAGGACCCCCGCGGCCCCGAGCTGCCCGTCGACATGGTGCTCGTCACCGAGGCGATCGAGGACGTGCGGCTGCGCGGCGCGTTGGCCGAGATCGACGCGCTCGAGACCACGCTGGTGCCGACGATGCGGCTGCGCCTGTTGCCCCCGGAGCCCCTCGACGGATGACCACGCCGTTCCTCGCGCCGCCCGATCGCACGGCCATGCGCCTCGCTCACCAGGCGCGGGTGCTGTTCGCCGACACGGATCAGATGGGCGTCGTCTACCACGCGTCGTACCTGCGCTACCTCGAGGCGGCGCGCGTCGAATTGCTGCGCGCCGCCGGCATGAGCGTGCCGGCGTTCGAGCCGCTGGGCCTCGGCCTCCCGCTCACCGAGGTCGCAGTGCGCTATCGCGCGTTCGCCCGCTACGACGATCGCATGTCCGTGCACTGCGGCATCTCGGCGCTCTCGAGCGTGCGCGTGCACTTCGACTACGTGATCACGATCGAGCCGGGCGATCGCCTCGGCCTCGAGGCGCCGCTCGAGGTGCTCTGGGCGCAGACCCGCCACGCGTGCATCCGCATCGACGACGGCCGGCCGACGCGCATGCCGGCCTCGCTGGTCGCTCTGCTCGAATCCTGTTACACCCCGCGTTGACTTCCCCTGTCGGCCCCTCGCCGTCGACCCTGCCTCTCCATCGACCCGTGCGGGTCGACCCCGCACAAGGAGCACGCCATGGACCGCCGTCTCGTCCTCGAGTTCGTTCGCGTCACCGAAGCCGCCGCCATCGCGTGCTCGCACCTCATCGGTCGTGGCGACCGCGACGGGGCCGATGCCAAGGCCGTCGAGGCGATGCGCCAGGCCTTCGATCGCGTGCCGGTGCGCGGCACGGTGGTCATCGGCGAGGGCGAGCGCGACGAGGCGCCGATGCTCTACATCGGCGAGCGCGTGGGCTCGGCCGACGAGACCTACCCCGAGGTCGACATCGCGGTCGATCCGCTCGAGGGCACCAACCTGTGCGCCGAGGGGGGCCCCGGCGCGCTCGCGGTGCTCGCGGTCGCGGCCAAGGGGCAGCTGCTCAACGCCCCCGACACGTACATGGAGAAGATCGCGACCGGCCCCGAGGGCATCGGCGTGGTGTCGCTGCGCAAATCGGCCACCGAGAACGTCCGCGCCCTCGCCGAGGTCAAGGGCCGCCGCACCAGCGACATCACGGTCGTCGTGCTGGAGCGCGAGCGTCACGACAAGCTCGTCGCGGAGCTGCGCGGCGCCGGGGCCCGCGTGCACCTCATCACCGACGGCGACGTCGCCCCCGCGATCGCCACGTGCCTGCCCGACAGCGGCATCGACATGGTCTGCGGCACCGGCGGCGCGCCCGAGGGCGTGCTCTCGGCCGCGGCGCTGCACTGTCTGGGCGGCGCGTTCGAGGGCCGGCTGGCCTTCCGCAACGACGGCGAGCGCCAGCGTGCGATCGCGATGGGCATGACCGATCCCGATCGCATCCTCACGATGGGCGACCTCGTGCGCGGCGAGGTCATCTTCGTCGCGACCGGCGTGACCGCCGGCCCGATGCTGAAGGGCGTGCGCCGCATCAAGGATCGCCTGCACCTGCAGACCCTCGCGATGCGCAGCTCCACGGGCACCGTGCGCTGGGTCGACACGACGGTGCGCGTCGACCGGTTCAAGGGCTGAGGCGTTGGGTCACGGATTCGAGGCTCGGGCCTTGAACAGTCGCCCACGAAAGGCGACGATCACGCCG
This sequence comes from Deltaproteobacteria bacterium Ga0077550, assembly GCA_001464385.1. Taxonomy (GTDB): domain Bacteria; phylum Myxococcota_A; class Polyangia; order Nannocystales; family Nannocystaceae; genus Xiheibacterium; species Xiheibacterium aquaticum. Next base: position 17,396 of record LNFB01000095.1, on the reverse strand, counting down.
GATGTCCCAAGTGTTCGGCGGCGAACCCCACAGCACGGCGCCCGACGGGTCGTGCGACGTATGGTTCACGGATCCGCCCGGCCTGATGGTGGTCATGCGTCCCGGCGCTCGGCTGACCGAGGCCGCGGCAGGGTGGCTGTCCGGCCCGGTCTACGACGCCATGGATGCGCGGTTCCCCGGCGCCGCGTTTTGCTTCTTCCAGGACTTCGGCCCCTCGATCGGCTACGAGACCGCGGCCCGCAACCGCATGAACGCGTGGGCGGCGAGCGTCGGTCGCGACCGGATCACGCACGTGGGGATCATCGTGGCGCCGCAGGCTCCGATGCTGATCCGTCTGGGCGCCTCGATGGCCACGCTGGCGGTGAGCATGCTCGGCGTCCGAGCTCGGGTCTACGAGAGCCGAGTCGAGGCACTGGCAGCGCATCCGATCGCGCCGCTGGCCGATCCCCCGCGGCTCTGATCCGGTCGGGCCGAGCCGCACCCTGCTACGGCTGCTCGTCGGTGTGGAAGTACGCCTTCACGTACGCGGCGAGCTGCCCGTCGGTCGGGTGATCCGCGCTCTCGACGGACACGACCTTGTTCTCGATCTTCGGGGTGTGCTGGTGCATCCAGCGCATGAACTGCAGCTTCGCGGTGCCGGGGCCGACCACGAGGATCTGGTCGGGCTTGGCGAGCGCACCGGCGACGTCGTGGAAGAAGTGCACATCGCCCTCGGCGTGGTCGCTCTGACGGGTGCGATGGCCGTGCGGCCTGGGGTGCGGATGGGCCTTGACCACCTCGGAGTGCAGACCCTCGGGTCCGACCTCGAAGATGCGGGCCTCGTGGTGATCGATCCAGACAACGCCGTACTCGAGCATGGGTCTGGGAGTAGCAGGCCCCGGTCGCGCGCGGTCACGAAGGCTCCGCGCAACGGCTGCTCGGCGGGCGCAAGACGTTCGCGTGCCGTCACAGGCGCAGCAGCAGCTGCGCGACGATGATCTTCGCCACGGTGGCGACCGGGTACACCGCGGCATAGCCCGCGCTGGGGATCTCGTTCCTGGTCCGCTCGATCGCGAAGGCCAGCGCCGCGGGCTGGGTCTGGATGCCCGCGACCACCCCGAGGGCGACGGCCCCGGGCAGGTGGAGCACGCGCGTGCCGACGAGCACCGTCAGCGACGCGACCACGATCGTGACCACCGCGCCGAGCCCGATGATCGGCGCGATGCCACCGTCCCTCACTGCCTCGGCGAAGGCCCAGCCCGAGCGCGTGCCGACGCCGGCGAGGAAGAGCACGAGGCCGACCTGGCGCAGGGTCATGCTCGCGGCGTGGGGCAGCGTCCACACGAGGGGCCCCGTACGTCCGGTGCGACCCAACAGCAGGCCGACCACGAGCGGCCCGCCGGCGAGGCCGAGGGTGAACCGGCCGCCGTCGGGCAGCGGGATCGGGATCAGCCCGACGAGCAGCCCGAGGCCGATGCCGAGCGAGAAGCTGATCACGTCGATCTCGGCGAGCGCCCGCTGCGAGTCGCCGAGGAAGCTCGAGGTCGCGGCGATCTGCTCGCGGGGCGCGACGACCCGCACGGCGTCGCCGAGCTCGAGCTGGGTCTGCGGCGTGGGCACGAACTCGACGTCGCCCCGGCGCACGCGGGTGATCTGGGCCCCGAAGCGCGCGTCGAGGCCCAGCTCGCCCAGCGGCCGCTGGGCGATGCGCGGGTTGGACACGGTGATCCGGCGATAGTCGACGACGCTGCGGTCGAACTCGAGGTGCGCGTCGCTGCGCTCGCCCATCGCCGCGACCGCGGCCGCGATCGCGGTGGCCTCGCCGATGACGGTGACGATGTCGTCGGCATGCAGCACGACATCGTCGGTGACCACCGAGGTCTGCTCGCCGCGGCGCATTCGGCCGAAGGCGACCGCGAGGCCGAGGCGCTCGCGCAGGAAGCGGCTCGACATCTCCGGCAGTGGCCGAGTGATCCGGATCGCGACCAGCTCGAGCTTGCCGCCCGCCAGGCCGGGCGCGTCCTCGGGGCTGACGACCTCGTGGGCGGGGTCGAAGCCGAGGACCTTCGGCGCCAGCGCGATCACGGCGAGCACCCCGAGCACGCCGCCGGGGTAGGCGAGCGAGTAGCCGAGCACGGGCCCCGGATCGCCGGCCAGCGCCGTGTGGCCCAGGGCGTCGATGACGGCCGCGAGCGCGGGCGTGTTGGTCAGCGCGCCGGCGAACACCCCCGCCGCCGTCGGCCCCGCGAGGCCGAGCTTCGCCCCGACGACCACGAGCACGGCCCCGAGGGCGACTGCACCGACGGCGAGCGCGGCGGTCTGGACCCCGCGCCGCCGCATCGCCGCGAAGAAGCCGGGCGCGGTCGACAGCCCGACGACGTAGACGAAGGTCACGAGGCCGAACTGCAGCACGATGTCGGGCAGGCGCAGCGCAGGATCGAGGCTGCCGACGCCGAGGCCGGCGAAGAGCACCGCGGAGACGCCGAGCCCGATGCCCGCGATCTCGATGCGTCCGAGGACGAACCCGAGCGCCGCGACGCAGAACAGCAGCAGCAGCGGGTTGGCCGCGAGCACGTCGACCATCGCGGAGCAGTGTGCAGCATCGCGGGGCCGGGGAGCGCGGCGGCCCGCGAAACCTTTGCAGCAGGGGCGATTTGCCGGGCGCTCGCCGTCGCGCGCGTCATTGGTGCGACCATGGTCGACGGCCCGGCGCCCCCTGACCGCCGACCCACGAGCCCACCCATGCCTTGCCCGCGCTTCACCACGATCACCACCCTCGCATCCCTCGCCGCCGTCGCGTCGCTGACGACGAGCGGTGAGGCCCTGGCCGCGACACCGGTCTTCTACGACAACCTCGTCACCTTCGAGGCCGACATCGCCGATCGGATCACCGACGACTACTCGAACCCGGGCTACGTCTTCATCCAGAGCGACGACGTGATGAGCGCGGTCTTCAACGAGACCGACTACCACACGACCGGGTTCATGAACCTGAACATCGTGTCGGGCGGGACCTACTGCGCGGGGTGCAACGGATCGTTCGAGCTGTCGTTCCTCACGACGTCGCTCGGCAACGACGCGGGCATCAACGCGGTGGGCCTGCAGATCGTCGGCCACGATCTGAACAACCAATACTCGGCGTTCATCACGTTCGCCGACGGCACGACCCAGGACATCCCGCTGCCGGGCGGCGGGACATTCTGGGGGGTGGCGGCGCCCGAGCGCATCGAGCGGATCCACTTCGGGCTGCCGGGGGGCGGCTCCACGATGGGCGGCTCGTTCCAGATCGATGACCTCGTGATCGGCGAGGGCTCCCCCGAGTCGTGCCCGGGCTCCAGCATCGACATCTCGACGCTGACCCAGAGCAGCGGCATCACCGTCACCCGCACCGGCACCACCACGGGCGCCCTCGACGACATCGACGAGCCTGCCGAAGTCGCGTGCTGGGAGTCGACGGGCGGCCCGGAGAACGTGTTCCGCTTCGTCGTCCAAGAAGAGGCGTGGCTGCAGATCGACCTCGATGACAGCGAGTACGACACCAAGCTCGCCATCGTCGACGGCTGCCCGGGTGGCGAGAACTTCTGCGCCTACAACGACGACTACGTCGGCACGACCTCCGGGTTCGACTGCACCCCGTACGCGGCCGGCATCTACTCGCTCGTCGTCGGCGGCGCCACGGGCAACACCGGGCCGTACACGCTGTCGGTGACCGAGTGCTCGCCGTGCGGCAACGGATCGCTCGATCCGGGTGAGGTCTGCGACGACGGCAACACCGCCCAGGACGACGCCTGCGTCGACAACTGCGTGCCGGCGAGCTGCGGCGACGGCCACACGTTCACCGGCACGGAGGAGTGCGATGACGGCAACGACGTCGACACCGACGCGTGTCGCAACAGCTGCGTCGCGGCGATCTGCGGCGACGGTGTGATCCAGGACGAGGTCGAGGGCTGCGACGACCAGAACGACGACAACACCGACACCTGCGTCGGCGCGTGCGTCCTGGCCAGCTGCGGTGACGGCTTCGTGTTCGCCGGCTTCGAGGGTTGCGACGACGGCAACGACGTCGACCTCGACGGCTGCACCAGCTGTCAGCTCGACAGCGCCGAGTCGAGCTCCGAGGGCGGCAGCTCCGAGGGCGAGAGCTCCTCGGGGGGCGGCGAGACCTCGTCCACCGGCGGCACCGATTCCGGCACGACCGGCGGGACCACCGGCGGCTCCGAAGGCGGCGAGAGTTCGGGCTCGGGCGGCGGCGGCGAGACCGTCGGCGTCGACACCAGCGGCGGGCCGATCGGCGACTCGTCCGGTGGCGACGGCGGCAGCAGCAGCTCGACCGGGCCCGGCGAGACCAGCGGCGACTCGGGCTGCGGCTGCACCACGGACGGATCGCGGAGCACCACGCCGTGGCTGCTCGTCGTCGTCGGCGCGCTGATCCGCGGTCGACGTCGCCGCGCCGCGTGAGAGGTCCCTGCGGACGGGGGGCGCTCGGCTCCCCGCCCGCGCGGCCTACTTCGCCGCGGTCTCGACCGTGAGATCGTCGAAGAGCGTCGCGGCGTCGCCCTTGGTCCACAGCCCGATCATCCCCGCGTCGGGCAGCGCCTTGTCGGTGGCGCGGACGATCGACACGTCGTCCATGAAGCACTCGATGCTCTCGCCGGCGACGACGACCCGCAGGTTGTGCCAGGCGGTCGCGTCGAGCTCGAGGGGCGCTGCGGCGATGTCGACCCGCGCCCCGCCGAGCATCGCGTAGACGCGGAAGTTGTTCTCGACCGGGTTCCACCGCGCGACGTAGTGGTCGTTCTCACCCTTGGCGCGGAAGACGAAGCCGCCGCCCTTGTTGTTCTCGCCCGAGGTCGGCCGCAGCATCACGCTGATCTCGAGGTCGCCGTACGACGTCCCGTCGACGAGCGCGACGTTGAAGGTCTTGTTCACGCCGACGCTCTTGGTGACGCCGAACGCCCGGCCGCCCGAGGGCGCGGTCGGTTCTTCGACCACCGCCCACGTCGCCGCCGGGTCGACCTGCTCGCCGGTCTGCTTGGGCGAGAACCCGGCCGCGACGGCGCCGGGGGCCTCGGCGTCGAAGTTCCACACCCGCTCGGCGACTGCGGGCGGCGGCGCGACGGCGGTGGTCGGCGCGACGTCGGGGCCCGCCTTGGCGTCGGCCTTCGCCTTGGCGTCGGCCTTCGCCTTCGTGTCGACCTTCGCCTCGGCGTCGGCCTTCGCCTTGGCGTCGGCCTTCGCCTTGGCGTCCGGGACCGGCTTGGGCGCGGGCTCGGTGCAGGCGAGCAGGGCGAGACTCGTGAGGGCGCAGGCGATCCGCGAAGCCGGGGTCATGGGCCCGGAGTGTATCCACCGGCCGCGGCGCCGTGCGATCCTTCGCGGTGTGACGACCCCGGCGCTGCGCATCGGCATCGACCTCGGCGGGACCAAGACCGAGATCGCCGTGCTCGACGCCGACGGCGGGATCCGCCTGCGGCGCCGCGTGCCGACACCCGGCGCCGGGTACGACGCGATGCTCTCGATGCTCGTCCGACTCGTGACCGAGGTCGAAGGCGAGCTCGGGGCGCGCGGCACGGTCGGCGTCGGGATCCCCGGCTCGATCTCGGCGCGCACGGGCCTCGTGCGCAACGCGAACACGGTCTGCCTCAACGGACGCCCCCTCGCGGCGGACCTCGCCGCGCGGATGGGCCGAGAGGTCCGCGTGGCGAACGACGCCAACTGCTTCGCGCTGTCCGAGGCCAAGGACGGCGCCGGCGCGGGCGCCGAGATCGTGTTCGGCGTGATCCTCGGCACCGGCTGCGGCGGCGGCCTGGTCATCCGCGGGCGCGAGATCGCCGGCGCGCAGGGCATCGCCGGCGAGTGGGGGCACAACCCGCTGCCGTGGCCCGAGCCCGACGAGCTGCCGGGCCCGCCGTGCTGGTGCGGCAAGCGGGGCTGCCTCGAGACCTTCCTGAGCGGACCAGGGATTGCCCGAGATCACGGCGGCGAGCTCGACGCCTCGGCGATCGCCGAGGCGGCAGCCCGCGGCGATGCTCGGGCCCGCGCCACGCTCGATCGCCACGCGTCTCGCCTCGCGCGGGCGCTCGCGACCGTCATCGACATCGTCGACCCGACGGTCGTCGTGCTCGGCGGCGGCGTCGGGCAGATCGTCGGGCTGGCGGACGCCGTGGTGCAACGGCTGCCGAACTGGGTGTTCTGCGATGCGGTGAGCACCCGCGTGGTCACGCCGGTGCACGGCGACAGCAGCGGCGTGCGCGGGGCCGCGTGGCTCTGGTGACCGCGCTCCGGTGAATTCGGGTTGCCTGCGGCGCGCGGGTGCCGGACCCTTTTCCCATGCGCCGTACTGCCCTTGCCTTGATCCGAGCATCCGCGGGCCCGACGTTGCTGCTCGCCGCCTGCGCCGACGGTGCGTCCGCGCGCAACACCAGCCTGAGCGGTGGATCGGCGTCGGCGACCGACGCATCCGAGACCGACGTCTCCGCCACGCTCGATCCGACGGGCTCGTCGGGCGACGCGCCGGCGACGTCGTCCTCGGCGAGCGCGGCGACCGTCGACCCCGACAGCTCGACCAGCGTCGATCCACAGACGTCCTCCGGAGGATCCGGCTCGTCCGGCGCCGAGGGCTCGTCGTCGTCGGCGGGCTCGTCCTCCGGGGGCGAGCTGTGCGGCAACGGGGCGATCGACGCGGGCGAGGACTGCGACGGCGACGATCTCGGCGGCGTCGACTGCGTCGGGCAGGGCTTCGACGCCGGCACGCTGGCGTGTGACGCGTGCACCTTCGACACCTCGGCCTGCGTCAACTTCAGCTGCGGGAACGATGAGATCGAGGGCAAGGAGCTCTGCGACGGCAGCGATCTCGGCGGCGCCACCTGCATCACCGAGGGGTTCGTCGCCGGCGCCCTGGGCTGCCTCGACAACTGCGGCGACTACGACACCTCGGCGTGCCTGGTATCGGTGTGCGGCAACGGGGCGATCGAGGGCGACGAGGTCTGCGACGGCGCGGCGCTCGGGGGTCAGAGCTGCGCGAACCTCGGCTTCGACGGCGGCTCGCTCAGCTGCGCGAACGACTGCAGCGCGGTCGTGACCGCGGCGTGTTTCGCCTGCGGCGACGGGATCGCCAATGGCAACGAGGACTGCGACGGCGGCGATCTCGACGGGGCGACGTGCGGGGGCCTCGGTTACGACTCGGGCACGCCGAGCTGCACGGCCAACTGCACCGTGAGCCCCGCGGGCTGCTTCAGCGCGGCGACCTCGGTGTTCTGCGCGGTCCCGGCGCTGCCCCTCGGGCCGGCCACCGGCACCCTCACGGTCAGCAACATCGCGGTGGCGGGGTTGGTCGGCGCCGTCACCGACGTCGATGTCTCGGTCGCCGGCACGCACACGTGGATCGGCGACCTGCAGTTCGACGTGCGCTACGTGCAGCCGAACCTGACGGTCAACCTCGCCGACGCCCAGTGCGGATCGGCCGACGACTTCGACGCGACCTTCGACGAGGACGCCGTGGCGCTCCCCGTGTGCGGCGTGCCGGCGTTCTCCGGCGATCTGATCCCGCTCGGCAACCTCGACGCGTACGTCGGCGTCGCGGGATCGGGCAACGGCACCTGGGAGCTGAGCATCCTCGATCAGGCCGCGGGCGACGGCGGCGTGCTCGATCAGTGGTGCGTCGAGATCACGAACCTCGTCCCCGCGTAGTCCCCTGGAACCAGGGGGCGGGACGTCAGCGCGCGCGACGACGTCGGCGCAGCAGCGGGACGACGATGCCCAAGAGCCACGGGCCGCCTGCACCCGGTGCCGCGGCGCAGGCACAGCCCTTGGGCGCGCCGCCGTCGTCGCCGGTCTGGCCGGAGTTCCCGGTGGCCTCGCCATCGGTGAGGTCGCCCGACTCGCCGCTGCCGCTGTCCGCGGTGCCGGCCGCCGTGCCGCCCTCGCTGTCGCCGGTCGAGTCGCCGGCGCCGGAGGTCCCGCCGCAGGGGCTGCCGATGAAGCTGCCGCCCTGCTCGCAGGAGTCGGGGTTGTCGGAGTTGATCACCAGCAGGTTGTCGGCCTGGTACGTGGTGTACGTGCGCCCCTCGGGGTCGGACACGTCGACGCGGATCAGGCCGGACTCCCCCCACAGGGGCTCGGGCGGTGTGAAGGCGAACGCGAACTCCTCGCCGGGGAGCTCCTGGTCGACGACGTACTCGATCCACTCGGGCTCGACGTCGGGCATGGGCGTCACCGCCCAGTAGGCGGTGAACGTCGCGCCGGGCAGCGCGTGGGCGCAGCCCTCGATCATCACCTCGTCGTCGCGGTAGGGCGTGAGCTCGCCGGTGCTGATCGCCGCGGCGGGCCCGACCGCGTGGGGATCGCCGTCGTGGATCTTCACGACGCCGGGGCGCAGGGTCCAGATGTTGAACACCGGCTCGTAGGTGTACCCGTTCAGGGTGTAGACGCCCGCCGGCACCGCGGAGGTGTCCCAGTCGACGCCCGCGTCCGCCATCGCGTCCGAGATCGGCCGGCGCTCGTCGTCGCCATTGATGCGGAACCAGCAGTCGGCCCAGTGCTCGCTCAGCTCGAGGATGTCCGTCGCGTCGACGACGCCCGGGCCGACGAGCTCCGCGGCGACCGCCGCGTCGACGTCGGCCTGGGTGATCCAGGTCGGCAGGAAGTCCTGCGGGTGGTGCGGTCGACAGTAGGCGATGAACTGGTGGCGGCGGCTGCCGGGCACCTCGTCGGGCGTGACCTCGAGGTCCTCGAACGGGATGCCGTACTCGAGGTGGAAGATCGGATCTTCCGATCGATCGTGCAGGGTCAGGCACGGCGTGCCTTCCCACGTCACGGGCGTCCGCGGGTGCGTCATGTTGCTCGCGGACGCCACCGCGGGCACGAGCGCGCCGGTCAGGGCGACGAGGGCGAGGCGACGGGGGATCGCGGTGCCGGTCACGGATCTCTGGTTACTCCGCCGGACGGGTGCGCACAAGGGAGGCCCGCGCGCAGGTGTGTCGCAGCGCGCCGCGGCAGGGTCGCCGGCGACGCCGCCCTCGCCCGCTGGGCGAATTGCCCAGCCTGGAAACGACCGCGGCCCGCCGGGAGGGGCGAGCCGCGCACATCGTCGGCGGCCGGTGACGGCCGCCCTCGTCGTCCTGGATCAGCCCGCGGCGAAGGCCGCGGTGATCTTCGCCAGCGCCTCGGTGCCCTTGCTCGGCAGACCCATCACGGTCTCCTTCGCGGTGCCGACGGTGGCCTTGATGTCCGCGTCGAGCTTGACGACGATGTCGAGCTCGCCCTGGATCTTCAGCTTCTCCTCGGCCTTGGTGAAGGGCGAGGACAGCTTGGCCTGGTACTTCGCGGTGAGCTTGGCGACGAGCGCCGCCGCCTTCGCGCCGTGACCGACGATGTTCTTCGCGGCGACCGGCACGCGGTTGGGCAGCTCCTTGAGGCCGATGCCGATGCCCTTGACCGTGTTGAGCAGCGCCTCGACCTCGGCCTTCGCCTCGGCGGAGATGTCGAGGTTGACGGCGACGGTGCCGTCCTTGAGCGACGCCGAGGCCATCGCGGTGAGGCCCTTCGCGTCGATGCTGAGGCGACCCGGCATCGACGAGATCTGCTCGATGACGACGTCGACGTCGTTGATCGGCTGCAGGACCATGTCGACCTCGCCCTGGATCGCGACCGGGATTCCCTTCAGCTCTTCGAGCGGATCCTTGTCGCTCTCGGCGGCGTCGTCGGGGTTCTTGGACTGCTTGTCCTTCTTCGAACATGCGGCCGGGGAGACGGCCAGGGCGAGCAGGGTGAGGGCGAGCGTGATGCGTTGCATGGGGGCGAATCCTCGGGCGGGTGCGATCTCGGATCGGCGGCGCGCGCCCCACCAACGGTGCGCTCGAGTCCGCCGATCCGTTGTCCGCCTCGGCATGGGAGACGGGGCGATGTTCCCCTGGTTGCAGCAGGTGCGCAGATCGACGCACAGGCCGCTGTAGGCCCTCGCATCGGCATCCCGCGCGATCGTGCGCGGGATCAGTCCGCCGAGGCGGCCGGTCCGTCGGGTTCCGTCGGGCGTCCGGCGGTCGCGTCCTTCGGCGCGGCCTCGCGCTCCCGGTCGCTGCGCCGCTTGTAGTTGCGGTCCTCGGGCTTGGGCTTGCGGAAGAACACCAGGTACATCCCGGCGAGCAGGAACAGGATGCAGAACCACTGGGCCGGCGTCAGCCCGATGTAGCGCTCGTCGGGCGTGGCGATGACGTTCTTGGCGCCCTTGTCCGCGCGCAGGAAGTCGAGGAAGAAGCGGAACGGCGCGTAGGCCATCACCACGGTGCCGACCAGCCAGCCCGGCTGCCGCTTCAGCGGCTTGCCGACGAAGTAGATGAGCGAGCACAGCGTCACCGCGAACATCAGCTCGATGAGGCCGAGGTCGTAACGCCACGTGCCGTCGGGCCACGGGCCCACCGCCATGAACGTCCCCTCGGGCACGACGCCGCCGGGGTGATCGTGGACGAGCGAGCAGCCCGCGCGACCGAAGCACCAGCCCACGAGGAGTCCGTAGATCGTCGCGTCGGCGTACACGATCACCGGCTGCTTGTGCTTCTTGAGGTAGTACATCATGCCGATGAACGCCCCGAAGAAGCCGCCGACGCTCGACAGGCCGTTCCAGATCGCGAACAGGACCATCGGGTTCTCTTCGACCTGATGCGGGAAGTAGAACAGCACCGAGACCCAGTGCGAGATCACGAACGCGAACACCAGCATCCAGAACAGGTAGTCGCGGAAGAAATCCTCGTCCATGTCGCGGTCGCGCGCGTACTTGAGGCACTGCTTCCACCCCAAGATGACGCCGACGGCGACGAGCGGCCCGAAGACCTGGAGCTTCAACGGGCCGATCAGCGGGAGATCCTCGACGAGGGTCTTCTCCGGCGCCGTGATGTATGGAATGAGTGCTTCCAGCATGGGCTTGGGCGGACCTTAGCAGGGTGCGGGCCGGCGTGCAGCGCGGGGGCGACCCCCCAAGGCGGCCCCGGTCACCACGCCCAGGTCCGCGCCCGGATGCGTCCGAGGGCGTCCCCGACCCACCGCCGCGCGCGGGGCACCAGGTCCCGCAGGTCCCGCTTGCGCCACGCCTCGCGCCTGCTGCCGTCGTCGCGCGCGCCGATCCGCAGCATGAGATCGGCGTAGGCGTTCTGTCGCGCGCGCCCGTTGCCGCACGCCCGGTCCTCCCACTCGCCGCACGGCGCGACCGCGTCGACGAACGCCTTGGGGCCGCACCACTCGTAGCTCATGATGTCGCTGCAGTTGCGCGAGTGGTCGAGCCCGAGCGCGTGGCCGATCTCGTGGGCCGCGATCTCGCACAGGTGCTCGGGCTCCCAGTCCGAGCGCTGGAAGACGAACGCGACCGCGTTGCGCTCGGCGCGGCCGGTCCACGGCGCGATGCCGTGGACCGACTCGTCGAAGCCGAAGTCGACCGACGGGCCCCCGACCATCGCGCGGATGTACTCGCCCTGGGCTGGGCGCTCGTCGCCGACGTCGACCGCGAACGGTGCGAACTGAACCGCGACGCAGTCGACGAGGGTACGCCACTCGTCGGCGTCGCCCACGAACTCGGGGATGTCGACGTACGCGTAGCCGTTGCGCTCGACCACCCCGGAGCGCAGGGAGTTGGCGTCGTCGATGCCGGCGAACGCTCGGCCACCCCAGCGGTCGAGCACGACCCGGACCGGGTTGGGCGGCCCGGAGGCCGCGACCGCGAAGCTGAGCTGGCTGGCCTGCGGCATCTCCTGGCCGACGAGCACGGCAACCACGACCGCGGTCACGGCGAAGCCGCCGAGGAACCACCGGGTCTTGAGGACCGGCACGACCCGCATCAGCGTCGTCGATCGGCGCGGGCGCTCGGACACCGGGGGGATGATAGCGCGGCCGTGGCCGCGGGCCCGCGCGGCGGCGACGCGGATCACGGATCGCCGTCGTGCTCGCCGTAGCCGCCGCCGCCGGGGGTCTCGATCACCAATCGGCTGCCCGCGACCACCTGCGCCGCGAAGCGGCCCGGCTGCGCCACGTCGTCCAGCCGGTTGCGTCCGGGCGAGCCCGGCGCGCCGCCTCGCAGGCCGAACGGCGCGCAGATGCGGCGATCCGAGATCATCGCCACCTCGAGCGGCGCGAGGAACTCGAGGTCGCGGACGAGCCCGCGCCCACCGCGGTGGCGGCCAGCGCCGCCGGCCTCGGGTCGCAGCGCGAAGCGGTGCACCCGCACCGGGAACCGCGCCTCGAGCACCTCGGCATCGGTGATGCGCGTGTTGGTCATGTGCGTGTGCACGCCGTCGTGACCATCGCCGTCGTGGCTCGCCCCTTCGCCGCCGCCGATCGTCTCGTAGTAGCCGAACCGCGCGTCGCCGAAGGTGAGGTTGTTCATCGTGCCCTGACTGGCGGCCTTCAGGCCCAGGGCGGCGAACAGGACGTCGACCACGCGTTGCGAGGTCTCGACGTTGCCGGCCGCGACCGCGTGGGTGGGGCCGGGGTCGAGCAGCGAGCCCTCGGGGATGTGCAGCGTGACGGGCCGCAGGCACCCGCGGTTGAGTGGAATCGGCGCGCCGACCAGCGTCCGCAGCACGTACAGGACCGCGGCGACCGTCACCGCCCGCGGCGCGTTCAGATTGTTCGGCTGCGCGGGCGCGGTGCCGGTGAAGTCGATCGCGATCGTGCCGTCCCCGACGTCGACGGCGACCTCGATGCGCACGCCGTCGTCGGAGGTGTCCGCGAAGCGGTGCGCGCCGCGGGGCAGTCGCGACAGCGCCGTGGAGACGGCGAGCTCCGCCTGATCGAGCACGTGCCCCATGTAGGCCTGCACGCGCGGCAGACCCTGGGCGGCGACGAGGGCGTGCAGCGCCCGCTCGCCGCTGCGGTTCGCGGCGATCTGCGCCCGCAGATCCGCGACGTTCTCGTCGGGGCGGCGCGCCGGATGGGGTCCGGCGCCCAGCGCTGCGCGGAGCTCGGCCTCGAGCAGCGCGCCGCTGCGGACGATCGGCGTCGCCCGCAGCACGACGCCCTCCTCGTCGAGTCGGGTCGCGAACGGCGGCATCGAGCCCGGGGTGATGCCGCCGACGTCCGCGTGGTGGCCCCGGCTCGCGACCCAGAACCACAGCGCGCCCCCGACGAACACGGGCGTGACGACGGTGATGTCGGGCAGGTGCGAGCCGCCGGCGGCGGGGTCGTTGGTCGCGAACACGTCGCCCTCGGCGGGATCGGGGTGCGCGCGGGCGACCGCGGCGACCGACTCGCCCATGGCGCCGAGGTGCACCGGCAGGTGCGGCGCGTTCGCGACGAGGTTGGCGTCGCGATCGAACACCGCGCACGAGAAGTCGAGGCGCTCGCGGATGTTGGTCGAGCACGCGGTGCGGCGCAGGACCGTGCCCATCTGCTCGGCGATGGCCATGAAGCGATGCGCGAAGATCTCGAGCGTCACCGGATCTCGCGTGGTCGGGCCGTGCTGGGCCTGGGCCGGGCGCCCGTCGTGGGCGACGAGCGTGCCGTCCTCGCCGAGCTCCGCGCGCCAGCCCGGCTCGAGCACGAAGGTGCCCGCGTCGTCGAGCACGAGCGCGGGTCCGACGAGCGACGCGTCGGTGCCCAGCGCCTCGCGGTCGAACACCGGCACGTCGTGCCAGCGTCCCTCGCAGTACAGCCGGGCCTGGCGTCGCGGCGTCGGAGCGCCGCACCGTGCGGGGGCTGGCAGGCGCATCGTTTCCCCGCGTTGATCGAGCTGCACGCGCACGGCCACGCATTCGATGGCCCCGCGCTCGCGGACCCAGCCGAACTCGGCGAGGTGGGCGGCGAGGAAGGCCGCGGCGAGGGCCTCGGCGTCCGGCTGCAGCGGCAGCACGAGCGCGCCCTCGGTGCCCACGAAGCGCAGCTCGATCCACGCCCGCACCTCGGGCTCGGAGGGATCGGTCAGCGCCGCGCGGCCCTCGACGACGAGCTCCGCGACGAGTGCGTGCGCTCGCTCGATCGCGGCGTCGGCCAGCGCCGCGCCGCCGAGGTCGCGGTGGCCGGTCCATCGCAGCGGCGCCTGCCCGATGCCCCACGCCGAGAGCACGCCGGCGAGGGCGGGCACGAGGACGCGGCCGATGCCGAGCTCGCGGGCGATCGCGCAGGCGTGCTGACCCCCAGCGCCGCCGAAGATCACGAGCGCGTCGTCGCGGACGTCGTGGCCGCGCGCGATGGTCACGCGCCGGATCGCCTCCGCCATCGCGTGCACGGCCACGCGGAAGAACCCGTCGGCGAGGGCGGCGTCGGTGTCGAGGGCCGGGTCGGCGATGGCGGTGCGCAGGGCGGAGACCGCAGCATCGACCGGCGCGCGGTGCAGGCCGATCGGGAAGCGATCGCCGACGATGCGCCCGAGCACCAGGTTCATGTCGGTGAGCGCGAGCGGCCCGCCTGGGTGCGCGCCGTAGCACAGCGGCCCCGGATCGGCGCCGGTGCTCCGCGGCCCGACCTGCAGGCGCCCGTCGACGGCGTCGCAGATCGATCCGCCCCCGGCCGCGACGGTGTGCACCGCGAGCATCGGCACGCGGATGCGCACGCCGGCGGTGCGCGTCTCCCAGGTGCGCTCGGGCTCGCCCGCGTCGACGCGGCACACGTCGGTGGAGGTGCCGCCCATGTCGAGGCCGATCGCGCCGGCGAGGCCCCAGGCCGTCGCGAGCTCGACGACCGCGAGCACGCCGCCGGCCGGCCCCGAGAGGATCACGTCGCGGCCGCGCACGCGCGACGCGTCCGCGAGCCCGCCCGACGACTGCATGACCCGCACGTCGCTGCCCGGCAGCTCGCGCACCAGGCCCGCGAGGTAGTCGGCGACGAGCGGCGAGGTGTACGCGTCGAGCATCGCCGTGTCGCCCCGCGAGAGCAGGCCGACCTGGGCGCCGACCTCGTGGCTGCACACCACGTGGCGGAAGCCCGCGACGCGGGCGACCTCGGCGATCTCGCGCTCGAGCTCGGGCGCCGCGTAGCCGCCGAGCACGACGACGGCGATGCTGTCGGGGCCGCGGGCGCGGGCGCGCTCGAGGTCCACGCGCAGCGCCTCAGGATCGGGCCGCGCGAGGACGCGGCCGCTCGGGTCGGCCCGCGCGTCGAGCTCGACGACGTCGTCGTGCAGCACGGGCGGCGTGTGGATCGTGCGGGCGAAGATCTCGGGCCGGCTCTGATCGCCGATGCGTAGCAGATCGGCGAAGCCGCGGGTGACCGCGAGCACCGAGGGGCGGCCGCGTCGCTCGAGCAGGGCGTTGGTCGCCACGGTGGTGCCGAGCCGCAGCTCGACCGGGGGGATCGGCGCGTCCGCGGCGAGGCCCAGCACCGTCCGGATCGCGTCCAGCGGCGCGCGGTCCCCCGACAGCAGCTTGAGCAGGCGCGGCGCCCCGCCGCCCGGGGCGAGCGCGAGGCAGTCGGTGAACGTGCCGCCACGATCGACGAAGAACCGCCAGCGGCGCTGGGGCGCGTCGCTCACGGCCCGCTGGGCTCCCGTCGCTCCTCGGCCGCGTACTGGGCGGCCCGCTCGACGTACGAGCGCCACGAGAACGCGATGAACTCGAGATCCTCGGCGGTGCACTGCCGGATCACACGCATCGGGTTGCCGACCACCACGCTGCCCGCCGGCACGCGCTTGCCCGGCGGCACCAGCGTGCCCGCGCCGACGATGCAGTGCGACTCGACGACCGCGTTGTCGAGCAGGATGGCGCCCATCCCGATGATGCTCTCGTCGTGCACCGTGCACCCGTGGACGAGCGCGTTGTGACCGACCGTCACGCGATCGCCGAGCGTCGTCGTCGATCGGCCCGCGGTCATGTGGATCACCGCGCCGTCCTGCACCGAGGTGCCCGCGCCGATGACGATCGGCCCGTCGTCGCCGCGCAGGGTCGCGCACGGCCAGATGCTCGACTCGGGGCCGATCGTCACCTGGCCGATCAGCACCGCGCGGGGATGGACGTAGGCGCGGGGATCGACGTGGGGGGCGTGGCCCAGGAGGGCTTGGAGCATGGGGGGGAGGGTACTGTGGATCGGAGGGGGCGCGGCAGGGGGACGGCGACGCGTGTTGCGAGCACGCGCGATGCGGGCCATGGCGCCACCGCGGTTGGCAGCAGCACCGGCACCGCCCGTCGCGTCTCGGACGCGACGGGCGAGGCGATGGCCTGCGCTCGCCGGAGTGACCGCGGGTGAGGCGGCCGTCACTCGTCCGCGCGGCCGCACGCGAGTCGCAGGAGCGAGCCCGCCGAGTACGCCGCGTCGTCGCCCGGCGCCCCGAGTCCAGCGGTGCCGATGCGGCAGGGCATCCCCGCGGCTGCGGCCTCGGAGAGGATGCGATCGACCACGGGTCCGCCGCGCTCGAGGACGGTCTCCGGCAGCAGCACCGCGAAGAGATCGGGCTCGATGCGCGCGACGAGATCGACGTTGCGGCACGCGTCTGCGAGCACCGACGCGAGTCGTGACGCGGCGTCGTCGCGCAGGGCCGCCGGGCATCGCACGGCGAGCAGCGTCAGCGGCCGCTGGTAGCGGTGGGCGCGGGCGACCTCCTGCTGCAGGCGATGGCGGAAGTACATGACCGAGTAGACCCCGGTCGCGCCGTCGCGGAGATCGAGGCGCGTCCCCGCGGCCTCGTCGTTGGCCGCCTCGGGGCGCTCGGGCGGGCCCAGCGGTCGGGTGCCGAGGCCGAGGGCGCGGGTCGACAGCCGCACGAGCAGGTGCGTGCGCGCGAGGAGCTCGACGTGGCTGCCCCCGAGGCGCAGGAAGTCGCAGCCCGAGCGCGCGTAGGCCTCTTCGATCACGCCGTCCGGGATCTCGCGGGGCAGCAGCGCGACGATCGGGAGATCCGACGTTCGCGGGTCGCAGGCGAGGGCCTCGAGGGCGTCGATGCACGCGTCGATCGGATCGTCGAGCGTCACGTAGATCGCGTCGGGCAGGAACGACGCGGCGGCCTGGGGGAGGTGCGAGCTCTCGCGCGTCACCGCGAGCCGGCCCACGCGATAGCCGGCCTGCCGCAGGCAGCGATCGACCGCGTCGGCGCCGTGGCCCACGCGCAGCGTCAGCACGCGCCCCGAGCCGCGCAGCGACGACATCGACGCCAGCTCCTCGAGGCTCCAGTGGGCGTCGTCGACCAGCCCGAGGTCATCGGCGCCCGCGGGCGCGTTCACGGCGGACGAATTCTGCGAGACGGTGTCCACGGTGGGTACCATCGGCGGACACCGGGCGGCCCTTGAGCGGACCTGCGGCCGCGCCGCGCCCCAGGCTCGCTAGCTCGTGAAGCGCGAGAGGTTGCCCAGCACGACGAGCCAGTAGTACGCGCCGCTGCCGGCCGCGAGCAGCACGACGGCCACGATCCACGGCACCATGCTGCTCTCCCTGCGCGGCGCCGGCGACGGCATGCGCGACGGGGCACGGGGTCCGCGGGCGGGCGGTGCCGGCGGTTCGGCGCGCGC